>NZ_JBMEZK010000052.1:0-613 GCF_048822715.1 Klebsiella sp. C239 | reverse complement strand
ACAATGTGCGTAATGACCCCCCTGACCTCCAACCCGTCCTCATCGTCATCAGGTATAGCCCTGAAGTTATCCAGCTTATCGAGTTCCTGGAGACACCGCTTGGGGTGTAGTCGCAATCGCATGATCCTGAATTCTTGTTCCAGGACACAGAGCACCAAAGACCCGTCAACGGGCGTGCCCCCAAAATCTACTATGAGCAGCGCACCAGGCTTTATCCCTTCCCGGAAAGAGTAGGTATCACTTCGAAAAAAGAATACTCCCGGCGCTCCTGTATTACAGTGCTGATCGAGTGACAGCCTGTTTTCCTGGTAGTCGGTTGCTGGCGATG
The DNA here is from genome assembly GCF_048822715.1 of Klebsiella sp. C239. Lineage (NCBI taxonomy): Bacteria > Pseudomonadati > Pseudomonadota > Gammaproteobacteria > Enterobacterales > Enterobacteriaceae > Klebsiella > Klebsiella sp. C239. The sequence goes on along the minus strand of NZ_JBMEZK010000052.1, from coordinate 285 downwards.
GAAAACCCATTTTTAACGGCCTCCGTTGGGGTTAAAAAGCATGAATGTCCGGTTCTCTCCTTCCTGAGTGGAAATGTCTTTAAAAACGGTCACGTAGGTTTCAATCCACTGATTTGCTTGGCGACAACTCCAGTGAAAATTAATCAGCGCAAGCTGGCTGACAAAGGCTTCTGTCGTAACTGTCTGACGACCGTTCGGCTCACGCTTAATGCTCGCACGCCAGGCTGAGTCAATTTCATAGTGTCTAGGCATGAAAAACCTCCGATCAATATAGCTGTATGCATA
>NZ_JBMEZK010000051.1:0-768 GCF_048822715.1 Klebsiella sp. C239 | reverse complement strand
ATGGCGGTATCGACGCCGTCGACGCCGGCTTCAATGGCCTTCAGCAGGGCCATCTCCGCCATGCCGGTGGTGGCGTGGCAGTGCAGGTGCAGGGTGACGGCAAAGCGTTTTTTGATTTCGCTGACCAGCTCAAAGGCGGCGCCGGGGGTGAGAATGCCGGACATGTCTTTAATCGCGATGGAGTCGACGCCGGTCTCCAGCAGCTGTTCGGTGAGGTCGAGCCAGGTCTGCAGGGTGTGGGCCGGGCTGGTGGTGTAGCTCAGGGTGCCCTGGGCGTGGGCGCCGTGGCTGCGGACCGCCTGCAGGGCGGCCTGCATGTTGCGCGGGTCGTTCATGGCGTCGAAGACGCGGAAGACGTCCATGCCGTTTTTGACGGCGCGCTCCACGAAGCGTTCGACCACGTCGTCGGCGTAGTGACGGTAGCCGAGCAGGTTCTGGCCGCGGAGCAGCATCTGCAGCGGGGTTTTCGGCATCGCCTTTTTCAGCTCGCGCAGGCGGACCCACGGGTCCTCGCCGAGGAAGCGGATGCAGGCGTCGAAGGTGGCGCCGCCCCAGCACTCCAGCGAGCGGTAGCCGACGTCGTCAAGCTGAGCGGCGACGGGGAGCATATCGTCGAGACGCAGACGGGTGGCGAACAGGGACTGGTGGGCGTCGCGCAGGACGACATCGGTAATGGCAACGGTCATGAATTCCTCCGTGAATTAAGGGTGAAGACGGCGGTGGTGGTGAATGGCGGCGACAATCGCCGGCGTTAAGCGGGCGAAGTCG
>NZ_JBMEZK010000050.1:0-788 GCF_048822715.1 Klebsiella sp. C239 | reverse complement strand
TTTTGTCTTATTCAAAGGCCTTACATTTCAAAAACTCTGCTTACCAGGCGCATTTCGCCCAGGGGATCACCATAATAAAATGCTGAGGCCTGGCCTTTGCGTAGTGCACGCATCACCTCAATACCTTTGATGGTGGCGTAAGCCGTCTTCATGGATTTAAATCCCAGCGTGGCGCCGATTATCCGTTTCAGTTTGCCATGATCGCATTCAATCACGTTGTTCCGGTACTTAATCTGTCGGTGTTCAACGTCAGACGGGCACCGGCCTTCGCGTTTGAGCAGAGCAAGCGCGCGACCATAGGCGGGCGCTTTATCCGTGTTGATGAATCGCGGGATCTGCCACTTCTTCACGTTGTTGAGGATTTTACCCAGAAACCGGTATGCAGCTTTGCTGTTACGACGGGAGGAGAGATAAAAATCGACAGTGCGGCCCCGGCTGTCGACGGCCCGGTACAGATACGCCCAGCGGCCATTGACCTTCACGTAGGTTTCATCCATGTGCCACGGGCAAAGATCGGAAGGGTTACGCCAGTACCAGCGCAGCCGTTTTTCCATTTCAGGCGCATAACGCTGAACCCAGCGGTAAATCGTGGAGTGATCGACATTCACTCCGCGTTCAGCCAGCATCTCCTGCAGCTCACGGTAACTGATGCCGTATTTGCAGTACCAGCGTACGGCCCACAGAATGATGTCACGCTGAAAATGCCGGCCTTTGAATGGGTTCATGTGCAGCTCCATCAGCAAAAGGGGATGATAAGTTTATCACCACCGACTATTTGCAACAGTGCC
>NZ_JBMEZK010000049.1:0-847 GCF_048822715.1 Klebsiella sp. C239 | reverse complement strand
AGCAGGCGCAGCGGCCACCGGCGCGGCGCTGAGTTGGCTGACGTCGCCGCCGTCGCTGACCTTCACCACAAAGGCTTTGCCTTCCACTTCCACGGTGTAGATACCGGAGGCGGCAGCTTTTACCGGGGCAGGAGCAGGCTGCGCGACTTCCACCTGCGGCAGCGGTTCAAAGGCCGCCGGGTTATGGCGGTTTTCGAGGAACTTCAGGCCGGGCTGCGGGAACAGGGCCACGGTGAGCACATCGTCGATGGCGTTCTCCGCCAGCTGAATATTCTTCTCCTGCGCCTGGCGCTTCACATCGGCTTCCAGCTGCGCCAGCTCCGGCTTCAGCAGGTCCGCCGGGCGGCAGGTGATGGCTTCTGCCCCTTCCAGTACGCGGGCCTGCAGGGCGGCGTTCACCGGCGCCGGCGTGTGGCCGTACTCACCTTTCAGAATACCGGCGGTCTCCTTCGCGATGGTTTTGTAGCGCTCGCCGGTCAGGACGTTGAGCACCGCCTGGGTGCCGACAATCTGCGAGGTCGGGGTGACCAGCGGGATGAAGCCGAGGTCCTCGCGCACGCGGGGGATTTCCGCCAGCACCTGGTCGAGTTTGTCCGCGGCGTTCTGCTGCTTCAGCTGGCTTTCGAGGTTGGTGAGCATCCCGCCCGGCACCTGGGCCACCAGAATGCGGCTGTCGGTGCCCTTCAGCTGGCCCTCGAAGGCGTGGTACTTCTTACGCACCTCGCGGAAATACGCCGCGATGCTCTCCAGCTTGTGGATATCCAGCCCAGTGTCATATTTCGTGCCGGCGAGGGTGGCCACCAGCGCTTCGGTGGCCGGGTGGCCGTAGGTGGCGCTCATCGAGGAA
>NZ_JBMEZK010000048.1:0-853 GCF_048822715.1 Klebsiella sp. C239 | reverse complement strand
GGCAGGAACCGGTGCGGAAGACGGGGTGGCCGCCGTCAGCTGGCTGACGTCGCCGCCGTCGCTGACCTTCACCACAAAGGCTTTGCCTTCCACTTCCACGGTGTAGATACCGGAGGCGGCAGCTTTCGCCGGGGCAGGAGCAGGCTGCGCGGCTTCCACCTGCGGCACCGGTTCAAAGGCCGCCGGGTTATGGCGGTTTTCGAGGAACTTCAGGCCGGGCTGCGGGAACAGGGCCACGGTGAGTACGTCGTCGATGGCGTTCTCCGCCAGCTGAATATTCTTCTCCTGCGCCTGGCGCTTCACATCGGCTTCCAGCTGCGCCAGCTCCGGCTTCAGCAGGTCCGCCGGGCGGCAGGTGATGGCCTCAGCGCCGTCCAGCACCCGCGCCTGCAGGGCGGCGTTCACCGGCGCCGGGGTGCGGCCGTATTCACCTTTCAGAATACCGGCGGTCTCCTTCGCGATGGTTTTGTAGCGCTCGCCGGTCAGCACGTTGAGCACCGCCTGGGTGCCGACAATCTGCGAGGTCGGGGTGACCAGCGGGATGAAGCCGAGGTCCTCGCGCACGCGGGGGATTTCCGCCAGCACTTCATCCAGACGGTGGGCGGCGCTCTGCTGCTTCAGCTGGCTTTCGAGGTTGGTGAGCATCCCGCCCGGCACCTGGGCGACGAGGATACGGCTGTCGGTGCCCTTCAGCTGGCCCTCGAAGGCATGGTACTTCTTACGCACCTCGCGGAAGTACGCCGCGATGCTCTCCAGCTTGTGGATATCCAGCCCGGTGTCGTGCTCAGTACCCGCGAGGGTGGCCACCAGCGCTTCGGTGGCCGGGTGGCCGTAGGTGGCGCTCATCGAGGAG
>NZ_JBMEZK010000047.1:0-996 GCF_048822715.1 Klebsiella sp. C239 | reverse complement strand
CCCAACGCCTATATCTGGGCCGGCCGCGACTTCCACCAGCGTCCGCAACAGGGGATCAACGACTACTTCTGGATGAACCACGACGGCCAGGGCGCCGGGGTGAAGAACTTTGATATCGGCGGCGTGCAGTTCGACGTGGCGACGGTCTCGCAGGTGAAATCCTGTAGCCCGGAAGTGATGGCCGACGAGACCAACCCGTCGCGCATCACCTGTACCGGCAGCTCCGACACCGGGGACAACGGCCACTACGCGCTGACCACCAAAACCCACAACATCAAGGCCGGGCCGATCGACGTCGAGGTGTACGCCAACTACGGCTTTGACTCGAAGGCGGTGGACAGCGACGCGCGTCTCGAAGCCTGGCAGGGCGGCCTGGTGCTGAGCCACACCAACGACAGCGGAGTGAACAAGGTGATCCTGCGCTACTCCGACAACTCGGATAACAGCGTCTACAACAAAACCGACGACCTGACCACGGTCTACGCCAGCTTCGAGGGCAGCCATAAGTTCACCCAGCAGGCGCAGGTGGAATATCTGCTGGCCTTCCACGACTACGACAACGGCAAAGATAATACCGACAACCGCAAAAACTACGGCGCCATCGTGCGGCCGATGTACTTCTGGAACGACGTGCACTCCACCTGGCTGGAAGCGGGCTACCAGCGCGTGGACTACGACCAGGGCGGGGATAACCACGGCTGGAAGCTGACGCTGTCGCAGAACATCGCCATCGGCATGGGGCCGGAGTTCCGTCCGATGCTGCGCTTCTACGTGACCGGCGGTCAGGTGGACAACGAGCATACCGCGAAGGTCAACGGCACCAAAGACCAGCAGCTGGATTCGCTGAACGTCGGCGGGATGTTTGAGGCGTGGTTCTGATGCGATAGCGTTGTCGAAGGAGCGTTCCCGGCTGGCGCTACGCTTAGCCGGGCTACGACTGGTGCGCTCCATTTATGCCGGATGGCGGCATAAATGCCTTATCCGGCCTACGTTCCT
>NZ_JBMEZK010000046.1:0-1037 GCF_048822715.1 Klebsiella sp. C239 | reverse complement strand
CCGCCTTCACGGATTGCGAAACGCAGACCATCGTCCATCGCGATCGGGTGGATCAGGGTAACAACCATTTTGATGTTGTCGCCCGGCATTACCATCTCTACGCCTTCCGGCAGTTCGATGGTGCCAGTCACGTCAGTAGTACGGAAGTAGAACTGCGGACGGTAGCCTTTGAAGAACGGAGTGTGACGGCCGCCTTCGTCTTTGGACAGAATGTACACTTCAGATTCGAACTTGGTGTGCGGGTTGATGGTGCCCGGCTTAGCCAGTACCTGACCACGTTCGATTTCTTCACGTTTGATACCACGCAGCAGAACACCTACGTTCTCACCAGCACGGCCTTCGTCCAGCAGTTTGCGGAACATTTCAACGCCAGTACAGGTGGTTTTCGCGGTTTCTTTGATACCAACGATTTCAACTTCTTCACCCACTTTGATGATACCGCGCTCTACACGACCGGTAACAACGGTACCACGACCGGAGATGGAGAATACGTCTTCGATCGGCAGCAGGAACGGCTTGTCAATCGCACGCTCTGGTTCCGGGATATAGGTATCCAGGTGGCCAGCCAGTTCGATGATTTTCGCTTCCCACTCTGCGTCGCCTTCCAGCGCTTTCAGAGCAGAACCACGAACGATCGGAGTGTCGTCGCCCGGGAAATCGTACTGAGACAGCAGTTCACGAACTTCCATCTCAACCAGTTCCAGCAGCTCTTCGTCATCAACCATGTCGCATTTGTTCAGGAACACGATGATGTACGGAACGCCTACCTGACGACCCAGCAGGATGTGCTCACGAGTCTGCGGCATCGGGCCGTCAGTCGCAGCAACAACCAGGATCGCGCCGTCCATCTGCGCAGCACCGGTGATCATGTTTTTAACATAGTCGGCGTGGCCCGGGCAGTCTACGTGCGCGTAGTGGCGAGTCGGGGTGTCATATTCAACGTGAGAGGTGTTGATGGTGATACCACGAGCTTTTTCTTCCGGCGCGTTATCGATCTGGTCGAATGCGCGAGCGGAACCACCGTAGGTTTTAGCCAG
>NZ_JBMEZK010000045.1:0-1305 GCF_048822715.1 Klebsiella sp. C239 | reverse complement strand
AGACCAGAACGACTCCGGGCAGGCCGAACCGTCAGGCGATACGAAGACGAAATTCACACTGACGGAGAAACAGCCATGACGATGAACCTGCACACTCAGACAACCGCCCCTAAAGCTTCACAGGCGACCAGCGTATCCCCGCTGGAGCAGTCAGGCTCCTCAAAAACGAAATTTTCCAGGGGCAAAAGCAAAGCCCGTGCTGGCGCAGTCAAAACAGACCTTTACCAGACCGTAACGGACAGCATCATTGCAGCCCTGGAAAGCGGCGTTAAACCGTGGGTGTGCCCGTGGGTTCGCAACGGCGCAGCGGCGGGATTACCGGCCAACTTCAGCACCGGCACGGCATACAGCGGAATTAATATCATGCTGCTGTGGTGTAGTGCGGCAAAACAGGGTTTTCAGGACGAGCGCTGGCTGACCTACAAACAGGCGCAGGAGCTGGGCGGCCAGGTTCGTAAAGGTGAACACGGCACGACGGCCATCTTTTACAAGACTCTGGAGAAAGAGGACGAGGACGGGGAAATCGAAAAAATCCCGATGCTGAAAGCCTTTACCGTGTTTAACGTGGAGCAAATCGACGGCCTGAGCATCGAGAGCGTGCCGCAGCCGGTTGCCGGTTTCGATCCGCTGCCGCAGGCGGAAGCACTCATGACCCGGAGCGGGGCAAAAATCACCGAGCAGGGCGTAAAGGCGTTCTATCGTCCGGCCACCGATGAAATCGTCCTGCCAGAGCGGTTCCGCTTCGCGGACGCGGCGAACTTCTACGCCACCGGCCTGCATGAGCTGGTTCACTGGACGGGGGCAGCGTCCCGCCTCAATCGTGAAAAAGGCAATAAGTTTGGCTCTGAGGCGTATGCGTTTGAGGAACTGATCGCCGAGCTGGGCAGCGCGTTTCTGATGGCGGATTTGGGAATTACGGGAGAGGTGCAGCATGAAAGCTATATCGCGTCCTGGCTGAAAGCCCTGAAGGGAGACAAGCGCTACATCTTTAAAGCGGCGGCAGCGGCCTCAAAAGCGCACCGCTGGCTGATGGACTGCTGACAGCTGGAGCCCTGCGGTGCAGGGCTTCAGAATTTTTGAAAGAGAGAGAATCAGGGAGGGAATTATATAAGTCACTGTTTTTTATAATTCTGTAACGCGGCCGGCATCAGCTGCAGGACGTCCTGCAGCTGATGCCGGCACGGGAAAAAAAACAGGACAGATTCAAAAAAAATGAACCCTTTTTCAGGCGGCAGCCGTTACGTATCTGGGATACGTAACGGCGCGATGTCTTACGTAAAAAATGACGTAACGGCTTTCGCCGCC
>NZ_JBMEZK010000044.1:0-1319 GCF_048822715.1 Klebsiella sp. C239 | reverse complement strand
ATGGGTCTTCCCCGATCATGGTGGGAAGGCTCAGAACGCCATATTCAGCTTTCCGTAGTGGAACATCACCCCCAGTTTAAAGCGCTCCCGGTTTCGGTATCCCCTGGCTTTTATCCTCAGCAGCCTGATCTTGCTGTTAAGTGCCTCCGCATTTCCGTTTGAGACACTGTGTCGCATCGCATTCAGGATCCCGTACAGCCTTTTTCCTATCGTTTTCGCGGCATTTTTCATCATGGGAACGTCACTGTTAGCCGCCAGCGCCAACCATCTCTGCCAGTCACTCCGTCTTTCCTCGCTCCATGGCCTGTTCCAGATATCCTTTGCCAGCTCTTTCAGCGCCCAGCACTGGCTCGTCAGCTTCATCTGTGCACGCAGCCACATCAGCTTTTCCTGCCGGGATTCGGTCATCCACTTATCGCTGTACTGCCACAGGAAGCGGGTTCCTTTTGCCTGGTGTCGGCTTTCAACAGGGAGGTGCGGATGTTCATTCTGACGGGTTTTATCAACTACCTCGCCCAGTTGCTTCGCCACATGGAAGCGGTCAAAGGCGATTTTCTCAACCGCACTGGGTAAGTGGATACGCGCTGCTCTTATATAGCCCGCGTTCATGTCCATTGAGAGCGTTTTGATAGCCAGCAACTGCCCATCAGTGAGCGTGCGAAGATAGCCGGCAAGACTCTCTGTGCCGCGATCATCCGTTAAGGCCAGCGCCCGACCATCGCGATCGGAGATCACCGTTATGTAACGATGTCCTTTTTTAAAGGCGACCTCATCCACATTCATATGACGGGCGGATAATGGCTTTTTTATCCGGGCAAGACCTCGCTTAACTGCCCGGGTCATAATGCCGTCAACCGCATTCCAACTGAGCTTAAGTTGCTTCCTGACAGCATCAACGGTGCTGATTTTCAGCCATGAGAGAACGAACGATTCGAATAGCAACGTATACCGGCTTCCGGGGCCAGCCCACGGAACAGGCAACGTCAGGCAGCCATGCTCCGGACACATAATTCGTGGAACATCGGCTTCAACAATAGTGGTGAACTGGCAGGTATCAAGATGGCGCCATTTACGATGACGGTGATCGTGAACAGAACAGGATTTACCGCAGGTCGGACAGGCTAGCCGGGTGTTTTCAGCGATCTCAATAGTGACAGTAACAGAACCGGCATTTTCATCGAGAGAAAGGGACTTTACCTGCCACGGATCGGACAGGTTGAGAATATGAGCGTAGAGGGACTTTTCGTCCATGGCGGTGACCTCTGGCGATTAAATACACCATTATCATGCCTTCAGCCACCACAACAAGGGAAGACCCA
>NZ_JBMEZK010000043.1:0-1395 GCF_048822715.1 Klebsiella sp. C239 | reverse complement strand
GTCGCGTGCACGGGCATGGTGGCTGAAGGACCAGGCCGAGGGCCGCAGCGGCGTTGCGCTTCCCGACGCCCTTGAGCGGAAGTATCCGCGCGCCGGGCATTCCTGGCCGTGGTTCTGGGTTTTTGCGCAGCACACGCATTCGACCGATCCACGGAGCGGTGTCGTGCGTCGCCATCACATGTATGACCAGACCTTTCAGCGCGCCTTCAAACGTGCCGTAGAACAAGCAGGCATCACGAAGCCCGCCACACCGCACACCCTCCGCCACTCGTTCGCGACGGCCTTGCTCCGCAGCGGTTACGACATTCGAACCGTGCAGGATCTGCTCGGCCATTCCGACGTCTCTACGACGATGATTTACACGCATGTGCTGAAAGTTGGCGGTGCCGGAGTGCGCTCACCGCTTGATGCGCTGCCGCCCCTCACTAGTGAGAGGTAGGGCAGCGCAAGTCAATCCTGGCGGATTCACTACCCCTGCGCGAAGGCCATCGGTGCCGCATCGAACGGCCGGTTGCGGAAAGTCCTCCCTGCGTCCGCTGATGGCCGGCAGCAGCCCGTCGTTGCCTGATGGATCCAACCCCTCCGCTGCTATAGTGCAGTCGGCTTCTGACGTTCAGTGCAGCCGTCTTCTGAAAACGACAAACAGCCAGAAAGGCTGTTACAGGCGATTTGATCTGCAACCTATTGGTTAAATTAATGTATCAAAAACGATGGTTTTTGTGACAGTCTTGAAAAGTCCTGACTTCTCCCGAAAAATGACTCCCCTCATGTAACAAAACTCGTTACTGTATCAACATAACAATAACCCCATAACTAATTAGCGAGAAAAGAATGAAAATCGGCTATGCACGTAAATCTACGCATCTTCAGGATGTGGCGCACCAGGTTGACGAACTAACAAAAGCTGGATGTGAGCAAATCTATCAGGATCAGACCTCACGTAGCGGCCCCAAGCGCGACAAAAAAGGTGCGCCGGAACTGGAGAACTGCCTGAAAGCATTGCGCGAGGGAGATACCCTAGTAGTTTGGGCACTAGATCGGCTCGGCGGTTCATTGGGTCAAGTCATTACTTTACTCGACGACCTGAAGAAACGCGGAATAACTTTCATAGCCATCAAGGACAGAATAGACACAAATGCGCCAGTTATAGGGGAAATCTATACTCATCTGATGGCGATATTCTCTAGCTTTGAACGCAACCGCAATATTGAAAGAACGCGCTCAGGCCTTGCAGCTGCACGCGCAAGGGGCCGTGTGGGAGGGAGAAAACCGTCACTTTCTGAAGAAGATGTTAAACAAATTAGAATCTTACTTGCTGATCCTGAAATGACAGTTGGTGCAGTTGCTAAGCGCTTCAACGTTTCTCGCATGACTATTTATCGCTACACCACAAAA
>NZ_JBMEZK010000042.1:0-1474 GCF_048822715.1 Klebsiella sp. C239 | reverse complement strand
CGCTCAGCTGGTTGGTAACTATTTTCAACCCGGACTCCAGATCACCTGGGCCAGCTTCAAGGCAGCGCCGCAGATACTCTGACCGATTACCACCTGAAACCAGGTCTATATAGGCCAAAAGTTCATCTGATACTTTTGCGGTTATTGTTGGCATTCAGTCCTCACTTTGTGCATTTTTTAAACGAAAAAAGGGTGTCTAATACGGTGAAATCATAGTATTACCAAAGTAATAAATAAAAAATGTTTTAAATCAGTAAGTTAGATTAGATTTGTAATACCTGGGTAATACCGCAGCATGGTTAAATTTGGTTTTTTTTCTTTTAAATCAGTGAGATAGCGTGATTTATCACGCTGCGTTAGGTGTATAGCAGGTTAAGGGATAAAAAATCATCTTTTTTTGGTAGGGCGATCTCCGTAGGTTAAGGGTCATTTGGCTAAAAAGCGTCCTATTCTTTGATGGTCATGCTTGCATGACCATCTGAGCAACCAAAAACTACAGATAAACTACAGATAAACTACAAAAAACGTTTTGCCTTAGTGTTGGAAGACTACAAATAGACTACAATAAAACTACAAAGAAACTACAAAAAACGTGACAGACTACAAATAGACTACAAGAAAACTACAGATAAACTACAAAACTCGATTGACCCCTTCTTACGAGTGTTGTAGAGTCATTTTCATACAACGGAGGGGGTTATGAATAAACCAGCAGATCTGAAACCCCGCAACTTATCGGCTGCTGTCAGATTGCGCCTAAATGAAATCGAGAACTGGCTGGACAGAGGGCTAACGCGGCATGAAATTGCTGAAATCCTCGACAGCGAATACAGCTTTTCGGTAACAGCCAAAGGGCTTGAGATGGCACTGTATAGAACGCGGCAAAACCGAAAAAATGTATTGCACAATACACATGATAAGAGTAGCGCGAAGGGTGCAGCGGAAAGTGTATTGCACAATACACAACCGTCTGAGCCTGAAGCGCAGGAAAGTGAAAAAGCAGAGAGTCCCGGCATTATTGATAAAGAATTCTTCAATAAAATCGGTGAGAATTTCGACCCTAAGAAGTTCAACAAAAAATTCTGAGGTGATTTATGAAAGTAGCGGTAATTAATTACAGTGGCAGTGTTCGTAAAACCTTAATTTCATCTTACCTGTTAGCCCCGCGGCTGACTGGTGCAAAGTTCTATGCGGTAGAGACTATCAACCAGTCTGCTTCCGATCTGGGTATTGAAAATGTGACCAGTTTTAAAGGTGACGACTTCTCACGTTTGATTGAGGGGTAATGACTCCAACTTACTGGTAGTGTTTTATGTTCAGATAATGTCCAATGACTTTGTCATGCAGTTCTCCCTTCAGGCGTGATTCATAAAGCGGCCAGTCATCCGTCATCCATACCACGACCTCAAAGGCCGACAGCAGGCCCGGAAGACGCTCCAGCGTGGCCAGAGTGCGTTCACCGAAGACGTGCGCC
>NZ_JBMEZK010000041.1:0-1554 GCF_048822715.1 Klebsiella sp. C239 | reverse complement strand
GCCGGCCTACATCGCCAGCACGTACTTGAGCATCACCCCGGCGGCGATCGCCGAGCCGATCACCCCCGCCACGTTCGGGCCCATCGCGTGCATCAGCAGGAAGTTCTGCCCGTCCGCTTCCAGACCCACCTTGTTCGACACCCTGGCCGCCATCGGCACCGCCGACACCCCGGCTGAACCGATCAGCGGGTTGATCGGGTTCTTACTGAACCTGTTCAGCAGCTTCGCCATCAGCACCCCGGCGGCGGTCCCCACGCAGAAGGCGATTACCCCCAGCAGCAGGATCCCCAGCGTCTGCGGCTGCAGGAACTTGTCCGCCACCAGCTTGGCCCCCACCGACAGCCCGAGGAAGATGGTCACGATGTTGATCAGCGCGTTCTGCACCGTATCGCTCAGCCGCTCCACCACCCCGCTCTCGCGCATCAGGTTGCCGAAGCAGAACATCCCCAGCAGCGGCGCGGCGTCCGGCAGCAGGAGCGCCACCAGCAGCAACAGCACCGCCGGGAAGAGGATCTTCTCCCGCTTACTCACCGTACGCAGCTGCACCATGCGGATCTTCCGCTCCTTATCCGTGGTCAGCGCCTTCATGATCGGCGGCTGGATCAGCGGCACCAGCGCCATGTAGGAGTAGGCGGCCACCGCGATGGCCCCCAGCAGCTCCGGCGCCAGCTTGCCCGACAGGTAGATGGCCGTCGGGCCGTCGGCGCCGCCGATGATGCCGATGGCCGCCGCCTGCGGCAGGGTGAACGAAATCAGGCCGAAGTAGTTGAGCGTCAGCGCCCCGAGGACGGTGGCGAAGATACCGAACTGCGCCGCCGCCCCCAGCAGCAGGGTGCGCGGGTTGGCCAGCAGCGGGCCGAAGTCGGTCATCGCCCCGACGCCCATAAAAATCACCAGCGGCGCGATGCCCGAGCCAATCGCCACCTTATAGAAGATGGCCAGCACCCCGGCGGAGTAGCCCATGTCCACCGCCAGGCTCTCCATCTGCCCCTGCACCGACGGCAGGGCCAGGGCCAGCGCCTCCTTAATGGCGTGGACGTCCGGCGCGCAGTGGAGCTTCGCGGCAATCACCGCCAGCTGCGCCGGGTCGTGGTGGGCCAGCAGGCTCTCCAGAGCGCTCAGCGCCAGCCCGGCCTCCGGGATGTTCGACAGCAGGCCGCCGAAGCCAATCGGCAGCAGCAGCAGCGGCTCGAACTTCTTCGCAATCGCCAGCCAGAGCAGCAGCAGGCTGACCAGCAGCATCACCGCCTGGCCGAACCCCAGGTGCACCAGCCCCATCCCCTGAATCAGGGCGTTCAGACTTTCCATTTCCGCTCCTCGTCGTTACGCCAGCTGCAGCAGGGTGTCGCCGACCGCCACCGCATCGCCGGCTTTCACCGCGATACCGCGGACGGTCCCGGCCCGGGCGGCGCGGATTTCGGTCTCCATCTTCATGGCTTCCAGAATCAGCAGCACCTCGCCTTCGGCCACCGTCTGGCCCTCGCCGGCAATCACTTTCCAGATAGTGCCCGCCAGCGGCGCGGTGACCGGGGTGCCGGCGCCGGCCGGGGCGGC
>NZ_JBMEZK010000040.1:0-1557 GCF_048822715.1 Klebsiella sp. C239 | reverse complement strand
GGGAGCACCTCAAAAACACCATCATACACTAAATCAGTAAGTTGGCACCATTACCCGGGAAGAGGGAGAAAATCTAGTGTGACAAACTACCCTCAGGATAGGGTGACAAATTGCCCTCAATTCTGGCTCCACTACCGGTTACAGCCAAAAAAACTATGAGTAAGCGCAGGATGCCAGGGAGGGAACAGCAAAACTGTGACAAATCACCCTCAACTTTCCAGATCAAATGTGACGAACCACCCTTAAATCTGTGACAGATAGCCCTCAACTATTCAATCGTCATGGAGGTTATATCACGGAAGGAAAATACGATATGCGTCGTCTGGCGGCCTTTCTTTTTCTCGATGTAAGAAAGGCGCATTGGTGTCCGGCTGTTGATCTCGTCAACACTTGCCTGCAGGAAACGGCGGCGAAAGTCCGGCATACGCTGGTAACTTTGAGGTAGCTGGTAGCGTTCCATGATCCAGTCGATTTTCAGGGACACGACACCTGAGCCATCAGGTTTACGGTACTGGCACAGAGATTCGTATAAACGCATGGCGTACGGATTGGTAATCTCTTTTGTTTCACTGAGCCGGAACTGCGTAAACCGGTTCTGTAACCCGATGAAGAAGGGAATCAGATATGGGTTGATATGTACGCTGTAAAGCCCTCTGGATGGGCTGTGCGCACGTTTAATAAACCAGGGAAAGGATTCATACCCTTTTTCATCGCCGGCATCCTCTTCAGGGCGATAGAAAACCACTTCCTTACCCGCAAAACCTTTTAAAGCCTGTCGTATATCCTTACTGGCTTCAGCGGAGGTCAGCCCGAATGTTTCAGCGTATTTAGCAACGTGAATTTCGCAGATGCCGTCATGTTCCTGCAGGGAGCCGTCGGATTTTCTGATCTGGTCAACGAACAGATACAGCATACGCTTTTGATCCCTGGAGAGACTATATGCCGCCTCAGTCAGCTCGTTAGACTGGACAATCCGCGGGCTATTTTTACGTTTTTTATGGTTTATAACCGCTATTTCCGCCATGACAGGTCCATGCGAAGTGTGACAGACTTTAAGATTGTCACACTTCATAAAACAGAGTCAACAGGGATGGATAACTTTGTGAAAAGCAACGCTTCCTGAGGGCAATTTGTCACAGGGTTAAGGGCAACTTGTCACAGAAATGGCGGCTATTTGAGGGTGATTTGTCACACTGAAAGGGCGTTTTGTCACAGATCCCTCTCTGGAACCCGCATGGATAAAGGCCTGTGGGCATTCTAAAAATAAAAATCTAACAACTATTTAAAAAGATCTTATAAAAATATCCCCGTGGATAAGTGGATAACCCCTATGGGAGGTGATTTTGCAGGCATTGAGCGTATGCAGAATTTATGAGTACTGTTCCATGGTGCTTCCTCGCTCACTCGGGGCTTCGCCCTGTCGCTCGGCTGCGGCGAGCACTGCTGGCTCGATTATATCTGTGGCCAGAAGTTAGACATACAGCCTATTCTGTCCAGTTCTGGGTAATGCTACCAACTTGCTGATTTAGTGTATGATGGTGGTTTTGAGGTGCTCCA
>NZ_JBMEZK010000039.1:0-1573 GCF_048822715.1 Klebsiella sp. C239 | reverse complement strand
GAGCATCAAACTTAAATTGAAGAGTTTGATCATGGCTCAGATTGAACGCTGGCGGCAGGCCTAACACATGCAAGTCGAGCGGTAGCACAGAGAGCTTGCTCTCGGGTGACGAGCGGCGGACGGGTGAGTAATGTCTGGGAAACTGCCTGATGGAGGGGGATAACTACTGGAAACGGTAGCTAATACCGCATAACGTCGCAAGACCAAAGTGGGGGACCTTCGGGCCTCATGCCATCAGATGTGCCCAGATGGGATTAGCTAGTAGGTGGGGTAACGGCTCACCTAGGCGACGATCCCTAGCTGGTCTGAGAGGATGACCAGCCACACTGGAACTGAGACACGGTCCAGACTCCTACGGGAGGCAGCAGTGGGGAATATTGCACAATGGGCGCAAGCCTGATGCAGCCATGCCGCGTGTGTGAAGAAGGCCTTCGGGTTGTAAAGCACTTTCAGCGGGGAGGAAGGCGATAAGGTTAATAACCTTGTCGATTGACGTTACCCGCAGAAGAAGCACCGGCTAACTCCGTGCCAGCAGCCGCGGTAATACGGAGGGTGCAAGCGTTAATCGGAATTACTGGGCGTAAAGCGCACGCAGGCGGTCTGTCAAGTCGGATGTGAAATCCCCGGGCTCAACCTGGGAACTGCATTCGAAACTGGCAGGCTAGAGTCTTGTAGAGGGGGGTAGAATTCCAGGTGTAGCGGTGAAATGCGTAGAGATCTGGAGGAATACCGGTGGCGAAGGCGGCCCCCTGGACAAAGACTGACGCTCAGGTGCGAAAGCGTGGGGAGCAAACAGGATTAGATACCCTGGTAGTCCACGCCGTAAACGATGTCGATTTGGAGGTTGTGCCCTTGAGGCGTGGCTTCCGGAGCTAACGCGTTAAATCGACCGCCTGGGGAGTACGGCCGCAAGGTTAAAACTCAAATGAATTGACGGGGGCCCGCACAAGCGGTGGAGCATGTGGTTTAATTCGATGCAACGCGAAGAACCTTACCTGGTCTTGACATCCACAGAACTTAGCAGAGATGCTTTGGTGCCTTCGGGAACTGTGAGACAGGTGCTGCATGGCTGTCGTCAGCTCGTGTTGTGAAATGTTGGGTTAAGTCCCGCAACGAGCGCAACCCTTATCCTTTGTTGCCAGCGGTCCGGCCGGGAACTCAAAGGAGACTGCCAGTGATAAACTGGAGGAAGGTGGGGATGACGTCAAGTCATCATGGCCCTTACGACCAGGGCTACACACGTGCTACAATGGCATATACAAAGAGAAGCGACCTCGCGAGAGCAAGCGGACCTCATAAAGTATGTCGTAGTCCGGATTGGAGTCTGCAACTCGACTCCATGAAGTCGGAATCGCTAGTAATCGTAGATCAGAATGCTACGGTGAATACGTTCCCGGGCCTTGTACACACCGCCCGTCACACCATGGGAGTGGGTTGCAAAAGAAGTAGGTAGCTTAACCTTCGGGAGGGCGCTTACCACTTTGTGATTCATGACTGGGGTGAAGTCGTAACAAGGTAACCGTAGGGGAACCTGCGGTTGGATCACCTCCTTACCTTAAAGAACCTGCCTTTG
>NZ_JBMEZK010000038.1:0-1912 GCF_048822715.1 Klebsiella sp. C239 | reverse complement strand
TCGCGGTAGGGATACCCGTTACCGGATACCCCCCGCACAGATCCCGGCGTGCGCGATTTACGCACCGGGCTCCTGCCTCGGGTGTCTGGCGGTGAACCGCTCCACAGGCCATGGATGAAGAACCCGAACCCTTGGTAGCCATGCGGCTGCCAGTTTGTTTGCTTTCGTCCAGGTCGTATCATCCTTCTGGCTCCTGCGCCTGAGCGCCCGGCGCCAGAGGTTTGTTACGTGTGTCCTGAACTTCTGCATGGTGGGGAAGTTGCCCGGTACCGAGTGATAGTTCAGGTATCCCTGAACCACTCTCCTGAGCCATTTTCCCTGTTCGGGGATTGAGTAATGCCAGCGCCTTCGCAGACCGTCTTTGATGGCTTTCAGAGTTGCCGTCATCCGATCCCGGCGGGTCTTTCGTATCAGCATGAACCTGCCGTTGCGATCTTTCCCGCTGATGTGCGTGAACCCGAGGAAGTTGAACGTTTCTGGTTTGCCTTTTCCCCTGATGGCACGGTTTTCGGCAGCGAAGCGGCCGAACTCCATCAGACGGGTTTTCTCCGGGTGAACCGTGAGTCCGAACTCCCTCAGTCTGCGCTGCATGGCTATACGGAAGCGCCGGGCATCGTATCGTTTGTCGAACCCGATGACGATGTCATCGGCGTATCTGACCATTACCACATTGCCTGTGGCATAGCGACGTCGCCACTGATGCGCCCACAGATCGAAGACGTAGTGGAGGTATATGTTTGCCAGCAGCGGTGAGATGACCGCACCCTGTGGGGTGCCTTCCTCCGTTGCTCGCCATTGACCCTCCTCCGACGTCCCGGCTGTGAGCCACTTACGTATGAGCCTGATTACCCTCCGGTCGCCGATCCGATGCTCTGTGAACCTGATCAGCCATTCGTGGCTCACCCTGTCAAAGAACTGACTGATGTCGGCATCCAGTACCCAGTTTACGTTAGTGCGTACCAGCCCTGTGGCCAGTGCGTCCAGTGCATCGTGCTGGCTTCGCCCGGGTCTGAACCCGTATGAGAACCCCATAAAGTCGTTTTCATAGACTGCGTTCAGGATTTTCACCAGCGCATACTGGACGATCTTGTCCTCCAGCGAGGCGATGCCGAGCGGGCGTTGTTTTCCATCCGCTTTTGGGATGTAGTGACGCCTGCCGGGCTGCGCCCTGTAGCTGCCCTGATGTAGCCTCCGGTGCAGATCTGTTATGTTGTTCTTCATGTTTCCGGCGTAGTCCATCCACCTGATGCCATCCACTCCGGCGGCCGCTTTCCTGCTCAGGGAGAGGAATGCGGCTTCCAGTGCTTCGACTGTCAGCAGGTGGAACAATGCTGTAAACCGTTCTTTCTTCCGCTGCTTCGCAGCTTCCCGCACGCGTGACAGCCTCTGTGACATGCTTTCCCGGCTCTGTGTCCGGCGCATGTGTGGCTGTTCCGCGTTCCCCTTGGCCCCGCTCCTTCGCTCCACTGACTCCGCTCCTTTCGGGTTGTTCGCCTGCTTCGCCGCTACTATGAGCGAGTCCGACTTCTCCTCTCCGTACATCACCGGCTATGACTCCTCGTCTTCCCGGTGCGGGCCATCTCCGACACTGGCAGATGGTCAGAGGGGAGATCTCCCGGTTCCCGCGTAGAGATCGTATTGACATGCCAGGGTCTCAGACCCCGCCGGGTCCATGTGGCACTCGCAGTATCGCACCCTATGATGTTGCCTTCCGTTAACAGTACAACGTCGGCACCCGGTAATTTAATATACATTTCGTGGCTCAATGGCTGGCCTGTCAACACCCCTGTCAACGCTTCGCCCCATACCTCGCGGTATGCAACGCATGACTCGGGGACCTTGTGGATTGCTGGTCCTTCAATGGTCGGGGACTTTCACCCCTTGATCTCTACCGGTCTCCCGGCGCACACTG
>NZ_JBMEZK010000037.1:0-2278 GCF_048822715.1 Klebsiella sp. C239 | reverse complement strand
TGTAATGGCTCAATAGTAATGTCCGCCTGTGGCTCAATTCAGATGTCCGCGCTATGGTAAGCTTCACTGGTCCGTTTAAACTACCGGGAGGCATATCATGAGCGCAGAAAGCTCAGGAGTGTTTACTTTGAAAGAGATCAACCGGATCAAGATTATACAGGACGTCATTGAACGTCGCATCACAACGCGCCGTGCGGCCGAGCACCTCGGTATCAGCGACAGGCAATGCCGCAGACTTCTTGCCCGTTACCGTGAAGGGGGACCGCTTGGTATGGCCAGCAGACGATGTGGCATGCGTGGTAACCGCCAGTTGCCACCCGGGCTCGCAGATCAGGCTCTGGAACTGATCAAGACGCGTTATGCTGATTTCGGTCCGACTCTGGCGCGTGAAAAGCTCGAAGAACTCCACGGACTGTTTCTTGGCAAAGAAACTGTCCGGCGCATCATGGTGCGGGCTGGCTTATGGGTTCCCCGTAAACAACGTGCCGCAAGGATCCCTCAACCACGGTACCGGCGTCCGTGTACTGGTGAGCTGATACAAATAGATGGCTGTGATCACGACTGGTTTGAAGGCCGTGGCCCGGCCTGCACCGCGCTGGTCTATGTTGATGATGCAACCAGCAAACTGATGGAACTGTTGTTTGTTAAATCGGAGTCCACGTTTTCTTACTTCGAAGCCACGCGGCGCTATATCGATAAGCATGGTAAACCGCTGGCACTGTACAGCGATAAAGCCGGTGTTTTTCGTGTTAACAATAAACACGCCACAGGCGGAGACGGGCATACTCAGTTTGGGCGAGCCATGCATGAACTGAACATCCAGACTATCTGTGCAGAAACCAGTCCCGCCAAAGGGCGTGTAGAACGAGCTCACCTCACTTTACAGGATCGTCTGGTCAAAGAGCTGCGGTTACAGGGCATTTGTTCAATGGAGGCTGCAAATGACTTCGCTGAGGCCTATATGGCTGACTATAACCGCCGTTTTGGCAAAGTACCGCGACATGATTTTGACGTACACCGTGCTGTAGAACATGATGAGGACCTGGGGCTTATTTTCACTGTTCGTGAAAAACGTAAAGTCTCAAAATCGTTGACGATACAATATGATAAAATGTTGTACCTGATTGAAGACAGCGAACTGAGTCGCCGTGCAATAGGTAAATATATCGATGTGTATCACTATCCTGATGGCAGAAAAGAGCTGCGCCTGAACGGTACGCTACTTCCCTACTCTACCTACGACCGACTGTCAGAAATCGACCAGGGCGCGATTGTCGATAACAAGCGTCTTGGCCGAACCCTGGAGTTTATCAGTCTGGTGCAGAGCAAGCGGGATAACACGCGCTCTCAGTCAATTCCCGCTGGAGATGGCCCTTCCCGACGACGGCCAAAGCAGGAAGGGAAGAAATCCCAGCGCTCACTGGATAATGATGACATGCTCGAAGCACTCAAACAGCTTCAGTCACGTTCAGAGGACATTTTTGGTAAAAGAGCCCGCTGATGGTACTCACTGGCCGGACAGTGGTTGCTCACCAGTTGATATTGTCCGGCCAGACCCATGATGTATTATTCATTTCGTTCAGCATCTTTATGTCCTGCTTTTCACGGGCATACTTACCCCATAATGAATGAAAAGAACGAACAATACTGATTAACTGCTTTTTTCTTTGCTCCGGAGATAAGCTGATAAAATAGCAGCACCTGCTGTCAATATTATCCTCTATGAAATTAAAATCAGAGTCTGATGCATATTTTACTGTTAGCATAATATCATTCGACGTTGTTCTCTCAGACTCTGTTAATGCTGATTCTATCAGGTATTCAAAGGCATACATGACAGACAACTGGTTTTTGTCTGTCTGAATATAACCCATTGAGTTTCTGAGTATTGAGGACTGTACCAGGACCAGAGGCCATAAAAGCTCAACACCATAAAGCTTATATGTATCATGTTGATCATACTGATGTTGCTCAACACGACGATTACCTTCCCGTGCTTTACGAATATCATAGGCAAGGGATAACATAAATCCGTCTTTAACTTTAATCAGTGGGCTTTCATCCACGATGTAATGAATGAGTTCATGTAATTCATTCAGGGCTTCTGAATCTCCCCACAGTATAAAACCTGCATTGTTCGGCGTTAACTCGTATCGAAGCATGGGCTCAATCATCCTGTTGTTTCAGTCGGAGGAAAGTCTATCAGTAAAGAGAATGAGAGATCAAAGTGGACATTTTAATTGAGCCGGATAACGGACATTTCAATTGAGCTTTGACA
>NZ_JBMEZK010000036.1:0-2493 GCF_048822715.1 Klebsiella sp. C239 | reverse complement strand
GCCAAGACCAATGTCGCTCCCGATGCGGTAGACTTTGCCGGCCACGGCGTCCAGCACCGGCGCGAGTCGGGCAAAGGCGGCATCGCTCCCGGAGGCCATCACCGTCATGTCGCCGGCGGCCGCTTTCACGGCGCCGCCCGATACCGGCGCGTCGAGCATCAATAGCTGGTACTCCGCCAGCGCCTCGGCAATGGCCTGAGCATCGGCGGAGGCGATGGTGGACGACACCATCACGACGGTGCCCGGCTTCAGATGGGCGGCGAGGCCGCTCTCGCCGAACAGGATCCCCCGCACCTGGGCGGCATTGACCACCAGCAGCACAACTGCATCCAGTTCCGCGGCGAACGGCACCGCGCTGGGGCCCGCGCCTTTGGCGCCCGCCGCCAGCAGTGCGCGACAGTTGTCGGGATTGATGTCAACGCCCCAGGTGTTCAGGCCCGCCTGCAGGCAGGCGCGGGCGGCGCCCATGCCCATTGAACCCAGTCCAATCACGCAGACGTTAGTGTGTGCAGCCATGCTGGTCTCCTTGTGAACATTAGTTAATTAATGTGATTTAATGATAGAATAAAGCGTTATCATGTGAATTTATGTGAGAGTTATCACGAATAACCCACATGAATATAAAAAATTCACAGGCGGAAAGAGGCTGCACAGCGGCGATTCTTGCCCTAAAATAGCGTAAAAAACAGCGGCAAAGCGCGATAACAACACCGGGTGTCGCCAGGGCCGTAGCCTGGGTGGTGACGCCTGGTGTGAAAAAATGGTAAGGGGAGAGCGGTGATTCCAATAGAACGACATCAGCGTATTTTAGCCCTGGTGGAGCAGCGTGGGGCGGTAAGCATTAACGAGCTGACGGAGATCCTCGGCGTGTCCCATATGACCATCCGTCGGGACGTCAGTAAACTGGAGGAGCAGGGGCTGCTGGTCAGCGTCTCGGGCGGCGTACGCGCCGTCAGCCGGCTGGCCGCGGAACCCAGTCATCTGGTGAAAAGCACGCTGCAGAGTGAGGAGAAACAGGCGATCGGCGCGCTGGCGGCGAGTCATATCGCTAAAAACAGTTGCATCTATCTGGATGCCGGGACTACCACCCTGGCGCTGGCGCGGGCGATCCTCGACCGGAACGATCTCCAGGTGGTCACCAATGATTTTGAGATAACCCAGCTGCTGATCGATGCCAGCCAGTGCGGCGTGATCCACACCGGCGGCACTCTGTGCCGGGAGAACCGCTCCTGCGTGGGCGAATCGGCGGCGCGTACGTTACGCCACCTGGCTATCGATACGGCCTTTATCTCCGCCAGCGGCTGGGACAGTCGCGGGATATTCACCCCTGATGAGAACAAGGTTACCGTCAAGGAGACCGTCAGCCAGGTCAGCGCGAGAAGCATCCTGCTGTGCGACAGTTCGAAATACAATCAGGTGGCCACGTTTATGGCGTTACCTTTGACCCGGTTCACCACCATCATTACCGACCGGCATCTTTCCGATGCCGCCGCCAGTCATATCGCCCGGCACGCCTGCGAGGTGCTGCGGGCCGGATAACGCGCGCGGCCACCGCCGGCTTAGCGTTGCCAGTGCTCGATCAGCGCCGCGCCGATCCCGGCGATTTGCTGATTTCGCTCGGCCATGCTCGCCGGCGTATCCCGCAGATAAATCACCACAATGCGCTCTGCTTTGTTATTCGGGCCAAGCAGGGCGACAATCCCGCGCGCACCCCGCTTGCTAGCTCCGGTCTTATCGGCGATAAACCAGCCCGCCGGCAGCACGGAGCGGATCAACGGTCCGGCGACCCGATCGTCCACCATCCACTGCAGCAGCTGCCGTTGCGAACGGGCGCTCAGACGCTGGCTGGTCAGCAGCTTGCGCAGGGTCGCGGCCATGCTGGCCGGGGTAGTGGTGTCGCGGGCGTCGCCGGGAAGCGCCTCATTCAGTTCCGTTTCCCAGCGGTCAAGGCGGGTGACGTTGTCGCCGATCTGGCGCAAAAAGGCAGTCAATCCTGCGGGGCCGCCGACGGTGGCCAGCAGCAGATTGGCGGCGCTGTTATCGCTCATGGTAATGGCGGCGGCGCAGAGTTCGCCGACCGTCATGCCGTCGGCAAGGTGTTTTTCGCTGACCGGCGAGTAGTCCACCAGATCCTGCTGGCGATAGTGGATCTTTCGCTCCAGCTGTTCGTCACCGGCATCCACCCGCGCCAGCACTGCGCCGCAGAGCACTACTTTAAAGGTGCTCATCATGGGAAAGCGTTCATCGGCGCGCCAGGCGGTCAGCGTGCGGCCGCTGGCCAGATCCATTTCTATCATGCCTACGCGGCCCGACAGCTGGCTTTCGCTTTGTTTAATTTGCTCAAGCGGCTGCGGGCTGGCGTGTACCGCCAGCGGCAGGGTGGCTAACAGGGAGATAATACACAGGCGAATATAACGCATAACCACAATACATCCTTGAGTGAAGGCCGATAAAGGCGAGTAAAGAAGCGACAAATAAGAATAACCCGGCGTT
>NZ_JBMEZK010000035.1:0-2832 GCF_048822715.1 Klebsiella sp. C239 | reverse complement strand
CCGGCGATGTCCGAATGGGGAAACCCAGTGCAATTCGTTGCACTATCGTTAACTGAATACATAGGTTAACGAGGCGAACCGGGGGAACTGAAACATCTAAGTACCCCGAGGAAAAGAAATCAACCGAGATTCCCCCAGTAGCGGCGAGCGAACGGGGAGCAGCCCAGAGTCTGAATCAGCTTGTGTGTTAGTGGAACGGTCTGGAAAGTCCGACGGTACAGGGTGATAGTCCCGTACACCAAAATGCACAGGTTGTGAACTCGAAGAGTAGGGCGGGACACGTGGTATCCTGTCTGAATATGGGGGGACCATCCTCCAAGGCTAAATACTCCTGACTGACCGATAGTGAACCAGTACCGTGAGGGAAAGGCGAAAAGAACCCCGGCGAGGGGAGTGAAAAAGAACCTGAAACCGTGTACGTACAAGCAGTGGGAGCACCTTCGGGTGTGACTGCGTACCTTTTGTATAATGGGTCAGCGACTTATATTCTGTAGCAAGGTTAACCGTATAGGGGAGCCGCAGGGAAACCGAGTCTTAACTGGGCGTTAAGTTGCAGGGTATAGACCCGAAACCCGGTGATCTAGCCATGGGCAGGTTGAAGGTTGGGTAACACTAACTGGAGGACCGAACCGACTAATGTTGAAAAATTAGCGGATGACTTGTGGCTGGGGGTGAAAGGCCAATCAAACCGGGAGATAGCTGGTTCTCCCCGAAAGCTATTTAGGTAGCGCCTCGTGAACTCATCTTCGGGGGTAGAGCACTGTTTCGGCTAGGGGGTCATCCCGACTTACCAACCCGATGCAAACTACGAATACCGAAGAATGTTATCACGGGAGACACACGGCGGGTGCTAACGTCCGTCGTGAAGAGGGAAACAACCCAGACCGCCAGCTAAGGTCCCAAAGTCATGGTTAAGTGGGAAACGATGTGGGAAGGCACAGACAGCCAGGATGTTGGCTTAGAAGCAGCCATCATTTAAAGAAAGCGTAATAGCTCACTGGTCGAGTCGGCCTGCGCGGAAGATGTAACGGGGCTAAACCATGCACCGAAGCTGCGGCAGCGACACTATGTGTTGTTGGGTAGGGGAGCGTTCTGTAAGCCTGCGAAGGTGGCCTGTGAGGGTTGCTGGAGGTATCAGAAGTGCGAATGCTGACATAAGTAACGATAAAGCGGGTGAAAAGCCCGCTCGCCGGAAGACCAAGGGTTCCTGTCCAACGTTAATCGGGGCAGGGTGAGTCGACCCCTAAGGCGAGGCCGAAAGGCGTAGTCGATGGGAAACAGGTTAATATTCCTGTACTTGGTGTTACTGCGAAGGGGGGACGGAGAAGGCTATGTTAGCCGGGCGACGGTTGTCCCGGTTTAAGCATGTAGGCTGGTTATCCAGGCAAATCCGGATAATCAAGGCTGAGGTGTGATGACGAGGCACTACGGTGCTGAAGTAACAAATGCCCTGCTTCCAGGAAAAGCCTCTAAGCATCAGGTAACATCAAATCGTACCCCAAACCGACACAGGTGGTCAGGTAGAGAATACCAAGGCGCTTGAGAGAACTCGGGTGAAGGAACTAGGCAAAATGGTGCCGTAACTTCGGGAGAAGGCACGCTGGTGTGTAGGTGAAGTCCCTGCGGATGGAGCTGAGACCAGTCGAAGATACCAGCTGGCTGCAACTGTTTATTAAAAACACAGCACTGTGCAAACACGAAAGTGGACGTATACGGTGTGACGCCTGCCCGGTGCCGGAAGGTTAATTGATGGGGTTATCCGTAAGGAGAAGCTCTTGATCGAAGCCCCGGTAAACGGCGGCCGTAACTATAACGGTCCTAAGGTAGCGAAATTCCTTGTCGGGTAAGTTCCGACCTGCACGAATGGCGTAATGATGGCCAGGCTGTCTCCACCCGAGACTCAGTGAAATTGAACTCGCTGTGAAGATGCAGTGTACCCGCGGCAAGACGGAAAGACCCCGTGAACCTTTACTATAGCTTGACACTGAACATTGAGCCTTGATGTGTAGGATAGGTGGGAGGCTTTGAAGCGTGGACGCCAGTCTGCGTGGAGCCAACCTTGAAATACCACCCTTTAATGTTTGATGTTCTAACGTGGGCCCCTAATCGGGGTTGCGGACAGTGTCTGGTGGGTAGTTTGACTGGGGCGGTCTCCTCCCAAAGCGTAACGGAGGAGCACGAAGGTTAGCTAATCCTGGTCGGACATCAGGAGGTTAGTGCAATGGCATAAGCTAGCTTGACTGCGAGCGTGACGGCGCGAGCAGGTGCGAAAGCAGGTCATAGTGATCCGGTGGTTCTGAATGGAAGGGCCATCGCTCAACGGATAAAAGGTACTCCGGGGATAACAGGCTGATACCGCCCAAGAGTTCATATCGACGGCGGTGTTTGGCACCTCGATGTCGGCTCATCACATCCTGGGGCTGAAGTAGGTCCCAAGGGTATGGCTGTTCGCCATTTAAAGTGGTACGCGAGCTGGGTTTAGAACGTCGTGAGACAGTTCGGTCCCTATCTGCCGTGGGCGCTGGAGAATTGAGGGGGGCTGCTCCTAGTACGAGAGGACCGGAGTGGACGCATCACTGGTGTTCGGGTTGTCATGCCAATGGCACTGCCCGGTAGCTAAATGCGGAAGAGATAAGTGCTGAAAGCATCTAAGCACGAAACTTGCCCCGAGATGAGTTCTCCCTGAGACTTTAAGTCTCCTGAAGGAACGTTGAAGACGACGACGTTGATAGGCCGGGTGTGTAAGCGCAGCGATGCGTTGAGCTAACCGGTACTAATGAACCGTGAGGCTTAACCTTACAACGCCGAAGATGTTTTGGCGGATTGAGAGAA
>NZ_JBMEZK010000034.1:0-3155 GCF_048822715.1 Klebsiella sp. C239 | reverse complement strand
CGGTCAGGTTATCTGCCTGGGACCACGGTCTCACCTGCGTCATCGGTCAGCTTATCTGTCTGGGACCACGGTCCCACCTGCGTCATCGGTCAGCTTATCTGCCTGGGACCATGGTCCCACCTGCATCGTCTGTCAGCTTATCTGCCTGGGACCACGGTCCCACCTGCATCGCCGGTCAGGTTATCTGCCTGGGACCACGGTCCCACCTGCATCGTCGGTCAGGTAATCTGTCTGGGACCACGGTCCCACCTGCATCGTCGGCACATTATTAGTTTGGGACAACGGTTAAGCAATGCCTGTCACGAACAGGTATTGGCTTGTCGCCAGCAATCTGTTGAGCGGAGTAATCACGCAGCAGGGCGGCTATTACAGGTGATGGTGAAAGCTCTGTTGGGATCTGAACGAAGCATGTTGAGTGAAATTTGCAAAATTTCGCGGGGTGTGCGGCTTAATTTTAAATTTCCGCCAGCATTTTTAAAACCAGCTGCCGCCGCTGCGCGTTGGCCGGTCCTTCGTCCGGCCGGTAACCAGTCCCGGCCGTTCTTACGACCCTGGATGAACATGGTCCCGTCATCAGCGTCTCCAGTGTGATGTCGTTTGTCACGCCGTCCGAGGGGATATCAGGGACACAACATATGGTAGAAAAAGCAGCTGTCTGAGACACAATATATTGATTATCCACAGTAACGGGGGATAACCGTGTGGGTAACATATTGAAAGTCCAACACGTTATCTGATTAACTGACTTTGTAAACGCCGCTGAACCATGAAAAAAATCCGGGGAAATCATCACAGCGCATAAACATACCGTTTTGTTTTTGGGTGACGGCAAGGAGGCCCCTGTTATCACCACATACCTTGTCAAAGGTTTCCATTCCTATCCTTATCAGGCTCTTTTCGTTATTTTCGGGAGAGATCCGGAGATGTTTTGTCAGCCAGACAGGATAGGTATCAGCGTTACGCGAGTACTGCAATTCAATCACTGAAGCCATTCCCCAGACAGTGAAGAATAAGAAAACCACACCTGCGATTTTGCTACCCATATTGTTCCTTAACATTGATTTAATACATTCCTTGCTCCTCGCACCGGAGCACATCACAGATACTGATTGAGATCCACTTCACGCAGCGGCTGGTTTTGACGTTCTGTGATCAATTGCACCAGGTCTTTTTCGTCCAGCGTATCGAGCATTTGTTCATACAGAGCCGCGGGCACACAATAAAAAACAGGGCGCTTGCGGTCAATAATCGCTACCGGGTAGCCGCCGCCGGCACTGGCGGTGGCCACCGGATCGTTTTTAAGTTCGCTGACGCTGGCAGTCACATCACACAGAATGATGTTTGTCATGGTTCCCCCCTGAGACAAGTCATCTGTATGATCGGTAAAGTAAGCTCTGGCGGCAAGTCCCTTCTGTCATTTCAACGGTCAGAAACGGGCAACCGGCAGCTCCTTCCAGCGGGTGGTATATGCCGGTGACAGCATCTCCCGTTTCATCTGCCAGTCCGGCGCAATACCCCGTCCGGCAAACCAGACTTTCCCGAGTCCGGAATGATTAATACCGTCGAGCACCTTCATCAGCGCATCGCTGTGCGGCCGTGGCTGCACGTCATCGAACAGATTCAGCTGTGCAACGCCGTTCGGGCTGAAATCATTGAGCATTATCCCCGCTTTTGCGTAGCGGTGGCCATCGAGCCAGATCCTGTCCAGAGACCTGACCGCTGCCGCTATAATGTCCCGGGTGTCACGGGTAGGGGTGTTCAGTTTCTCAGTGGCCACGTTACCGTAGTACGGTTCATTAACCGCAAAAGGGGAGGTTTTGATGAAGATGCTGATATGCCGGCAGTACTGCCGCTCACCTCGCAACTTTTCTGCTGCGCGCTCGGCGTACTGGCAGACGGCCTGGCGCATTTCTTCATAGGTGGTGATCCGCTGCCCGAAGCTGCGACTGCAGACAATCTGCTGTTTCGGCGGCGGCGCTTCCTCCAGTGAAATGCAACTCTCGCCGTTCAGCTCACGTACCGTGCGCTCCAGCACTACGTTGAAGTTTTTGCGGATAAACGCGGGGTTCGTCAGCGACAGCTGCAGGGCGGTGGTGATCCCCATAACGTGCAGCTTTTTCGCTATCCGGTTCCCCACGCCCCAGATTTCTTCCACCGGCTGCAGGCTGAGTAATTTTGCCGTCCTGCGTGGATTATCGGGCGACAGCGCCAGCACCCCCCTGAATTGTGGCCATTCCTTTGACGCCCACTGCGCCGATTTGGCCAGTGTTTTTGTGGCGCCGCAGCCGACACCGATCGTCAGTCCGGTTCCACTGAGAACGTGCCCACGCAACTGCCTGCCAAAATCCTCCAGATCCATACATTGGCCAATTCCCCGGGCATCCAGGAAACATTCGTCTATCGAGTATTGTTCGACGCGGGGAGACAGCTCCTCCAGCAGGGCGACCACGCGGTTACTCAGGCTAGCGTAGAGCTCGTAATTGCTGGAAAAAACGTACAGTTTTTCAGGAAACTGCGCCTCTTTGAGCTGGAACCAGGGGGTTCCCATCTTTATACCCAGCCGTTTGGCTTCAGCACTCCGGGCAATAACGCAGCCATCGTTGTTACTGAGAACGACGACCGGTTTTCCGCGCAAATCCGGCCTGAAAACCCTCTCGCAACTGGCGTAGAAGGAGTTGACGTCGGCCAGGGCGAACATCAGTCTGTCCCCCGGGTTTTATGAATGAAGGCCGTCACCACACCGAAAATTTGCAGCGTTTCCGGATCCGGGTACAGGGAAGGGAAGTCCGGGCTCATCGCCTGCAAGGCCGGCCGTGGCGTCAGAAGCAGGCGTTTTACCGTAAATTCACCCTCAATTTCCGCGATAACAATATCCCCGTGCCGCGGCTGTTCTGCTTTATCCACGACCATCAGATCGCCGGAATAGAGGCCAATATCAGTCATTGAGTTGCCAATCGCCCTGACAAAATAGGTGGAGTGGCGCCGGTGAATGCAGTACTCATTCAGATCCAGTTCAGACTCAGTGTAGTCCGCAGCCGGTGACGGAAAACCCGCAGGGCATCGCTCTGTGAACAAAGGAATTTTTACTATGCTGGCTTCTGATACTGCAGGAATGAACTTCATCGTATTTTCCCCTCGCTTGAAACTGTATATAT
>NZ_JBMEZK010000033.1:0-3482 GCF_048822715.1 Klebsiella sp. C239 | reverse complement strand
ATATAAAAAATTATTTGGTGTATATATTATATGATTATTCATATGAATAGGGTGACACTAGCGCCATTATTGTGCAACCACAAAAAGCTAACCTGAAGATAGAAAAAAAATTTTTCTGCCTCGAATAAATACGGAGTTAACGATATGAAAACCGAACAACGTCATGATCTTTTTGAAGATACTGAGGTATTTGGCGTATCCTTGTCTCTGTTGATTTCCAGAGCGAATGAGAAGTCTGTTACAATGCCCTCTGGTCTGACTAGGGAGCAGAGAAGGGAATGGGCGATAAAAACGGCACGCAAAGTTCAATCGTAACATATGCGCAATATACCGTAGATTTTTCTGATTCATTTTCAACGTTTTACGCTTCCCTTGTGGAGATGCCTACACGCCTCAATATCCTTGATTGTATCGATGAATTTATCGATCATTTTGAAAAAAATGGATTATGGGGTTGGAAAGGTAAAATAGCTCCGTCAAGCCGCCTGCCTGTAAACATTCCTGAACCGAAGAGAAGCGATCTAATCGCTCATGCAGAAGCTAATAAGCTTTGGCATGCTCATATCGGCGATCCCTCTTTCAGAGATACAGGACATGGTTACTCAGTTTCTGATGGCGTTTTGCATTTTCAAAAGCTGTCGTCCTACAGTATCAAACTACTTGAGGTAGGTTACCATCGCCCAATGGAGCTGCCGGTTGATGTTGATTAACATGGTCTTCCTGATAACTAATTACCCTTGACGGTTTCCGGCGACAGTAGTAGTTTCCCAGAAAAGAAAAAACCGCCCTGCAAGGCGGTTTTTTCGAAGGTTCAGAAAGTTGGGGAACTAACTGAACCGCGGTGACTGGCTTTAACGGAGCGCAGTAACCTAATCTGTCCTTCCAGTGTAGCCGTAGTCTGGCACCCACTTCAAGAACTCTTGTTAAGTTAGCTTAACATCTCGCTCCGTAAATAAGTCACCAGTGGCTACCGCCAGTGGCGATTCGTCGTGTCTGTCAGGGTTGGAATCAAGAGAACAGTTATCTGATAAAGGCGCGGTAGTCGGGTTGAACGGGGAGTTCGTGCATACAGCCCAGCTTGGAGCGAACCACCTACAAGGAACCCAGTTGCACGGGTAGGAATGAGAAAACGCCACCTTACGGCGGTCTGCAACGGGTAAACCTCACGGTGGGAACAGGAGAGCGCACGAGGGAGCGACCCATCGGAAACGGTGGGGATCTTTAAGTCCTGTCGGGTTTCGCCCCTTCTGATTTGAGCACCGGAAATCGCCTGATTTCTGTGAAGCTCGTCAGGAGGGCGAAGCCTATGGAAAACCGGGGAACCCGGAGGCCTGGCTCGGGGGGGGAAAGGGGGGTGTGCCGTTGATGTTAGCCAGAGAAGCGATCATCTCTTTTCCCGTTAGCTGGTAACGCTCGCCGCAGCGTTTAACTAGCGAAGTCTGTTAAACCGAGGAAGCGGAATATCACTGATGCTAAGGTTTTCGCTTACACACTGATGTTGAGGAGTTTCCCTTGTCCCGTCTCTACCGTGCTGCACTTCCTGAAGATTACGTCCATAACCCTGAAACAGGTCTTTGGGAACTTTCATTCGATCAGCGCCCCGTAGCAGGAACGCGCGCAGCTTCTCCTGAAGAAGGCGCTGCTCAGTACAATGCTGCCCGCGAAAAGTTTAAGTCGGCTGTGTCTGCCGTCCGTCAGCGTCCGGAACCGGTATTTTCTTTTACCGAAATGACGGAGTGGGTTGTGGAACATGGCACGCCGGAGCAATGTCAGGCCGTCCGTCTTATGTTTGATGCACGTGATAAAAATGAGTTTGATATTGCGGTGCGTGAAGGTCTGAAAGTGCTGCCCCGGCATCTCGATTTTGCCTACTTCTTTGGTCGCTTTTCCGATCGGATGCGTGTGTCTGTTCCGCTGCGGGAACGACTCAGTCTGCGTCTGCCCTGACGTTTACTCAGCGTAAACTCTGCGTTCTCTGCTTCCTGTTTTACTCCCTATTTTGACCCCTATTTTTATCTATTGTGATGCATAGGGAGCAAAATAGAGGTCAAAATAGGGGGGCTGGCGCATTGCATGCGCCAGAAAGGGACATGATTTTCTGAACGAAAATCACGCCCCAGGGGTTGCGCCGTGCGGCTTCACCCTCTCTGACTTCTCCGCGGCTGGACGCCACTCCGTCGCCAGATTCACCCGGCCCCGTCCGACGTCTCCGACGCCTGACCACCCCCTTAAGACGCTTACTCGTGTAACTCGTAAGCTTTAAGAGGGTGGTCAGGCGCCTGCGGCACCGACGGGGGGGCGTAGCCCCCGCTGCGCAAATCGTCCGTGGGCGGACTCGGAACGCTGGGGCGTTCCGTTGCTTGCGGCTCCCCCGAAAGCACGATCCCCTGGACGGGTATCGCAAAGCCTTAACCCGCACCCGTATGTTCTTCCGGCTCTCTTTTTTTGATGCGATGCAGGATAGGGCTGACGCCGCAAAGTGACGTCATCTGACGTTCTCTTGTTGAGTTATCAGGACAGGAAATGTTTTGTGGCCACCGCCACTGCGCCGACACCACAAAACAGCGGGACAAGATGTGTCTTTGGAGTACCGCCGGCACACCAAATCCTCCTGGTCAGGCCCCGCCCGACACCCTGAAAAATTTCGACACGTCGAAATTTCTGCGTTCTGGTTATCCACGTTAAATCGCCCCCCTTACGAAATCTCTGCCGCGCCTGGCGGCTTGGCCAACGCCTCACGGCCGCACAGTAAACTGCGCCCCCGTTCACCGTTATCGGTGGGGTTCAGCGAGCCTTTTGACCCGTTCGCAGGATTTTAGCGGCTAAAATCGCAGTCATGCACCTGCGTGCATAGCCATGCAGTCGCGCCAAAATCGTCAGGGGCGTTTTTCAGGGTTATGGGCGGGGAAAGGTGCCGGAAATCCGCAGGAGGCCGCAGAAACGCGCTGAGGGCGTCTCAGGGGGTGCGGCCAAGAGGTGTTATGGTAAATCAGAGTAATTGGCAGGCTCGCTTAACCATGAAAAGTTGAACTCGGCGGAAATTTCAAATTGTAGTTTTTCTTACGGTATATATGGGTTTTTTATGGCGTGGTTTTTTTACCTGTTCTGCTACTGATGGACCCATTGTGTCTAGGTAGTCAACAAGCTTTGTTAGGTCATAAATGTTACGACCTCCATATCGGCTGTCACTTTTTGATGTTGGTTTCTTGTCCAAGAGATTGGCTTTTTCCAGATCATTGATAGCTCTCTGAACTGTCCTTACAGAAACGCCCATTCGTATTGCTAGGCTCTCCATCGACGGGTGCGGCCATTCTTGTAGACTCCACCAATGAACTATGAGGTTAAGCAGAGTGTTGAAGGCCACAGAAGTTAGTTTTTTTTCGTTTTGTATAAAAAACAACACGGTAGGCACTGCTGTCCAGCCAAGAGACAAACCGCCAGCTTTCCATTTTTTATCAATGGAGTAAGTCATTGATTACCTT
>NZ_JBMEZK010000032.1:0-3621 GCF_048822715.1 Klebsiella sp. C239 | reverse complement strand
ACAGAAAATTACCTGAACTGCGTCAACTCGGAGTCTGGCCGCGTGCGCGTGGAAGCAAAGCGGGCGAGCGAAGAATACGGGCGAGTGCTGCGGCGCTATCCGCTGAAACCCGGCGAGACGGTCGAGCGTCCGCAACGCGGGGAAGTCGTCAGCAGCTCCGGGGTTCTCCCCCCACTGGACCCAGGCGAATACTAAGCGCGGCGGTGTGTAATAGACGGAGCGCGAGGCGACTACTGGTCAGGGTTTGCGCAAGGCGGGTGTGTAATAGACGGGAGGGGATCGATCCGGCGATCCAGCCTGTGGATAGTCCGTCTATTACCCACCCGGTTCCGTCGTTTACCCACCCAACCCCGTCTATTACCCACCGGAAACCGTCTATTACCCACCGAGGGGTTCTATAAGCAACTGATAATGAAGGTAAATTTTGCCTTCTGATTCCCTAAAACTCTTTAAAACAAAAAAAACATATATAAAACGTGTAGCCCTGGGGAAAACAGCCCGTGGAATTATGGACAATCCGGCAAGCCGGATACCTGCCTAACCGCTTCGCGGTTCCCCATTGACAGGCCAGGGACAACCGCGAGCGGTTGCCCCCACCCTGCCAACAGGTCGGCAGTTGCCCACAATACCACCGGCTCAAGCAACAGGATTTTTTTATATTTTTGTTTTTAAAAGAAAAAAGCGGCCGTGCTCTAGTGGCATGGCCGCGTTACGTGGTCCTATCAGGGGCTTGTGGCTCTTGCGCCTCCTCGGATCGACACAAGTGCCGATCACTGCGGCGGGGCGCTCCTGGCTCAAGCTGAAAAGCGATCAGTATCCGCACCAGTGGCGACGGCGTTCCCTCCACGCATTCGGGCCGGGCCTCCACTCAACGGCTAACCCCTCGGCCATGAGGGTTTGCCCCACGTCCCGCCCGTCGATCAGCAGGTGAACAAGGCGGCGGTCGTACTTGTCGGCTTGGCCGGAATCGACAACCTCGATGCGCTGAGCGTTGGCAACCAGTTCGCGGAGGCGTGCGGTTGCCTCGC
Source organism: Klebsiella sp. C239 (assembly GCF_048822715.1). Taxonomy (NCBI): domain Bacteria; kingdom Pseudomonadati; phylum Pseudomonadota; class Gammaproteobacteria; order Enterobacterales; family Enterobacteriaceae; genus Klebsiella; species Klebsiella sp. C239. The sequence continues at coordinate 2,593 of NZ_JBMEZK010000032.1, read as the reverse complement.
GGCCCTTCGTCAGCTCGGCGTCGCACCTGGGCTTGTAGGTTTCCGGGGTGTCAATCGACAGCAGGCGCAAGCGTTGACCGTTGTATCGTAACCGTCCGGTGATTCCACCTTGAGCCAAATCGCCTGCCGACCAAAAGGCTCGAAGCTTACCACCCGGTCGATTCCGGTCAGATCCAGAAACGCCTCGTCGATGGAGTAGACATCCACTCTCGATGCCAGAGCTTCCAGGGTCGTCATCACCCGCCGGCTTATATCGCCATTTGTGTGGAATAGAGAATCAATTGGAACGGGGGCTTTGCTCGCCCCCCCTTGAACTTCTCATACCCAACCTGTTTGGCTATAGCTACTGAGGAGATCGCGGTGGCCCACCAAATCTTCCGGTCATCCTGTTCAATTACACCGCTAGCCGTACCCAGGAGGTGCCGCAGCGCCTCCTGGAGGCAGAAAGGCGTCGAGCGTATAGGTTGCTGGGCATGCGCGGCGCAAGTTCATCAGAAAACTCAATCCAAGGGCAAGATCGGCCGAGCGGAGATGGCACTGACTCTTATCAACAAGCTCTACGGCATCGAGCGCGACATGGAAGAGGCGGGCGATGCCCAGCGATACCAGACGCGCCAGTCGCAAAGCCAGGCTTTCCTGGAGCAACTGAAAGCTAGGCTGGACAAAACCCCTCCCCAGGTCACGTCGTCAAAGTGCCTTGGGCAAGCAATCAATTGCCTTGCGAGCAACTGGTTAAAGCTGATCCGCTACATCGAAAGGGGGACACCTGCCCATCGACAACAACCCTGCCGAGCGGGCGAGCCACCTTCTCATGTACATATGACCAAAGCGTCGCCCGTCTCCTCCCGTTATGTCATGCCTACCCACGACGGAGTATTGACGGTCTCTGTGCGCCAGAGCATAGTTTTCCCGAAGGGCGCTTAGGTACATATCTTCATGTGCTGTCCAGGCGCAGTTGCGTTTAGAGTACGTGTCCAATCAGTTTTAAATGGGTGTGAACATGAGAGCAGAAACTGAATCGCGGATTTTTTCGGTGGATGAATATGTTCGTCCGTCTAACGGCGAACCGATTCGTTCGGTTGTTCTGGAAACCAATGACTCTGTCGTCGTTGTTTGGCACGCCCACCCTGGGCAGGAAATAGCTTCCCATGTACATCCTCACGGCCAAGATACTTGGACGGTTATCTCAGGTGAAGCCGAATATCATCAAGGTAACGGCATAGTCACTCATCTTAAAGCTGGAGATATTGCGATCGCAAAACCTGGGCAGGTACATGGTGCAATGAACTCTGGCCCCGAACCTTTTATATTTGTTTCAGTGGTTGCGCCGGGCAATGCCGGTTTTGCGTTGGCTGAGAAATAGGCGAAAGGCCTGAGAGGAAACTGATGAATACACGATTATTTACGTTCGCTGGTGGAGAAACGGGTGTTTGGCGCGTTGTTCGGATGGATGCCGTGGCGGGAGCCCCTCTCCCTGGAATCCCCCGGCTCGACGTAGCCGCTGGCTCTGTTTCGCCGCAGCCTTTGGGCACCAAATGGCTTCTTCGCGGGATAACGAGTAACGAGCGTTATGTCGTGCGTGAAGAGAAGGATCGTCTCGTGGCGAAGCAGCCAAGTTTGGGTCGAGCAGAGGCCACCTGTGCCGCCCTGATCCCTATCCGGAAAAACCCCTCATGGTGGGGACTGGCTCAAGACGAACGCCGGAAGATTTTTGAGGAGCAGTCCCGTCACATTCACATTGGGCTCCAATATCTCCCTGCTGTGGCCCGTCGTCTCCACCATTGTCGGGACCTGGGCGAGAGCGAACCCTTCGACTTCTTGACGTGGTTCGAATATTCCCCGTCTGATGAGCCGGGCTTTAACAGGCTTTTGGCCGAACTCCGGGCCTCGGTGGAGTGGAAGTATGTCGACAGAGAAATCGACATCCGGCTAGTGCATGAGCCGGCCTAGTATCAGGTTTAACTGCGATCTCCGTGCGGCATACACCTGCGACACCCGCAGCCCAGCAAAGCCCGGAAAATCTAGTGTGTCTAATAACTTAGGAGTAACACGACACGTATGCCTAGCGAGCCACCAGTCGCTTGGGAAATTTTCTACTTATGGCCTCCTCTTTCTCTCATCGATCTCCCAGGGCATATCCTGCCGTCTAGAGTTGGCACCTTGTCCAGCTTTCGAAGAAGGCTCTCCATACACGTCCGGCCTACACCTTGTTAGGTATGGCCGGTTTCCAGTTGTGGGGCAATAGCTCGTCGATGGCGTTGTTCTTCTGTGTCGGCAGGCGAGTCAGCACATCCTTCAGGTAGGCATAGGGATCATGCCGATTCAGCTTCGCTGACTGTATTAGGGTCATGACCGCAGCCGCACGTTGACCACTGCGCAGTGAACCCGCAAACAGCCAATTGCTGCGCCCCAGCGCCCAGGGTCGGATCTGGTTTTCCACCCAGTTGTTGTCGATGGGCACAGCGCCATCGTCCAGGTAGCGCGTCAGCGCTTCCCAACGTTTGAGGCTGTAATCCAGGGCTTTGGCCGTGCCGGAGCCATCCGGCACTTTCTGGCGATGGGCCAGCATCCACTGATGCAGCGCATCGGCAAG
>NZ_JBMEZK010000031.1:0-3682 GCF_048822715.1 Klebsiella sp. C239 | reverse complement strand
CCTGAAACTGCCTTACTGCTGACTGGGACAGGAGCGATTCCACACCCAATGCCTCGACCCGGTGCCGGCTGTCACTCAGCACAAGGTCAAGGGCCAGCAGAATCGTGCTTTTCCCGGACTCATTGTCCCCGACCAGAATGTTACGGTCATGAGTGAAGCGCAGGTCCAGTTCCGGAAACTTTTTAAAGTTTTGCAGCATAAGCCGCGTGATCAGAGGCATCTTTTATTCCTTTATATACCGCTGACTGAAAGAGTGTCCGGCTGCGCCAGACCGCCTGTTTTGTTTTACAGCGTTATCTTACCCAGTCTTCCAGCACAAGACCCGGTACCCGCTCAAATTCCCGCGTATTATTCGTCACCAGCACGGCACCGGCGGCGATGGCGTGCCCGGCAATGGCCGTGTCGTCCCGGCCATTCGCAGCGCCACCTTAATCTCCGTGGTGGCGTCCACCGCAGCGCGATCCCAGGGCAGGATGGCATCGAGGCGGGCGCAGAACGCGTCGACCAGCTCGACGTGGCGCGGGGAGGCCTTCGGGCCGGTGGCCCCGAAGCGCATTTCAGAATAAGTGATGGCCGAGACAACGATGCGCTGGCCGCGCAGCACCGCCAGCTCCAGGCGCTTCAGGACGGCTTCCGGCTGCTCGCGCATGATGAACGAGCAGATACAGGTGTCGAGCATATAGGTCTTGTTCACAGGTTAAATCGTCCTTCGTCGCTGACAACGTCCTCGCGCTCCGCCATAAAGTCCGGGTCTGCCTTCTCGAACTGCGCGAACGAGCCCCAGGTCGGCCGGACGGGACGCAAAATAATGCTGTCCCCTTCCCGGACGATCTCCAGCTCGCTCACTCCCTCAAAATCCAGATCGCGGGGCAGACGAATGGCGCGGTTATTGCCGTTTTTAAAAATGGATACAGTTCTCATCATTTCCTCCTGGCCGACCGGCCTGTATGACTATGTTCAGTATATGCAGATGCAAAGCATATGTATAGTCATAGCATATGCAGATGGTAAGTATATGCGTATGCCACACCTATGCAGATGCCCGGCATATAGATATGTTGAACCTATGTTGTATTCTCTCTTTTCCCGGTCAGATCCGAAAAAAGCTAGTTCCGGATCTGCTTTCCGGCCTCCGGCGCGCAGCGGCCCGGCAACACAAGATGTAGCGGTGTTTCCAGCTTGCAGAGACGCTATATGTTGTGTCCCTCCCCTGCCCCGTGACCGGCCGCTCACCACCGGAAAAGGGCGGTGTGGTTATTCCGTGTGCGTGGTACACTTCCGGAAACTGTGGAATAACATAAAAGTCGGATCCGGCCGGAACGGCCGTCAGGTAATTTAATTACGTTGTTATATGGCTGCTTATTATTTTAGTATGTGAAAATCACTCTCGTGAAAGTCACTGTCGCGACAGAGTGGCACTCATCTGACGATGATTGAGGTGTGGTAAAATTGCACGGCTAACTATTCAACTGAGGAAAGGACATGTTTACTGCATTCAATGAGAGAAATGATTTCAGTTATGCTTTTGAAAAAATCCGTAATGCGATTTCCGCGCCAGGAGAAAATAATCTTTATGCTGCAACAGAATTAGGTCTTGGCATTCTGCTCCGTAAATACGAGCAGTTTCGCCAGGAACTGGATGCGGCCGGTGAGCTGGGAAACTGGGAATATGATCTCGATACCTACAATCACTGTATTGCGGTGCTGCAACGTTACTTCACCGGCAATCCATCCGGACTGACAGAACGTGATGCCCGGATTTACAGCCATTACCTGCAGACTGAGCACAAAAGGTTTGTGAAACTGGCTGAAGAGCTGGCTGCCGGCCGCTGACTACGGACAGAGGGCGGGATTTCTCAGGAATATAAAGGGGTAAATGATCAATGACTGATATACAGGCCGCAACTGAGAGTATAGTTGCTGCGACATCCCATCCGGTTTCCGTACAGCTGATTAATCAAGGGGCGGGGATCTGGGGAAACGTGGCAACCGGGCTTATCACTGGCCTGCTTACTGGGGGTATAACACTCACTGGCATCTGGCTGACACATTATTTCACGCTTAAGCGTGAGAGACAGGCGTCAGAAGATAAAATGAAAAAGGAACTGCATTACATTGCCACCGAGTTGGTATTCATGCTTGAACGGTATGCTGAGGGTTGTTTCCGGGTTGTGACGGATGACGGCCAGGATGATGATGCCCCCCAGCCTGAGAGAAAAGCTGTCACGAATTACCCTGAACTGAATCTGATCGATGTCTCCGGTGACTGGCGGACTTTAGAGCCACGTCTTATGTATCGCATCCGTGAACTGCCGGTGCTCCAGGATGAGGCCCACAGGGCAATTGCATATGCCGCCGAATACTCCGACCCTCCTTGGCATAAGGACTATTTCAGGGAACGGCAGTATCAGTTCACGCGCTTGGGCATCAACGCTGTCATTCTTGCCGTCCGTCTGCGCAAGGCAACCGGGATGCCCGAAACACGTCTTACAGGTCATGATGAATGGTCTGCAGTTTCCGTGTTTCGTAAAGTCTGGAGGCGCGAAAGAGCCCTGCGCGCTGCTGAAGCTACCCGCAACAGGGAGTGGAATCAATTAGTGATACCTGATGGAATGTCAAACCAATGAGCGGCCTCTTATCATATTCTCACCCGCAGCAGCCGGCGCAAATGCCGGTGGCCATTGACTATCCCGCCGCGCTGGCCCTGCGCCAGATGGCGCTCGTTCAAGATGAACTACCGAAATACCTGCTGGCACCGGAAGTCAGCGCCCTGCTCCATTATGTGCCCGATTTGCACCGCAAGATGCTGCTGGCAACCCTCTGGAACACCGGCGCACGTATCAACGAGGCGCTGGCGCTGACCCGGGGGGATTTTTCGCTGGTGCCACCGTATCCGTTCGTGCAGCTGGCCACGCTTAAGCAGCGCACCGAAAAAGCGGCCAGGACAGCCGGCCGAGCTCCCGCCGGTAGCCAGGCTCATCGTCTGGTTCCGCTTTCCGATCACCACTACGTCAGCCAGCTGCAGATGATGGTGGCCACCCTGAAAATTCCGCTGGAAAGACGCAACAAGCGTACCGGCAGAACAGAGAAAGCCCGCATCTGGGACATCACCGACCGGACAGTACGGACCTGGATTGGCGAAGCGGTTGAAGCGGCCGCCGTCGACGGGGTGACATTCTCGGTGCCGGTCACCCCGCATACGTTCCGCCACTCCTACGCGATGCATATGCTGTATGCCGGCATACCACTGAAGGTTTTGCAGAGCCTGATGGGCCACAAATCGATTAGCTCGACGGAAGTCTATACGAAGGTGTTCGCACTTGATGTTGCTGCGCGGCATCGAGTTCAGTTTCAGATGCCCGAAGCGGATGCGGTAGCCATGCTGAAAGGGAATATTTAAGTACTTAGGAGAATGATGCTGGCGAACGTCCTGCTCGCCGGGGAGGTCTGTCAGACGTTATCTGGACCAGCTGACGGGAATATCTGCTCTGTATTCCTCATACTGCTCATAGATCGCATGCTGAAGCATCGTAATACGTTCTGACAACCTGTTGGCGTCCGACATATGCCGCCATTCCCCCTCAATAGTGGTTTTCTGTCCATCCGGGAGATTGAGCGTGATCAATACCTTTGTATCACGAATAATCACCCCGTCAGTGAAAGAATTAAGACCACTCCTTAC
>NZ_JBMEZK010000030.1:0-4258 GCF_048822715.1 Klebsiella sp. C239 | reverse complement strand
TACGGTAGTGATGGCAGCGGTCAGCGTTGTTTTACCATGGTCAACGTGGCCGATAGTACCGACGTTAACGTGCGGTTTTGTACGTTCAAACTTTTCTTTAGACATCGATTGTCCCTCTAAGACACGGATAAATCGGTGATATCACCACATCAACCAGGCAACATGCCCGACTTGTTGAATGAACATAACAGAAGAGAAACAGGGAAGGAGAGAAAAGAAGTGGTGCTGATACCCAGAGTCGAACTGGGGACCTCACCCTTACCAAGGGTGCGCTCTACCAACTGAGCCATATCAGCACGTCTGGAGCGGGCAGCGGGAATCGAACCCGCATCATCAGCTTGGAAGGCTGAGGTAATAGCCATTATACGATGCCCGCATCCTGAAACTCGGCTACCCAGTTCTTTCTGTAATACTAAAGAGACTGCTCTCTGTAGTATTGAGCTGATTAGTTTACCCAACCAACTCCGGCTACGCAAAGCGTCGCCAGAAAGTGGTGGTGGGGGAAGGATTCGAACCTTCGAAGTCGATGACGGCAGATTTACAGTCTGCTCCCTTTGGCCGCTCGGGAACCCCACCCAAATTGTTATGGTGCCGACTACCGGAATCGAACTGGTGACCTACTGATTACAAGTCAGTTGCTCTACCTACTGAGCTAAGTCGGCATCAAGTAGCGCGCATTCTAGGGAGAGGAGCGAGTTCATGCAACTAAAAATTTGCATAAAACGTTCTCTTGCTCACATTTTGTGCTCTTACGCGAAAAAACGGTGTAATTTCAAACAAAGGAGTGCAAATAATCGCCAGCAAACAGCACAGCAGGCGCGGTTCCGGTCATCCACGTTTACCCGGAACCTATGCTGACCGCAGCCTGAAAGGCAGCAGGCCGTTAGCACTATCCTGTTAGCAAAGACCATGCTTTGCAAAGCATAAGAAACTTATTCCTCTCTTGTGACGCTGGCGCGAGAAAGCAGCATTCAATGAGTTTTTTTCTTATTATTCCCGGCAATCTGGTGTTACCCTCCTGCCCATTGTCCTGATTAACTCGTGTGAAGCATCGCCGTTTCAACGTATTCGGTGATGGTAAGAACATGCTTATGAGCCAAAAAGAGCAGACGTTAATGACACCGTACCTACAATTTAACCGCCACCAATGGGCTGCACTTCGTGATTCTGTCCCGATGACGTTAACCGAGGAAGAAATCACGCGGTTAAAAGGCATCAACGAAGATCTCTCTCTGGAAGAGGTTGCTGAGATCTATTTGCCGCTGTCGCGTTTGCTCAACTTCTATATTAGTTCTAACCTGCGTCGTCAGGCGGTTCTCGAACAATTTCTTGGCACTAACGGTCAGCGTATTCCCTATATAATCAGCATAGCTGGCAGCGTTGCGGTAGGTAAAAGCACCACCGCCCGTGTGCTGCAGGCCTTGCTTAGCCGTTGGCCTGAGCATCGCCATGTCGAACTCATTACCACTGACGGATTTTTGCACCCTAACTCGGTTTTGAAAGAACGTGGGTTAATGAAGAAGAAAGGTTTTCCGCAGTCTTATGATATGCATCGGCTGGTGAAGTTTGTCTCCGATCTCAAATCAGGAGTACCACAGGCAACTGCACCAGTTTATTCCCATCTAATTTATGATGTTATTCCCGACGGCGATAAAACCGTCGCGCAACCGGATATTCTCATTCTTGAAGGACTGAATGTTCTGCAAAGTGGGATGGATTATCCACACGATCCGCATCATGTATTCGTATCGGATTTTGTCGACTTTTCTATTTATGTCGATGCCCCGGAAGAATTATTGAAAAGCTGGTATATCAACCGTTTTCTTAAATTCCGGGAAGGAGCATTTACCGACCCGGATTCTTATTTCCATAATTACGCCAAGCTGTCGAAGGAAGAAGCGGTGGATATTGCCACCTCGCTATGGAATGAGATTAACCTAATGAATCTAAAAGAAAACATCCTTCCAACCCGCGAGCGCGCCAGCCTGATTATGACCAAGAGCGCCAATCATTCTGTTAATCAGGTACGCTTACGGAAATAAAGCAAAGGGAGCCGAAGCTCCCTTTTTTATTCTGCGCTGCGCAATGATATTTCACCACCGACCCAGGCTTTTATCACACCATCCTGCTCCAGCAATAGCGCCCCCTGGGCGTCAATACCGCGGGAAATGCCATAAATTTCTTTATCACCGATAATCAGTTTTACCGGACGATGAATAAAGTTATCCAGTTTTTCCCAGCGCGGCAGATAAGGAGCCAACCCTTCCTGCTCGAACAGCTCCAGTCCCAGGCGCAGCTCTTTAATCAGGCGCGCGGCGAGGAGGTTACGATCGATGACCACCCCTGCTTCCTGAAGACTGATCCAACCCTGATTGACGACATCAGACTCCACGTGACGCATCACAAGGTTGATACCCGCGCCGCTGACGATTTGTGCGGCATCGCCCGTTTTCCCCGTCAGTTCCACGAGGATCCCTGACAGCTTACGATCCTGCAGGTAAATATCGTTTGGCCATTTCACGCGAACCTGTTCGGCCCCGAGCTGCTGCAGCACTTCAGCGATCACAATACCGATCACCAGGCTTAGGCCAATAGCCGCTGCCGGGCCCTGCTCCAGACGCCAGTACATTGAGAGATAGAGATTCGCGCCAAAGGGGGAAAACCATTTTCTGCCTCGCCGGCCCCGCCCTGCCTGCTGATATTCAGCCACGCAGGCATCGCCGGACGTCAGCTCATCCAGTCTGTCCAGCAAATACTGGTTAGTGGAGTCGATTACCGGAAGGACAGTCACTCGGCCATGCTCTATCTGTTGGGAGATCTTTTTCTCATCCAAAAGATGAATAGGCTCTGGCAGGCTGTAACCCTTGCCCGGTACGGTAAACACATCAACGCCCCAGTCGCGTAAAGTCTGGATATGCTTATTAATCGCCGCCCGGCTCATGCCTAACTGCTCGCCAAGCTGTTCACCTGAGTGAAACTCACCATCAGCAAGGATAGAAATTAGCGTTAAAGGGATAGTATGGTCTTTCACGCAATGCTCTCCTCTGCGTTGACTTCACCATGCGTTCCAATGAAGCGCACCTCGGGTTGAAGCCATACATTGAATTTCGCACCCACCTGCTGGCGAACGTAATGGGCAAGCTTTATCACATCCTCACTGGTCGCTTGATCTTCATTAATCAGTACCAGCGCCTGCTGTCGATGCACGGCCGCGCCGCCGATGCGTTGTCCTTTGAGCTGACATTGATCGATTAGCCAGCCAGCGGCCAGCTTGACGCTGCCGTTTGCCTGCGGATAGTGCGGTGCATCAGGGAACTGCGCCAGCAGCGCTTCAGCAACCTGAGCGCTGACGATCGGGTTCTTAAAAAAGCTGCCAGCATTACCGTTAATCTTTGGATCCGGCAATTTAGTCATTCGCATATGACAGACCGCATCGAATACCTGCTGCGGGGTGACAGTCTGCGGATCGAGACGTGTTAAATCACCGTAGCTCAGCACCGGTCGCCACGCTTTCTCTAACGCCAAGCCAATCGCGACGATGGCGTAGCGGTCCTGATATTCATGTTTAAAGATGCTGTCGCGATAGCCGAAACGGCATTCCGCTGCGGAAAGGCGTTGTTTACGTCCCGTTTCCAGCTCGATGCAATCAACATATTCGCAAACCCGCTGCAATTCGACGCCGTAAGCGCCAATATTCTGGATAGGCGAAGATCCTGCGCAACCAGGGATTAATGCCAGATTTTCCAGACCAGGCATCGCATGCTGTAGCGTGAACTGCACCAGTTGATGCCAGTTTTCGCCGGCGCCGACGTGCAAGCGCCAGGCATCCGGGGTTTCGCTCACCTCGATCCCCATAATTCGGTTGAGGATCACCGTACCGGCATAGTCGTTCAGAAACAGGACGTTACTGCCTTCCCCAAGGATTAGCGTGGGTTCGCCTGCCGCGACAGCGGTTTGCCAGGCGCTTAATAACTGTTGTTCAGTTTCGGCGCGTACTATCGTATTGGCGGATCGCTCAATGCCAAAGGTATTCCAGGGTTTGAGGGAGTGGTTCATAGTGGCTTCCTGATGCAAAATCGGCGTTAGTTTACCGTATCTGGCGGGGGAAGGCTTGCCTGATTACAGAGGCAATAATATTGCGGGGCGCTAACGGTGGTGATGTGGTGTACCGGTCCGGGCTACAGAACCCGCAAGGTCCGTAGCCCCGGTAAGCGCAGCGCCACCGGGGAGGCGTACCGGCACCCTCCCCGGAGGACAC
>NZ_JBMEZK010000029.1:0-4893 GCF_048822715.1 Klebsiella sp. C239 | reverse complement strand
CAAAAAATTAACTACCTGAGGAAAATTGATCCTTTTGTGTTTGAAGAACTGTTGCTGGAAGGATTTGAAGCGCATGGCTTCAGAACCATCAGAAACAAACGCTATACCGGCGATGGAGGCATTGACGGCCAGGTAATAATAGGAAAATATCGCTATCTTATTCAGGCTAAACGCTATCGCGGCCATATTGCTTTACAGCACGTACAGGAGTTCGAGAAGTTGCTTAAACGTCATAACTGTCGCGGTCTGTTTTGCCATACCGGGAAAACCGGCGCAGGTTCAAAATCTGTCAGTATTGCCAGTGAACGGATGGAGATTATCAGCGGCCAGCGCCTGATAGATTTGCTCACGCCCGGCAGCTCCTTCACTATCGCAACCGCCCCGCAGACGATGATGAAGCGTACCGCAGCAACACTAGAAACGAGCACCATTGTTAAAGATGCCGGTAAAGAAAATCGATACCATGAGAGTTAATTAAATGAAGTCAGTAACTATAGAAGCAAAAACATTTGCTGAAATGTTAGGAATAACAGAAGGTGAGTTAATCTTTGCCATTAAGAAAACTGGCACATTCAAAAACAAGACCATCCCACAACCTCATGAGCCACATAAATCAAATAATAGATTTTTATATTCAGACGTAATGAGGTTTATAGAATCACTAAAAGACAAAGAGAACCGGTAATGACTCCAACTTACTGATAGTGTTTTATGTTCAGATAATGCCCGATGACCTTGTCATGCAGCTCCACCGATTTTGAGAACGACAGTGACTTCCGTCCCAGCCTTGCCAGATGTTGTCTCAGATTCAGGTTATGTCGCTCAATGCGCTGAGTGTAACGCTTGCTGATAACGTGCAGCTTTCCCTTCAGGCGGGATTCATACAGCGGCCAGCCATCCGTCATCCATACCACGACCTCAAAGGCCGACAGCAGGCCCAGAAGACGCTCCAGCGTGGCCAACGTGCGTTACCTAACAATAAACCTGTTTAAATATCCAGATAAAAACATTCAATCTGGGTCAAATGAGTGATACAGTTTCACCCATAAGACCCAATGGAGGCAATATGTCTGAATTTGAATTACTGGCGCAGGATCTGCTTGAGAAAGCAGAAGCGGAAGAACAACTGCGACAGGAAAATGATAAAAAGCTGCTCGGGCAGGTGCTGGAAATCTATGACCAGAAGTACGTGGCTGAACTGCTTAGAAAAGTTGGTAAAAATGAGTGGAGTCGCGAGACTCTTAATCGCTGGATTAATGGTAAGTGCTCACCTAAGACGCTGACGTTAGCCGAAGAGGAACTTCTACGAAAAATGCTTCCGGAAGCGCCTGCACATCACCCTGACTATGCCTTCCGGTTTATTGACCTGTTTGCTGGGATTGGAGGTATACGGAAGGGCTTCGAAACCATCGGTGGCCAGTGCGTTTTTACCAGTGAATGGAATAAAGAGGCTGTGCGCACATATAAAGCTAACTGGTTTAACGATGCTCAGGAACACACTTTCAATCTAGATATTCGGGAAGTCACGCTCAGTGATAAACCTGAAGTACCTGAAAACGATGCCTATGCTTACATTAATGAGCATGTGCCGGATCATGATGTACTTCTAGCAGGTTTCCCCTGTCAACCGTTCAGCCTTGCGGGCGTAAGCAAGAAAAACTCGCTCGGGCGCGCGCATGGTTTCGAATGTGAGGCTCAGGGAACGCTTTTCTTCGATGTGGCGCGTATTATCCGCGCAAAAAAACCTGCCATCTTTGTTCTTGAAAACGTTAAAAACCTGAAGAGCCATGACAAGGGTAAAACCTTTAAAGTCATCATGGATACCCTCGACGAACTTGGCTATGAAGTTGCGGATGCAGCTGAGATGGGCAAAAACGATCCTAAAGTTATCGACGGAAAACACTTTTTACCTCAGCACCGAGAACGTATCGTTTTGGTCGGTTTCCGCCGTGATCTGAACATTCACCAGGGCTTTACCCTGCGCGATATTAGTCGTTTTTATCCGGAACAGCGTCCGTCATTTGGCGAACTGCTGGAACCCGTGGTTGACAGCAAATATATACTGACGCCGAAACTCTGGGAGTATCTCTATAACTACGCCAAAAAGCACGCAGCTAAGGGTAACGGATTCGGTTTTGGCCTCGTTAATCCTGAAAATAAAGAAAGCATTGCCCGTACGCTTTCTGCTCGCTATCACAAAGACGGGTCTGAAATTCTGATAGACCGTGGCTGGGATATGGCCACAGGTGAAACAGACTTCGCGAACGAAGAAAATCAGGCGCATCGGCCCCGCAGGCTGACTCCGCGAGAGTGCGCGCGCCTTATGGGTTTTGAAAAAGTAGATGGCAGGCCTTTTCGCATTCCTGTGTCAGACACTCAGTCGTACAGGCAGTTCGGTAACTCCGTAGTGGTGCCCGTGTTTGAAGCCGTAGCCAAACTGCTTGAACCTTATATCCTGAAAGCGGTTAATGCCGATTCGTGCAAGGTTGAACGAATCTGATCGCTCCTCCCGGTATTTATGCCGGGAGATAATCTATGGAATATCTGCGTAAAGCCCTGTCAGCTCAGCAATAAACGCACCTAGCGTCATTAGCTCAGCTCTCACCGCCTCCGGGTATTTTTTGTGCAGAGATGATGGCACGACCAATCTGACACCCGACTCCCGCATCTCCCGATATTGAGCCAGAGAAACTCCCTCCTGGAGTGTAAACAGATGCACCTGATGAATTTTATCGGCCTCATTCAGTATCTGACGCCAGCGATCCTTACAGGTAGTCTTGACTGCCAGCATGCGCAGATTTTCTACGGGAAACTCAGTATCGTGGTAAGCCCCTGCGGAAGGGAAAAGGAAATCGGGTTTTTTATTACCTTCTGTGATGGCCTGCGTCGCAAAGTGTCGCAGGCCGTGCTCAATGAATAGATGCTCCAGGTGCAGTTCCAGCGACTTCCCGGCTCTGGATTTACGGCGATTGCTGACAGAATTGGCCAGCGCAATAAATTCATCCACAGAGCCAAATCCTTTCCGGATGATATCCAGAACATGCAGTTCCTCAACCAATAGAAATATGTCGTACTCCACGCGCCGGCGGTCAAGAAGTTGCTCATCCGGATCAAGGGAATTTTTCACATAATGGCTGGCTGCATACTGAATAATTTCACTTCCCGACGGAAAGCGCAGGTGCCAGTCTTCAGGTAGAATATATTTATGATTTACTGGCGCTTGCTGTAGAGATAGTCCGCCTAGAATCTGTCCTGCGGGGCCGGATATAAGCGCTCCGGGTATAACTTCACCAATAGCGGTCTCAATGACGTCCTCTTCATCAGTGCTGGCGCATACCCAAATATTTACTTCCTTACAGTCCCCCCCTTGCTCATCAAGCTTGAAAGCCAGGAGCGTCAGAGCCCCTGTATTTTCAGGATCCTGAAGTGGGCTGCCTCTACCCCAGCGGGTAATCCTTTTTTCATTCCGGGTTTTACCAAAATGACGGCTGTTATAATAAATTGCCCTGGCTTCGCTGTCAGGGCAATCATGCGATGACACATGTGCGGTGAGAAAAACCGAAGGGTTCAGTTCACGGGTATGGTTGATAGACGGAAAGAGTTTTTCAACGATACCTGAAGGGATATAAAGCCCTACCTGGTGACCACCTGTTGCGCCGGTATCGTTGGCGGAAAGGCGTTTGATGTAGACGAAGTAATTCTCACATGCGATCTCAAGTAGCCAGTTGTGGAAAACCGACATAAGCATCCCCTGTTACCCTGAAACTCTACTCACCATTTTTTCATGATTATATACAAACAGTGTCATTTTCAGAAGACGACTGCACCAGTTGATTGGGCGTAATGGCTGTTGTGCAGCCAGCTCCTGACAGTTCAATATCAGAAGTGATCTGCACCAATCTCGACTATGCTCAATACTCGTGTGCACCAAAGCGAGGTGAGCATGGCGACGGAGGCTCTGTTGCAAAGATTGGCGGCAGTCAGAGGTAGGCTGTCGCTCTGCGCCGATCAGGCGGCTGCTGCGAAATGGTGGTTGAGCATGCCCATGGCCTCCGTCAGCGCCGAGGGCCCAATGCCAAAAGCTCTCTCCACAAGGCGCACCTCGCCCCTGATGCCGGGCTGCAGGCACCAGGGGCGAGCCTGTCCTTTGCGCAGGGCTCGCATGACTTCGAATCCCTTGATCGTGGCATAGGCCGTGGGGATCGATTTGAAACCGCGCACCGGCTTGATCAGTATCTTGAGCTTTCCGTGATCGGCCTCGATCACGTTATTGAGATACTTCACCTGCCGGTGGGCCGTCTCCCGGTCCAGCTTTCCTTCGCGCTTCAATTCGGTGATCGCTGCACCATAGCTCGGCGCTTTGTCGGTATTGAGCGTGGCAGGCTTTTCCCAGTGCTTCAGGCCTCGCAGGGCCTTGCCCAGGAACCGCTTCGCTGCCTTGGCGCTGCGGGTCGGCGACAGGTAGAAATCGATCGTGTCGCCCCGCTTGTCGACTGCCCGGTACAGGTAGGTCCACTTGCCCCGCACCTTGACGTAGGTTTCATCCAGGCGCCAGCTCGGATCAAAGCCACGCCGCCAGAACCAGCGCAGCCGCTTCTCCATCTCCGGGGCGTAGCACTGGACCCAGCGATAGATCGTCGTATGGTCGACCGAAATGCCGCGTTCCGCCAGCATTTCCTCAAGGTCGCGATAGCTGATCGGATAGCGACAATACCAGCGCACCGCCCACAGGATCACATCACCCTGGAAATGGCGCCACTTGAAATCCGTCATCGTTCCGTCCGTCCAATCTCCGCCAAGCATGCTCAAGCTTCACGATTTTTGCAACAGAGCCCACACGAGTATTGAGCATAGTCGAGATTGGTGCAGATCACTTCTGATATTGAACTGTCA
>NZ_JBMEZK010000028.1:0-6171 GCF_048822715.1 Klebsiella sp. C239 | reverse complement strand
TGACCAGAACGACTCCGGGCAGGCCGAACCGTCAGGCGATACGAAGACGAAATTCACACTGACGGAGAAACGACCATGACGATGAACCTGCACACCCCGACAACCGCCCCTAAAGCTGCACCGGCGACCAGCGTATCCCCGCTGGAGCAGTCAGGCTCCCCAAAAACGAAATTTCCTGAAATCAAAACCGTCAAAACGGCGGTGGTTAAACTGATCAGCGACATCGAGGGCAACCTCGATCAGCGTCTGGCATATCGCGAGGCCGTAGAGGGATTGTGCCAGGAGGCGGCCAACCGGATAACCCAGTGCATGCATTCACGCAGTACAGGGCAGACGCTACGTGATCTCCGCGAGCTGCTGTCGGTGACGCTGGACACCATTATCGTGGTGGAGTTTGAAGGGGAGCAGACCCGTCTCAACTATGGCGGACGTTCAGCAGAAGACGTGATCGCCATGCTGAAAGCGCTGCATCTTGAAGGGCGCAAAGCCTGGCTGGAAGTGGAGTAAAAAAAAAAGCCCCGTCCGCAGACGGGGCTGATTCAGTACAGGGCATTCAGCGGGGTGCCCTCATCCCACAGGCGGTTAAATTCTCGCTGGTACGTCTCCGCCAGCTGCGGCGCATCCTCGATCAGCAGCACGTTTTCCGCGTTGCGTGAAACGGCGCTTGCCGTGTAGTTAAACGACCCGGTCTGGACGTTTTTGCCGTCGATCACCATAAACTTGTTGTGCATGATGGCGTAACGGCCGTTAAGGTGCACCGGCACGCCCTGGTTTATCAGATACGTCACGGCGGTGTAGCGGTCGCTGTTCGCCTTTTCGTCGGCCACCACGCGCACGGCCACGCCGCGCCGGTTAGCACCGGCGAGCGCCGTCGCGACCGGCTTACTGGTGAAGCTGTAGGCCGCGACGTCAATGCTCTGCCTGGCGTTGTTTATGGCGCCGAGCACGATTTCAAGAGCAGGGCGCCCGTCAGACGGCGAAAAACCCGCCGTCAGGACGGGCGCGGCGGTGGCGAACGCGGGCACGCAGAGGGCGGCGGCCAGCACCAGAAGGGTGGTTTTACGCATAGTTGTCCAGCTCCAGGTTTTTCAGTTCATCGAGGGTGTAAAAGCGGAAGACGTCGCGGTGTTTTGCCTCCAGTTGCACATGCTGGTTTTTCACGATCACGCTGGCGATGCTGTCGAAAATAATCTTCAGGGCGCGCTTTTTCGCCTCGTCCGGGGCGACGTAAAACGCGTACCGCCATTTTTTATCGCTGATAGCCAGCAGGTGGCTCGCCATGATGGACTGATAGGGGTCGTCTCAGAATTCGGAAAATAAAGCACGCTAAGGCGTAGTCACCCCGTGACTCCCCCGCGCCGATGCAGCGAGCTTCGTTCCGTCTTGCAGTGACGCAATCAGCGGGCAGGAAACGTTCCCTTTCCGCGCATGGCAGGCGCACACCAGTTCAGACAGCACGGCCTCCATGCGTGCCAAGTCGGCCATCTTCTCGCGCACATCCTTGAGCTTGTGCTCGGCCAGGCCGCTGGCTTCCTCGCAATGGGTGCCATCCTCCAGCCGCAGTAGCTCGGCGATTTCGTCCAGGCTAAAGCCCAGCCGCTGGGCCGATTTCACGAACCGCACTCGTGTTACATCCGCCTCGCCATAGCGGCGAATGCTGCCATAGGGCTTGTCTGGCTCCGGCAGCAGGCCCTTGCGCTGGTAGAACCGGATGGTCTCCACATTGACCCCGGCCGCCTTGGCAAAAACGCCAATGGTCAGATTCTCAAAATTAATTTGCATATCGCTTGACTCCGTACATAACTACGGAAGTAAGCTTAAGCTATCCAAACCAAATTTGAAAGGACAAGCGTATGTCTGAACCACAAAAGTCTGAACCACAAAACGGGCGCGGCGCGCTCTTCGCCGGTGGGCTGGCCGCCATTCTTGCGTCGGCCTGCTGCCTGGGGCCGCTGGTTTTGATCGCCTTGGGGTTCAGCGGGGCATGGATCGGCAACCTGACGGTGCTGGAACCCTATCGCCCGTTCTTCATCGGCGCAGCGCTGGTCGCGCTGTTTTTCGCCTGGCGGCGCATCTACCGCCCGGCGCAAGCCTGTAAACCGGGTGAGGTCTGCGCGATTCCCCAAGTGCGAGCTACTTACAAGCTCATTTTCTGGATCGTGGCCGCGCTGGTCCTGGTCTCGCTCGGATTTCCCTACGTCATGCCATTTTTCTATTAATCACAGGAGTTCATCATGAAAAAACTGTTTGCCGCCCTCGCCCTCGCTGCCGTTGTTGCCCCCGTGTGGGCCGCCACCCAGACCGTCACGCTGTCCGTGCCTGGCATGACCTGCGCCTCTTGCCCGATCACTGTCAAGCACGCGCTTTCCAAGGTTGAGGGCGTGAGCAAGACCGACGTAAGTTTCGACAAGCGCCAGGCCGTCGTCACCTTCGACGATGCCAAGACCAACGTCCAGAAGTTGACCAAGGCGACCGAGGACGCGGGCTATCCGTCCAGCCTCAAACGCTGATCCGTTAACCGAACTCGGGAGCGACACATGGGACTCATCACGCGCATCGCTGGCAAAACCGGCGCGCTCGGCAGCGTCGTTTCCGCGATGGGCTGCGCCGCCTGTTTTCCTGCCATCGCCAGCTTTGGCGCGGCCATCGGACTGGGCTTCTTGAGCCAGTACGAGGGGCTATTCATTGGCATCCTGCTGCCGATGTTCGCCGGCATCGCGTTACTCGCCAATGCTATCGCTTGGCTCAATCATCGACAGTGGCGACGCACGGCGCTCGGCACGATAGGCCCGATCTTGGTGCTGGCAGCGGTGTTTTTAATGCGGGCTTACGGCTGGCAGAGCGGTGGACTGCTCTATGTCGGCCTGGCCTTGATGGTTGGGGTGTCGGTCTGGGATTTCATCTCGCCAGCACATCGCCGCTGCGGGCCGGACAGCTGTGAATTGCCAGAACAACGTGGCTGACGGCAACAGCCGTAGCCACCACAGAAAAGGAAAAATACATGACCACCCTGAAAATCACCGGGATGACCTGCGACTCGTGCGCGGCTCACGTCAAGGAAGCCTTGGAGAAAGTGCCCGGCGTGCAATCGGCGCTGGTGTCCTATCCGAAGGGCACAGCGCAACTCGCCATTGAGGCGGGCACGTCATCGGATGCGCTGACTACCGCCGTGGCCGGACTGGGCTACGAGGCAACGCTTGCCGATGCGCCACCGACGGACAACCGCGCCGGCCTGCTCGACAAGATGCGCGGCTGGATAGGGGCCGCTGATAAGCCCAGTGGCAACGAACGCCCGTTGCAGGTCGTCGTCATTGGTAGCGGTGGAGCCGCGATGGCGGCAGCACTGAAGGCCGTCGAGCAAGGCGCGCAGGTCACGCTGATTGAGCGCGGCACCATCGGCGGCACCTGCGTCAACGTCGGTTGTGTGCCGTCCAAGATCATGATCCGCGCCGCCCACATCGCCCATCTGCGCCGGGAAAGCCCATTCGACGGCGGCATGCCACCCACACCGCCGACGATCTTGCGCGAGCGGCTGCTGGCCCAGCAGCAGGCCCGTGTCGAAGAACTCCGTCATGCCAAGTACGAAGGCATCCTGGACGGCAATTCAGCCATCACCGTTCTGCACGGTGAAGCGCGTTTCAAGGACGACCAGAGCCTTATCGTTAGTTTGAACGAGGGTGGCGAGCGCGTCGTGATGTTCGACCGCTGCCTGGTCGCCACGGGTGCCAGCCCGGCGGTCCCGCCGATTCCGGGCTTGAAAGAGTCACCCTACTGGACTTCCACCGAGGCCCTGGCGAGCGACACCATTCCCGAACGCCTTGCCGTAATCGGCTCGTCGGTGGTGGCGCTGGAGCTGGCGCAAGCCTTTGCCCGGCTGGGCAGCAAGGTCACGGCCCTGGCGCGCAATACCTTGTTCTTCCGTGAAGACCCGGCCATCGGCGAGGCGGTGACAGCCGCTTTCCGTGCCGAGGGCATCGAGGTGCTGGAGCACACGCAAGCCAGCCAGGTCGCCCATATGGACGGTGAATTCGTGCTGACCACCACGCACGGTGAATTGCGCGCCGACAAGCTGCTGGTCGCCACCGGCCGGACACCGAACACGCGCAGCCTGGCATTGGAAGCGGCGGGGGTAGCCGTCAATGCGCAGGGGGCCATCGTCATCGACAAGGGCATGCGCACCAGTAGCCCGAACATCTACGCGGCCGGCGACTGCACCGACCAGCCGCAGTTCGTCTATGTGGCGGCAGCGGCCGGCACTCGTGCGGCGATCAACATGACTGGCGGCGATGCGGCCCTGGACCTGACCGCAATGCCGGCCGTGGTGTTCACCGACCCGCAGGTCGCCACCGTGGGCTACAGCGAGGCGGAAGCACATCACGACGGGATCGAGACCGACAGTCGCCTGCTAACACTGGATAACGTGCCGCGTGCGCTTGCCAACTTCGACACACGCGGCTTCATCAAGCTGGTCATCGAGGAAGGTAGCGGACGGCTCATCGGCGTGCAAGCGGTGGCCCCGGAAGCGGGTGAACTGATCCAGACGGCGGTGCTCGCCATTCGCAACCGTATGACCGTGCAGGAACTGGCCGACCAATTGTTCCCCTACCTGACCATGGTCGAAGGGCTGAAGCTCGCGGCGCAGACCTTCAGCAAGGACGTGAAGCAGCTTTCGTGCTGCGCCGGATGAGGAAAAGGAGGTGTTCAATGAGCGCCTACACAGTGTCCCGGCTGGCCCTTGATGCCGGGGTGAGCGTGCATATCGTGCGCGACTACCTGCTGCGCGGATTGCTACGGCCGGTCGCGTACACCACGGGCGGCTACGGCTTGTTCGATGACACCGCGTTGCAACGGCTGCGCTTTGTACGGGCTGCCTTCGAAGCGGGTATCGGCCTGGACGCACTGGCGCGGCTGTGCCGGGCGCTGGATGCTGCGGACGGTGACGGTGCGTCTGCGCAGCTTGCCGTGTTGCGGCAACTCGTCGAGCGTCGGCGCGAGGCCCTGGCCAGCCTCGAAATGCAACTGGCCGCCATGCCAACCGAACCGGCACAGCACGCGGAGAGTCTGCCATGAACAGCCCAGAGCACTTGCCGTCTGAGACGCACAAACCGATCACCGGCTACTTGTGGGGCGCGCTGGCCGTGCTCACCTGTCCCTGCCATTTGCCGATTCTCGCCATTGTGCTAGCCGGCACGACGGCCGGCGCGTTCATCGGGGAGCACTGGGGTATTGCAGCCCTCACGCTGACCGGCTTGTTTGTCCTGTCTGTGACGCGGCTGCTGCGGGCCTTCAAGGGAAGATCATGACCGCTTCCCAGCCAGCCGAGAGTGGGCAGCTTTGAGCTTCGCTACCAATCTGGAGGAGTACCACCATGAACGCAAACGCCCCGAACACTGCCAGTTGCACCACCTGCTGCGTATGCTGCAAAGAAATTCCGCTCGATGCCGCCTTCACCCCGGAAGGCGCGGAATACGTCGAACATTTCTGCGGGCTGGATTGCTATGAACGCTTCCAGGCACGCGCCAAGGCCGCGACAGAATCTGACATTGCGCCTGTCCCTGGCGGTTCGCAGCCGTCAGATTGAGGCATACCCTAACTTGGCGTCAGACCATCCGGCGCTAAATCGTCAGAATAGAGTTGCCTTCCGAATTGATTGACATACGCCGTCAAGGGTCATAGATTTCTTCCTGACACATTTCCCTCAGGAGGATACCTTGCACGGTCAGCGCATCGGTTACGTCCGCGTCAGCAGCTTCGACCAGAACCCAGAACGGCAGCTCGAACAGATCCAGGTGGATAAAGTGTTCACCGACAAGGCGTCGGGCAAGGACACACGGCGGCCCGAACTGGAACGGCTGCTCGCCTTCGTGCGCGAAGGCGACACGGTCGTGGTGCACAGCATGGATCGTCTGGCGCGCAACCTCGACGACCTGCGCCGCCTGGTGCAGGGCCTCACCCAGCGCGGCGTACGCATCGAGTTCCTTAAGGAGCATTTGACCTTCACCGGCGAGGACTCGCCGATGGCGAACCTGATGCTGTCGGTAATGGGCGCGTTCGCCGAGTTCGAACGCGCCTTGATCCGCGAGCGGCAGCGCGAGGGCATCGCGCTCGCCAAGCAGCGCGGGGCCTACCGTGGCAGGAAGAAATCCCTGTCGTCTGAGCGTATTGCCGAAC
>NZ_JBMEZK010000027.1:0-6717 GCF_048822715.1 Klebsiella sp. C239 | reverse complement strand
CTCCTTACGGTATTATCTATCTGTATAGTTTCAAGTTTCATCTTGTTACCTCCTGTTGACCGGATCCCAAGCATAGATATCTGAATTCAAATTGCCTAGTGAAATGTCTGGATATGCCGCATTTTTCCCCTTATACAGCGAAGCTGGCCAAAGGCCAGCCCGCTTGGATTTATCGCTTTTGCCAGTAGATCAGCATGGCAAGGAACAGGATTGTTGCCCCCTGAGAAGCGGTCAGGAAAGTTTCCAGCAATGACATTATCGTAAAACTCCGCATTATTAATTTCAGGTGTGTGATTCAGGGGCCTTAGTCCCCCTTTTACAGGACGTAGTGTTCTGTCACGACGGAAGCCAGGGTTAATAAAAACGATTCGAATATGTCTGCAGGGACGATAGAAATCTTCGTGCGGGTTGTCTCGCTGTAGCCGGCTCTGGAGAGCGACTCGGGGGAGGAGTAGTATCTTCCGGCCACGGATATGATCGAGCCAGCAGTGCTCGCCGCAGTCGAGCGACAGGGCGAAGCCCCGAGTGAGCGAGGAAGCACCAGGGAACAAAACTTATAAATTCTGCTTACGCTCAATGCCTGAAAAATCACCTCTCCTCGGGGTTATCCACTTATCCACGGGCATATTTTTATAA
This sequence comes from Klebsiella sp. C239, assembly GCF_048822715.1. Classification (NCBI taxonomy): domain Bacteria; kingdom Pseudomonadati; phylum Pseudomonadota; class Gammaproteobacteria; order Enterobacterales; family Enterobacteriaceae; genus Klebsiella; species Klebsiella sp. C239. The sequence goes on along the minus strand of NZ_JBMEZK010000027.1, from coordinate 6,081 downwards.
AGTACTTTTTTATTCTTTTTCTTTATTTTACATCTTTTAGGGAGCCTGAAAGCCGCGTACAGTGCGGCCTGAGAGGGGGCCTGTATGGGCAACTGGTAAACATAATATGGGAAATTAATCACGTATCAGTGGGTTTTGTGTCAACAAGCTATGGGATACGCATCAACAAGCTATGGGAAAGAGGTCAAGTTCAGTTCTCAATTATCCACTTGTGGATAAAGTGCAGATTTTTCCGGTGGATAAGTATCGCGATAGCTTGCAATTTCTGTTTTCACTGTCATTATGGGTGGGTAAAAATTTACCCATAGGCATTGAAATGGATACTCAAGCACTCTTGCCAGCTACTAAAACGTTTAAAAAACGCGCCAGTATAAAGCAATCTAACGAATTGACCGAAGCTGCATATTACCTGCCTCTTCAGGCAAAACGTGTGCTGTGGTTATGCCTCATGCAGGCCTATTTTAATGACAGCCAGGAAGATGACTCTGACGTATTGCCGCTCTTCAAAATCAGCGTTTCCGATTACGTCAAATACTTCAATGTCGCTACGTCTGTCGCCAGTCGTGATGTGAAGGCTGGGGTAAATGCTCTGGGCGAATCAACGGTTACCTTTTATCCAAAAGAAGGTGAGTTTGAAGAAGTTAAACGTCCGTGGCTGGCTGAAGCAGGAATGAAGCGAGGCCGGGGTTCCTGGCAGATTGAATTTAACTACAAGGTCATGCCATTCCTGGTCGGCTTAACCTCCCAGTTCACTACCTATTCTCTCTATGACTGTGGCCAGCTTAATAGTGTTCGTGTCATCCGGCTTTATGAAAGCCTGTGTCAGTTCCGGAGCACTGGTGTCTGGATCACCACACATGACTGGTTATGTGAAAGGTTTATGCTCCCTGCCTCGCAGAAAAACAATATTGCTGAAATGAAGCGTACCTTCCTGGAACCTGCTCTGAAGAAAATTAATGAGAAGACGCCATTAAAGGTAACATATACCACTGAAGAAGATGGTCGCTTGCTGTTTAATTTTCTTGATAAAAAACAATAGTCTGTAATTTTTATTTCCTCCCCCCTTAGTTTGTTGCTGACATATGGGGGGATACTGAACTTGCTGTGTTTCCCATAGTGCTTGCCTAACTTGACCTGTTTCCCGCAATCGCGGCTGTCTGCGTAGTTGACCTGTTTCCCACAGTCCGGGCCGTCTGCGGAGTTGACCTGTTTCCCACAGTCCCGGTCGTCTGCAAAGTTGACCTGTTTCCCACAGTCCCGGTCGTCTGCAAAGTTGACCTGTTTCCCACAGTCCGGGCCGTACGCGGAGTTGACCTGTTTCCCACACTCCCGACCGTCCGAGAAGTTGACCTGTTTCCCATAGTCCGGGCCGTCCGAGAAGCTGACCTGTTTCCCTTAGTCCGGGCCGTCCGCGAAGTTGACCTGTTCCCCACACTCCCGGCCGCCCGCGAAGTTGACCTGTTTCCCACAGTCCGGGCCGTCTGCAAAGTTGACCTGTTTCCCACAGTCCCGGCCGCCCGCGAAGTTGACCTGTTTCCCATAATCCGGGCCGTCCGCGAAGTTGACCTGTTCCCCACACTCCCGGCCGCCCGTGAAGTTGACCTGTTTCCCATAGTCCGGGCCGTCCGCGAAGTTGACCTGTTTCCCATAGTCCGGAGCGTCCATTAAAGTTGACCTGTTTCCCACAGAGGATGGAAAACTCTTCTTGTGCTGAGCGTAAGAGCTATCTGCCGGAACGGTTCCTCTTCGCTTCCTCGCCAGTTCGCTCGCTACGCTCGGTTACATGGCTGCGGCGAGCGCTGATACATAAGGCTCAGCATTGCACTGGTCGTAACTAAAATCAGAATCCTTCTGAATGACTCTCCTGTCTTGCAAGTTGAATACCTTTCTCAAAGCCCTTTTGTATGAGTTGCTGTTGATGGTCAAAAGTGCGTCTGCGTGTTGCTGCAGTGTGATTTAGTAGCACGCCCGTCGAGCTTCATCCCCCTTCTGTTGAGAGCGAAATCAAAACAATATGATTTTTTTCTTGCAACATGACACTTTTTGTTCAAAATGACAAAAAACGTCATGAGGTGATAAATGGACAATATTGAGCAGTTACGGAAAGTCGCTACACGTGCAGGTAAGCTTCTGACATCTTTGAGCGAAAGTATCCGACAGCAAAAAGAGGAATTGAAGCTTACCGAGTTCTATCAGGAATACAGCAAAGCCGCTCTGTATAAGCTGCCTAAGCTCAGTAAAGGCAGTGTTGAGTATGCTGTGTCCGAAATGGAAGCCGGTGGCTACATTTTTAAAAAGAAACCTTCTGGTAATACGATGAAATACGCGATGACGATTCAGAATGTCATCGATCTGTATAACCATCGTAAAGTACCGAAGTACAGGGATCGCTTCGATAAAGCCTTTACGATTTTTGTATGTAATCTTAAAGGTGGTGGTTCCAAGACAGTTTCTACCGCTTCATTATCACATGCTTTTCGAGCTCATCCTCAGCTTCTGTTCGAAGACCTGCGTATTCTGGCCATCGATTTCGATCCGCAGGCATCTCTGACAATGTTCCTGAGCCATGAGAATTCAGTGGGCTTGGTTGAAAATACGGCTGCTCAGGCCATGCTCCAGAACGTGTCTCGTGAAGAATTACTTTCCGATTTTATAGTACCGTCTATTATCCCTGGTGTTGATGTAATCCCCGCTTCCATTGACGATGCATTCCTTGCTGAAGGCTGGAAGGGATTGTGTGAAGAACATCTGCCAGGGAAAAATATTCATGCGGTGCTTAAAGAGAACATTATCGACAAGCTCCAGCATGACTACGACTTTATTTTCCTTGATAGTGGTCCTCACCTTGATGCGTTCCTGAAAAACTGCATTGGGGCGGCAGACCTGATGTTGACCCCTCTTCCACCGGCGACGGTTGATTTTCATTCTTCCCTGAAGTTTGTGGCCAGCCTCCCTGCCCTCATAGATTCCATCGAAATGGATGGGCACACCTGCAATCTCATCGGTAATGTCGGCTTCATGTCCAAGATCCTGAACAAGTCTGATCACAAAATTTGCCATAGTCAGGCCAAAGAGGTTTTCGGTGCCGATATGCTAGACATGGTTCTGCCAAGACTGGATGGTTTCGAACGTTGTGGGGAGACTTTTGACACAGTTATTTCAGCAAATCCAGCAACCTATGATGGAAGTACAGAGGCACTAAAAAGCGCAAAATCAGCAGCGGAAGACTTTGCGAAGGCAGTCTTTGATCGCATCGAGTTCATTCGTACTAACGGAGGTATGTGATGTCGAATGAGAAAAGAAAAACCATCGGCAGACAGTTAAATACTCAGGCGTCAATGCTCGAAATGGCTGACACCGGTAGAAGTCAGGTATTTACCTTAAAAACCGGCAGGAAGGTAACGTTCAGGTTTGTTCGGGTGCCTGCATCTGAAGTTGAAAGTAAGACCTTCGTAAACCAGGAAAACAATGGAAGAGATCAACTTGCACTGACCAGGGAGTCTCTGAAATCCATTATCCAGACGATTAAGTTTCAGCAGTTCTTTCCCTGTATTGGTATTAAGCAAAGTGAAAGGATTGAGATACTGGATGGTTCAAGACGGCGAGCCTCAGCAATTTTTGTCCGTACAGGCCTTGATGTAATGGTTACCGAAGAACATTTATCAGCTGATGAAGCTCGCCAACTGGCTAAAGATATCCAGACAGCTAAAGAACATAATCTTCGGGAGATTGGTCTGAGATTGATCGCTCTTAAAGAGTCCGGATTTAATCAAAAGGAAATTGCTGAACTGGAGGGATTATCTCAGGCTAAAGTTACCAGGGCGCTGCAGGCGGCGGCCGTACCGCAAGACTTAATTTCTCTGTTCCCGGTTCAGTCGGAGCTATCGTTTAGTGATTATAAACTTCTTTTAGAAGTTAATGAAAAACTCGGTGAAAAGGGATTAACGCCTGAAGAACTCATTCAGTCTGTATCAGCTCAGCTCGATGCAATTTTGAGTGATGGCGAGCGACCAGAAGACGAACAGAAAGCCAGTATTCTGAAGCTGATTTCTCAGGCATCTCAGGCATTGATAGATCCATCTCCCAAGGAAAAGTCAGTGGTTTCCCCACTCTGGTCTTTTGAAGAAAAGGACAAGTTCGCGCGTAAGCGTGTGAAAGGGCGCACGCTGACTTATGAGTTTAGCCGTATGTCAAAAGTGATTCAGGATGAACTGGACAAGGCTATCAACGAAGTCCTTGACAGAAATTTGAGTCAATAATTTCGCCATGGCGATTTCACATCTAACTTATTGTAATTAGGCAGTTTAGGTTGAGAATTTCACGGTGAAATCGCCATGGTTTCACGCCAGTTTCGCTGCAGGAATATCTGACCATCGTGTCGTATAAGCAGGAGAAAGCATCTCCCGTTTCATCTGCCATTCCGGGGCCATACCCCGCCCCGCAAACCATACTTTACCCAGCCCTGAGTTGTTGATCCCGTCCAGAACCCTCATCAGCTCAGCACTGTGAGGGCGTGGCGGGCGTTCGTCGAACAGTTGCAGCTGCGAAACTCCGGAGCCGGTGAAGTCATTCAGCATAACTCCGGCTTTGGCATACCGGTGCCCATCCCTCCAGATACGCTCCAGAGCCGTTGTAGCGGCTGCAATGATGTCCCTGGTGTCCTGAGTGGGTGTAAGAAGTTTTTCCGTAGCCACGTTGCCGTAGTAAGGCTCTTTAATGGCGAACGGAGACGTTTTGATGAAAACGGAAATATGCCGGCAATACTGGTGCTCTTTACGCAGTTTTTCAGAGGCCCGCTCTGCGTGCTGACAGATAGCCTGACGGAGTGACTCGTACTCCGTGATCTTCACGCCAAAACTGCGGCTGCAGACAATTTGCTGTTTCGTCGGAGGGGCTTCCTCAAGCGAAAGGCAGCTTTCCCCGTTCAGTTCCCGTACCGTTCGCTCAAGGACGACAGAAAAATTTTTGCGGATGAAGGCCGGGTTCGTCAGAGCCAGATCGAGCGCGGTTTTTATGCCCAGCACATTTAGCTTGCGTGCAATACGGTTACCCACCCCCCAGATTTCTTCAACCGGCTGCAGTGAAAGCAGTTTCCGCGTCCTTTGCGGATTTCCCCTGGTCAGAGCGAGTACGCCATGAAACTGTTTCCACTCTTTTGAGGCCCACTGGGCTGATTTTGCGAGGGTTTTCGTTGGTCCGGCGCCCACGCCAATGGTCAGGCGGGTACAGTCATACACCTGCTGACGCAGCTGCCGGGCGAAGTCCTCAAGCCCCATACAGTGCTCCACGCCGGTCAGGTCGAGGAACATCTCATCAATTGAATACTGTTCCACCCTGGGGGCCAGTTCCTCCAGGCAGTTCATCACGCGCGCCGATATCGAGGCGTAAAGTTCATAATTACTTGAAAACGCATATATTTTTTCCGGGTATCTTTCGTTTTTTATCTGAAACCACGGAGTTCCCATTTTGATCCAGGGCTTCGCCTCGGCACTGCGAGCGATTACATTCCCGTCGTTGTTGCTCAGGACGACTATCGGCTTTCCTTTCAAATCCGGGCGGAAAACACGTTCACAGCTGGCATAGAAGCTGTTCACATCGGCCAGGGCAAACATCAGTACATCTCCCTCGGGCGGTGGATGATATGCGTGACGACGCCAAAGATATCCAGCTCGTCGGGATCAGGATAAATCGGCGACCAGGAGGCATTCATGGGCTGCAGCGTCAGTCGCGGCGTCAGCAGAAGCCGTTTCACCGTAAACTCCCCCTGCATGCTGGCGACAACGATATCGCCGTGCCGCGGCTTTTCAGCACTGTCCACAACCAGCAGATCGCCATTGTACAGACTGCCGTCGGCCATGCTGTCTCCGCTGGCACGCAGGTAGTACGTCGCGCTCGGATGCCGTATGCAGTAATCATGGAGATCCAGATCGGACTCGACATAGTCAGCAGCAGGGCTGGGAAAACCGCAGCTGGCCAGATCGGCAAACAATGGATGGGCCTGTGGCGGGAGTTCTTTCCCGGTGCTGAAAAGTTGTAGTTTCATCTTTCCTCCTGACACTCTAATTTTACTGGTTATACATA
>NZ_JBMEZK010000026.1:0-11250 GCF_048822715.1 Klebsiella sp. C239 | reverse complement strand
GAAAATTGCCCGTACCATGCTGCAGAACGGCATTGACCGCAATACTGTCATGAAAATGACCGGTCTGACTGAAGATGACCTGGCACAAATCCGCCACTAATCCCCCTTTCCTGGCACTCCCTGCCGGGCCATCAGTGAAAACTGGTGGGGCAGGGAGGCATCAGACTCAGGCTCAGCCTGCCAGCCACAGCGATTTAACAGTTTCATTATCCCAGTTACGTTCCCTGTCAGACGTACTGTCAGCGGATTTGTCTGTTGGCCATTGTCGTCAAAAGCGGCATCAAGGTTTGTCCGTAAGAGATAAACACCGTTTACTCCAGGATTGAGTACCAAAGCATATCGTCCGGCCCATTCTCTGTCGCTCATTACGCGGTAATTCCAGCCCATGTCTTTCGCTGTTTCCAGCGCATACGTCAGGCGGAACATGTCGTTCTGTTCAGTCAACTCGCCGCTGCAGGAGCGCCAGACATAGCCCAGTTTGTCGGCCAGCTTAGCTCTCACACCCAGCAAACGCCCCTGATTCAGTAACCACCCGATATCCTGTGCCACATCGCGCGAGAATCGCCGTTGCTTCAGTGCTGCCGCGAGCCAGCGGGTGAGAAAGAGATTTTCCTGTGCGGGAGAGAGTTCTCCCTGCTCCTGTCTGGCCAGTGCCAGCGCGACCAGTGCACACCATGCCAGATGGCCTGTTTTTTCTGTCAGCGTCATAACAGATACCTCCCTTCAGTCTTACTGATTCCCAGGTCTTAAATCTCAGTTGTTCAGCTCTGTACAGTCGGTCTCAGCTGCCATGTTGCCCCACCAAAACAGGTCACACCGACCACCTGCTCCCAGGTTTCCTTCTGCTCCAGCAGCTTCTCCAGCGCATGAAAGTCCGCGCGCGAGAGCACAATATCTTCCCGCTCGCCGGGCGACTCCAGAATATACCCCTCAGGTATCCGCGTGGCCGATTCAGCAGCCTGCCGTGAGGATATGCGGTAAAAGGTTTTGATGCATCCTCCGCGAGTGAGGGCATCGAGGATGATGCTTTCGGCAACGCGCATGACTGGCTCCGGTTAAAAGTGTTTCACGTCTTTGCCGGTGTGCAACTGGCGACGCTCATCATGCCGCGTAGTGCTTCCACAGACAACGGCTTTGCCTCATTGCCCCGGTGGACCATCGCATGGCAGTTCGGACAAGGAATGCTATGGTAAATATAACCTTCCCCTTACACTCATGAAGCTTATGGAAGAATTATTCACTTGTCCGATATGTAAACTCTCATTTGGCCATAAAGCTAGGTTGAGAAAGCATATAAAAAAGCATACGAAATCCCTTGAAAAGAATCTCGCTAAGGCCAACTCAACCAAAAAGGCTGAGCATGAAAAGATGCTTATTCAGGAGAGGATTGCAAGGACAGGTAGCGCTTTTAAAAATGAATCGGAGAGAAATAAGTACTTTGAAAGAAGGCGTGCTGAAAACCCCATATTTGATATCGATACGCCGATCAGAAAGGCCTCGTTTATAGTGAATGCCGGTGCCTTTGGTTTGGGTAAATCCAGAAAAAACTAGCCGTTTTTTTGGCAAAAGCAGATCTAATGTCCCCGTGGTGAGTATATAAAAAATTACGGGGAGCTGAGCGACCTTCGTCTAGCTCTCTTCTTGTTTTTTTGCCGCAGCGGACTCTCGCGTGCGTCAGACACAAGTGGCGCAGGGGACGGGTTTTTGATGCGCGTCAGCGCATGGGAGGCGCCATGCGCCGGAGACCCCCGCAGCGAAGCGAGGACGAAAAAAGCATTACGGCTTCAGCCGTAATAATCCCCCACACTGCTAAGCCCAGAACAAACCCGCTAAAAACGATACAGAAGCTGCTGTGCGCGGTCGGAGTGGTCACGACAAGGCGATAGCCGCAGTCGGGGCGTATCTCCGCGTTAGCGGGCCGTTAGGGCCGCTTACGAGCGTGTACGCCAGAACGAAAAGCAACACCACCCACAGCAATGACAAGATCTAGTTACAACATCCGCCATTCTAAAGCGATGGTGTTCCCCGGCCTTCGGCCGGGGGCGGCGGCGCTTTTCAGTGGTGGGGAGGGGCTCCCGGCTGGCAAACCGGCGCCGGTTTTATGATGAATTTTCATTTGAATGCTGTAACTAATTTGGTTCTCCGGTTGGGGCCCGTCGCGCAGCGATGGGAGCTCTCTCTGATGTTGCCGAACCGGCGCGACCGTCAGGTCGCTGCAAGGGCGGGCACTCTCCGCAGCCTGTCCACAGGGCAGGCGATGAACAGGTTATGTGTTTACAGGATTTATTAAAGGATCTTTAAAAGAGATACAGAGCTGGTGTTTAAAAGGAACCACGCGCCCTGAAAGTCCGACGGCATGTGCTTTGTACGTATCACGGTTGTAGCCTAATGAAATACTCCCTTGCAGTTATATGTGGATAACAGAAATCGGCCGTCAGAAGTGACGCCGGCGATAACATTTAAGGCCACGTTGACGCAAGGAAGACCGGAATTATGGTGAGGAAAGCAGGCCTGAAGATAAGATAATACGTAGTAGCCGGCCAACAGGCGTGCGAAAGCCTCCGGCGCCGGCCGGATTTTTTAAGGAAGGAATGTTATAGGGGGACAGTGGCCAGTCGCGTGTAGTTGTTCCCGCGCGACAGCAGCATGCGCTCCTGCACACGGCGCTCAACCTCACGCTTCAGCGCTTCTTTATCGCCCATGAAGCGGCCGGTGGCGTATTCGCGGGTCAGTTGCTGACGCACGCGCGTCTCGATGTCATGACGCTGCCGTGATGCATCCCGCCGTGCAGTATCCCGCTTACGGCCGTGAGATTTACGCTCAGCCTGATAGCTGCGAAAACGCTCACGCACAAACCGCCACGCTTTTGCGATCAGTTCGTCCATCTCCAGGGGTTTCAGTTTCTGCTTTTTGCGCTGCAGGTTTTCCCACTCCACACGGCTGCGGCGCGCGGCCACCACAGCCACCTCAGAAACGTCAAGCGCGGAAAACAGAGCCGGGGTGAAGGTGATATCGGTCGGGATGTTACAGCCGATCTGCGGGTCATATTCAGTCTGATAGGTGATGAGCCCCAGCTCGGCCAGAAACTTCAGCGCCCGGGTGGCACGGCTGACTGACAGGTTGCCGCTCCTGGACTCGGTGGCCAGTCCACACTCGATGGCCATATTGGTAATCGAGCGCTGCACGCGATTGGCCAGCGGATCATAGTGAAAACACATTGCCTGCAGTAGCGCGTCAATTGCACGCCGGCGCAACAGGGGTGGCATCCTGTGCCGCTTACCCAGCGAACGCAAAAACGCCACATGAATGGAAAAATCAAAACGGGACGTGAAGCCTTCGGCTTTCGCCATCAGCTTACGGCAGAACGGCAGGGTCTTTTTCCCTTCACGCGGCGTGAATACCGGATTCGGGTTTTTAACCTGTGAATAGTGGTTTTGAAGGATATCAGTCACCGCTTCCTGCGCTTATGTTGCACGGAAGGAGCGAATGACACAGAAACTGATCTTGAAGTTTTCTGAGCATGTACATATACTCCCCGCATAGAGCAACACGTTCTATGCAGTTTATGAAGGCCCCGTTAATCTTTTCCTTCCGCCAAGATTGAAGAAGATTATCGGGGTTTTTGCTTTTCTGGTCCCGGGTAGATACCTCATCAGAACCAGTTCCCTGCCACCTTAGGGCGTGGCACACCCAAAATTATTCAGACCATCAACAATCTAGCACTCAATAAAAACATGATCAAGAATGTGAAGTCTTTACATCTATAAGACCACGTTCTGTAAGCTCTCGCTCGAGGAGTTTCTCGATAAACTGGGCTTGTGTCAGACCTTCTTCCTCACAAACCGCTATCATCACGTCCTTTAGTGGGTTTTTAACAAAAACCTTAACTTCTTTATGAGTTTCGCGTTTCCGCGCAATTGCAGCAAGCTGCCTCTCACTGGCAGACATTGGCTTACCTTTCCGGTATGCACGTTTTGCATTCGTAGAGGAAGTGGTTTTATCTGCTGAACGTGACATTTATCGCTCTCCTGACACCTCAGAAATGTCTTCGGAACGGAGGATACTACAGAACTCTCAGATCCTGCAAATCAATAACTTACTTTCAATTTGCAAGAGATCCTTTCTAAAATTGTAATTTGTATTGGCGTACAAATTTCAACTGAATGAGATGCCTATGTCCTCTTTTAAGAGAGTGGGAGAGTAGCCCCATCCTGAACTAAAAGTGAGTACCTTCAGGGGCAAGGCTTAAGAGATAAGATACGAGCGACGGGCGGACCAGGCGCTTTAGCATGGACGTAAGTAAACCGTATTGATGCTCGTTTTATGTCTGAGGAGCATTAATAAGCCCGTTTCCAGTCCGTACCCTGCGACCAGCGAGTCAACCAATGCTGCAGATAGCGTTGAGCAACGACTGGATCATCCCATACGACAAGCACGTTCTCTGAATTTACCCGATCAGCGGCGCGGGTGTAGTTAAAAGACCCGACTTCAATATTGCGGCCGTCGGCAATGATGACTTTGTCGTGCATGATTTTGTACTGCGACACTGTGCGAACCGGGATGCCGGCATTGACCAGAAGATTCATGGCCGCCAGGCTCGCCTGGTTTTGCTTGCCGGTATTGGCTTTCCAGTCCAGAACCACTTTCACATCGACACCACGCCGCTTTGCCCTGACAAGCGCACCGGCGACTTCAGGCGAGGTAAAGGAATACCCCATCAGTCGGATTTCCTGCTGCGCAGAATCAATAGTCTTCAGGACCAACTGCAGAGCCGTTCCTTCCGGAGAATATCCCGTCTCGATGCTGGCGGCATACACGGCCGGAACAGGTGCACACAAAGCCAGGCTGATAAGCCCCGACAGACAACATTTGTGGAGTGTACGGTTCATTTTTTTCACAGTATTTCCTTAACGGGTGTTTAAGAAACGCCGGGAGCGGGGGAAACTGGCTTTTCCCCGTTCCCGGGGTTGGACAACGACGCCATGCGGAGGCGTCAGGATTTTGTGGTATGCCGAAACCAGTAGCAGACGGGTCCGTCGCCGGTATCGTGGACAGAGCCCAGAAACCATCCATCATGGGGTCAGTTTGGAGACAGGAAAAAATAATGGATATCTAGTAATTATTCTTCAAATCCAGAGTTAAAAATGTGCGGATTCATCACCTGAACCCGCACATCCAATCACGATTTTTAAAACCTGGCTTACCGTTAGCAGCTCGCCATTCCTTTACGGTTTTAACAATTCCTTTCGCCGAAGAATCTTCGCCTACCTTAGGCTTGAAGATGAGGTTCCAACCAGCAGGATGCTCTGTTAGTTGGGCGAACGAATAAATAGCATCATCGTTCTCTTTGTCAGTTGGAAAATCAGCAGCGATTATTTTACTAACAAAAGCAGTAAATTCTTCTTCCGTAAAATCTGAAATTTTATTACCAGCCATTTTATTTTCCTTTATGTGTCTCAATATGATTTTTAGGTGTTAGCGCCTTAATGTTATCGACATCCATAACAGCCCCTCCTTGAGATATTTCTTTTTCGTGGTGTAATTCAGTTTTAACACGTTTCCCTACTGATTCTAAAAAGTCCGCAGTAGGTGCCCTTCCAGCTTTCATCTGATTAATATCAGCTTCACTAAATTGCTTGCTTAGTGCAGAATCGTCAGCAACCGCTTTCCAGAACGCCCGACGGGAAGAATCAAAACTACCGAAAGTCTTCCCGCGTAATTTATCCGCAATCTGGGAAGGAACAGGAGCACCATCCCCGGTACTGGCCCCCCCCATCCAGTTATTGCCAACGTTCTGCCCTTTGCCGCTTACTGTACCGGGCATGTTACGAGGGCTACGGTACATCACATACAGCGGTTTTAGGCCGGACTCCGGTGGAAACACCAGAATAATATCGTCAAAATCGAGGTCATCCGCTACCGGCGTCACGGTTTTATCTGTAGCCTGTGGCGCCGAAATCTGATCACCGGTATGCAGAATACGCTCCGGTAGTGGTACCGGCCCGCTTAGCGTCAGTGGTCCATTTGCACCAAGTGCGTCAGCCGGGCTGACAAAAATAGTTTGCGCCGGTACATCTGCGACAGCGGGAAGAGTATAGCCCCAGTAGCCGGTTTCCTTATCCAGTACAGCACGAGCGACCTTCACGGCACCGGCAGTATTGGTTTTGACCAGCTGAACATCCAGAATGCCGCTATCATTCATAACCAGACGGCCACGAACCGGCATACTGACAGATGTTTTCTGATCTGCTGCTTTATTCAATGCCGCGGTATCAGGCAGACCAAACGCATCGCCAGGCATCATCGAACTGATATCCCGACCGGGCACCATATCACTACCGACGCCAACTGATTTCGATAACACAAGACCGGCAATGGTTAATGCTACTGGGTTAGCCACCACAGCGACACTTAACGTCGCCAGAGCCTCGCTGATGAAAGCTCCCAGGCTGGCCGCAGCATCAGCCGACAGAGTAAAACCTCCACGTGACGCAGTTGACCAGGTCAGAGGAATAGCAAAAGGTGCCGCTGTAGCCGGGATACCCCTGACAGCCTGAATCTCTGAAGATTTCAGTTTATCTGCGGCTGTACAACGGGCCTGCAGCGCTTTTGCTTTTTCAGCAATGGCTCTGGCCTCCTCAGCGGCTTTCGCTGCTGCATCAGCCTGTCGTTTTTTTTCTGCCGCAGCGGCGGCTGCTGCTTCCGCCTCCTGGCGTTTACGTTCAGCAGCGGCGGCTTGTTCTGCGGACGCTAATGCAGCCTGGGCAGCCTGACGGCGCGTTTCTGCAGCATTATAGGCAGCTGATGCCTGCAGACTGGCCTGCTCAGCGGCCGTTGCCTGACTGGCAAGACTGGTAGCAGCATTTCGTTTGTTCACCGCATCATTCTGCGCTGCATCAACCTGAGCTTTTGTGATCCCAGATGGATAGAACCGGTATCCCCAGTGGTCATGCTCTTTATTCGAACTGATAACCTCCCATTTTTGGGTACCGTATTGGCCGTTATTATTTAGAGTGAGGCCTTTAATGCTTTGCTGCAGATCCTGATATTTTTTCTCAGCCTGAGTTGCTACTGGTACGGCATCGATAGCTTCCTTTCGCTTATTCTTCGCTGTATTAAGGGCATTATCTGCCACTGTTTTCAGGCGTGATGCTTCAGCAGTCGCCTGATTCAGATTATTACGCGCATCAGGAACAGTTTGATGTTGACCTGCAGCAGCCGCAGCAGAAATCGCATTCTGACGTTCTTTTTCAGCAGCGGCGGATGCCGCTGCTGTTTTCGCTGCGAATGCTTTTGCAGCCTCTTCTGCTTGCTGTTTTTCCTTAGCTACCTTCTCCGCTCGTGCAGCTTTTTCTGCTTCTGATGGACCTACAGCCACAAAAGCGCGGGTAGTATGTTCGTTATTACCAGCCCCGGATGATCGGTTTTCCCAGTATCCCATCTGCCCGTTATGCATAACAAGAGACTGTCCCTGTGGCCCCTGCCCACCCTGACTTCCGCCATTACCGGTAGAAGAACTGCGGACACCATCGAAGCCACTGACAGTTGTTGAGCCTTCCTCAGAGGACACAGTGTGAATCTGCCCCCGAATATCCGCCATATACCCACCATTACCATCACTGCGAATATTCGAGACATCTGATGCCCGGATTTGCGTCCCACCAAAACTATTAAACTGATTAGCCACATCACTGGCAGAAGGAGAGCTAAGGCCTGAGCTCGTAGCACCCTCACCGTTATAGTTAAATCCACCAATCACACATTTCCTTCTTTTGTTTTTTTTGTTTTCCAATTTTCTGAAATACGGCGTGCGGTTTATTGCTTCAGGACAGCTATCCGGAGGCTGTTATTAGTTCTCTGCCACGCCAGTTACTGCATATAAAAGCATGTATTTATATACAGTATCTTGATGCTGCTCTTGATATACCAGCTCTGTCAATATGTCGTGGTTAACAATATTTTTATTTATTTTCATTCACTTAAAAATAACAGCAGAGGTGGACCCGAGGCAGAATGCGGATCATCAGAAAGAAAAAAAACGATTTGAGCTCTGATTCATAGCCCGATAGATTACTTAGTTCCCCCGAGTGCACGATAAAAAAGAGAGTATTTCTGATGCCATTACCTGAGCGAATGAAACCCGCACGGGTCACCCGTAAACAGATGAAAGAACTGGTCAGTCAGCTGAATGGCATTCTCGATCACATCGATAACGGGATGGACGAAAACAATGAAGAACTAAAACAGATGATGGCAGACTGGAATGCACAGGTCGTCATACCCTGCGGGTTCTCTGATTTTCGTGATTTTTCATCCTGGACAAGTGCACTAGATTTCACCAGGATGGCGCTTAATCAGGAAAAATACCTTGATGACTTTACATGGACAGAACTGAACGACGTTATCAACTTGGGGTTCTACGCCGGAACCGCCGAAATTTCCGTTACCTCAGTTTCAGCCCAGCAACCAGTGCATCCAGGTCAATAATTTCATTGCTGCTCTGGAAGGTATAATGTCCGTTCAGCAAGATATGTTGCCAGGCCACCGGCGATATCCGGGTCAAAGCCTCAATGCCCTTGTCGTTTCCTTCTGCTTCCAGCCGTTCCAGTAATCGCGACAGGATCGCTGAGTTGTAATAAACGATCGCGTTGCAGATCAACCGCCCGCACTGATTACTGATGTCTGTTTCAATGTCGTTTTTTCCGGTTAACTCTTTCTTTCCACCGACTTTGGCGACGGCAGCACGGAGCTGGTGATAAGATTCAATCCGATTCTGGGAGCGGCGGATGTTTCGTTCCAGTTGGGGATCGCGCAGATACTTCAGGGTGTAAATACTGCGAACCAGCCGGTCATATTCAAATACTGCCTGTCTTGTCGGATTAGCCGTTGTATATGTGCATAATTTGCGGATCAGCGTTCCCTGCGTCATTTCCTTCAGCCCCAGCGTGGCGACAATGCGCTCGAGATTGCTTTTTTCACGGGTAATAAGTTCCAGGTCAATCTGTCCGGCAGGCTGAATCAGGCACTTCTTATATGTCGAGGGCTCTCTGGTACAGTACAACTCCGACAACTGTCTGTTCAGGTCAGTAAAATGAGGTTCAAATCGAAGGCCAAACCAGTGCAGGATCGCAAAGTTGGCCTTGTTGATGCTGTGCATGTCTCCGGTAATGGCCACAGGCTTCACGGCTGAAGTGTTGCGGTACCAGATATCAAAGACATGGTGGCCTTCGTACTCGTTTGTGCCAATCAGGCATCCGTTGATTGGGATGTGGTTACACAGCAGTGTGTAAGCCACCATGCCTTTACCGCGACCAAAATATTTACGTGAATATCGGGCTTTCACTGTCGGACGCTCAACACCAAATTTCTGCCCGTCAACGGCTCCATAAAGAGTCTCCGGATCAAACGAATAGAGCGGGAAGACCGGCAGTGCTTCTATGGCATCGGTGATACAGTCATTGGCCGTCAGCAACGACGCCAGGCGAAGGTACTGTTCGTACGTGGTTTCCAGAACATGGAACGGAATATCGCTGGTTCTCGCCATGACATGGTTACCATGGTTCATCGCCTGCGCAACGATGACCGCCATCAGGCTGTCTGCATCCGCTTCTTTTTTGGCATAACGGGGTTGTAGCGGCTTCATAGAATGAAGAAATCGGCACTGTTCGTTAACAAAGCGGAAAACATCGGTCACATCACAGAATGGAAGTTGCTCATAAAAACGCTTGTTCTGCTCCTTATTACGACTGACCACTGATTTATGCCAGGTCAGCTTCTGCGTTTCTTTATCGTATTCCAGATGTTTTAGCTTCCCCTGCTTCAGCTCACGGTTGAAGGCTTTCCACTGCCGGTGCAGTTCGGACTCCAGCACCTTTAGCTGCGTTTTTATCGGCTTTTTCAAAAATGGGATGTTCATTTCAGCCAGTACGGCGGCCTGTTCCCCTTCCTGTACCAGTTCATCAGAAAGATGGCGGTGCCGGAGACTGTCATTGAGGTGGAATTCACCAGCCTGAAAACGCTTTCTTATCTGGCGATAGAGCCAGAACTCATAGCGTCCGGCATTCAGGCCTGTGGGTTCACCATCCTCACCGTATTCCAGCAGATATGGACGCAGCCGTGCGGGTAACGTTTCAGGCGGGCATTCCTCAAGTGACCGCTGCGAAAGTGTCTGCTTTTTGCCGAACACCATTCGGAGCCAGTGCAGCGCCTCAGCCCACGGACTGTCCCGGACCACGCTGGTGAGGTCGAGTGACAGGTATAATGGCCGCAGGTGACGCCGGATTAATGCTGTCATACCGTCCACGGCCTGCCACTGTAGCGCCAGTCTGCTGACGGGTTTTACACTCATGCGCTGCGCGGTATTTTTCAGTGCCTCCCGTGGCATGATTTTCCAGGCGCGACGACGGACCTCGCCAAAAGTGGTAGGGTCCGGAACACTGTCGTCAACGTAAAGCGACAGCAGACGGCCGATTTTAGAGGTTTCTCGCCGGTGTTTTTCCTGCACGTCAGCCATAAGCTGTTTAGCCACGCTGCGACTCTCATCCTCAAGCTGTTTCATATGGAAAAACATCGCATCCACCAGGTTGTCGCTGAACTGGCGATAGCGAATCCAGGCATAGCACAGCAGGTAAAGGCGGGTCTGCCCGGGCTTCAGGTTGCGAAGATCGTAAACGGTATAGAAATTTGCCAGGCTGGCATAGTACAGCAGGTTTTGCTGAGAAATATTCAGCGCCGGTAAGACGTCACAGGCTTTGCGGTGCAGTGGCTCCAGGATGGCCCGTTTTTCCCGTTCGTGGACCATCTGGCGCCAGCCAAAGTCACGCGCATCCTGCCTGAGGACGGCGAGCCGGGAAAGCGTATCATCACGTTCAATCAGCTTGTCCAGCCCGGCAATTGTCGTGTCATCAAGCCGCTCCGCCAGAATACGCTCCAGCCGCTGCCTTTCATCAGAAAGGACCCGGCTCACCAGCGCCTGAAGCGTGGTGTAACCGGGTCGGATGATTTTATGTTCGTTGAGCCAGATGATCAGCTCTGTGGCGACAAAGCCTGGAGTCACATCACGACGAACAATTTGAAGAGCCTGATATTCGAGTTGTGAAGACAGTGCAGATGACCACGGCCGGTAACCGTACAGGGCGCAGATTTTTTCCCGCTGAGCATAGCGCTCATGCTTAGTGGGGAACGGTTCAGGAAGTGACTCACCGTGAAAATAACGGCTCAGGATAAAGTTGCAGTCATCCTTAACATCAC
>NZ_JBMEZK010000025.1:0-11395 GCF_048822715.1 Klebsiella sp. C239 | reverse complement strand
CACGCGACAGCTGCTCGCGCAGGCTGGGTGCCAAGCTCTCGGGTAACATCAAGGCCCGATCCTTGGAGCCCTTGCCCTCCCGCACGATGATCGTGCCGTGATCGAAATCCAGATCCTTGACCCGCAGTTGCAAACCCTCACTGATCCGCATGCCCGTTCCATACAGAAGCTGGGCGAACAAACGATGCTCGCCTTCCAGAAAACCGAGGATGCGAACCACTTCATCCGGGGTCAGCACCACCGGCAAGCGCCGCGACGGCCGAGGTCTTCCGATCTCCTGAAGCCAGGGCAGATCCGTGCACAGCACCTTGCCGTAGAAGAACAGCAAGGCCGCCAATGCCTGACGATGCGTGGAGACCGAAACCTTGCGCTCGTTCGCCAGCCAGGACAGAAATGCCTCGACTTCGCTGCTGCCCAAGGTTGCCGGGTGACGCACACCGTGGAAACGGATGAAGGCACGAACCCAGTGGACATAAGCCTGTTCGGTTCGTAAGCTGTAATGCAAGTAGCGTATGCGCTCACGCAACTGGTCCAGAACCTTGACCGAACGCAGCGGTGGTAACGGCGCAGTGGCGGTTTTCATGGCTTGTTATGACTGTTTTTTTGTACAGTCTATGCCTCGGGCATCCAAGCAGCAAGCGCGTTACGCCGTGGGTCGATGTTTGATGTTATGGAGCAGCAACGATGTTACGCAGCAGGGCAGTCGCCCTAAAACAAAGTTAGATGCACTAAGCACATAATTGCTCACAGCCAAACTATCAGGTCAAGTCTGCTTTTATTATTTTTAAGCGTGCATAATAAGCCCTACACAAATTGGGAGTTAGACATCATGAGCAACGCAAAAACAAAGTTAGGCATCACAAAGTACAGCATCGTGACCAACAGCAACGATTCCGTCACACTGCGCCTCATGACTGAGCATGACCTTGCGATGCTCTATGAGTGGCTAAATCGATCTCATATCGTCGAGTGGTGGGGCGGAGAAGAAGCACGCCCGACACTTGCTGACGTACAGGAACAGTACTTGCCAAGCGTTTTAGCGCAAGAGTCCGTCACTCCATACATTGCAATGCTGAATGGAGAGCCGATTGGGTATGCCCAGTCGTACGTTGCTCTTGGAAGCGGGGACGGACGGTGGGAAGAAGAAACCGATCCAGGAGTACGCGGAATAGACCAGTTACTGGCGAATGCATCACAACTGGGCAAAGGCTTGGGAACCAAGCTGGTTCGAGCTCTGGTTGAGTTGCTGTTCAATGATCCCGAGGTCACCAAGATCCAAACGGACCCGTCGCCGAGCAACTTGCGAGCGATCCGATGCTACGAGAAAGCGGGGTTTGAGAGGCAAGGTACCGTAACCACCCCATATGGTCCAGCCGTGTACATGGTTCAAACACGCCAGGCATTCGAGCGAACACGCAGTGATGCCTAACCCTTCCATCGAGGGGGACGTCCAAGGGCTGGCGCCCTTGGCCGCCCCTCATGTCAAACGTTATGCAGCCAAATCCCAACAATTAAGGGTCTTAAAATGGTAAAAGATTGGATTCCCATCTCTCATGATAATTACAAGCAGGTGCAAGGACCGTTCTATCATGGAACCAAAGCCAATTTGGCGATTGGTGACTTGCTAACCACAGGGTTCATCTCTCATTTCGAGGACGGTCGTATTCTTAAGCACATCTACTTTTCAGCCTTGATGGAGCCAGCAGTTTGGGGAGCTGAACTTGCTATGTCACTGTCTGGCCTCGAGGGTCGCGGCTACATATACATAGTTGAGCCAACAGGACCGTTCGAAGACGATCCGAATCTTACGAACAAAAGATTTCCCGGTAATCCAACACAGTCCTATAGAACCTGCGAACCCTTGAGAATTGTTGGCGTTGTTGAAGACTGGGAGGGGCATCCTGTTGAATTAATAAGGGGAATGTTGGATTCGTTGGAGGACTTAAAGCGCCGTGGTTTACACGTCATTGAAGACTAGTCCTTTGCATAACAAAGCCATCAAACCGGACGCCAGAGATTCCGCGCCTGTTGCGCATGGCTTCGCCATTTTATGCGCAATAGGCGCGCCACCCTGTCGCCGTTTATGGCGGCGTTAACCCAAAGGAGTATCGTGAAAATATCACTAATGGCTGCAAAAGCAAGAAATGGGGTTATTGGCTGCGGCTCGGATATCCCGTGGAACGCTAAAGGTGAGCAGCTGCTTTTTAAAGCAATAACTTACAATCAATGGCTCTTAGTCGGCCGTAAAACATTTGAGGCAATGGGGGCTCTCCCAAATAGAAAGTATGCAGTTGTCAGCCGCTCAGGATCGGTAGCTACTAACGATGATGTGGTTGTGTTTCCATCTATAGAAGCAGCAATGAGGGAGCTAAAGACTCTTACGAACCATGTTGTTGTTTCTGGTGGTGGAGAGATCTACAAGAGTCTGATCGCCCATGCCGACACGCTACATATCTCGACAATAGATTCCGAGCCAGAGGGCAATGTTTTCTTTCCGGAAATCCCCAAAGAGTTCAATGTGGTGTTCGAGCAGGAATTTCATTCAAATATAAATTATCGCTATCAAATCTGGCAAAGGGGTTAACCATCCAAGCCATCGGACACATTTTGCTTCGCTGCGCTCAAAACGCAAAATGTGCCGCTGCTTAGCGGCGTTAGATGCACTAAGCACATAATTGCTCACAGCCAAACTATCAGGTCAAGTCTGCTTTTATTATTTTTAAGCGTGCATAATAAGCCCTACACAAATTGGGAGTTAGACATCATGAGCAACGCAGTGCCCGCCGAGATTTCGGTACAGCTATCACAGGCACTCAACGTCATCGAGCATCATCTGGGATCGACGTTGCTGGCCGTGCATTTGTACGGCTCTGCACTCGACGGTGGCCTGAAGCCATGCAGTGATATTGATTTGCTGGTTACTGTGACTGCACAGCTCGATGAGACTGTGCGGCAGGCTCTGTTCGTAGATTTCCTGGAAGTTTCCGCTTCTCCCGGCCAAAGTGAAGCTCTCCGTGCCTTGGAAGTTACCATCGTCGTGTACGGCGATGTTGTTCCTTGGCGTTATCCAGCCAGACGGGAACTGCAATTCGGGGAGTGGCAGCGCAAGGACATTCTTGCGGGCATCTTCGAGCCCGCGACAACCGATGTTGATCTGGCTATTCTGCTAACTAAAGCAAGGCAACACAGCCTTGCCTTGGCAGGTTCGGCCGCGGAAGATTTCTTCAACTCAGTCCCGGAAAGCGATCTATTCAAAGCACTGGCCGACACCTTGAAACTATGGAACTCACAACCGGATTGGGCAGGCGACGAGCGGAATGTAGTGCTTACTTTGTCTCGCATTTGGTACAGCGCAGCAACCGGCAAGATCGCGCCGAAGGATGTAGCTGCCAACTGGGTAATGGAACGCCTGCCCGTCCAACATCAGCCCGTGCTGCTTGAAGCCCAGCAGGCTTACCTTGGACAAGGGATGGATTGCTTGGCCTCACGCGCTGATCAGTTGACTGCGTTCATTTACTTTGTGAAGCACGAAGCCGCCAGTCTGCTCGGCTCCACGCCAATGATGTCTAACAGTTCATTCAAGCCGACGCCGCTTCGCGGCGCAGCTTAATTCAGGCGTTAGATGCACTAAGCACATAATTGCTCACAGCCAAACTATCAGGTCAAGTCTGCTTTTATTATTTTTAAGCGTGCATAATAAGCCCTACACAAATTGGGAGATATATCATGAAAGGCTGGCTTTTTCTTGTTATCGCAATAGTTGGCGAAGTAATCGCAACATCCGCATTAAAATCTAGCGAGGGCTTTACTAAGCTTGCCCCTTCCGCCGTTGTCATAATCGGTTATGGCATCGCATTTTATTTTCTTTCTCTGGTTCTGAAATCCATCCCTGTCGGTGTTGCTTATGCAGTCTGGTCGGGACTCGGCGTCGTCATAATTACAGCCATTGCCTGGTTGCTTCATGGGCAAAAGCTTGATGCGTGGGGCTTTGTAGGTATGGGGCTCATAATTGCTGCCTTTTTGCTCGCCCGATCCCCATCGTGGAAGTCGCTGCGGAGGCCGACGCCATGGTGACGGTGTTCGGCATTCTGAATCTCACCGAGGACTCCTTCTTCGATGAGAGCCGGCGGCTAGACCCCGCCGGCGCTGTCACCGCGGCGATCGAAATGCTGCGAGTCGGATCAGACGTCGTGGATGTCGGACCGGCCGCCAGCCATCCGGACGCGAGGCCTGTATCGCCGGCCGATGAGATCAGACGTATTGCGCCGCTCTTAGACGCCCTGTCCGATCAGATGCACCGTGTTTCAATCGACAGCTTCCAACCGGAAACCCAGCGCTATGCGCTCAAGCGCGGCGTGGGCTACCTGAACGATATCCAAGGATTTCCTGACCCTGCGCTCTATCCCGATATTGCTGAGGCGGACTGCAGGCTGGTGGTTATGCACTCAGCGCAGCGGGATGGCATCGCCACCCGCACCGGTCACCTTCGACCCGAAGACGCGCTCGACGAGATTGTGCGGTTCTTCGAGGCGCGGGTTTCCGCCTTGCGACGGAGCGGGGTCGCTGCCGACCGGCTCATCCTCGATCCGGGGATGGGATTTTTCTTGAGCCCCGCACCGGAAACATCGCTGCACGTGCTGTCGAACCTTCAAAAGCTGAAGTCGGCGTTGGGGCTTCCGCTATTGGTCTCGGTGTCGCGGAAATCCTTCTTGGGCGCCACCGTTGGCCTTCCTGTAAAGGATCTGGGTCCAGCGAGCCTTGCGGCGGAACTTCACGCGATCGGCAATGGCGCTGACTACGTCCGCACCCACGCGCCTGGAGATCTGCGAAGCGCAATCACCTTCTCGGAAACCCTCGCGAAATTTCGCAGTCGCGACGCCAGAGACCGAGGGTTAGATCATGCCTAGCATTCACCTTCCGGCCGCCCGCTAAATATCTCCTTTTGGGTTGTTAATAAAACATCCAATAAGTTGACTGTGCGTGAAAAAGAAAGTTTTGTGTGATGGCGTTGAAGATCGCACCGTTAAGCTCTTATGTGGGATGGTGCAGAGCTCGACGACTACCGATAAAACGCAACCGCCGCAAACAGACAAGAAAAAGCCCCAACTGATAACAGTTGGGGCTTCAGTATTGTGATTGGTGGAGCAATAGCACCCTGAACCCAAAACCTTCTCGCTCAACCGGTAGTGGCTGATAACAACTCGTGAGGGCTATTGCGGGTTAAGCATTTAGCGATGTCTAGGGCCAGACTGGACGTCTGAACGCAAGCCGCTGATACTGTACATAACCACAGTATCAGCGGAGGATACCCATGTCGCTGGCAAGGAACGCCACGGCGAGTCAATCGCCCACTCAAACAAACGGTTACGAACGCCACCAACCCGACCAGACGCTGCTCTACCAGCTGGTTGAGCAGCACTACCCAGCCTTCAAAGCCTCACTCGAAGCCCAAGGTCAACACCTGCCTCGCTACATCCAACAAGAATTCAACGACCTCCTCCAATGTGGCCGTCTGGAGTATGGTTTCATGCGGGTTCGCTGCGAGGATTGTCATCACGAGCGTCTGGTCGCCTTCAGCTGTAAACGACGCGGCTTTTGCCCTAGCTGCGGTGCCCGCCGGATGGCCGAGAGTGCGGCGCTGCTGATAGACGAAGTCTTCCCCAAGGAGCCCATTCGCCAGTGGGTGCTCAGCTTTCCTTTCCAGCTACGCTTTTTGCTGGCTCGCCATCCCCAGCTGATGGGCCAGGTCTTGAGTATCGTCTATCGTACACTCTCAACTCATCTGATCAAAAAAGCCGGTTACACCAAAGCCTCTGCACAAACTGGCTCAGTGACTCTTATCCAACGCTTTGGCTCCGCGCTAAATCTCAATGTCCACTACCACATGCTGTTTCTCGATGGTGTCTATGCCGAAGATGACTATGGCAAGCAACGCTTCCATCGTGTCAAGGCACCCACTTACGATGAGCTGAATACGCTCGCTCACACCCTCAGCCATCGCATCGCTCGCTGCATGGAAAAGCGTGGGATTTTGGAGCGTGATGCCGAGAATACGTGGTTGACACTGGAAGAGGGCGAAGACGATACGCTGACTCAATTACATGGTGCTTCGGTTACGTATCGCATTGCCGTCGGCCCCCAGCAAGGGCGCAAAGTCTTCACCCTGCAAACCTTGCCAGGGCGTGAGGATAAAGCCGACTCAAGCAGTCGAGTAGCCAACCATGCTGGTTTCTCGCTACACGCCGGTGTGATGGCCGAAGCGCATCAGCGGGATAAGCTTGAGCGCTTGTGTCGCTACATTAGTCGGCCAGCGGTTTCAGAAAAACGTCTGGCATTAACCGCCAATGGGCAGGTGCGTTACGAGCTCAAAACTCCGTACCGCAATGGCACCACCCATGTGATCTTCGAGCCGCTGGACTTCATCGCCAAACTCGCTGCGTTGGTACCTAAGCCGCGAGTCAACCTCACACGCTTCCACGGCGTCTTTGCACCGAACAGCAAACACCGAGTTCAAGTAACACCCGCCAAGCGGGGCAAGAAGCCCGACAAATCGGAAGGTCTCGATACTAACTGGCGTGACAAGAGTCCTGCAGAGCGCCACCGCGCCATGACCTGGATGCAACGCCTCAAGCGAGTCTTCAATATTGATATTGAAGTCTGCGAACACTGCGGCGGTCACGTCAAAGTGATTGCCAGCATCGAAGATCCGAAGGTCATTGAGCAGATTCTCAAGCATCTGAAACAGAAAACAGCCAAGGCGAATGCCGCCAAGCAGCGTGAGCTGCCACCAGAACGAGCGCCGCCACTGACTCCCAGCCTGTTCGATCCATCACAGAGTCGTCTCTTTGACTGACGACCCCAAATCCAACACTGCTCAACACTGCCAACTTTTAAACGGGGCGGTGGGGCAGTTTGTATCTCTCGAGCTATCAGGCTAGAGATTTTACCGCCAAATCGAACCTTATTAGAGCGGTTTAGGCTGGACCGGCAGTTAAAATTGGGGCTTGAGCGGTAAACGAGTGAGGGAATTTCAGGTAAGATACTTCGGATGAGGAGCAAAAAGGTGGTTTATACTTCCTATACCCCAGATTGAGATGTTAAGTGTGGTTGCTATTTATTAACACTGCGAACTGGATAAGTCTCAAATAATATTTTTTAAATTAAATCTAACGTTGGTGGGGATATAAGCGCAACGGTAGAGGAAAGTAGGGAGGGTAATATTCCGAGAAAATTAAGTGTAGCTGGATAATATAGGTCATACCATTCATTTTGGTCTACGATTATTAGTCTTTGTGATAAATAATGAGAGGTAATTGAATGGCTGGCTTAAACAAGGAAAAAAAGACCATCAATAAAACCAATTCTGCGCGTTTTCCGGCGCCGCCTTTTCAACAGCAGCAGCAGCCCTTTCCCGGGCTGGCGGGGAAAATGCAACCGCGCCCCGATCATGGAGAAGACAGCTATCAGGGAAGCGGTCGCCTGAATGGGCGCAAGGTATTAATTACCGGTGGGGATTCAGGGATTGGTCGTGCTGTTGCTATTGCCTATGCTCGTGAAGGCGCTGATGTTGCGATTAACTATTTACCTGAAGAAGAAGACGATGCGCGTGAAGTGGTCGATCTGATAAAAAAAGCAGGCAGAAATGTTTTGGCCATCCCCGGCGATATCCGTGATGAGGCTTTTTGCGGTCATCTGGTAACACAGGCGGTAAAAGGACTGGGAGGGTTGGATATCCTCGTCAATAATGCGGGTCGTCAGCAATTTTGTGAGTCAATTGAGGAACTCACCACAGAAGACTTCGACGCAACATTCAAAACCAATGTTTACGCTATGTTTTGGATCACCAAAGCGGCCATACCCCATCTTTCACCAGACAGCGTGATAATTAATACCTCCTCCGTACAGGCTTATGAGCCAAGTGAAATCTTGCTTGATTATGCTCAGACTAAAGCAGCTATCGTGGCATTTACTAAATCGCTGGCGAAACAGCTGGCCCCGAAAGGGATCCGTGTCAATGCCGTCGCGCCGGGTCCATACTGGACTGTACTGCAGTGCTGTGGTGGTCAACCGCAGGAAAAGGTGGAGAAATTTGGGGCAAATGCGCCGCTGGGACGCCCTGGTCAACCGGTGGAAATCGCGCCGCTTTATGTCACCCTGGCCGCTCGGGAGAACAGCTATACGTCTGGTCAGGTCTGGTGTTCTGATGGGGGGACCGGAACCCTCTAACGTTTACGCTCTGTGCGTCGAAAGTGACTTTTAAGGCAAGGGCGGACACTATTGTATAAGGGCGGGAGCGGTACTTACCGCTCCGTGAATGCTAACCAATCACCGCGATGCCAAGCCGCTCCATGAGCAACGACGCCTGGTAGTTGTCCAGCTTAACGCCTTGTAAATCAACGCCCCGAATATCTAAGTCACCCAACTCCGAATTGGTCAGATCGCAATGTGTGAAGTTCGCTGCTCGCCAGTCGAAAGTCGAAAACTCGCCGCCGGAGAGATCTGAACCACTGAACGTCGCGCCCAGTACCTGGGCACCCATCCAACGGTTTTCCCACAGCTCACACTTTTCCAACACGACTTTCGAAAAATTGGCGTAGCTTAGATTGGTATTCGTGATATATGCGCTACAAAACCAGGTGCGCGTGGTGATCATATTCATAAAGCTTGCGCCGCGGAAATCTGCGCCTTGTGCGCGGCAGTGGCGAATTTCAATGCCCAGCGCACTGGCATTGCGAAAATCCGCCATGGATAAATCACAGCTTTTAAAAATGGCATCTTTCAGCATCGCACGACTAAAATTGCACCCTTTCTGGCTTTCACGATCATAGAACTGACAGCCGATAAATTCAGTGCCGCTCAGGTCGGCACCTGAAAAATCACAGTTAAAAAATGTACTATTTTCAATTTTCTCACCGGTGAAACGGTTTCTGTCAATTTTTTCGCCAACGAGTGCCAGAGCCATATTTGTACCTGTTTTTTTATACAGTAATGGCGTCATGGTAAACCCTGATGGGGTTATGCGTCAAATCCGCCAATATGACATCTGCAAATGTGCGTTAAATCTGGTGTTTTTTCAGCAAAGCGCGAAGCTGATGGTAAGTCAGCCCCAGTAATTCAGCGGCTTTTTTCTGGTTAAATTTTGCCTGCTGTAAGCCGTGCATAATAAGCCCTACACAAATTGGGAGATATATCATGAAAGGCTGGCTTTTTCTTGTTATCGCAATAGTTGGCGAAGTAATCGCAACATCCGCATTAAAATCTAGCGAGGGCTTTACTAAGCTTGCCCCTTCCGCCGTTGTCATAATCGGTTATGGCATCGCATTTTATTTTCTTTCTCTGGTTCTGAAATCCATCCCTGTCGGTGTTGCTTATGCAGTCTGGTCGGGACTCGGCGTCGTCATAATTACAGCCATTGCCTGGTTGCTTCATGGGCAAAAGCTTGATGCGTGGGGCTTTGTAGGTATGGGGCTCATAATTGCTGCCTTTTTGCTCGCCCGATCCCCATCGTGGAAGTCGCTGCGGAGGCCGACGCCATGGTGACGGTGTTCGGCATTCTGAATCTCACCGAGGACTCCTTCTTCGATGAGAGCCGGCGGCTAGACCCCGCCGGCGCTGTCACCGCGGCGATCGAAATGCTGCGAGTCGGATCAGACGTCGTGGATGTCGGACCGGCCGCCAGCCATCCGGACGCGAGGCCTGTATCGCCGGCCGATGAGATCAGACGTATTGCGCCGCTCTTAGACGCCCTGTCCGATCAGATGCACCGTGTTTCAATCGACAGCTTCCAACCGGAAACCCAGCGCTATGCGCTCAAGCGCGGCGTGGGCTACCTGAACGATATCCAAGGATTTCCTGACCCTGCGCTCTATCCCGATATTGCTGAGGCGGACTGCAGGCTGGTGGTTATGCACTCAGCGCAGCGGGATGGCATCGCCACCCGCACCGGTCACCTTCGACCCGAAGACGCGCTCGACGAGATTGTGCGGTTCTTCGAGGCGCGGGTTTCCGCCTTGCGACGGAGCGGGGTCGCTGCCGACCGGCTCATCCTCGATCCGGGGATGGGATTTTTCTTGAGCCCCGCACCGGAAACATCGCTGCACGTGCTGTCGAACCTTCAAAAGCTGAAGTCGGCGTTGGGGCTTCCGCTATTGGTCTCGGTGTCGCGGAAATCCTTCTTGGGCGCCACCGTTGGCCTTCCTGTAAAGGATCTGGGTCCAGCGAGCCTTGCGGCGGAACTTCACGCGATCGGCAATGGCGCTGACTACGTCCGCACCCACGCGCCTGGAGATCTGCGAAGCGCAATCACCTTCTCGGAAACCCTCGCGAAATTTCGCAGTCGCGACGCCAGAGACCGAGGGTTAGATCATGCCTAGCATTCACCTTCCGGCCGCCCGCTAGCGGACCCTGGTCAGGTTCCGCGAAGGTGGGCGCAGACATGCTGGGCTCGTCAGGATCAAACTGCACTATGAGGCGGCGGTTCATACCGCGCCAGGGGAGCGAATGGACAGCGAGGAGCCTCCGAACGTTCGGGTCGCCTGCTCGGGTGATATCGACGAGGTTGTGCGGCTGATGCACGACGCTGCGGCGTGGATGTCCGCCAAGGGAACGCCCGCCTGGGACGTCGCGCGGATCGACCGGACATTCGCGGAGACCTTCGTCCTGAGATCCGAGCTCCTAGTCGCGAGTTGCAGCGACGGCATCGTCGGCTGTTGCACCTTGTCGGCCGAGGATCCCGAGTTCTGGCCCGACGCCCTCAAGGGGGAGGCCGCATATCTGCACAAGCTCGCGGTGCGACGGACACATGCGGGCCGGGGTGTCAGCTCCGCGCTGATCGAGGCTTGCCGCCATGCCGCGCGAACGCAGGGGTGCGCCAAGCTGCGGCTCGACTGCCACCCGAACCTGCGTGGCCTATACGAGCGGCTCGGATTCACCCACGTCGACACTTTCAATCCCGGCTGGGATCCAACCTTCATCGCAGAACGCCTAGAACTCGAAATCTAACGTCCGTTCGGGCATCGAGGTCCATGTCGGGGTGGGACGGGCCCGTGGCTTCAAGATCACTTGCAGTCCGACCGCGATGTCTTGGTTGCGCGAGAGGTTGTCGATATCCTCCACTTCCATCATCAACCCTGGATAATGCCGCCGCCGTCATCGCCGCCGACGCCCGTGCCGGGCTTTTCGGGCCTGTCAGGCTTGCTCGGCCTTCAGCCTGCCTGGGCGAGATCTCCGGCGGACGGATTAACGGCGGAGCTTCGCCGCCTTTCGTGCGTGTGAAGGCCGAAGATAGTTCTCTCAAAAACATCCGTTTATGAGAGATACCAAATGTCATTTTCAGAAGACGACTGCACCAGTTGATTGGGCGTAATGGCTGTTGTGCAGCCAGCTCCTGACAGTT
>NZ_JBMEZK010000024.1:0-14544 GCF_048822715.1 Klebsiella sp. C239 | reverse complement strand
AATTATTTTGCGGAGGCCGTTTTTTTTCAAGTCATCTTGTTGCCGTTGTCTGTAACCATTTGCTGTTCCTGCAAAAACAGGGAAATTTCAGAAGGATCACTGCCAGCCCGGAGAATCGTTATCTAATAAAATGTAATATACTGAAGTACAGTGTATTTATTCTGAGTGGAGTGATTATGAATACGGGTTTAAGGCAGGTTCTGCGATATGCAGGCGTCCCGGTTGACGCCGCTGAACCGGTGCGCCGGCAATTCGGTAGCCGCCTGATTTTAATCGTGACGGTTGCTCTTCTTCCGCTGTTGATTGTTGACGTCCCTCAGTGGATATTTGTGCTCTCCCAGATTATCTGGGGAAGCGGTATGTATATTGGTATCTCCGTGGCCAGTGATAAACCAGATCGCCGGTAAGCTCAGAACGAGAGGTCTCCCGGATCGCCTGGTGACGGGCAACTGATAAACCGGCGCCGTGCCATCAACACCGGATAAGGACGTCACCGGCTTGTCGTTGCCGCCGACTCCGCTTCACCCGGCCCCATCCCTCCGGTCTGTGGCCTGATTCCTGCGTCTGTCGCGTTGCGACATTTGCTTCCGCTTTTCTCCCTGTGGTCGAAATACGGGTTAGACAAACCTTTTATTCAACCTCTGCATCGCGACGGGTAGTGCTGTGCCTTCACTTTACCCGGCCGCTGCAGATGCAAGGGTTCGCTGACGCCGCCATCCTCGCCCGGTCGCAGGTTACTGATGATGCTCGCTGTTCTTCCCGTCGTTTTCTCGCTCAGGTTTCGCTCGAAAACCGTCCAGACCAGCTTCGTGCTTTATCTGCGCTGCGGCCTCCGGTGTCGCCCCTGCGTCTTCCGCTTTCCGCCGGGCTGTCGTGTCGGCACGGCACAACCCGGTGCCGCAATCTTATGAACCTGTGGAGGTTGCTATGTATCATGCCCGTCAAACCATGCTGAATGTTGAGGAGTCCGACCGTCTCTCGTTCCTGCCGGATCTGTTTGGTAACGATTTTCTGGCCGGAGAGATGCAGGTCTATGCGCTCGCTGTGAAACACATCACCGATTACTGCGGAGGCTTCTGGCATTTCATCCGAATTCCGGAGGGCGGCGGCTACATGATGCCTGACGGTGACCGTTTCCATCTGACTAACCCGGATAACTGGTTTGATCGGTCCGTCAGCGCGGATGCGGCCGGAGTTATCATTACGGCGCTGGCGATCAACCGCCGTATCTGGCTGCACCATGAACGCGGTGATGCTGCCCTGACACGCCACCTGATGCTGCGGGAATCGCAGCTGTGGGATTTCATTGACTCTCATGACGAATGCGCAGCTATTTACGCGGCTCTTGACTGATACTACATCGGGGCGCCCGACGTCCCGTTTAAGGTCTGAGACGGCACGATCTGTGGGGAGCTTACCCGGCTTCGCAGATCGGTGCGGCCGCGCGAAAATCCTGGCAGGCTTCGCCTGCCGGTGAGGCGGTTCGCCACGCCTGCGGCGCTGCGTACAGGCCTCACCTCAACAGGTCGCCAGTTAAGAATTAAGAGCGTAATATCTGCGTACCCTTTCTTCTTTTGCGGAATTTGGGTATGTCGCAGTGGAATATTGCCTCTTTTTCAAAAGAGGAGCAGGACAAAGTTGCCGTCGATAAGGTGGCCGCTGCTGTTGCCTGGCAGGAACGCATGAACAAGCCCGTCATGCCGGAACTTGTTGAACGGGAACAGCCTGAACACCTGCGCGAATATTTCCGTGAACGGCTCTGCGTACATCGACTGAACAGTCAGCAGCTGCCGCGCGCAAATGCGCCCGAATATAATAAACCGGGCGATGATCAGCAGAATTGATTTTCTTACTCAGTGTGTCCAGGGAGGGTAATCTGTGCGTATGTCTCTGATGTTTGCTGCCGTGACGCTTTTAACCGGCATTAACCTGTTTTTTATTCCGTTTCAGCCTGTTCCGGCTCTGTGGGGGGCTATCCTGGCCGTTGCTTTTGTTCTGATTAATGTCGTGGCGGATAAGCTGCGCCTCTGGAGTGGCATTGCGTGGATTATCGTTGCCGGCATCATCATAACGCTGATGCTGAAGGGGAAAGAGCCGGGTGACGAATTTCGTGCCCTGATCACCGTTTTCGCTTTCCTGGCTTCTGCCTGGTACTGCGTTGTTCAGTACAGAAAAGAGAAGGGCGAATCTCAGTCCTGACCTGACCTGACCAGACCGGTACTCTCCATCTTGCTGCAGCTCTTCCTCTGTTTAACTTTCTTTTCACACAATCTGCACCGGGGCCACCTTCGGCTCCTGACCCGCTGGCGCGGTTCAGTCGTCGAGCCACACTCCGCTAACCGCGAAAAGACGCGGTAAGCTCCGCCGAACCCGCCAGGCGGTTTCGGGCCTGCCGGCTAGTGTCTGATGTCTGAGGTCAACGGCAGCGCTTGCTGCGACCGTTCCGGCCGCGCCGCTTTCACCGTGCCGGCGAAGGACTGCCGGCACTCTGCAGGGCAACGCCGTTTCGCGCCCGCGCGTTCCATCGTTGCGGCGGGTGCCTGCTCCTTTCCCCTGGTACCCGAATCACCCGTTTGAGTCCATTCGCCCGGGCTGACATAGCCACAACCTGTCGCATTGGCTGTCCAGGGTGTAATGAACAGTCCACAAAACTTTTTGCATGGAACCGCAAAAACTTTTGTGTCCTGCCCCGGACAGATGCGTCAGGCCGTGGCGTCTTTGCCCTTGCGGCGAACGGCTCTCAAACGGGTGAAGGTAACAACCAGGGGGCAGGTTCAGCAGGTCCCCGCACAAAGTCAAAACCGCGGCCCCGGCAACTCAACGGGTGATGTTTTTTAAAGACAAAACAACAGAGTAAGGAGATTCATCATGGCAGCACGTGGCGTTAACAAAGTCATTCTGGTCGGACATCTGGGACAGGAACCGGATGTGCGTTACATGCCCAACGGGGGCGCAGTGGCCAATCTGACGCTGGTCACGTCTGAAACATGGCGTGACAAGCAGACGGGAGAGATGCGCGAAAACACCGAGTGGCACCGTGTTGTCATGTTCGGCAAGCTCGCGGAAGTGGCGGGCGAATACCTGCGTAAAGGCGCGCAGGTCTACATCGAGGGCCAACTGCGCACCCGCAACTGGCAGGACGATGCCGGAGTCACGCGCTACGTCACCGAGGTGCTGGTCGGCCAGAACGGCACCCTGCAGATGCTCGGCGGCCGCCGTGAATCCGGTGTGCCTGAGAGCACTGCGCAGCCGCAGAGTCCTGCCGCCCCGGCACAACCTGCTCAGGCCCCGGCTAAATCCCCGAAAGCGAAGGGCGGTAAGAAAGGCCGTCAGGATGCGGCTCCGTCTCAGCAACCGCCTCAGCCACTCCCGGATGATTTCCCACCAATGGATGACGACGCGCCCTTTTAAACCATGATGAAGACGCCCCGTTCAGGCGGGGCAGAGAAGGAGAAACATATGGACCATAACGTTTTGTCCCCGCTTGAATCTCTGCCGGATGGCACGTTTACCCGCGAGCAGGCTCAGATTGTCGCCGCGCAGTATCAGAATGTGGCGATTGAAGATGACCAGGGGACCCATTTTCGCCTTGTCGTCCGTCATCAGGATGACGGCAGCATGGTCTGGCGCGTCTGGAATTTTGAACCGGGCGGCGAGGACATGATGAACCGTTACATCCGGGACTACGGAGTACGCAAAACGCAATAAGCCGTAATAGGTGCCGGGCAGATGGGTCTGCCCGGCAGACATTAACCAATATCGGAGAGAAATCAATTATGTCAGTGACCGAGTCTAAAGCAAAAGCGCCGGTTAAAACCAGCAAAAAATCGGTGAACCCTGCCGAATCCGCCGCCCTGAAAGCCGCGCTTGAGGCTGCTCAGGTTGAGATGGTGCCGCTGTCGGCGCTGGTCAAATCCCCGCTGAACGTTCGCACGATCCCCTATCCGGCTGACAGTGTCCGGGAGATGGCTGACTCCATCATGGCGATCGGCCTGATCCAGAATCTGGTGGTTCACTCGCTGCCGGACGGTATGTCAGGGGTGGCTGCAGGTGGCCGCCGTCTTGCCGCCCTGCAACAGTTGCTCAGCGAGCAGCGCATCGATGCCGGGTATCTCGTTGTCGCCAAGCGTGTCAGTGACGACCTGGCGATGGTTGCCTCGATGGTCGAGAACAACCAGCGGGTGGCCATGCATCCGGCAGAGCAAATCAGCGGGTTCCGCACCCTGTCAGAAGAGGGGAAAACCCCGGCTCAAATCGGGGACCTGCTGGGCTACAGTGCCCGTCACGTTCAGCGGATGCTGAAGCTGGCAAACCTCGCCCCGGAACTGATCACCCTGCTGGCAGAGGACAAACTCGACGTGGAGCAGTGTCAGGCCCTGAGTCTGGAGAGCGACCCGGCACGTCAGGTGCAGGTGTATGACCAGGTGAAAACCTCATACGGCAGCACACCCGCTCACCTGCTGAAGCGGGCCATCACGGATACGGAAATCGCCGTAACCCACTCCCGCTTCGTGTTTATCGGTCGTGAAGCGTATGAGGCCGCCGGGGGCGTGGTGCGTGAGGATCTGTTCAGCGCCCAGGAGGGAGACGGAACGGCTGATGGGGTACTGGTTGAGCGTCTGGTTCAGGAGAAGCTGGCGGCGGCTGCGCTGGCCATCGAACAACAGGAAGGCTGGTCATGGTCACTGGCTCGTGAGGGCTCCGTCAGAAACTACGGCGATGACCGCGAGCATTATCTGGTGCTGCCGGCGCCGGAGGGGGAATTCAGCGCTGAGGAGCTACAGCGTCTTGATGAACTGTACGCCACGCTGGAGGCAACGGAAACCTTTGAGGATGAAGCCGCGATTCAGGTGCTGATTGATGAGATTGAAAATGCGGCGTCAGTTCGGGCGTGGACACCGGAGCAGAAAGCGGCCTGTGGCGTGGTGGTCAGTCTGTATGACGGTGAGCTTTGCGTCCAGCGTGGTGTCCAGAAGAAGATCCAGACGGCGGTCTCTGACGTCGGGGAACACGGTGGCGATCAGGCTGCCGTACATGTGGTCACCCGCAGTATCCCTGATGCGGCAGAAGGCATCAGCATGCCGTTGCTGAAAAAAATGTCTTCAGAAAGGACACTGGCGGTTCAGGCCGAACTGGTTAAGCAGCCACAGAAAGCCGTGGCCCTGATGGCCTGGCGGCTGTGCAGTTGCGTGTTTGACTACTGCACCACCACCCGGCATCCGTTCGTCCTGCGCCTTGAGGTGCATCACAGCGGCCTGACCAGTGAAGCCCCGACCGGAGAGGAAGGTCAGGCATGGCGGTATCTGATGCAGGAGAAAGCCCGTCTGGAAGCCCTGCTGCCGGAGGGGTGGCAGAAGGATTTCACCACCTTCTTTACCCTCGACGGGCAGACCCTGATGTCGCTGATGGCCTTCTGTGCTGCCTGTTCCGTCGACGGTGTTCAGACCCGTGAATGTGGACATACCGGCCGCAGTGACCTCGATGGCGTGGAGGCGGCGCTGGGATTTCATCTGCGCGACTGGTGGCAGCCGACAGCGGATAACTTCCTCGGGTTGCTCAGCAAGGCCCAGATTGTGGCGGCGCTGAAGGAGGCCGGGCTGACCGGAGCCGCCTCGGATGCCGAAAAAATGAAGAAGGGTGATGCTGCCAGCCATGCGGAACAGTGGCTCTCCGGCTCCCGCTGGGTACCGGGCTGGATGCAGTCCCCGGATGCCGCAAAGCCGGACGATGCACATGCTGCCCCTGACACTGACGAACCGACTTCACACGCAGCCTGATAACGGAGACGCCGCCCTGCGGGGCGGCGATAAGGAGACTGAAGATGAAAACGTTACTGACTCTGGACGTCCTCAAAACCATGTCCATCGACGAGCTGGAAGATTACCGCGCTGCGGGTGAAGATTTTCGCCGTGAGCTGACCCATGCAGTGATGCGTGTTCTGCATCTGCCGTCAGGCTGGTCCGTGAACGGTGAATATCGCAGTGAGTTTGGCGGTTTTTTCCCGGTTCAGATCCGCTTTTCTCCGGCCCATTGCCATTTTGATGTCGCTGTCTGCAGCCCCGGAGAGTTGAGTGAGCGCTGGATGATCGTCTTTGTGACACGTGGTGGCCAGCCGTTCTCTGTTGTTCGCAGCATGGAAGCATTTAACCCGGAGTTGATCTCCCACACGCTAGCATTGATAGCGTGTCTCGATACTGACGGATATTCCTGCGCCAGTATCATCAGTACGCTGGAACAGGAGGGCGCACAATGATCCCTTCGTCCCGTTCCCTTGTCACCCTGCAGCCTGCCCGGCAGGCTGCGCTGCAGGCCATCATGACCGTGGAGAATGCCCGCCAGCGCGGTGCTCGTCTGTCTGCAGCGCCACACGTGCGTACTTTCCTGCGCCTGCTGACCGGGAACAGCCGTATGAACACGACCGTGGCGCAGCGCATTCCCGGCCTGAACTGGGACCCGAAACATCGTCTGAGCAGTCTTAAACAGGTGGAAGAGGCGCTCGATGCACTGATTGCCAGTCACGGGGAGTGCTGCCCGCTGCCGCTGCCGGTTGATGTTCAGGCCGAACTGTTCCCCGAGGTGCAGCACAGCCGGACTGAGCGCCGGAAACAGCGCAGCAGCCTCGCCTTTACCCATAAGATGCGTCGGGAAGAACGCGCAATGGTGCATCACTGGCGATTACGGCAGAACCTGCTGGGACAGGCCGTCACGGAGCTGAATTTCCAGTCACCGGAAACGGTCATCAGCTGGTACCGCCGGTGGGCCGGTGAGTTTGACGCGCGTGAGCTTGCCCCTGCCTTCTGGCACTGGCGATCGCGATATGCCTCGCTGGCCTCTCTGGACTGGCTGCGGGATGCCGGGGAGCCGCTGTATGGTGTCATGCATGAAATCAGCTTCATTGTGAGAGAGACGCCGGAGTCTGTGCGTCAGGCAGAACGCTGGCAGGTCCCGAACAAGCTGACACACCGGAGCCACGGATGAAGTGGCGCTATTCCCTGCGCTGGAAACTGCCGCACAGGCCCTGCCCGGGTCCACAGGAGCTGGTTTCCGTTGTCGTGGAGGCAGGGCAGGCGGCACCTGAAGAAGTGATGTCTTGCTGGGTAGCGGGCGCGGGATATGCGGTATGCGTGGATTTTCTGGACGAGAGGCAGATTAAGCGCTGGAGCGACGAGCGGAAAGCCGCCGCCCGCCACCGGAATCTGGTGCGCCGCATCAACAGGATTGCGCCCTTGTTTGCCGACGAGCTGATCGAGCGGGAGCTTGAGAGCAGACCCGGGTATTTTCGCGGCAAATCAGAACGATGATGGCGCGATGCCTGGTCAGTCTGGCAGCGGGTAAGGTATACTGGCGGTGGCGCTTGAGGCTTTTTGCCTCATGACGTGAAGGTGGTTTGTTACCGTGTTGTGTGGCAGAAAGCAGAAAGCCCCGTAGTTAATTTTCATTAACCCACGAGGCCACCTGTATGCCTAGACAACATCAGGATAGCCTCTTAGATGCCGCGAGGCAAGGAGAAGAAGGCCATGAAACTGCCGCGAAACACTCTGCTCGGGTGCGTATTAATAGTGTGCCTCACACTGTTGATATTCACTTACCTCACCCGGAAATCACTCTGTGAAATCCGGTACAGGGACACGAACAGGGAGGTGGCGGCTTTTATGGCTTACGAATCCGCTAAGTAGCTAACCCCGGCGGGGGGAAACCCCCGCCATTAAGGGGAGATGATGTCTGTCATGCCTGAAGCGCCTTTATGAAGGGGTTGCCGGTTCACCGGTAGCCCCTTTTTCCTTTCCGATGCGACCGCACGCCTCAACTTCCGGTAAGGGCAGTTCCCCTGCGGGGAACAGAGCAGGACGGTAGCCCCTTTTCCATCCCTCTGGTCATGTTAATGCTAATGTACGCATCCATTAGCTATTACCGGGAAAGGCTATTTTTCCCTGTTCCGTGCTGCACGGCGGGAAAACCGGGCCGCGCTGACG
This sequence comes from Klebsiella sp. C239, assembly GCF_048822715.1. Taxonomy (NCBI): domain Bacteria; kingdom Pseudomonadati; phylum Pseudomonadota; class Gammaproteobacteria; order Enterobacterales; family Enterobacteriaceae; genus Klebsiella; species Klebsiella sp. C239. The sequence continues at coordinate 6,571 of NZ_JBMEZK010000024.1, read as the reverse complement.
CGCCGCCCGCATTTCCTCTCCGCGTCTTCCCTGTTTGCTGCCCGCTGTCTTCCTGCTTCTTCTCCCTGCTGTGTCTTTGCTGTTAAACCCTTTAAGGCCTTAACGTCAAAGGCATAACAACACTGGACACCTTCGGCTCCTGACCCGCTGGCGCGGTTCAGTCGTCGAGCCACACTCCGCTAACCGCGAAAAGACGCGGTAAGCTCCGCCGAACCCGCCAGGCGGTTTCGGGCCTGTCGGCTAGTGTCTGATGTCTGAGGTCAACGGCAGCGCTTGCTGCGACCGGAACGGTCGCGCCGCTTTCACCGTGCCGGCGATGCCGGCACTCTGATGGCGCCACGCCGTTCCGTCGTGTCGGGTGTGTTCATTCTCATCCCTTCCCCTGGTGAGTCATCTCTCGTCCGTTCCCCGGCGGAGGGCTGGTCGTAGCACCGCCGTGTCGTCATCCAAGGGGTAAATAAACTCCGCCAAAAACTTTTTGCCAGGGACCGCAAAAACTTTTTGTCTCCGCCCCTTGTTCTCCTCCTTACGACGTTGCTCCTTTGCCCTTTGCCGCCTGGGAACTCACCGAGAGATGGATTAACCACCAGACCAGAGGAAAAGCAGAATGAACACACAGAACGTCAACGTCAAAACCGCCACCAAAGAATCTACCGAAAGATGGGTTGAAAACCTTCTGGCCAACGCGATTAGCGAGCAAAAAAGCCTCCTTATGTATCTGGCGGAGCTTAAAAACAAGCGCCTGAGAGAAAGCGAAAGAAGTGAACTGGTATGGGGAACGTTGATGCGTATGGCTGATAACGTCCTGGGGGCGGGAGTGGTTGACTGGCACGCGGACGTTCTGCAGGTGCATTTCGGCGTTGCTCAACCGTGGCTGCAGTCCCGGAAACTCGTTGAGCTTCTTTATGGTGATACCGGTAAGGAAGCGTGGAATGACGCACGCAAATACATTGCTGACTCAATGCGTGCTGAACCCCATATGCCATGAGTCTGCTTTTTTTACCCAACATCTGGCGGTCCGGGGGCCGCCGGTGATCCACATAAGGAGAGACGTTTGAACTTACACCTGACCGAATCCTCAGCCCATCCGGGAATGCTGGCTACAGCGGAATCAGAGCGCGAATACTGGCTGAGCCGGCAGAAAGCAGCGGTTAAAGCCCCCTCAGAAATCGACGTTCACACGTTCCATGACGCGCTGGGCCTGATGTATCCGCTCAACTGGTCAACAAGTGAGAACGGCGAGTGGGAAACGTTCATGCTGCAGGAGATGGTCTGCGGTGACGTGACAGAGATATATGCCCGCTACGGAGCCAGATATTTCCGGCTGTGGGATGTGTGCAACCTGAGCCATGCGCAGATCACAACGCGCATTAAGGAGGAATTTAACCTGTTCCGGAAATGAAAAAAGCAGGGAAAACCCTGCTTTGCCCATGCCGTAAAAGTCGCTGTAACGATTTTTACGGCTGTTCAAATTAACTAAGAGGTACATATGAACCTATCTATTCTTTCACCTTCTACTGAGGCTGTAAAGCCCCGCCGTCATCAGCGCAACCTGCGTGATGATATCGCCGCACAGGAGATTGACCCGGTGCTGAAGGCTTTCGGACGGCATATTGCCCGGAGCGTTCGCAAGGGGCGTGGTGTCCATATCCCCGCGATGAACAACACCGCCTTCGGGCAGGTGCTCCGCACGCTTGAACTCAAACGCGCATGTAACTGACAAGGTGAGCCGCTCCTTCGGGAGCGGCAACAGCGGAGATAATGCTATGTCACAGATGAATTTTGCCGATGTGTTCAATCTGGCCAGAGAAACCGCGGATAACAGCCCTGTTATTCAGGCAGGGCAGCAGATCGCGGAACAGGTGCCTGCGGTTGATCGTATGATGAGCGCGCAGTACAGCCTGGGCCGTTTCATCAGCGTATTTAAGGATACGGGCCGCCATCTGGGGCGCTGGGAAGTGTTCAGTGATTTTCTGTCACTCGCCGCCAGTGAGCTGGATATGGCCCGGATAAGAACGCCGGAGAGCATGGAGCACTGCCGGAAAATCTGCGCCCGGTACGAGGCCGCCGACATCGCGAACATGCAGGAAATGTTCTGCCTGATGGTGTGTGCGCTGGAGGCGAAATTTCATGATTTCCTCGGCGCGATTTTTATGGAGCTTGATCTGGGCGATAACTTTCGCGGGCAGTATTTTACGCCGTATTCGGTGCAGTGTCTGATGGCGCGAATGCTGATGCCAGGCGTCAGAGACACTATCCGCCGGGAAGGCATTGCCACCGTCAGCGATCCGGCGTGTGGGGCCGCAGGGATGCTGATCGCCTGTGCAGAGTGCCTGCTTGAAGCGGATATTAACCCCTCCATGCACATGTTCGGCAGCTGCATTGACATCGATCCGGTGGCAGCAGATATGGCCTTCATCCAGCTGTCACTGCTGGGGATAGCCGCGGAAGTGGTGACGGGCAACACGCTCACGATGCAGATCCGGCGGGTAAGGTATACCCCGGTTTTCTACCTCAATGACTTTGAAAAACGACTGACAGATCTGCGCCGGTTCAGGGCTATGCGGGACTTTATGCGCGGAATACAGGAGGCCGCGTAAATAACCGGAAGGGCAGGGGATAACCTGCCCTACAGCGCTGAAGGGCCGCAGCGCCTGTGGCGCTGAATAATACCGGCTGCGCTACGCGCCGCCCGTATTACTCCGGCGCGGTAGTATCTCATCAATATTCTTTATTCATCCCTGTTACATCGCTTCCGATATTCTGCTGTGTATCTCTTCCGCTATTTATTTCTGATGAAAGATTAAATAAATACTGACCCGGGCGTCGTCCCTGTCGGGACACGGCTGTCGTGAACAGAGCCAGCAAGCTGTCTCTGCCCTTTCGGGCTTCCATCCTGACGCAAATTCAAAATCTCGCTTGCTGCATCCTTATCAGGATGCGCCGCTCTCACCGTGGCGATAAATACCCGCCACTCCAGGGCCTGAACGTGAATCCGATAAACACCGGATTGACGTTTAGGGTTGTGCGCATTCTCACTCCTGCTCGATATCGCCCGACTTCATCTTTCGCGGAGGGCTGCTTTTAGCATCAGCCGTGGCGAAAATAAAGGGGTATATGAACGCCAGGCGCCCCTTTATTTTCTCCCCGTCGGCTGCAAATTGCCCTTCGCCGCTCAGTGATGAAGTCGAACGTTTTAATAAACCGCGAAGGAGAAAATCAGTATGCGCACAATGAAAGTCAACACCGCCACTCGTGAATCAGACGAACAGTTTAAAACAGACAAATATCTGCGCTGTGCCGTCACCAATGGTAAAGCTCGCTTGGATTTTATCCCGGACCTCTTTTTTACGCCGTTAGCCGATAATATGGCCGCGAGCTGGTTACGCCAGCATTCTGAATACGACGGCGGTTCCTGGTCTTACTGGGTTATTCCACAGGGTGTTGGCGGGAATATTGCACCCAACAGCATCCAGTTCATTACCACGCAGACCGGATATATCGCACCAGAAGGTGAGCAGCGTTACAGGATGTGCATCCCGGGAAATTATTTCGAAGGTGAGGTCAGCGCCGATGCAGCAGGCATTATTGCCACGCTGATGATTATGAACAGGCTGTCCTGGCACGTGGCTGAAATGGGGCCGCAATATGACCAGATCTGCAGGCGTCTGGTTTCACGGCAGGATGCACTGAAGGATTATATCAGCATTATTCAGCATCCCGAACGGCATTTAATATGGCGGGCAATTGATTAATCACTTCCCTGTTCTGAAGACCTCATGAATGAGGTCTTCAGTTTTTTGTTAAAGATGACTGGCCGGCATTTTTATTTCTCTTGATAGCCAGGTAGATGGCCTCAATCTTCCTGGCGTACTCCAGTCGTCGTATGGCCTGACTGTCCGTTCTCCGGAACCCGGCGTTGTAGGCGCCGACTGCCTCCCAGCTTACTCCCCATTTTTTAAAAGCCAGTGCCAGATAATAAGCACCGGTGTAAATATTCAGACAGGCATCAGTCAGAAGGTGTCCCAGTTTAATACCGTACTGCGACAGTTCACCCTGGTGTTGCGAGTCGATCTGCATCAGTCCGGCACCGTAGCCAGATCCTGGATTTTTCCCGATGGCATTCACCTTCCATTTAGACTCCTGCCATGAAATAGCCCGCAGTAGATCGGGATCTATTCGATAGTCCCGTCCTGCCATATCAAAACAATCCGCAGACCAGGCAGGTGTGGAAATTAAAAGCAGGGTAGCTAATACCAGTTGTTTTCTCAAAAGACTCCCTCCGGGTCGGTTCCTGCAAATACGTTAACCCAGACCAGAACCAGACTCAACAGATATGCACTCCTCACCACAAAATCACCACACCCCACGCAAAATTAAAATTTTGCAGATTTATTATTTAAACCATAGAGTTATGGTCAACTAAATTACACTATCTTTCATTATGTAATATAAATATGAATCGCAGATGAATCGCTAACGATTCACTTATAAATCGTGGGTGAATCAGTAACGAATCAACCTTATGAAATCTAGCTTTATTGGCGAATTGACTCTAGATTCAATTCGTGGTGTGATTCGCCTTATGAATCGAGTTTCAAGGCGGTGAATCTAGATTCGAATCGCGAATTGAATCGTTGGTGAATCGTCTGAATCGGTTGGCTGTAAATAGTATCAAGATTTCTTTTTATATTAAGGGATGGATATGGCAAAGATACAGGCATATGTTAGCGATGAAGTTGCTGAAAAAATTAATGCCATTGTGGAGAAACGGAAAGCTGAGGGCGCCAGGGAGAAAGATGTTAGTTTTTCCAGTGTGTCTACGATGCTTGTCGAGTTAGGCTTGAGGGTTTATGAAGCGCAAATGGAAAGGAAAGAAAGCGGCTTTAATCAGATGGCTTTCAATAAGGTTTTGCTTGAAACAGTTTTGAAGACACAATTTGCAACCAACAAAATTTTGGGAATTTCTTGTTTGAGTCCACATATCTCTGGCAACCAAAAATTTGAGTGGAGATTTATGATTGATACCATTCTGGAAGACACTAAAGAAGTGGTCGATACATTCTTTCCAGAATCAGAAGATGGTGAAGAAGAGTAAACTACACAGCATTCAGTTATAAAGATTATTAAACTAAAATATAAAAAATAAAAGCGGAATGATCTGCGTATTTTTAGTGACAGGGAAGTGGGTTACATTTATCATAGTTTGAGAGGCTCAGGTCTCACAAAATTTGAGAATCGCTGATGTGAAGGGTTGGCCCCCTTCACATCAGCTGCCCATAGAATCCTGTTGAGGAGGCTCCTATGTGTTCGATGGATCGTATTGAAAACACCAACTGTAGTCAATTGGATTTCTTTCGTGAAATGCAATTAACTGTCAACCTTTCTAGCCATCCTGCTTGTATAAGGCTCCGTGATGGATCCTTTTCCCATTTCAATCATTCTTTCGCTACAACTTTTCTGCACAATATTAACGTTAACATATGGTTTAACCGTCTGGAAATCTCCTCTTCTTTACGTCTGTCAGCTCTTGACGCCGAAGTTTACTCAGGCGATCGAAAAATGCTTATTGAGGAAAATTTGCCCATTAATGGGAACCGATGGGATTTTATAATAGAACGGATGTCATTTGATGGAACGGAGTTCACTCTGTGGAAGTTCTGTCATCTTCAACGAGGCGGTTTTTTACTGTCTCCTGTTCGTTCTGGTTTTATAAAAAAACTCAACGAATTAAAAAATGCACTCGGTTTTTTAACTGATGTTCAGATTGAGACTCTGGCTCTATATTCTTTTGGTGCCTCCCACAATCAGATTTCAGAGGTTTTAAATATAGCGGTTGGAACATCGAAGAACAGAGTTAATCGTATTCTTGCAGCTTTACCAATCCGCACGAGAGAAGAGGTTTTTTATTTTTTATTCGCCAGTGGAATGGCCTTTTCATTCTGTAAGGTTGTTACAGAATTAATTGGAAGTCGCGTTAATAAATTGTTAACTAAATAGTGACCTTTTGTCTATTGTGTTAAGGGGTTTTATTTGTGAGACTACTCCTATTGAAAAGTAGAGTGGAGGTGCAAGTGAGGCGAATGACTACTCGTCCGGCATTAGGTCCATGCGTAAGTTTTAAACTTGATGAAGATACGCATCTGAAATTGGTAAACGCCAAAGAGAGAAGCGGACGTAGTAAGGCTGGGGAGGTTGTGCTTAGGGTTAAGGATCACCTTTTACGCTATCCAGATTTTTATCCAACTGTAACTTATAAGAGTGTGAGTTTTGGTCCTGTTGTTATGGCCCGCTTTGATGAGGATACAAACAAAAAACTGATTGCAGCTAAAAATAAAAGTAACAGAAGCAAGTCGCATGAAGTTTATCTTCGTCTCAAAGCGCATCTGTTCGAATTTCCTGATTTTTATAGCTCTGAAGTCGAAGTGATAAGGAGGTCTGTATCTGAAACATAAGTAGTCCCGAAGGTATTACCATTTAAACATTATCTATTTAAAAGGAAATAAATATGAATGCTGTATTAAGTGTTCAGGGCTCTGCTGTCCCTGAAAAAACCAAACCATCTTTTATG
>NZ_JBMEZK010000023.1:0-19059 GCF_048822715.1 Klebsiella sp. C239 | reverse complement strand
GTTCGTCGGAAGTAGCAAGGGTTAAAATAGAAAAATCTTATCGACCGCTCATTATTTGAACTTTTCGCTTATTCCTCTTCCTACCATTAAAGCCGCCATCCCAGAGTTCATGCGGTCTGCAGCGTAGCTAACTCGAAAATTGGTTTTTGGCAAAAATGTGATTTTTCTCTCTTACCCAACGCCATTATCGCGCCGATGGTGAATTAAGCGCCACTCTTGACCCACGACAAAGCGCCCGCCCAGCCCCCGTTTCTATAATCAGGCCCGTTTCTTCTTACTGGTAATAATCGATGGCTTATCAACTCAACATTAACTGGCCCGAGTTTTTAGAGAAATACTGGCAAAAGCAGCCGGTGGTTTTAAAAAACGCGTTTCCGGACTTCGTCGACCCGATTACCCCGGACGAGCTGGCCGGGTTAGCCATGGAGCCGGAAGTCGACAGCCGGCTGGTCAGTCTGGCCAACGGTAAATGGCAGGCCAGCAATGGACCTTTTGAACATTTCGATGGCCTGGGCGAGACCGGCTGGTCGCTGCTGGCCCAGGCGGTAAACCACTGGCATATGCCGGCCGCCGAGCTGGTGCGACCGTTCCGCGTACTGCCGGACTGGCGTCTGGACGACCTGATGATCTCCTTCTCCGTCCCCGGCGGCGGCGTCGGCCCCCATATCGATCAGTATGACGTCTTTATTATTCAGGGCATGGGCAGCCGCCGCTGGCGCGTGGGCGATAAGCTGCCGATGCGTCAGTTCTGCCCGCATCCCGCGCTGCTGCACGTCGACCCGTTCCCGCCGATTATTGATGAGGATCTGCAGCCGGGCGATATCCTCTATATTCCGCCGGGATTCCCGCACGATGGTATCACCCACGAAACCGCGCTGAACTACTCCGTGGGTTTCCGCGGGCCCAACGGGCGCGACCTGATCAGCAGCTTCGCCGACTATGTGCTGGAGAACGATCTCGGCGGCGAGCACTACAGCGATCCGGACCTCACCTGCCGCGAGCATCCGGGCCGGGTTGAAGAGTATGAACTCGAACGTCTGCGCGCCATGATGATCGACATGATTCGCCAGCCGGAAGACTTCAAGCAGTGGTTCGGCATTTTCGTCACCACCCCGCGTCACGAGCTGGATATTGCGCCGGCGGAACCACCGTATGAAGAAGAGGAAGTCGTCGATGCGCTGCTGGGCGGCGAAAAACTTTCTCGCCTGAGCGGCCTGCGCGTTCTGCATATTGGCGACAGCTTCTTCGTGCATAGCGAACAGCTGGACAACACCGATGCCGAAGCGCTGGATGCATTATGCCGCTATACCTCATTAGGCCAGGAGGAGCTCGGCAGCGGCCTGCAAAACCCGGCGTTTGTGAGCGAACTGACGCGCCTGATTAATCAAGGCTACTGGTACTTCGAAGAGTAAGCCGCGGTAGGATTACGGGCAGCCGCCTGGCGCTGCCCGCTGGCTATCAGCCGTTATTGCGCCTGTTTCGGCAGCACCACAATAAACCGCGTCGAGCGCAGATCGGACTGCGCCGCCACGCTGCCGTGGTGGGCGCTGACGATGGATTTCACAATCGCCAGGCCGATGCCGCTGCCCTCCCCTTTGCGCTGGCGCGAGGGGTCGACGCGATAGAAACGGTCAAACAGCCGCGGCAGATGTTCGGCGGCAATCGGCGTACCGGGGTTCTCCACCACCAGGCGGATCGTCTCCGCGCTTTCGCTCAGCGCGATCGTCACCGCCTGGCCAGCCGGGGTGTAGCGGATCGCGTTCGACAGCAAGTTGCTGATCGCCCGCCGCAGCATCAACGGATCGCCCGTCACCCGGCAGGGGCTGCCGTCAAAGCGCAGCGCTACCGCCTTCTCTTCCGCCCACGCCTCGAAAAACTCAAACACCTTATGCACCTCCTCAGCCAGATCCAGTTCCCGCTGTTCGGGGATCAGCTGGTTGTTATCGGCCTGGGCGAGGAACAGCATATCGCTGACCATCCGCGACATGCGCGAGAACTCTTCGAGATTGGAGTAGAGCACCTCTTCCAGCTCCGGCTGGCTGCGGCTCTGGCTTAAGGCGATTTCGGTTTGCGTCACCAGGTTGGTGATCGGCGTGCGGATCTCATGGGCGATATCGGCGGAGAAGTTCGACTGGCGGGTAAAGACATCCTCCATTCGCTCCAGCATATGGTTAAAGGACAGCGCCAGCCGCTCCAGTTCGATAGGCACCGCCTGCGGGTCGAGGCGCACGTCGAGATCCCGCGAGGTAATATTCTGGATCTGCCGGCTGATCTGGCGGATAGGCTTATGCCCCTGATAGACCACAAACAGCACGATGGCGATAATCAGCAGGCTGATTATCGACGCGGCGGAAATCAGCTTCGCTTTCAGCTCATTAATATAGTGCAGGTGAAAATCGATGGATAAGGCCATCAGCAGATGGTACGCCGGCTTGCCATCCGCCTGCTTGCCCAGCGGCAGCATGATCAGCCGCCAGGCACGGGTCTCCATTTGATGATTATCGTGCGCCATTGCCCGCGGCTGCGGATCGGTCCATGAAATCACATTCCCGTCGCGCAGCTGCATCGCCAGGCCTGGCGTACTCAGCATATGGCTGAGATCCGGTCCGTTGGGCGACTGGAACAGAATATTGCCCTGTCCATCGTCCAGGCAGATAAAGACGTTGGCGTAGCCCGCAATGATATTCTTCACGATCTCCAGCCGCCGCGCCTGCGGGTAGTCAGCGTGGTCGAGGACCGTCTCCAGGGTGGTGCTGAGCTGCCTGAGATCGTGAACGTCGCGCTCTTCAAAATGCGCCTTCACCGAATGGATCATGATCCAGGTGAAGGCAAAGAATGCGATGATGGTGGCGAGGCTAATAAAGAAACTCAGCCGGGTAGCCAGGGAAAAGGGGCGCTTAGCGACCATCCGGCACCTCAAGCATATAGCCGACGCCGCGCACAGTCTGGATCAGCTTCGGCTCAAAGTCGTTATCGATTTTGGCGCGCAGCCGCTTCACCGCCACATCTATCGCGTTGGTATCGCTGTCGAAATTCATATCCCACACCTGCGAGGCTATCAGCGAACGCGGCAGCACTTCGCCCTGATGGCGCAGGAAGAACTCCAGCAGAGTGAACTCCTTGCTGGTCAGGGTGATGCGGGTGGCGCCGCGCGTCACCTTACGGCTGACCAGATCGACGCTGAGATCCGCCGCCTGAAACTGGCTTTCGACAATGACCGCCGCCCCGCGACGCAGCAGCGTCCGCACCCGCGCCAGCAGTTCCGCAAAGGCGAACGGCTTCACCAGATAGTCGTCGGCGCCCAGCTCCAGCCCCTTCACCCGATGCTCAATGGTGCCCAACGCGGTAAGCAGCAGGATCGGCATGCCTTTCCCGGCGGTGCGCAGCATGCGCACGATATCCCAGCCGTTCACGTCCGGCAGCATGATGTCGAGGATCAGCAGATCATAGTCGCCGGTCATCGCCAGGTGATAGCCGTTAAGGCCGTTATCGGCCAGGTCGACGACGAAGCCAGCCTCGGTGAGCCCTTTGGTCAGGTACTCCCCGGTTTTCTTCTCATCTTCGACAATCAAAATCTTCACCGCCGACTCCTTCACGCGCGTTCTGTGCGGGTATTCAATTTTAGAGGAGCGCCTCCGGATAGCAATGAAATATCAGGAAAATGACAGCTTTGTCATTTTCCTGTCACGTCCTGAACAGAGGCCGCTACGTAAAGTAGCCGCCATGGATAAATCGTCGAAAACGTCTGCCGCCATGCGCCCAATAACGCTTCTTACCCTCAGCGTGATACTCGCCTTAACCGGCTGTGTCTCGCTCGCTCCGGACTACCAGCGCCCCGCCGCGCCGGTACCGCAGCAGTTCTCTCTCAGCCAGAACAAGCTGGTTCCCGCTACCGCGAGCTATCAGGAGACCGGCTGGCGAACCTTTTTCGTCGACCCGCAGGTGAAAAGCCTGATAGGCACCGCGCTGACCAACAACCGCGATCTGCGGATGGCGACGCTGAAAGTGCAGGAAGCCCGTGCCCAGTATCGAGTGACCGATGCCGACCGCTACCCGCAATTGAACGGTGACGGCAGCACCACCTACGGCGGCAAGCTTAAAGGCGACACCACCACCAACAGCGATTACGCCGCCGGGCTGAATCTCAACTATGACCTCGACTTCTTTGGCCGGCTGAAAAACCTCAGCGAGGCCGACCGGGAGAACTTCTTCGCCAGCGAAGAGGCACGGCGCGCAGTGCATATCCTGCTGATTGCTAACGTTTCACAAAGCTACTTCAACCAGCGGCTGGCGGCAGCGCAGCTGCAGGTGGCCAACGACACCCTGCAAAACTATCAGCAGTCTTACGCGTTCGTTGAAAAACAGCTGCTGACCGGCAGCACCACCGTCCTGGCGCTGGAGCAGGCGCGGGGGATGATCGAGAGCACCCGCGCCGATATCGCCAGGCGGCAGGGCCAGTTGGCGCAGGCTAATAACGCTCTGCAGCTGTTGCTCGGTAGTTATCAACATCTGCCGGACGATAGCGCCAGCAGCGCCGTCGACCTGCAAGGCGTAACCCTGCCGCCGTCGCTCTCTTCAGCGATCCTGCTGCAGCGGCCGGATATTTTAGAGGCCGAACACAGCCTGCGGGCGGCCAACGCCAACATCGGCGCCGCGCGGGCGGCCTTCTTCCCGTCGATCACCCTGACCAGCTCGCTCTCCGGCAGCAGCAGCGAGCTCGCCAGCCTGTTTAACGCCGGCAGCGCGATGTGGAACTTCATCCCCAAAATCGACATTCCGATTTTCAACGCCGGGCGCAATCAGGCCAACCTCGATCTGGCGGAGATCCGCCAGCAGCAGCAGGTGGTCAACTACGAGCAAAAAATTCAGTCCGCTTTTAAGGAAGTGGCCGACGCGCTGGCCCTGCGCCAAAGCCTGGCCGATCAGATCGCCGCCCAGGAGCGCTATCTCGCTTCACTCAATATCACCCTGCAGCGCGCCACCGCGCTCTATCGCCACGGCGCGGTCAGCTACATCGAAGTGCTGAGCGCCCAGCGCGACATTTTCACCACCCGACAAACCCTGCTGGAACTCAACTATTCCCGTCAGGCAAATGAAATCACCCTGTTCACCGCCCTCGGCGGCGGCTGGATGGAATAACCCGAGGAGTCTTGATTATGAATTCACTGTCTAAAGTCGCCCTGTTCACTCTGATTTCTGGCGCGGTGTTCGCCGCCCAGGCCGCCGACCCGCACGCCGGCATGGCGATGCACGAACAGCCCGCCGCCGCGCAGACGCAAAGCATCAGCGGCAAAGGGGTCATTAAAGCCATTGATATGGATAGCAAAAAAATCACCATTGCCCACGAAGCCATCCCGGCGGTGAACTGGCCGCCGATGACCATGCGCTTCACCATCACCCCGCAGACCCAGCTCAACAATGTGAAGGACGGCGACAGCGTGGACTTCACCTTCGTTCAGCAGGGCAATCTGTCGCTGTTACAGGATATCCGCGCCCACTAATGGCCCGGCGACGGTAGGCTCCTCAACAACTGAATGGACGACACATGGCATCCCTGACACTGAAAAACACGGCGCTGATCCTCGGCAGCATGGCGATCGGCGGCGCGCTCACCGCAGCGCTGTATACCCGGATGGCGCCGCCCCTCGACGCTACCGCCGCCGCCCCGGCGGCCGAGCAGCAGCGAAAAGTGCTGTTCTGGTACGACCCGATGTACCCGAACACCCGCTTTGATAAACCGGGTAAATCGCCGTTTATGGATATGGACCTGGTGCCGAAATACGCCGATGAAGAGAGTGCCGCCGCCGGTGCGCCGGGGGTGCGTATCGACCCGACGCAGACCCAGAATCTCGGGGTGAAAACCGCCGCCGTCACCCGCGGGCCGCTGCGCTACGCCCAGACCTTCCCGGCCAACATCAGCTACAACGAGTACCAGTACGTGATTATGCAGGCGCGGGCGGCGGGCTTTATCAATAAAGTCTATCCCCTGACCGTCGGCGACAAAGTGCAACAAGGTACGCCGCTGCTGGAACTGACCATCCCGGACTGGGTGGAAGCGCAGAGCGAATACCTGCTATTGCAGGAGACCGGCGGCACCGCCACCCAGGTCGAGGGGATCCTCGAGCGGTTGCGTCTCGCCGGAATGCCGGACGACGATATCCGCCGCCTGAAAGCCACGCGCAAGATCCAGACCCGCTTCACCCTCAAGGCGCCCATCGACGGGGTGATCACCGCCTTCGATCTGCGCGCCGGAATGAACATCGCCAAAGATAACGTGGTGGCGAAAATTCAGGGCATGGACCCGGTGTGGGTCAGCGTGGCGGTCCCCGAGTCCATCGCCTGGCTGATTAAAGACGCCTCGCAGTTCCGCATTCAGGTTCCCGCCTGGCCGGACAAAACCTTCCGCATCAGCAAATGGACGATTCTCCCCAGCGTCGATAGCGCCACCCGCACCCTGCAGCTACGCCTGCAGGTGAACAACCCGGATGAAGCGCTGAAGCCGGGGATGAACGCCTATCTGCAGCTGACCAGTGACAGCGAACCAATGCTGCTGATCCCCTCCAAAGCGCTGATCGACAGCGGCAGCGAGCAGCGGGTGATCACCATGGATAACGAGGGCCGCTTCGTGCCGAAGCAGGTACAGGTTTTCCATGAATCCAATGGCGTCACGGCCATTCGCAGCGGGCTGAAGGAGGGCGAGAAGGTGGTCGCCAGCGGCCTGTTCCTGATCGACTCGGAAGCCAATATCGCCGGCGCGCTGGAGCGCATGCGCGCGCAGGCCCCTGATGCCGCTGCCGCCCACGCGCACTGAGGAACGGAACAATGATTGAATGGATTATCCGCCGCTCGGTGGCCAACCGCTTCCTGGTGATGATGGGCGCGCTGTTTCTCAGCCTCTGGGGGACCTGGACCATCGTCCACACCCCGGTGGACGCCCTGCCGGATCTCTCCGACGTACAAGTGATCGTCAAAACCAGCTATCCGGGGCAGGCGCCGCAGATTGTCGAAAACCAGGTCACCTGGCCGCTAACCACCACCATGCTGTCGGTGCCCGGCGCCAGAACGGTGCGCGGCTTCTCGCAGTTTGGCGACTCTTATGTGTATGTGATTTTTGAAGACGGCACCGACCCTTACTGGGCGCGCTCGCGGGTGCTGGAGTATCTCAACCAGGTGCAGGGCAAACTGCCCGCTGGAGTCAGCGCCGAAATGGGCCCGGACGCCACCGGCGTCGGCTGGGTCTTCGAGTACGCGCTGGTCGACCGCAGCGGCAAGCACGATCTCGCCGAACTGCGCTCCCTGCAGGACTGGTTCTTAAAATATGAGCTGAAAACCATTCCTAACGTCTCGGAAGTGGCGTCGGTGGGCGGCGTGGTCAAGGAGTACCAGATAGTTGTCGACCCGATGAAGCTGACCCAGTACGGCATCAGCCTCGGCGAGGTGAAATCGGCGCTGGACGCCTCTAACCAGGAGGCGGGCGGCGCTTCGGTCGAACTGGCGGAAGCCGAATATATGGTGCGCGCCAGCGGCTATCTGCAGACCCTCGACGACTTCAAAAACATTGTACTGAAAACCGGCGATAACGGCGTGCCGGTCTATCTCGGCGACGTCGCGCGGGTGCAGGTCGGCCCGGAGATGCGCCGCGGCATTGCCGAACTGAACGGCGAAGGCGAAGTGGCCGGCGGCGTGGTGATCCTGCGCTCCGGCAAGAACGCCCGGGAAGCGATCTCGGCGGTCAAAGAAAAACTGGCGTCGCTGCAAAGCAGCCTGCCGGAAGGGGTTGAAGTGGTCACCACCTACGACCGCAGTCAGCTTATCGACCGCGCCATCGATAACCTCAGCCACAAGCTGCTGGAAGAGTTTATCGTCGTCGCCCTGGTCTGCGCCCTGTTCCTGTGGCACGTGCGCTCGGCGCTGGTCGCGATTATCTCCCTGCCGCTCGGCCTGTGCTTCGCCTTTATCATGATGCATTTCCAGGGGCTCAACGCCAACATCATGTCGCTGGGCGGGATCGCCATTGCGGTGGGGGCGATGGTCGATGCCGCCATCGTGATGATTGAGAACGCCCACAAGCGGCTGGAGGAGTGGACGCATCAGCATCCGGGAGAGAAGCTCGGCAACGACAGGCGCTGGAAAATCATTACCGATGCCTCGGTGGAGGTTGGCCCGGCGCTGTTTATCAGCCTGCTGATCATCACCCTGTCGTTTATCCCCATTTTCACCCTCGAAGGCCAAGAGGGCAAACTGTTCGGTCCGCTGGCCTTCACCAAAACCTGGTCGATGGCCGGAGCGGCGCTGCTGGCGATCATGGTGATCCCGATCCTGATGGGCTTCTGGATCCGCGGCAGGATCCCGGCGGAGAGCAGCAACCCGCTGAACCGCTTTTTGATCCGCATTTACCATCCGCTGCTGCTGAAGGTCCTGCACTGGCCGAAGACCACCCTGCTGATCGCGCTCCTGTCGATCCTGACGGTTGTCTGGCCGCTTAACCGGGTCGGCGGCGAGTTTCTGCCGCAGATCAACGAGGGCGATCTGCTGTATATGCCGTCAACGCTGCCCGGGATCTCCGCCTCGCAGGCGGCGGATATGCTGCAGAAGACCGACAAGCTGATCATGACGGTGCCGGAGGTGGCGCGGGTGTTCGGCAAAACGGGTAAGGCAGACACCGCTACCGACTCAGCGCCGCTGGAGATGGTGGAGACCACCATTCAGCTCAAACCGCAGGATCAATGGCGGCCGGGGATGACCATGGAGAAGATCGTCGACGAACTGGACAAGACCGTGCGCCTGCCGGGGCTGGCGAACCTGTGGGTGCCGCCGATCCGCAACCGCATCGACATGCTCTCCACCGGCATCAAGAGCCCGATCGGCATTAAAGTTTCCGGCACTAACCTGGCCGATATCGACGCCATCGCCGGGCAAATTGAGGGGGTGGCGCGCAGCGTGCCGGGCGTGACCTCGGCGTTAGCCGAGCGGCTGGTGGGCGGGCGCTACCTCGACATTGATATCCAGCGTGAGAAGGCGGCCCGCTACGGGATGACCGTCGGCGACGTGCAGCTGTTCGTCTCGTCCGCTATCGGCGGGGCGATGGTCGGCGAAACGGTGGAGGGCGTCGAGCGCTATCCGATCAACATCCGCTATCCGCAGAGCTACCGCGACAGCCCGCAGACCCTGCGCCAGCTGCCGATCCTCACCCCGCTGAAGCAGCAGATCGTCCTCGGCGACGTCGCCGAGGTGAAGGTGGTCAGCGGGCCATCGATGCTGAAGACCGAGAACGCCCGCCCCACCAGCTGGATCTACATCGACGCCCGCGACCGCGACATGGTGTCAGTGGTGCACGATCTGCAGCAGGCCATCGGCAAGGAGGTGAAGCTGAAGCCGGGCATCAGCGTGTCGTATTCCGGGCAGTTTGAGCTGCTGGAGCGCGCCAATCAGAAGCTGAAGCTGATGGTGCCGATGACGCTGATGATTATCTTTGTGCTGCTGTACCTGGCGTTCCGCCGCGTCGGCGAGGCGCTGCTGATCATCGCCAGCGTGCCCTTCGCCCTTGTGGGCGGGATCTGGTTCCTCTACTGGATGGGCTTCCATCTGTCGGTGGCCACCGGCACCGGCTTTATCGCCCTGGCCGGCGTGGCCGCGGAGTTTGGCGTGGTGATGCTGATGTACCTGCGCCACGCCATCGAGGCGGAGCCGGCGCTGGAGAACCCGCAGACCTTCAGCGCCGAGAAGCTCGACGAGGCGCTGTATCAGGGGGCAGTACTGCGCGTGCGGCCGAAGGCGATGACCGTGGCGGTGATTATCGCCGGCCTGCTGCCGATTTTATGGGGCACCGGCGCCGGGTCGGAGGTGATGAGCCGCATCGCCGCGCCGATGATTGGCGGAATGATCACCGCCCCGCTGCTGTCGCTGTTTATTATTCCGGCGGCGTATAAGCTGATGTGGCTGTCCCGGCATCGGGGCAAGCGCGGCCGCTAGCCCACCGCGTTTACGCCGGTCCGGGAAATTGGCTATAGTGGCGCCATTCTTCTGGCCGGCGTGAACGTCCCTATGAATCTGAACCTGGTATGTTATTCCCTGCTGCTGCTCACCGCTGTGGGCAGCGCCCTGCTCCCCTACCCGCTGGCGATGTGGTTTTTACTGAGCAGCCTTCTGACATGGCTTATCTATGGCGCCGACAAGCTGGCGGCGCGCAAAGCCTGGCGACGGGTGCCGGAAACCACGCTGCTGGTGCTCGGCCTGGCGGGAGGCTGGCCGGGGGCGATCCTCGGCCAGCAGTGTTTTCGCCATAAAACGCAAAAGCAGCCCTTCCGGACGTGGTTTTTCATCAGCGTGGCGCTGAACGTGGCGGCGCTGGCCGGGCTGTATGCGGTTTACTCTGGCATGCTCAGTCGCTAAGGGGCGAGGCTAGCGCGGCGTCTGGCGGATCCACACCAGTCGATCGACGTCAAAGCCCAGTTCGCGCGCGGTATTCAGGTAATCCTGCTTCACCGCCGCCGGAATGGTGGGGGTACGCGACAGGATCCACAGATAGTCGCGGTTGGGGCCGCTGACCAGCGCATACTGGTAGTCGTCGTCCAGACGGATCACGTTATAGCCGCCGTAGAACGGCCCGAAGAACGACACCTTCAGCGCCGCGGTGGTGGGGGCGCCGGTGAAATAGGCTTTCCCGTCGCTCTCATTCCAGCGTTTTTTGACCGGGTCATAACCGCGATTGACGACGCTGATCCCCCCGTCGCTGCGGGCGCCGTAGGTGGCGGTCACCTGCTCCAGGCCTCGCTCGAAGCGATTCTCCAGGCGGGCGACCTCATACCATTTCCCGAGGTAACGGCTGGCGTCAAACCCGCTAATCGGCTGAACGCCCTTCGGCGGGGTGGGCGATTTGCAGGCCACCAGGGTCAACGCGATAGCGACGCCAGTGACAACAGGCCATAGCTTCATGAGAACTCCTTTCATTTACGCGGTTGGGAAAAGTGTAGTGCAAAGCCGCTACACTTCACGCCAGCCGACGTGATTCGTAGTATATTGAGAATATTCTTTGTTAACAGGTGGCCTCCATGCCTTACTCCATCGGCGAATTTGCCCGACTTTGCGGGATAAATGCGACCACGCTTCGCGCCTGGCAGCGCCGCTATGGCCTGCTCAAGCCGCTGCGCACCGATGGTGGACACCGTCTGTACAGCGATGACGACGTCCAGCAGGCGCTTAAAATCCTCGACTGGGTGAAAAAAGGGGTGCCGGTCAGCCAGGTGAAGCCCCTGCTGTCGCGCCCCGGCGCGCGGCGCACCAACAACTGGCTGACGCTGCAGGAGACCATGCTGCAGCGGCTGAAAGAGGGAAAAATCGAGTCCCTGCGCCAGCTGATCTACGATGCCGGCCGCGAATATCCGCGCCAGGAGCTGGTGACCGAGGTGCTGCGTCCGCTGCGCAGCCAGGTCTCCGCCAACGTGCCGGCCATCATGACCCTGCGCGAAATCCTCGACGGCATCATCATCGCCTACACCTCGTTTTGCCTCGAAGGCGACAAGAAGGCGCCCGGGGACAACTTTCTGATCACCGGCTGGCACCTGACCGACGCCTGCGAAATCTGGCTTGAAGCGCTCAAACGCACCGGCCAGGGCCATCGCATCGACGTCCTGCCGGTGCCTCCCGCCGCCCTGGCGCCGGAGATTTTCCCCCAGCGCAACTGGCTGCTGGTCACCAGCGGCAAACTCTCCGCCGCTCGTCAGAGGCAGGTCGAACTCTGGCAGCAGCAGGTCGTCTCCCTCGAGGTGATCCCGCTCTAACCCCCGGTTTTCACTTACCCCACTCTCTGTTCCGCCTGCGCCCGGCGGCGCGGCGGGCGCACGTTTGCCCTTCGTGCAACCCGCGATTTTCATCCTTTAAAACACCAATAATAACAACCTGATTTTAAACATAAATAAAATATATTTTTTCACAAACTTGGACAAATAATTTTATTTGTGTAAGTTTTAAGTATGCCATTACGCCACCGTGTTTAGCCAGGATGTGATCCATGAGCACCACGCCGTCCGTCATTCGTCGTTTCGTTGAGTACTACGCCGGGCTGGATGCGCAGCCGCCCACGGCGCTGGCCGCGCTGTACCATCCGGACGCGACGCTGAGCGATCCTTTTGGTCAGCACCAGGGACTGTTTGCCATCCAGCGCTACTTTACCCATCTGCTGGCCAACGTGGAGCAGTGCCGGTTCACCATCGACGCGCCGCTCTGCGACGGTCAGCGGTTCGCCGTAACCTGGACCATGCACTGGTCGCATCCGCGTATTGCCGGCGGAGAAACCCTGGCCCTGCCGGGCTGCTCGGTGGTGGACATCGCCGGGGAACAGGTTCTCCACCAGCGCGACTACTACGACGCCGGGGAGATGATCTACGAGCACCTTCCCCTGCTGGGCTGGGCGGTACGCGGCGTGAAGCGGAGGGTGCGCTCATGATGACGGTGCTTATCACCGGCGCCAGCTCCGGGATCGGCGCCGGCCTGGCGAAATCCTTCGCGGCGGATGGCCACCTGGTCATCGCCTGCGGGCGCGATGCTTCGCGCCTGACGGCGCTGCAGCAGTTCAGCCCCAACATCAGCGCGCGCCTGTTCGATATGACAGACAGGGACGCCTGTCGCCAGGCGCTGACGGGCTGTTTTGCCGACCTGATCATTCTCTGCGCCGGTACCTGCGAATACCTCGACCACGGGCAGGTGGATGCCGCCCTCGTGGAGCGGGTGATGACCACCAACTTCCTCGGGCCGGTAAACTGCCTGGCGGCGCTGCAGACGCAGCTGGAGGCAGGCGATCGGGTGGTGCTGGTCAGCTCCATGGCGCACTGGCTGCCCTTCCCGCGCGCGGAAGCCTATGGCGCCTCCAAGGCGGCGCTGACCTGGTTTGCCAATAGCCTGCGTCTGGACTGGGAGCCGAAAGGGGTCGCCGTCACGGTGGTCTCTCCAGGCTTCGTCGACACCCCGCTGACGCGCAAAAACGACTTCGCCATGCCCGGCCGGGTGAGCGTGGAGCGGGCGGTGGCGGCGATCCGCCACGGCCTGGCGAAGGGCAAAAACCACATCGCCTTCCCCACCGGCTTCAGCCTGACCCTGCGGCTGCTGGCCAGCCTGCCGTCAGGTATACAGCGCCTGCTGTTGCGCAGGATGGTGCGCTCATGAACATCGCCATCATCGGCAGCGGTATCGCCGGGCTGACCTGCGCCTGGCGGCTGGCCGGACACCATCAGGTGACGCTGTTCGAAGCGGGCGCCGCGCCGGGCGGCCACACCGCCACCGTGGATGTCGCCACGCCGCAGGGCACCTGGGCCATCGATACCGGATTTATTGTCTACAACGATCGCACTTATCCGCGCTTTATGGGCCTGCTCAGCGAGCTGGGGATCGACGGGCAAAAAACGCAGATGAGCTTCTCGGTCCACAACCCGGCCAGCGGCCTGGAGTACAACGGCCACAGCCTGACCTCGCTCTTCGCCCAGCGACGCAATCTGCTGAAGCCGGCCTTCTGGGGGCTGCTGAGCGAGATCGTCCGCTTCAACCGGCTGGCGAAACTGGCGCTGACCGAGGCGCTGGATCCGGGGGCGACGCTGGAGAGCTTCCTCGCCCGCCACCGTTTCAGCCCCTTCTTCGCCCGCCATTATATCCTGCCGATGGGGGCGGCCATCTGGTCGTCGTCGCTGCAGGAGATGCGCCGCTTCCCGCTGCCGCTGTTTTTGCGCTTCTTTGAACACCACGGCCTGCTGGACATTCGCGATCGCCCGCAGTGGTACGTGGTGCCCGGCGGTTCCCGGGAATACGTTCGCGCCCTGCTCGCCAGGCTCGGCGACCGCCTGGACCTGCGGCTCAACGCGCCGGTGCAGCAGGTGGAGCGCCACCCGACAGGGGTTACCCTGCGGCTGGCGTCCGGGGAGGCGCATTTTGACCAGGTGATCTTCGCCTGCCACTCCGCGCAGGCGCTGGCGATGCTGGCGGCGCCCACCGACGCCGAGCGTGAGGTGCTGGGGGACATCGGCTGGCAGCGCAACGAAGTGGTGCTGCACAGCGATCCGCGCTGGCTGCCGGCGCGTCAGCGCGCCTGGGCCAGCTGGAACTATCGCCTGAGCGATGGGGATCGGGCCCGGGCCTGCGTCACCTACAACATGAATATTCTCCAGGGGCTGCCCGCGGGCGCGCCGCTGTTCTGCGTCACCCTGAACCCGGACGCGCCGGTGGACGAGCGCTACGTCTGGCAGCGCTTCGTCTATGAGCATCCGCTGTTTAACCCGCAAAGCTGGTCGGCCCAGCTGCGGCGCGACGAGATTAACGGCCAGCAGCGGAGCTGGTACTGCGGGGCCTACTGGTACAACGGCTTTCATGAGGACGGGGTGCGCAGCGCGCTCGACGTGGTGCAGGGCATCGCCGCGGCGGAGGGCATCTGAAATGAACAGCTGCCTCTATCAGGGCGTCCTGCGCCACCGTCGCCTGCAGCCGAAGGCGCACCACTTCGTCTACCGCCTGTTTATGGCCTGGCTTGACCTCGACGAACTGGACAGGCTGCCTGAGGCGGGCATCCGTCGCAACCGCCTGGCCGCCGCCGCCTGGTACGACGCCGATTATCCTCTGGGCGCGCCGCTGAAGGCCCAGGCGCTGAACCGGCTGGAGAGCCTGACCGGCTGCCGCCCGGCGGGACGCGTGATGCTCCTGACCCAGCTGCGCTATTTCGGCTTCCATTTTAATCCGGTCAACTTTTACTACTGCTATGACGAGGCCGACACCCTGCGCTGGGTGCTGGCCGAAGTGCGCAACACGCCGTGGAATGAGCGTCATTACTACGCGGTGGACGGCCAGCAGGCGCGCCCGCTGGAGAAAGCCTTTCACGTTTCGCCGTTTAACCCGATGGACATGGTCTATCACTGGCGCTTCAACGCGCCCGGCAAAACGCTGCACATGCATATTGAAAACCATCAGGCCAGCAAGGTGTTCGACGCCACGCTGGCCCTGAGCCGCGTGCCGTTAACCCGCGCCAACCTGCGCGGGCTGCTGCTGCGTCTGCCGATGATGACCCTGAAAACCGTCCTCGCCATCTACTGGCAGGCGCTGCGGCTGTGGCTGAAGCGCCTGCCGCTGTACAACCATCCTGTCAGCAGGAGTGAACGCTCATGACCGATCCCGTCTTTGCGCTTGAACCCGATGTGCCGCGCAACGTGCGGCTCGCGCGCTGGCTGCTCTTTCGTCTGTTGAGCGGCCTCCGCGAAGGCTCGCTCACCGTGCGCGAAGGGGCGCAGACTTTTCATTTTGGCGACCCCGCCGCCGCGCTGCGCGCCGAGGCGCGGGTCTGCACGCCGGAGGTGTACTGGCGCCTGCTGACCGGCGGCAGCCTGGCGGCGGCCGAGGCCTGGATGGACGGCGACTGGGAGAGCCACCAGCTGACGGCGCTGCTGCAGATCCTTGCGCGCAACGGCGAGGTGCTGGGGCGTCTGGAGCGCGGCTTTCGTCTGCTGGGCAAGCCCGTCGCCCGCCTGCGCCACTGGACCCGCCGCAACACCCGCGCTCAGGCGCGGGAGAACATCGCCGCCCACTACGACCTCGGCAATGAATTTTATGCCCACTTTCTGGATGACGACCTGCTCTACTCCAGCGCGCTGTTTGCCGACGACCAGCAGGATCTGACCCAGGCCCAGCGGGCCAAGATGGCGCGCCTGTGCGACCAGCTGGCGCTCACTCCCGGCGATCATCTGCTGGAGATTGGCACCGGCTGGGGGGCGCTGGCCGAGTACGCCGCCCGCCATTACGGCTGCCGGGTCACCACCACCACCCTCTCCCGGGAGCAGCACCGCTGGGCTACCGAGCGCATGGCCCGCGCCGGGCTGCAGGATCGCGTCGAGGTGCTGCTCTGCGACTACCGCGATCTGCGCGGCGAGTACGACAAACTGGTGTCGGTGGAGATGATTGAAGCGGTTGGCCAGCGCTACCTGCCGGCCTTTTTCCGCACCTGTCAGGCGCGCCTGCGCCCGGGCGGCAAAATGGCCCTGCAGGCGATCACCATCCAGGATCAGCGCTATCGCGACTACAGCAAAAGCGTCGATTTTATCCAGCGCTACATCTTCCCGGGCGGCTTTTTGCCCAGCATCACGGCAATGAGCGAGCTGATGACCCGCCATACCGATTTTGTGGTGCGCAACCTGTTCGACATGGGCCCGGACTATGCCCGCACGCTGGCGCACTGGCGGCAACGTTTTACCCATGCCTGGCAGGATATTGAAAAGCTCGGCTTTGATGAGCGCTTCCGCCGGATGTGGCTCTACTACTTCGGCTACTGCGAAGCCGGATTTAACGCCCGCACCATCAGCGTGGTGCAGCTCACCGCGGAGCGGGTATGACACGCCCGGCGCAGCACCTGCTGATGGCCCTCGCGTTCGATGTTTACTGGACGCTGGTGGTGATGTTGCGCGAGCGCGGCCTGCTGATCTGGCTGACGCTGGCGCTGTTCGCCTGGCTGCGGTTGCCGGCGGCCAGTCGTCCGCCCGCTCTGCTGCTGGCCGCGGCGGGCTGCGGGCTGGACGCCTGCTGGGCGCTGGCGGGGCTGATTGATTTTCCCGGCGACAGCCTGCTGCCCCTGTGGATGGTGGCCCTGTGGCTGATGTTCGCCGTCGTCTGGACCCGGCTGACCCGCACCACGACGCTTCCCGGCTGGGTGCTGGCCGCGGCGGCCACCGTCGGCGGCCCGGTGGCCTACCTGATCGGCGCTCGCCTCGGAGCCATGACCCTGCTGGTACCGACGGCGCTTGCTGTGGCCGCCATGGCCTGCGGCTGGCTGGTGCTCATGCTGTTGTTCCATCTGGGGATGGGGAGGCAAAAATGAGATTCGCCCTGTTACTGCTGTGGCTGAGCGCCCTCGCCCCGGCGGCCCACGCCGCCGACTGGCTGACGTGGCGCCGCGTCGGCGAGGCGACCCTCACCTGGGGGCCGTTCACTGTCTATCACTCACAGCTGCGCACGCCCAATGGCCGGTATGACGGCCCGCAGCAGGATCGGGCGCTGATCATCACCTACCGGCGCGACATCGATCGCGAGGCGCTGGTGGAGGCCACCCGCGACCAGTGGCAGGCGCAGGGCATTCTGCAGCAGGAGCCGCGCAGCGAAGCCTGGCTGCGCATGCTGCAGGGGATCTGGCCGGACGTCGCGCCGGGCAGCCAGCTGGCGTTCGTGGTCAGCGGCGGCGAGGGGCAGTTCTGGTACCGCGCCAGCGCCGCGCAGACCGCCTTTACCCCGCTCGGCCCGCGCCAGTCGGCGGCGTTCAGCACCCGCTTTCTCGCCATCTGGCTCGATCCGCGCACCACTTATCCCGAACTGCGTCAGCAGTTGATCGGAGGTACACCATGAAACGCATTCTGACCCGTGGCCTGGCGCTGCTGATGCTGATGCTCGCTGGCTGCAGCACCGAGGTCACCGAGTACCGGCAGCAGCAGCCCGCCCTCGACATCTTCCACTATTTTCAGGGCCGAACCGAGGCGTGGGGGATGGTGCAGGATCGCCGCGGCAAACAGCTGCGCCGCTTCCATGTAGCGATCGATGGCGACGTCGTCGGCGACACCCTGACGCTCCATGAGCGCTTTGTCTATGACGATGGCGAGAAACAGCAGCGGGTGTGGCGCATTCGCCGCACCGGCGATAACCGTTATCAGGGCACCGCCGGGGATATCGAAGGCGTGGCCAGCGGCCAGGCGGCAGGCAATGCCTTTCACTGGCGCTACAGCATGAACGTCGAGGCCAGCGGCAGCCGGTGGCTGCTGCACTTTGACGACTGGATGTTCCTGCAGGACGGCAGCCATTTGTTTAACAAAACCGAGATGAAGAAATTCGGCATTACGGTGGCCACCGTGACCCTTTTCTTTACCCGAACCACAGCAGAAGAGAGGACAGCGCCATGAACACGCAACCTGTCATTGGGATCAGCGGATGTTTAACCGGCTCAGCCGTGCGATTCGACGGCGGGCATAAGCGTATGGGCTTTGTGATGGATGAGCTCGCGCAGTGGGTGGCGTTTAAGCCCGTCTGCCCGGAGATGGCGATCGGCCTGCCCGTTCCCCGCCCGGCGCTCCGGCTGGTGCAGACCCCGGTCGGGGAGATCCGCATGCGCTTCAGCCACGCCCCGCACGAGGATGTGACGGAGAAGATGGCCGATTTCGCCAACGCCCATCTGGCAACCCTGGGCGAGCTGTCGGGCTTTATCGTCTGCGCCAAATCGCCGAGCTGCGGGATGGAGCGCGTGCGGCTGTATGATGAAAAAGGCAATCGCGGGCGTAAGGAAGGCGTGGGGCTGTTTACCGGCGCCCTGATGGCGCGCTACCCGTGGCTGCCGGTGGAAGAGGATGGCCGGCTGCACGATCCGCTGCTGCGGGAGAATTTTGTCGAGCGCGTCTTCGCCCTGCATGAACTCAACGCCCTGCGCGCCCGCGGCCTGACCCGCCACGGCCTGCTGGCCTTTCATAGCCGCTACAAGCTGCAGCTGCTGGCTCACCACCAGGCGGGCTACCGCGAGATCGGCCCGTTCGTCGCCTCGCTGCATGAATGGGAGGATCTGGAGGCTTTCTTCGAGGTCTACCGCGAGAAGCTGATGGCGATCCTCAAGCGGCCCGCCTCGCGGAAAAACCACACCAACGTGCTGATGCATATTCAGGGTTATTTCCGCGACCAGCTGAACAGCCGCCAGCGCGGCGAGCTGCGGGAGGTGATCCTCAACTATCGCGCCGGGCTGCTGCCGATCCTCGCGCCGCTGACGCTGCTTAAGCACTATCTGGCCGAGTATCCGGATCGCTACCTGCAGGCGCAGAACTATTTTGACCCCTACCCGCAGGATCTTGCCCTGCGCCTGACGGTGAACTGAGGGAACCTGGGCCAGCTGCCCGGCGGCGCTGCGCTTGCGCGGGCCTACGGGGGGGGTATCCCGCAGGCCTCCTCAGGAACGTAGGCCGGTTAAGGCATTTATGCCGCCATCCGGCACTACCGCCGGTACGGCGCCTGACCGCCCGGCGGCGCTGCGCTTGCGCGGGCCTACGAGGGGATCCCGCAGGCCTCCTC
>NZ_JBMEZK010000022.1:0-26035 GCF_048822715.1 Klebsiella sp. C239 | reverse complement strand
CCGTACCGTTGGCGCGGGCGTTGTAGCTAAAGTTCTGGGCTAATTCGTTAGCTTTGAATAAAAAAGGGCGCTTCGGCGCCCTTTTTGCTGTCCGTCGTTCAGCGAAAAGGGCGGTGCTACTGGCGATTCATAACGTGCGCTGCGGCGGATAATGAGTAAATGGTCTATTGTAATCATAACTATTCTCATTTAATATTTGTGCATAAATTGAACGGGAGTTTATATGTACGTTTGTTTGTGCAATGGCGTCAGCGATAAAAAAATTCGCCAGGTTGTTCGCCAGTTTCAACCGCAATCTTTTCAGCAATTACGTAAGTTTGTTCCCGTTGGAAATCAATGCGGTAAGTGTGTTCGCGCGGCGCGGGAAGTTATGGAAGATGAATTAACCACCATGCCGGAATTCAAAGAAATCGCCTGAAGTCCACGCTTCTCTTTTGACATCCCTATAGGCCGGACTACGCTTCAATGAGTGGAAGCGGAGGGACTATATAATGAAAGGTGATGTCAAAATCATAAGTTATCTCAATAAATTATTGGGAAATGAGCTGGTCGCAATTAATCAGTACTTTCTCCATGCGAGAATGTTCAAAAACTGGGGCCTGATGCGCCTCAACGATATTGAGTACCACGAATCCATCGACGAAATGAAGCACGCCGATAAATACATCGAGCGTATTCTTTTTCTCGAAGGTATCCCGAATCTGCAGGATCTCGGCAAACTTGGCATCGGTGAAGATGTGGAAGAGATGCTGCAGTCCGATTTAAGACTGGAGCTTGAGGGGGCGCAAAACCTGCGCGAGGCGATCGCCTATGCCGACAGCGTCCATGACTACGTCAGCCGCGATATGATGATTGAGATCCTGGCGGATGAAGAAGGCCATATCGACTGGCTGGAAACCGAACTCGATCTGATCGGCAAAATCGGTCTGCAAAATTACCTGCAGTCGCAGATCAAAGTGTCAGACTAGCCAGCGTCTGACACCCGCACCAGAAACCCGCGGCCGCCAGAAATGGCCCAAACGGCAGCGGGTTGTTCCCCCTCCATTTACTGCTCCCGCCGTACCTGGCGTACAAACCTGATACTGCCCACACCGCGCAGGCGAGCAGCGATGCCACCAGTAGCAGCTGCGGCAGCAATCGCCAGCCATGCCAGGCGCCGAGGGCGGCGAGATATTTGATATCCCCATACCCCAACCCCTCATAGCCGCGGATCCCGCGATATAGCCAGTAAAGCGCAGCCAAACTGAGATAGCCGGCTATCGCCCCCCAGACGGCATCATGAAGCTGGTACGGCGCCAGACAGAGATAAAAAAGCAAACCACTCCACAGCAGGGGACAGGTGTAACGGTCGGGCAGCAGGCCGTGACGCAGGTCCTGGTGGCATAAGGCTAAGGTCAATCCGCTATAGCACAGCAAGAAGGGGAGGGCGGCGAGCATGGTTAACCCCGCAATCGTCAAAGAACATCGTCTCACTATGCTTATTGTCCCCGTACAGTGCAAAAGGGACTTCCCTGGAATGGATGGCGCCATCCGCGTTAATTTGCCGCGTTGTCACCCCGTACCGTTCGCTAGCGCGAAGGTGCGCAAATCCTGGTGATGATTTTCTAAACAGCACTTGCGTAGCGCCAGAATTTGCGTATAATGCGCGGGCCTGTCAAAGTTGACGGCCGGTTCAATATGAACCCTGGTAATCGCATTTGGGTTATCAAACAATGTCCCCAATCGGGGGGCTATGTAAGAACGGTTACACTCTCCCATCAATCGTAATGGGTATGAGGAGTAATCATTTCGTCTATAAAATAATTGGAGCTCTGGTCTCATGCAGAACCAAAGAATCCGTATCCGCCTGAAAGCGTTTGATCATCGTCTGATCGATCAATCAACCGCGGAAATCGTCGAGACTGCTAAGCGCACTGGTGCGCAAGTCCGTGGTCCGATCCCGCTGCCGACCCGCAAAGAGCGCTTTACCGTTCTGATCTCCCCGCACGTCAACAAAGACGCGCGTGACCAGTACGAAATTCGCACTCACAAGCGTCTGGTTGACATCGTTGAGCCAACTGAAAAAACCGTTGATGCTCTGATGCGTCTGGATCTGGCTGCCGGTGTAGACGTGCAGATCAGCCTGGGTTAATCAGGTCATCGAGCGATTGAGAGGTTGAAACAATGATTGGTTTAGTCGGTAAAAAAGTGGGCATGACCCGCATCTTCACTGAAGATGGCGTTTCTATCCCAGTAACCGTAATCGAAGTTGAAGCAAACCGTGTTACTCAGGTTAAAGACCTGGCTAACGATGGCTACCGCGCAATCCAGGTTACCACCGGTGCTAAAAAAGCTAACCGTGTAACCAAGCCGGAAGCGGGTCACTTCGCTAAAGCTGGCGTTGAAGCTGGCCGTGGTCTGTGGGAATTCCGTCTGGCTGACGGCGAAGAATTCACCGTAGGTCAGAACATTAGCGTTGAACTGTTTGCTGACGTTAAAAAAGTTGACGTAACCGGTACCTCTAAAGGTAAAGGTTTTGCTGGTACCGTTAAGCGCTGGAACTTCCGTACCCAGGACGCTACTCACGGTAACTCCTTGTCCCACCGCGTTCCGGGTTCTATCGGTCAGAACCAGACTCCGGGCAAAGTGTTCAAAGGCAAGAAAATGGCAGGTCAGCTGGGTAATGAGCGTGTAACCGTTCAGAGCCTGGACGTAGTACGTGTTGACGCTGAGCGCAACCTGCTGCTGGTTAAAGGTGCTGTCCCGGGTGCGACCGGTAGCGACCTGATCGTTAAACCAGCTGTGAAGGCGTGAGGAGATAGCAATGGAATTAGTATTGAAAGACGCGCAGAGCGCGCTGACTGTTTCCGAAACTACCTTCGGTCGTGATTTCAACGAAGCGCTGGTTCACCAGGTTGTTGTTGCTTATGCAGCTGGTGCGCGTCAGGGCACTCGTGCTCAGAAGACTCGTGCTGAAATCACTGGCTCCGGTAAAAAACCGTGGCGCCAGAAAGGTACCGGCCGTGCGCGTTCTGGTTCTATCAAGAGCCCGATCTGGCGTTCCGGTGGCGTGACCTTTGCTGCTCGTCCGCAGGACCACAGTCAAAAAGTTAACAAGAAGATGTACCGCGGCGCGCTGAAAAGCATCCTGTCCGAACTGGTACGTCAGGATCGTCTGATCGTTGTCGAGAAGTTCTCTGTTGAAGCGCCGAAAACTAAGCTGCTGGCACAGAAACTGAAAGACATGGCTCTGGAAGATGTGCTGATCATCACCGGTGAGCTGGACGAGAACCTGTTCCTGGCCGCACGTAACCTGCACAAGGTTGACGTACGTGATGCGAACGGTATCGACCCGGTTAGCCTGATCGCCTTCGACAAAGTCGTAATGACTGCTGATGCTGTTAAGCAAGTTGAGGAGATGCTGGCATGATTCGTGAAGAACGTCTGCTGAAGGTGCTGCGCGCACCGCACGTTTCTGAAAAAGCGTCTACTGCGATGGAAAAAACAAACACCATCGTTCTCAAAGTTGCTAAAGACGCGACCAAAGCAGAAATCAAAGCTGCTGTGCAGAAACTGTTTGAAGTCGAAGTCGAAGTCGTTAACACCCTGGTTGTTAAAGGGAAAGTTAAACGTCACGGACAGCGTATCGGTCGTCGTAGCGACTGGAAAAAAGCTTACGTCACCCTGAAAGAAGGCCAGAATCTGGACTTCGTTGGCGGCGCTGAGTAAGTCGGAGGAGTAATACAATGGCAGTTGTTAAATGTAAACCGACATCTCCGGGTCGTCGCCACGTCGTTAAAGTGGTTAACCCAGAGCTGCACAAGGGCAAACCTTTTGCTCCGTTGCTGGAAAAAAACAGCAAATCCGGTGGTCGTAACAACAATGGCCGTATCACCACCCGTCATATCGGTGGTGGCCACAAGCAGGCTTACCGTATTGTTGACTTCAAACGCAACAAAGATGGTATCCCGGCAGTTGTTGAACGTCTTGAGTACGATCCGAACCGCTCCGCGAACATCGCGCTGGTTCTGTACAAAGACGGCGAGCGCCGTTACATCCTGGCCCCGAAAGGCCTGAAAGCTGGCGACCAGATTCAGTCTGGCGTTGATGCTGCAATCAAAGCAGGCAACACCCTGCCGATGCGCAATATCCCGGTTGGTTCTACCGTTCATAACGTAGAAATGAAACCAGGTAAAGGCGGTCAGCTGGCTCGTTCCGCTGGTACTTACGTTCAGATCGTTGCTCGCGACGGTGCTTATGTCACTCTGCGTCTGCGTTCTGGTGAAATGCGTAAAGTCGAAGCAGACTGCCGCGCTACTCTGGGCGAAGTTGGCAATGCTGAGCATATGCTGCGCGTTCTGGGTAAAGCAGGTGCTGCACGCTGGCGTGGTGTTCGTCCTACCGTTCGCGGTACTGCGATGAACCCAGTAGACCACCCACATGGTGGTGGTGAAGGTCGTAACTTTGGTAAGCACCCGGTATCCCCGTGGGGCCTGCAGACCAAAGGTAAGAAGACCCGCAGCAACAAGCGTACTGATAAATTCATCGTACGTCGCCGTAGCAAATAATTTTAGAGGATAAGCCATGCCACGTTCTCTCAAGAAAGGTCCTTTTATTGACCTGCACTTGCTGAAGAAGGTAGAGAAAGCGGTGGAAAGCGGAGACAAGAAGCCCCTGCGCACTTGGTCCCGTCGTTCAACGATCTTTCCTAACATGATCGGTTTGACCATCGCTGTCCATAATGGTCGTCAGCACGTTCCAGTATTTGTTTCCGACGAAATGGTCGGTCACAAACTGGGTGAATTCGCACCGACTCGTACTTATCGCGGCCACGCTGCTGATAAAAAAGCGAAGAAGAAATAAGGTAGGAGGAAGAGATGGAAACTTTAGCTCAACATCGCCATGCTCGTTCTTCTGCTCAGAAGGTTCGCCTTGTAGCTGACCTGATTCGCGGTAAGAAAGTGTCGCAGGCCCTGGATATTCTGACCTACACCAACAAAAAAGCTGCTGTACTGGTCAAGAAGGTACTGGAATCTGCCATTGCTAACGCTGAACACAACGATGGCGCTGACATTGATGATCTGAAAGTTGCGAAAATTTTCGTAGACGAAGGCCCGAGCATGAAGCGCATTATGCCGCGTGCTAAAGGTCGTGCAGATCGCATCCTGAAGCGCACCAGCCACATCACTGTGGTTGTGTCCGATCGCTGAGACTCTGGAGACTAGCAATGGGTCAGAAAGTACATCCTAATGGTATTCGCCTGGGTATTGTCAAACCATGGAACTCTACCTGGTTCGCGAACACCAAAGAATTCGCTGACAACCTGGACAGCGATTTTAAAGTACGTCAGTTCCTGACTAAAGAACTGGCTAAAGCGTCTGTATCTCGCATCGTTATCGAGCGTCCGGCTAAGAGCATCCGTGTGACCATTCACACCGCTCGCCCGGGTATCGTTATCGGTAAGAAAGGCGAAGACGTAGAAAAACTGCGCAAGGTCGTAGCGGATATCGCTGGCGTACCTGCACAGATCAATATCGCCGAAGTTCGTAAACCTGAACTGGACGCAAAACTGGTTGCTGACAGCATCACTTCTCAGCTGGAACGTCGCGTTATGTTCCGTCGTGCGATGAAGCGTGCTGTACAGAACGCAATGCGTCTGGGCGCTAAAGGTATCAAAGTTGAAGTTAGCGGCCGTCTGGGCGGCGCGGAAATCGCACGTACCGAATGGTACCGTGAAGGTCGCGTACCGCTGCACACTCTGCGTGCTGACATCGACTACAACACCTCTGAAGCGCACACCACTTACGGTGTAATCGGCGTTAAGGTATGGATCTTCAAAGGTGAGATCCTGGGTGGTATGGCTGCTGTTGAACAACCGGAACCGGCTGCTCAACCTAAAAAGCAGCAGCGTAAAGGCCGTAAATAAGGAGCGTCGCTGATGTTACAACCAAAGCGTACAAAATTCCGTAAAGTGCACAAAGGCCGCAACCGTGGTCTGGCGCAGGGTACGGATGTTAGCTTCGGCACTTTCGGTCTGAAAGCTGTTGGCCGTGGTCGTCTGACTGCACGTCAGATCGAAGCAGCACGTCGTGCTATGACCCGTGCAGTTAAGCGTCAAGGTAAGATCTGGATCCGTGTATTCCCGGACAAACCGATCACCGAGAAGCCGCTGGAAGTTCGTATGGGTAAAGGTAAAGGTAACGTGGAGTACTGGGTTGCCTTGATTCAGCCGGGTAAAGTCCTGTATGAAATGGACGGTGTACCGGAAGAGCTGGCCCGTGAAGCATTCGGCCTGGCAGCAGCGAAACTGCCGATCAAAACCACCTTTGTAACTAAGACGGTGATGTAATGAAAGCAAAAGAGCTGCGTGAAAAAAGCGTTGAAGAGCTGAACGCTGAGCTGCTGAACCTGCTGCGTGAGCAGTTCAATCTGCGCATGCAGGCTGCAAGTGGCCAGCTGCAACAGACTCATCTGCTGAAGCAAGTGCGTCGTGATGTTGCACGCGTTAAGACTTTACTGACTCAGAAGGCGGGTGCGTAATGACCGATAAAATCCGTACTCTGCAAGGTCGCGTAGTTAGCGACAAAATGGAGAAATCCATTGTTGTTGCTATCGAACGTATGGTGAAACACCCGGTTTACGGCAAATTCATCAAACGTACGACCAAACTGCACGTACATGACGAGAACAACGAATGCGGTATCGGCGACAAGGTTGAAATCCGCGAATGCCGTCCGCTGTCCAAGACTAAGTCCTGGACGCTGGTTCGCGTTGTAGAGAAAGCGGTTCTGTAATAGAGTACGCATTCTCGATACGGATAAACGGCTCAGCGATGAGCCGTTTATTTTTTCTACCCATATCTGGTTTGTGGTGTTATAATGCCGCGCCCTCGATATGGGGCTTTTTAACGACCCTAATTTTCGGGTCTCAGTAGTAGTTGACATTAGCGGAGCACTAAAATGATCCAAGAACAGACTATGCTGAACGTCGCCGACAACTCCGGTGCACGTCGCGTAATGTGTATCAAGGTTCTGGGTGGCTCGCACCGTCGCTACGCAGGCGTAGGCGACATCATCAAGATCACCATCAAAGAAGCAATTCCGCGTGGTAAGGTCAAAAAAGGTGATGTGCTGAAGGCGGTAGTGGTGCGCACCAAGAAGGGTGTTCGTCGCCCGGACGGTTCTGTCATTCGCTTCGATGGTAATGCATGCGTTATTCTGAACAATAACAGCGAGCAGCCTATCGGTACGCGTATTTTTGGGCCGGTAACTCGTGAACTTCGTACCGAGAAGTTCATGAAAATTATCTCTCTGGCACCAGAAGTACTCTAAGGAGCGAATCATGGCAGCGAAAATCCGTCGTGATGACGAAGTTATCGTGTTAACCGGTAAAGATAAAGGTAAGCGCGGTAAAGTTAAGAATGTCCTGTCTTCCGGCAAGGTCATTGTTGAAGGTATCAACCTGGTTAAGAAACACCAGAAGCCGGTTCCGGCTCTGAACCAACCAGGCGGCATCGTTGAAAAAGAAGCTGCAATTCAGGTTTCTAACGTTGCAATCTTCAATGCGGCAACCGGCAAGGCTGACCGTGTAGGCTTTAGATTCGAAGACGGCAAAAAAGTCCGTTTCTTCAAGTCTAACAGCGAAACTATCAAGTAATTTGGAGTAGTACGATGGCGAAACTGCATGATTACTACAAAGACGAAGTAGTTAAGAAACTCATGACTGAGTTTAACTACAATTCTGTCATGCAAGTCCCTCGGGTCGAGAAGATCACCCTGAACATGGGTGTTGGTGAAGCGATCGCTGACAAGAAACTGCTGGATAACGCAGCAGCTGACCTGGCAGCAATCTCCGGTCAAAAACCGCTGATCACCAAAGCACGCAAATCAGTTGCAGGCTTCAAAATCCGTCAGGGCTATCCGATCGGCTGTAAAGTAACTCTGCGTGGCGAACGCATGTGGGAGTTCTTTGAGCGCCTGATCACTATTGCTGTACCGCGTATTCGTGACTTCCGCGGCCTGTCCGCTAAGTCTTTCGACGGTCGTGGCAACTACAGCATGGGTGTCCGTGAGCAGATCATCTTCCCAGAAATCGACTACGATAAAGTCGACCGCGTTCGTGGTTTGGATATTACCATTACCACTACTGCGAAATCTGACGAAGAAGGCCGTGCTCTGCTGGCTGCCTTTGACTTCCCGTTCCGCAAGTAAGGTAGGGTTACTTAATGGCTAAGCAATCAATGAAAGCACGCGAAGTAAAGCGCGTGGCTTTAGCTGATAAATTCTTCGCTAAACGCGCTGAACTGAAAGCTATCATCTCTGATGTGAACGCAACCGACGAAGATCGTTGGAATGCCGTTCTCAAGCTGCAGACTCTGCCGCGTGATTCCAGCCCGTCTCGTCAGCGTAACCGCTGCCGTCAAACAGGTCGTCCGCATGGTTTCCTGCGGAAGTTCGGGTTGAGCCGTATTAAGGTCCGTGAAGCCGCTATGCGCGGTGAAATCCCGGGTCTGAAAAAGGCTAGCTGGTAATTGTCACCAATTGAATCACGGGAGTAAAGACAGATGAGCATGCAAGATCCGATCGCGGATATGCTGACCCGTATCCGTAACGGTCAGGCCGCGAACAAAGCTGCGGTCACCATGCCTTCCTCCAAGCTGAAAGTGGCAATCGCCAACGTGCTGAAGGAAGAAGGTTTTATCGAAGATTTTAAAGTTGAAGGCGACACCAAGCCGGAACTGGAACTGACTCTTAAGTATTTCCAGGGTAAAGCTGTTGTAGAAAGCATTCAGCGTGTCAGCCGCCCAGGTCTGCGCATCTATAAGAAAAAAGATGAGCTGCCGAAAGTTATGGCCGGTCTGGGTATCGCAGTTGTTTCTACCTCTAAAGGTGTTATGACTGATCGTGCAGCGCGCCAGGCTGGTCTTGGTGGCGAAATTATCTGCTACGTAGCCTAATCGGAGGAAAAAATGTCTCGTGTTGCTAAAGCACCGGTCGTTGTTCCTGCCGGCGTTGATGTAAAAATCAACGGTCAGGTTATTACGATCAAAGGTAAAAACGGCGAGCTGACTCGTACTCTCAACGATGCTGTTGAAGTTAAACATGCAGATAATGCACTGACCTTCGGTCCGCGTGATGGTTACGCAGACGGTTGGGCTCAGGCTGGTACCGCGCGTGCCCTGCTGAACTCAATGGTTATCGGTGTTACCGAAGGCTTCACTAAGAAGCTGCAGCTGGTTGGTGTAGGTTATCGTGCAGCGGTCAAAGGGAATGTAGTAAACCTGGCTTTAGGTTTCTCTCACCCGGTTGATCATCAGCTGCCTGCGGGTATCACTGCAGAATGTCCGACTCAGACTGAAATCGTGCTGAAAGGCGCTGATAAGCAGGTGATCGGCCAGGTTGCAGCAGATCTGCGCGCCTACCGTCGTCCTGAGCCTTACAAAGGCAAGGGTGTTCGTTACGCCGACGAAGTCGTGCGTACCAAAGAGGCTAAGAAGAAGTAAGGTAACACTATGGATAAGAAATCTGCTCGTATCCGTCGTGCGACCCGCGCACGCCGCAAGCTCCAGGAGCTGGGCGCAACTCGCCTGGTGGTACATCGTACCCCGCGTCACATTTACGCACAGGTAATTGCACCGAATGGTTCTGAAGTTCTGGTAGCTGCTTCTACTGTAGAAAAAGCTATCGCTGAACAACTGAAGTACACCGGTAACAAAGACGCTGCTGCAGCTGTGGGTAAAGCTGTCGCTGAACGCGCTCTGGAAAAAGGCATCAAAGATGTTTCCTTTGACCGTTCCGGGTTCCAATATCATGGTCGTGTCCAGGCACTGGCAGATGCTGCCCGTGAAGCTGGCCTTCAGTTCTAAGGTAGAGGTGTAAGATGGCTCACATCGAAAAACAAGCTGGCGAACTGCAGGAAAAGCTGATCGCGGTAAACCGCGTATCTAAAACCGTTAAAGGTGGTCGTATTTTCTCCTTCACAGCTCTGACTGTAGTTGGCGATGGTAACGGTCGCGTTGGTTTTGGTTACGGTAAAGCGCGTGAAGTTCCAGCAGCGATCCAGAAAGCGATGGAAAAAGCCCGTCGCAATATGATTAACGTCGCGCTGAACCACGGCACCCTGCAGCACCCGGTTAAGGGTACTCACACGGGTTCTCGTGTATTCATGCAGCCGGCTTCCGAAGGTACCGGTATCATCGCCGGTGGTGCAATGCGCGCCGTTCTGGAAGTCGCTGGGGTTCGTAACGTTCTGGCTAAAGCGTATGGTTCCACTAACCCGATTAACGTGGTTCGTGCAACTATCGACGGTCTGGAAAACATGAAGTCCCCGGATATGGTCGCTGCCAAGCGTGGTAAATCCGTTGAAGAAATTCTGGGGAAATAAACCATGGCAAAGACTATTAAAATTACTCAAACCCGCAGTGCAATCGGTCGTCTGCCGAAACACAAGGCAACGCTGCTTGGCCTGGGTCTGCGTCGTATTGGTCACACCGTAGAGCGCGAGGATACTCCTGCTGTTCGTGGTATGGTCAACGCGGTTTCCTTCATGGTTAAAGTTGAGGAGTAAGAGATGCGTTTAAATACTCTGTCTCCGGCCGAAGGCTCCAAAAAGGCGGGTAAACGCCTGGGTCGTGGTATCGGTTCTGGCCTCGGTAAAACCGGTGGTCGTGGTCACAAAGGTCAGAAATCTCGTTCTGGCGGTGGCGTACGTCGCGGTTTCGAGGGTGGTCAGATGCCTCTGTACCGTCGTCTGCCGAAATTCGGCTTCACTTCTCGTAAAGCGATGATCACCGCAGAGATCCGTCTCTCCGATCTGGCTCACGTAGAAGGCGATGTAGTAGACCTGAACGCGCTGAAAGCGGCTAACATTATCGGTGTCCAGATCGAGTTCGCGAAAGTGATCCTGTCTGGTGAGGTAACTCGTCCGGTAACTGTTCGTGGCCTGCGTGTGA
This sequence comes from Klebsiella sp. C239, assembly GCF_048822715.1. NCBI lineage: Bacteria > Pseudomonadati > Pseudomonadota > Gammaproteobacteria > Enterobacterales > Enterobacteriaceae > Klebsiella > Klebsiella sp. C239. The sequence continues at coordinate 15,105 of NZ_JBMEZK010000022.1, read as the reverse complement.
CTAAAGGTGCTCGTGCTGCTATCGAAGCTGCTGGCGGTAAAATTGAGGAATAAGTAGCAGATGGCTAAACAACCGGGATTAGATTTTCAAAGTGCCAAAGGTGGCCTTGGCGAACTGAAACGCAGACTTCTGTTTGTGGTCGGTGCGCTGATAGTGTTCCGTATTGGCTCTTTTATTCCGATCCCTGGTATTGATGCCGCTGTACTTGCCAAACTGCTTGAGCAACAGCGAGGCACCATCATTGAAATGTTCAACATGTTCTCTGGTGGTGCTCTCAGCCGTGCTTCTATCTTTGCATTGGGGATTATGCCGTATATCTCGGCATCAATCATCGTGCAGCTGCTGACGGTGGTTTATCAACCGCTGGCGGAACTGAAGAAAGAAGGGGAGTCTGGTCGTCGTAAGATCAGCCAGTACACCCGCTACGGTACTCTGGTGCTGGCGATATTCCAGTCGATCGGTATTGCTACCGGTCTGCCGAATATGCCTGGTATGCAGGGCCTGGTGATTAATCCAGGCTTTGCATTCTATTTCACCGCTGTTGTTAGTCTGGTCACAGGGACTATGTTCCTGATGTGGCTCGGCGAACAGATCACTGAACGCGGTATCGGTAACGGTATCTCGATCATTATCTTCGCCGGTATCGTTGCGGGACTCCCGCCGGCCATCGCCCATACTATCGAGCAAGCGCGTCAAGGCGACCTGCACTTCCTCCTGTTGCTGTTGGTTGCAGTATTAGTATTTGCAGTGACCTTCTTTGTTGTATTCGTTGAACGTGGACAACGCCGCATTGTGGTAAACTACGCGAAACGTCAACAGGGTCGTCGTGTCTATGCTGCACAGAGCACACATTTACCGCTGAAAGTGAATATGGCGGGGGTAATCCCGGCAATCTTCGCTTCCAGTATTATACTGTTCCCGGCAACCATCACGTCATGGTTCGGGGGTGGTACTGGTTGGAACTGGCTGACAACAATTTCGCTGTATTTGCAGCCTGGGCAACCGCTTTATGTGTTACTCTATGCGTCTGCAATCATCTTCTTCTGTTTCTTCTACACGGCGTTGGTTTTCAACCCGCGTGAAACAGCAGATAACCTGAAGAAGTCCGGTGCATTTGTACCAGGAATTCGTCCGGGAGAGCAAACGGCGAAGTATATCGATAAAGTGATGACTCGCCTGACTCTGGTTGGTGCGTTGTACATTACTTTTATCTGCCTGATCCCGGAGTTCATGCGTGACGCGATGAAAGTGCCGTTCTACTTCGGTGGGACCTCGCTGCTTATCGTTGTTGTCGTGATTATGGACTTTATGGCTCAAGTGCAAACTCTGATGATGTCCAGTCAGTATGAGTCTGCATTGAAGAAGGCGAACCTGAAAGGCTACGGCCGCTAAAACTGGTCGCCCGAGAAGTTACGGAGAGTAAAAATGAAAGTTCGTGCTTCCGTCAAGAAATTATGCCGTAACTGCAAAATCGTTAAGCGTGATGGCGTCATCCGTGTGATTTGCAGTGCCGAGCCGAAGCATAAACAGCGCCAAGGCTGATTTTTTCGCATATTTTTCTTGCAAAGTTGGATTGAGCTGGCTAGATTAGCCAGCCAATCTTTTGTATGTCTGTACGTTTCCATTTGAGTATCCTGAAAACGGGCTTTTCAGCATGGTGCGTACATATTAAATAGTAGGAGTGCATAGTGGCCCGTATAGCAGGCATTAACATTCCTGATCACAAACATACCGTAATCGCTTTAACCGCTATTTTCGGTATCGGCAAAACCCGTTCTAAAGCCATCTGCGCTGAAACGGGCATCGCTGAAAATGTTAAGATCAGTGAGCTGTCTGAAGAACAAATTGATATTCTGCGTGAAGCAGTAGGTAAATTTGTCGTTGAAGGTGATCTGCGCCGTGAAATCACCCTGAGCATCAAGCGTCTGATGGACCTTGGTTGCTACCGTGGTTTGCGTCATCGTCGTGGTCTCCCGGTTCGCGGTCAGCGTACCAAGACCAACGCACGTACCCGTAAGGGTCCGCGTAAACCGATCAAGAAATAATCGGGGTGATTGAATAATGGCAAAGGCACCAATTCGTGCACGTAAGCGTGTAAGAAAACAAGTCTCTGACGGCGTGGCTCATATCCATGCTTCTTTTAACAACACCATCGTTACCATTACTGATCGTCAGGGTAACGCACTGGGTTGGGCAACAGCCGGTGGTTCCGGTTTCCGTGGTTCTCGCAAATCCACTCCGTTCGCAGCTCAGGTTGCAGCAGAGCGTTGCGCAGAAGCCGTAAAAGAATACGGCATCAAGAATCTGGAAGTTATGGTCAAAGGTCCGGGTCCGGGTCGCGAATCTACCATTCGTGCACTGAACGCCGCTGGTTTCCGCATCACTAATATTACTGATGTGACTCCGATCCCTCATAACGGTTGTCGTCCGCCGAAAAAACGTCGCGTATAACGCTGCGTTTTCCAGGTTAGTTGGAGAAAGAAAATGGCAAGATATTTGGGTCCTAAGCTCAAGCTGAGCCGTCGTGAGGGCACCGACTTATTCCTTAAGTCTGGCGTTCGCGCGATCGATACCAAGTGTAAAATTGAACAAGCTCCTGGCCAGCACGGTGCGCGTAAGCCGCGTCTGTCTGACTATGGTGTGCAGTTGCGTGAAAAGCAAAAAGTTCGCCGTATGTACGGTGTGCTGGAGCGTCAGTTCCGTAACTACTATAAAGAAGCAGCACGTCTGAAAGGCAACACCGGTGAAAACCTGTTGGCTCTGCTGGAAGGTCGTCTGGACAACGTTGTATACCGTATGGGCTTCGGCGCCACTCGTGCTGAAGCACGCCAGCTGGTTAGCCACAAAGCGATTATGGTAAACGGTCGTGTTGTTAACATCGCTTCTTATCAGGTTAAAGCGAATGACGTTGTCAGCATTCGTGAGAAAGCGAAAAAGCAATCTCGCGTGAAAGCCGCTCTGGAGCTGGCTGAGCAGCGTGAAAAGCCAACCTGGCTGGAAGTTGATGCTGGCAAGATGGAAGGTACGTTCAAGCGTCAGCCGGAGCGTTCTGATCTGTCTGCGGACATTAACGAACACCTGATCGTCGAGCTTTACTCCAAGTAAAGCTTAGTACCAAAGAGAGGACACAATGCAGGGTTCTGTGACAGAGTTTCTAAAACCGCGCCTGGTCGATATCGAGCAAGTGAGTTCGACGCACGCCAAGGTGACCCTTGAGCCTTTAGAGCGTGGCTTCGGCCATACTCTGGGTAACGCACTGCGCCGTATTCTGCTCTCATCGATGCCGGGTTGCGCGGTGACCGAGGTTGAGATTGATGGTGTACTGCACGAGTACAGCACCAAAGAAGGCGTTCAGGAAGACATCCTTGAAATCCTGCTCAACCTGAAAGGGCTGGCGGTGAGAGTTCAGGGTAAAGATGAAGTCATCCTTACTTTGAATAAATCTGGCATTGGCCCTGTGACCGCAGCCGACATTACCCACGACGGTGATGTCGAAATCGTCAAGCCGCAGCACGTGATTTGCCACCTGACTGATGAGAACGCTGCTATCAGCATGCGTATCAAAGTTCAGCGCGGTCGCGGTTATGTGCCGGCTTCTGCCCGAATTCATTCGGAAGAAGATGAGCGCCCAATCGGCCGTCTGCTGGTCGACGCCTGCTACAGCCCTGTAGAGCGTATTGCCTACAATGTTGAAGCTGCGCGTGTAGAACAGCGTACCGACCTGGACAAGCTGGTCATCGAAATGGAAACCAACGGCACAATCGATCCTGAAGAGGCGATTCGTCGTGCGGCAACCATCCTGGCTGAACAACTGGAAGCTTTTGTTGACTTACGTGATGTACGTCAGCCAGAAGTGAAAGAAGAGAAACCAGAATTCGATCCGATCCTGCTGCGCCCTGTTGACGATCTGGAATTGACTGTCCGCTCTGCTAACTGCCTCAAGGCAGAAGCTATCCACTATATCGGTGATCTGGTACAGCGTACCGAGGTTGAGTTGCTGAAAACGCCGAACCTGGGTAAAAAATCTCTTACTGAGATTAAAGACGTGCTGGCTTCCCGTGGACTGTCTCTGGGCATGCGCCTGGAAAACTGGCCACCAGCAAGCATTGCTGACGAGTAACCGGATCACAGGTTAAGGTTTTACTGAGAAGGATAAGGTCATGCGCCATCGTAAGAGTGGTCGTCAACTGAACCGCAACAGCAGCCATCGCCAGGCTATGTTCCGTAACATGGCAGGTTCGCTGGTTCGTCATGAAATCATCAAGACGACCCTGCCGAAAGCGAAAGAACTGCGTCGCGTAGTTGAGCCGCTGATTACTCTTGCCAAGACTGATAGCGTTGCTAATCGTCGTCTGGCATTCGCCCGTACTCGTGATAACGAGATCGTGGCAAAACTGTTTAACGAGCTGGGCCCGCGTTTCGCGAGCCGCGCCGGTGGTTACACTCGCATTCTGAAGTGTGGCTTCCGTGCAGGCGACAACGCGCCGATGGCATACATCGAGCTGGTTGATCGTGCTGAGCCGAAAGCAGAAGCTGCTGCAGAGTAATCTGTAGTAACGTAAAAAAACCCGCCCCGGCGGGTTTTTTTATATCTACCCCATCCCCACTTCACTACAATATCTGTACTCTTTTTGTTCATCCCCGGAGCCGTAGAATGTGGTTACTGGATCAGTGGGCAGAACGCCATATCCTCGATGCCCAAACCAAAGGCGAGTTCGATAATTTACCCGGTAGCGGCGTGCCGCTAACGCTCGATGACGATTCGCATGTACCGGCCGAGCTGCGGGCAGGCTATCGCCTTCTGAAGAATGCAGGGTGTCTTCCCCCGGAGCTGGAGCAGCGCAAAGAAGCGGTGGCTCTGGCAGACTTGCTGAAGGGGGTCCGTCAGGACGACCCGCGGCATGCCGAACTCAGCAAGCGCCTCGCTCTGCTCGAGCTTAAGCTGCGTCAGGCAGGACTGAACACCGACTTTTTACGCGGTGAGTACGCCGATGCGTTGCTGCACAAAATTAATCAGGAGTGAATATGTATCGTATTGGTGAGCTGGCAAAACTGGCTGATGTGACGCCAGATACCATCCGTTATTATGAAAAACAGCAAATGATGGATCATGACGTGCGCACTGAGGGGGGATTTCGTCTTTACTCGGATAACGATCTTCAGCGTTTGCGCTTTATTCGCTATGCCCGTCAGCTGGGCTTTACTCTGGAAGCGATCCGCGAATTATTGTCGATCCGTATCGATCCGGAGCATCACACCTGTCAGGAGTCGAAAGGGATCGTTCAGGCGCGATTAAGCGAAGTTGAGGCGCGGATCAACGAGCTACAAACGATGCGTCGCTCTCTGCAACGGCTCAATGATGCCTGCTGTGGCACAGCTCACAGCAGCGTTTACTGTTCGATCCTCGAGGCCCTTGAGCAAGGCGCCAGCAACGGCAATACCGGGCGTTGATTTTTTGTGCGCGCGGATCTACACTCGCGCGGAATTCACACATCCACTGGAGTTACTATGAGTCGCTATCAGCATACCAAAGGACAAATTAAAGATAACGCCATTGAGGCACTTCTCCACGATCCATTATTCAGGCAGCGCGTAGAGAAGAATAAGAAAGGGAAAGGAAGCTATCAACGTAAAGATAAACATGCAGCAAGGAATGACCGGGAGGCCAGTGGCAAGCAAGCGAATCGCTTTTTTACCACTGGCCTTCTGCTTTCACTGCTGATTAAGAACGGTTGTTTTGTTCTTTCAGCAGATCGCGAATTTCGCTCAGCAGGACTTCTTCTTTAGAGGGCGCTGGCGGTGCCGCCGGAGCCTCTTCTTTCTTACGATTTAACTTATTCATCAGTTTAATCGCCATGAAAATGGCAAATGCGACGATGATGAAATCGAAAACGTTCTGAATAAACACCCCGTAGTGCATCACCACTGCCGGTACATCACCCTGGACATCGCGCAGCGTGACGGCAAACTGTTTAAAATCGATCCCGCCAATCAACAGGCCGAGCGGCGGCATAATAATATCCGCGACCAGCGACGAAACAATTTTACCGAATGCTGCACCGATGATCACACCCACTGCCAAATCGACAACGTTCCCGCGCATCGCGAATTCGCGAAACTCTTTTAAAAAACTCATTTTATTCTCCTTGAGCCAGCTGACGTTGTAAGTTTAACAAATGTATTTTCATTTGCCATTCCCCGTAGAGCGTTACAGGAAAATATTAACCTTTGAATAATAAGGGATAATAAAAGGCGCCTGTTCGACGCCCTGGGAATTACAGGAAGAAGGGGCTTGGCTGGAACAGCCTTTCTACATCGGAAATAAACTTTTTATCAGTCAAAAACATGATCACATGATCGCCCTGCTCGATCCGCAGATTATTATTAGCGATCATCACGTCATTCCCGCGCACGACGGCGCCGATGATCGTGCCTGGCGGAAGCTTGATCTCATCGATCGACCGCCCGACCACCCGCGAGGTGCTCTCATCGCCGTGTGCCACTGCTTCGATCGCTTCCGCAACGCCGCGGCGCAGGGAGGAGACGCCGACAATATCGGCTTTACGGACATGGCTGAGGAGGGCGGAAATCGTGGCCTGCTGAGGCGATATCGCGATATCAATGACGCTACCCTGAACCAGATCCACATAGGCTCTGCGCTGGATCAGCACCATGACTTTTTTGGCCCCCATTCGCTTGGCCAGCATCGCAGACATGATGTTTGCTTCGTCATCATTAGTGACGGCAATAAACAGGTCCACCTGGTCAATGTGCTCTTCGGCCAGCAGCTCCTGATCCGATGCATCACCGTAGAAGACGATAGTGTGCTGCAGTTTTTCTGCCAGCTCAGCGGCTCGCTGCTGATTGCGCTCGATAAGCTTAACGCTGTAGTCTTTTTCCAGCTTATGGGCCAGGCCCGCGCCAATATTGCCGCCGCCGACCAACATGATGCGTTTGTAAGGTTTCTCCAGACGCTGGAGTTCGCTCATGACCGCGCGAATATGCTGCGAGGCGGCAATAAAGAAGACTTCATCACCGGCCTCGACAATCGTCGAACCCTGTGGGCGGATGGGGCGATCGTGGCGGAAAATGGCGGCCACGCGCGTATCGATATGCGGCATATGCTCACGCATGGTGGACAACGCATTCCCCACCAGCGGACCACCGTAATAGGCTTTCACCACGGCGAGGCTGACTTTACCTTCGGCGAAGTTCACGACCTGCAGCGCGCCGGGATATTCTATCAGGCGATGAATATTGTCGATGACCAGCTGTTCCGGAGCGATTAAGTGATCGATGGGCACAGCTTCAGAATTGAAGAGCTTTTCCGCATCGCGGACGTAATCAGGCGCACGAATACGGGCTATACGGTTTGGCGTATTGAATAATGAATAGGCGACCTGACAGGCCACCATGTTGGTTTCATCCGAACTGGTGACCGCCACCAGCATATCGGCATCATCGGCTCCTGCCTCGCGCAGTACGCGGGGGTGAGAACCGTGCCCCTGGACGACACGCAGGTCGAACTTATCCTGCAGGCTGCGCAGACGGTCGCCATTGGTATCAACCAGCGTAATATCATTGTTCTCGCCGACGAGGTTCTCCGCCAGCGTGCCGCCGACCTGGCCGGCGCCCAGAATAATAATCTTCATCTGCAGTGATCCATTAGTTCCGACGTTTGATTAGCTTAGCGTAAAAGAAGCCATCGCCTTCTTCCGCACCCGGCAGATTTTGCTGTCCCGGGCTTGCCGGCGTACCGGTTGCGTGAAGCTCTGCATCCGGGGTCCGCGCGAGGAACGCGGCAATTTGCTGACTATTCTCTTCCAGCAGAATAGAACAGGTAGCGTAAACCAACGTGCCGCCTGGCTTCAGATGCCCCCAGATGGCATTGAGAATCTCGGCCTGCAGCTGGGCTAAATCGCCGATATCCCGATCCCGGCGCAGCCATTTGATATCCGGGTGGCGGCGGATAACGCCGGTGGCGGAACAGGGGGCATCCAGCAGAATACGATCGAACTGCTCGCTGCCACACCACTGCTCAGGGAAGCGACCATCGCCCTGTTTGACTTCGGCTTTCATGCCCAGCCGTTTCAGGTTGTCATAGACGCGGGAAAGACGCTGTTCATCAATGTCCACCGCCATGACCTCAGCCTGGGGAGCGACTTCCAGAATATGCGTCGTCTTGCCGCCCGGCGCGGCGCAGAGATCGAGAATGCGCTCGCCGTTTTCCGGCTGCAGATAGCGCATGCAGCCCTGGGCCGAGGCATCCTGAACGGTTACCCATCCTTCGGCAAAACCCGGCAACGCATGGACCGGGGCAGGGGTGGCCAGACGCACGGCGTCGGGATAGTCAGGGTGGGTGAAGCCCTCTAAGCCGGCCTCTTTAAGCAGAGCAAGCCATTCGTCTCGGGAATGATGGTTGCGGTTAACGCGCAGCCACATCGGCGGGCGCTGGTTGTTCGCATCGACGATCTCCTGCCATTGTTGCGGCCAGGCCTGCTGCAGACGCTTCAGCAGCCATTTGGGATGAAGGTAGCGGTTTTCCTGCCCGGCGAATTCTGCCAGTAGCTCTTCCTGCTGGCGCTGAAACTGGCGTAACACCCCATTGATCAGCCCTTTAAGCTGCGGGCGCTTAATCGCCACCGCGCCTTCTACCGTTTCAGCCAGCGCGGCGTGCGGAGGGATGCGGGTGTAGAGTAACTGATAGAGCCCAACTATAATCAGAAAGTGCACGGTGCGCTGTTTGCCGGTCATCGGACGCGCCATCAGCTTGCTGATAAGCCACTCCAGCTGGCTGAGCGTACGCAGTACGCCAAAACACAGCTCCTGCAGCAGCGCTTTGTCTTTATCGCTGACTTTTTGCTGTAGAGGGGGCAGGACGTTGCTTAAAGACTGACCTTTTTCAACGACTTGCTCGATAGCCTGGGCGGCCAGGCTGCGTAAATTTATATTCTTTTTCATAAGCGCAAAAATAAAAATGCCCGGCGAACCCGGGCTTCAGAAGAGACGACCGTCAGGCGAGACGGGTGCCAGGAGTAAACCACTCCCGGCGGGAATTGAGTAAATCCTGGGCGCTCATCGCTTTTTTACCCGCAGGCTGTAGCGACTCCAGACTGAGGATCCCATCGCCCGTGGCGACCTGGATACCCTGTTTGGTTGCTGCCACGATAGTACCCGGTTCGGCATGCGCAGCTTCGGCAATGACCGATGCCCGCCACACTTTTAGCGGCTGCCCGTCAATTTCCAGCCAACTCATTGGCCACGGATTAAAGGCGCGGATGCAGCGCTCCAGCTGTGCGGCAGAAAGCGACCAGTCGATGCGAGCTTCTTCTTTACTCAGCTTCTCGGCGTGGCACACCAGCGATTCATCCTGTACTTCAGGCTGTGCGGTGCCGTTGGCCAGCTGGGCTAAGGTTGCCAGCAGACCTTGAGGGCCGAGCTCGGCCAGCTTATCGTACAGGCTGCCGCTGGTATCCTCTGCGGTAATGGGGCAGGAAAGCTTATACAGCATATCACCCGTATCAAGGCCGACGTCCATCTGCATGATGGTTACGCCTGTTTCGCTATCCCCGGCCCACAGCGAACGCTGGATCGGCGCTGCGCCACGCCAACGCGGTAGCAGGGAGCCGTGAACGTTGATGCAGCCCAGACGGGGCATCTCCAGCACCGCTTTCGGGAGAATCAAACCGTACGCCACCACCACCATGATATCGGCGCCGAGATCGGCGACTAATTGTTGGTTGTCCTGCGGACGCAGGGAAGATGGCTGGAATACAGGTAAGTTATGGGCTTCAGCCAGCACCTTTACCGGGCTCGGCATCAATTTTTTGCCGCGGCCAGCAGGACGGTCTGGCTGAGTGAATACGCCAACAACCTGATGTTCAGACGACAACAGCGCGTCAAGATGACGCGCTGCAAAATCGGGGGTGCCGGCGAAAATGATACGTAGTGATTGTGACACGGTATTCCTTGTTATCAGGCACGGGAACGTAAACGATCCAGTTTCTCAACCTTCTGACGAATGCGCTGTTGTTTGAGCGGTGACAGATAATCAATAAACAGTTTGCCGACCAGATGATCCATCTCATGCTGAATACAGATAGCCAGCAGGCCATCGGCCTCCAGTTCAAATGGCTTACCGTCGCGATCCAGCGCTCGGATCTTCACTTTTTCCGCACGCGGCACCAGGGCGCGCTGTTCCGGAATCGACAGGCAGCCTTCTTCGATGCCCGTTTCGCCATCTTTTTCCAGCAGCTCCGGGTTGATTAACACCAGCTGCTCTTCACGATTTTCCGACACATCAATAACGATAATGCGCTGATGGATATCGACCTGGGTCGCGGCCAGACCAATGCCCTCCTCAGCGTACATGGTGTCGAACATATCATCGACGATACGCTGAATTTCCGCATTCACTTCTTTGACCGGCTCGGCGACTTTGCGAAGGCGCTCGTCCGGAATATGTAACACTTGCAAAACTGCCATAAAGTTCCAGAGTCGTATTCAGGAGTTGATAAGATTATTAGCTCTATTCTAGACAAAACACCCTGCAATTGACAGTCTCACTGTCCAATCGCAAAGATTGTCAATACCGCTTATGGCAGGGGGTAAGGATGACGCCCGACGAGATTTGGCTGCGGCTGATGAAGGTCAGTAACTTGTATGGCGACAGAATGCTGAAGATCGCACAGCGCTTATGCGCAGCCGCCAGCGTTGATCGTGAAGCGCTGCATGCTGTCGGGATGTCCGCGGCGCAAGCAATGTTATTTTTTCGGCTTGACGGGCGTGAGCTTGATGAGACGCGGCGCTGGCTGGAGCACCCGGAACATCATCTGTTACGGGCCGACGATCCGCGCTTTCCGTTTCGGCTAAGGGCCATCGCTGATTACCCCGGTGCGTTGTTGGTCAGCGGCGATCCCGCTCTGCTTCACAGCGCGCAGCTTGCCGTTATTGGTAGTCGCCTGCATTCCTGGTATGGCGCTCGCTGGGGGAAGCTTTTCAGCGAAACGTTGGCGCGTAAAGGAATGACTATCACCAGTGGGCTGGCGTTAGGCATTGATGGCGTAGCGCATCGCGGCGCGCTCGCGGCCGAGGGCAAAACCATCGCGGTACTGGGCAACGGACTGGGTAAGGTTTATCCGCGGCGCCATGCAAGCCTCGCCCAGCAGATCATCGATAATGGCGGTGCGCTGGTGTCTGAATTTCCACTAATAACGCCGCCGCTTCCCGCGCATTTCCCCAGGCGCAACCGGATTATCAGCGGCCTGAGCCTGGGCGTGTTGGTGGTTGAGGCGGCATTGCGAAGCGGCTCGCTGGTTACCGTCCGCTGTGCTCTGGAGCAGGGAAGGGATGTGTTTGCCCTGCCTGGGCCGATAGGCAATCCGGGATCGGAAGGCCCACACTGGTTAATTAAGCAAGGCGCGGTGCCGGTGACCTCGCCAGAGGATATTGTGGAATACTGGCACAACGAGCTGACCTGGCTAACTGATACGTCTGATTCGATAAATAATTGCGCCGATCAGCCGTCTGTAGCATTGCCATTTCCGGAGCTCCTGGCTAACGTAGGAGATGAGGTAACACCTGTTGACGTTGTCGCTGAACGTGCCGGCCAATCTGTGCCAGTAACCGTAGCTCAGCTACTTGAACTGGAGTTAGCAGGCTGGATCGCAGCTGTACCCGGCGGCTATGTCCGATTAAGGAGGGCAAGCCATGTTCGACGTACTCATGTATTTGTTTGAAACTTACATCCATAGCGAAGCAGAAATGCGCGTGGATCAGGACAAACTGACGCGGGATCTTACCGACGCAGGTTTTGAGCGGGAAGATATCTATAACGCGTTAATGTGGCTCGAGAAACTGGCTGATTATCAGGAAGGTCTCGTTGAACCCATGCAGCTCGCTTCCGACCCGCTGTCGCTTCGGGTATATACCGAAGAGGAGTGCCAGCGTCTGGATGCCAGTTGCCGGGGATTTTTACTCTTCCTCGAGCAGATTCAGGTGTTGAACCTCGAAACGCGAGAAATGGTGATAGAGCGCGTACTGGCGCTGGATACGGCAGAATTTGAGCTGGAGGACCTGAAATGGGTCATCCTGATGGTACTGTTCAATATTCCGGGCTGTGAAAACGCCTATCAGCAAATGGAAGAATTACTCTTCGAAGTAAATGAAGGTATGCTGCATTAATCTTTTTGCAGCAACATCGAGTTGTTATGACCAAATCAGCACTGTTTTCGGTGCGTAAAAATGAGCCCTGCCCGCAGTGCGGGGCTGAACTGGTGATCCGTTCCGGGAAACATGGCCCGTTTCTCGGCTGTTCGCATTATCCGGACTGTGACTATATCCGTCCCCTGAAAAGTCAGGCGGACGGGCATGTCGTTAAGGTGCTGGAGGGGCAAGCATGCCCATCGTGCGGCGCGGTTATGGTGCTACGCCAGGGGCGTTTTGGGATGTTCATTGGCTGTAGCCGCTATCCGGAATGCGAACATACCGAGCTAATTGATAAACCAGATGAGACGGCTATTGCTTGCCCGCAGTGCGGACAAGGCCATCTGGTCCAGCGTCGTTCCCGTTTCGGTAAAACCTTTCACTCCTGCGATCGCTATCCTGATTGCCAGTTCGTTATCAATTTTAAACCGGTGGCGGGCGAATGCCCTGAATGCCATTACCCGCTGTTAATAGAAAAGAAGACGGCGCAGGGGCTCAGACGCTTCTGTGCCAGTAAACAATGTGGAAAGCCGATCCCGGCGGAATAAATCAGTGAACAATAACCTGCCCTCAGAAGCCGTCGCCCATGCCGTGGCGGTCCTGAATAATGAACATGTCATCGCCTATCCCACGGAAGCTGTTTTTGGCGTCGGCTGCGATCCTGACAGCGAAACGGCCGTTAAGCGGCTGCTGGAGCTGAAGCAGCGTCCTGTTGAGAAGGGATTGATCCTTATCGCCGCTAGCTTTGAGCAGCTGAAGCCCTATATTGATGATTCTCGGTTAAGTGACTCGCAGCGGGCAGCGATCTTTTCCTGCTGGCCAGGACCGGTGACGTTTGTATTCCCGGCTCGTCCTGAAACGCCACGCTGGCTGACGGGTCGTTTTGATTCGTTGGCCGTACGCGTAACCAACCATCCGCTGGTGATTGAATTGTGCGAAGCCTACGGAAAACCGCTGGTCTCGACGAGCGCCAATCTCACCGGTCAACCGCCTTGCCGCACTACCGCAGAGGTCCGTGCTCAGTTTGGTGACAGCTTCCCGGTCGTGGATGGCGCTACGGGCGGACGTCAAAATCCATCTGAAATACGTGATGCCCTGACGGGTGAACTGTTCCGCCAGGGGTGAATCATGGAAACCTACGCTGTTTTTGGTAATCCGATTGCGCACAGCAAGTCGCCTTCTATTCACCACCTTTTTGCCCGCCAGTTAGGGATTACCCATCCTTATGGACGTGTGCTGGCGCCGCTGGACGATTTTGTCTCTTCTCTGAATCAGTTTTTTGCGGAAGGAGGAAAGGGCGCCAACGTTACCGTTCCTTTCAAAGAAGAAGCCTTTGCGCGCGCGGATGAACTGACAGAACGCGCTGCGCTGGCGGGAGCGGTGAATACCCTGAAACGTCTGGAAGATGGGCGTTTGCTGGGCGACAACACGGATGGTATTGGTCTTCTGAGCGATCTGGAGCGTCTGGGATTCATTAAGCCACGCCAGCGGATCCTGCTTATCGGTGCCGGTGGCGCATCGCGTGGGGTACTGCTGCCGCTGCTGTCGCTGGGGTGCGCTGTGACGATCGTCAATCGCACCTATGCTCGTGCCCATGAGTTAGCCACGCTCTTCGCCCATACCGGCAGCGTCAGCGCCCGGGAAATGGATACCTTAGCTGGGGAAACTTTCGATCTGATCGTCAATGCAACATCCAGTGGGATAGAGGGTGATGTGCCGGCTATCCCGGCGTCTGTTGTTAACCCCGACGTGTATTGCTATGACATGTTTTACCAGAAAGGGGCGACGCCATTTCTTCAGTGGTGCCAGCAGCATGGCGCAACCCACTGCGCTGACGGGCTGGGAATGCTGGTGGCGCAAGCCGCCCATGCTGTTCTGCTATGGCACGGCGTCCTGCCGGCTATCACCCCGGTTATAGAAAAGCTGCAACAGGAACTGAATGCATGAATCAGGCGATTCAGTTTCCCGATCGGGAATCATGGGATGCCGAACGGCAGGGCGTGGTTTTTCCCGCGCTGGTGAATGGGATGCAATTAACCTGCGTAATTTCAGGGCAGATCCTGCAGCAGCGTTTTGGCGCAGAGGGGCCAGCGCAGTGGCTGGCCGCATTCCGGGAACATCGTTGGGATCTTGAGGAAGAGGCTGAGGCATTGATCCGCGATAATCAGGAGGATGCTCAGGGTTGGGTCTGGCTCTCCTGATCCAGATATTCATCTTTCCATTTCACATAGTTATTTGCTGAATATTTTAGGCCTTCCCGCTCCGCCTCTGTCAGGGGGCGGATCTGTTTGACCGGATTGCCAAAGTAAAGGAAGCCGCTTTCAAGCTGTTTATTCTGCGGCACCAGACTTCCCGCGCCAATCATGACGTCATCACCAACCACGACACCATCTAACAAGATCGAACCCATACCAACCAGCACGCGGTTGCCGATAGTGCAGCCGTGCAGCATCACTTTGTGACCAACCGTCACATCCTCTCCAATGATCAGTGGATTTCCCTCAGGCTTGTAAGAGGATCTATGGGTAACGTGTAGAACGCTGCCGTCCTGAATATTGCTACGTTGACCTATCGACACGAAATTGACGTCGCCGCGAATGGCGACCAGAGGCCAGACGCTGACGTCATCGGCAATTCTGACATCACCGATGACGACGCTGGATGCGTCAATCATGACGCGAAGACCGATTTGCGGGAAAAATGTTTTATAGGGACGCAGGTGAGCAGACATGTTGACCTCAAAAATACGGGAGCGTAAGAAGACTTTGGTGGCTTTTATCTCGCTCTGCAACCCCTGAAAACGGTGAAAATTGAGCAAATCGCGCAATTACACGGCGAAAAGGGTGAAAAATCACCATTCAGAAAAAAAGATCGAAAAAAGGCTTGTGCAAAAAAATGGGA
>NZ_JBMEZK010000021.1:0-30047 GCF_048822715.1 Klebsiella sp. C239 | reverse complement strand
TGCACACGTCTTCGGTGAACGTACTATGGCCACGCTGGAGCATCTTCTGAGCCTGCCGTCGGACTTTCAGGGCGCGTGGTTCCTTTTAAACACCAGCTCTGTATCTCTTTTAAAGATCCTTCAATAAATCCTGTAAACACATAACCTGTTCATCGCCTGCCCTGTGGACAGGCTCGGGAGAATGCCCGCCCTTGCAGCGACCTGACGGTCGCGCCGGTTCGGCAACACCTGAGAGAGCTCCCATCGCTCCGCGACGGGCCCCGACCGGAGAATTAAATTAGTTACAGCATTCAAAAAACAAATCATCATAAAACCGGCGCCGGTTTGCCAGCCGGGAGCCCCTCCCCACCACTGAAAAGCGCCGCCGCCCCCGGCCGAAGGCCGGGAGTAGTGTCGCTTTTAATGATGGGTGTTGTAACTACTCTTCTTCATCGCTGTGGGTGGAGCTGCTGTGAGTTGTTTGGTACACGCTCGTAAGCGGCCCTCCGGCCCGCTAACGCGGAGATACGCCCCGACTGCGGCTATCGCCTTGCCGGGTCCACTCCGACCGCGTACAGAGGCGTCTGAGCTGTTTTAAGCGGGTATGGCTTTGCAGCTACCGTGTTAAGTTTCCTGGTGTCGCTGAAATAGTTGATGAACATCCCCCTAAGCGTCAGCAGCAAGCTGCCGCCGCTAAGGCCCCGGAAATCACGCCCTTTACGTCGTAAACGCCGTAAAGCCCGCTCACCGGGGTTAAAAGGGATTACTTTGACTTCTTCATTGCTGTGAGCGGGTTAAGGCTAATCAGGACAGGGGGTAGGGTAGCAGAGTTTATAGCCAGGTAACCGGCTACGCCGGGCTTTCGGCGCCATTTGACTCCACAGACACATGTAACCTCATCTGGCGCCTCCATGCCGCTGACGCGGCATTCAGAAGCTTCCCGATGCTGTAAATCTTAACGTCAGCTTTGTGCCAACAGCGGACATTGCTAGCACATGGTATGTTAGTTTAAGGGGGGAAGGTCAGCGTTTCTCCTGAACTAGTTTGATAAATTCGAGTGTTCTTCCGAGGCGCTTGTTGTCCACGATAACACCTTGGTCGATTTCAGAGAGGCAATCATAATTGGAGTGGGGAAGAACTGTCCCGTTAGGCAACCATTTCTAAGCGTGTTCACGGTCTTGCTATACCAGTTGCTTTAGATAATAGCCCTGCGTAACCTTCTATTGAGTGTGCCTTTATGCTTGATAACAGCTTTGGAACATGGCCCGCCAGCCCAAATGTATCAGTGCGCTCAGTCAAAACAATCGATCCGTTATCAGTGATCTCGTACTCCTTACTACTGTCAGAGAAGCCCATTTTTCTAAGCGGCACGGTTGGTACGAGGTCTTCCTTTCTATAAATGTGGTGGGGACCGGGAAAACTACAAACGCTACCAAGTCCGCAATAGCGAGGCATGCCAAATGTATACGCACAAACGGCATGGCCCGGAATATTCTCAGCAAGCCTTATTGTGGTATTAAGCTTAGCGTGAATCGCATAGCCTACCGCGGCCATTGCTCCACCTAGGGAGTGGCCAGTCCAAACGACCTTGAGATCATTCCCCAAACTATTTCGTTGGTTAATGTGGTCAGAGATAGATGCGAATTGAGGAATGATCGACTCAAAGAATCCTCGGTGAAAGAATTGGTCGTCAAATTCAACATGACCATAATGAAATGGATGAAAGTGTGGTCCCACCCGAACATGGTACTTTTCGGCATCTATATTTGCTTTCCAGTCCCAAAGCTCGCGGAATACGGTGCCTCTTATAGTAAGAATCACGACGTCGCTAAAAATTGTGCCTAGCACTAGCGCATATCTACCACGAACCGCGAAAAACCTAGCATCCAGATTTGCTTCACTTAGGCCATCAAGAATTGAGTTGGTCGTGCGATTTGTAATCAAGCCTCTATAAGTGTCGCTAGCAAAGAGATGAATTCGACTTGCCTTCTTCAATTCATACTCTTGAACATCTTCGTAAACTATAGAGGATAATTCGACGCACACCTGCGCTTTATTGAGAGAAAAGGATTCGTCTTCCCAGTTTTGCTGATTCGCCAAACTAAGAATTCCATTCAAGCGATCGATAAGCTTTGCATCCATGTTTTTCCTCCGCAGCATTTTCGCCTAACAGCGAATTTTACCGACCATGCGAGGTCGGCTACCTTACAAGTTACTCTACCTTGCAAGGTTAAAAAGTCCAATGTCCGTTGTTCGCTCACAGCGGAGCTTCGGCTCAGCCAACTAGTCCGCTTAATGCCAACAGCGAACTTCGATGAAATCAGTGCTTACTGACCGAATTCAGATTGCACAAATTTTAATGTCTGCCCATGCCGCAATTTACAGACGATATTTTGGTTCGCGAAGATGCCAGAAAATGTTTTCGCCTGTTCTCTCGGAAAAGACTTGATCCAACGAACACCAACAACCCATTCGGAAAGCTCTTCATTGTCAGAGTTTGCGTTTGGGTGTTCCGCTTTCAATCCTGCGGAGAGTAGAGGAACATTCGAATCAGTTATGAAATCGCGAATCATAACCGCTGGTTTGGTCACTTCCCCAAAGCCGACGTAACCGCATCCCTTCATGTAAGCATAAATTTTGTCACCAACTGCAAGACGATTAAGTGCAGATGAATACACCTTCCCTTGACCTGCTCCAATAAAGCCAAATTGTCTGTTATCTTCCCAAGTTCGATATTCGCATTCGCCCACATTCACGAACCAACTACCAGTCCATTCATCTTGATTAGAAGCAATTGTTCTTTGCTTAACTTCTTTTCGTTCAATATAATCTTTAGCCTCCGGCAACGGAATAATTGTTTCCGGCTTGATAAATAGCTCACCATCAGAATCGATAAATGGAGCAATCCGAGTGCATTGAATATCTATGCCATATTCTCGCAACCATAATACTGCGGAGATGACTTCAGAGTTAAACTCTTTTGAGGCCAAAATAATATGCTGTTTCACATTAAGTAACTCAATGTCAGCATCAATAAATTCCTCAATTTTTTTAGTCGCATCAAATTCAGACTTGTTTAAATAGGACGCGTATAGCTTAAATATCTCACCGGGCAAGAGACTTGAGCAATACGATGCATACTTTATTGCCTGCCATTCAACGGACGAGCCAGAATCATCCCGTTTCAACTCAACCACAACAAGTGCTGCCGATTTATTTACGCAAAGCAAATCAAGGCGCTTACCAGAGGCAAGAATGACCTCTTTGCCAATGACAAGTAGTTCCTCACCTAAAATAGTCGGGCTTTTTTCGATCCATTCCTGAATATCGAAACGTTCCTTCAGCCCAAGTTCCGAGAAGTTTGTTGGTTTCAATTTGATTAGTGTCTTATTTATTATATCTACACGAAACATTGGCTCTATCTCCTTTCAAACGTTTCCTACACATGAATATGCCATATTCAGCGGGATGCCTACACTACTATGACCATAAAAGATAGTACGCAACGTCAGCTCCTCGCTCATACCAGGCATCCGAGATATTTTCAGGTTTCGAAATACTCGAATTCAAGGCAACAAGTAAAAATGGCCGCTATCTCTCATGGCTCAGTTCAAATTCGTTCAACTGCTCTAACGCTTTCGCCACACTCTGGAACATCAGATGTTTTTCCTCATGCTTCTGTGACAGCCGAGAAACGACGGTAAACACACTTCCGCTTCTCTCAGGCCAGCAGTCGTCATAAAGTGCAGGTATCAACATCTTTCTTGCTTGATGCTGCAATGCAGGAGTCGTCAGACTACAGATGTACGTTCGTACTTCAAACTGTCTTCCAGGTGTTTTGTCTAGAAAAAGTACCACATCAGAGTCACTCACCCAGTGCGACAATCCGAAGCGCAGTGCCGGATAACCTTCCCAATGATTAAGTGCCGTTGTGACTTCATAACCATGATCAGAAAAGTGCTCTGTCAGAAACCGTAGGCCTTCCTCCTGAAGTGATTTCACCACAGCATTTTTCAGTAACACCGCTTCCTGAATATTACGCAAATTTTCGAGAACGAAGGTTTCTGTCTCTGCTGCAATCGTATTTTTACCCATCAGTGTCTCCAGATGTAGAATGAATTCGCGCAGCAAAACGTGCCATTTATTGAGCGGGGAAGAAATGCATGCCATGCCGAGCCTGGGCGACAGAACAGAAATAAACATACTGTAGCTTATTCCTGTCCAACCGGCTGGAGCCAGTCCTTCTGGCGACAGAACCACCAGGAACGGTTTCTTATCTGGATGTTTTTGCTCCAGATACCCACTGTAATCATTGAAAGGATTGTTCAATTGGTGCCAGATTTTATTCTCCAACACCATGGCCCATTCTTTCGACTCAAGTAGCAAATCGATTCGAGTTCCTTTCTGCGTCATAACCTCACGGGCTGGTGGAGAGAGAAGTGATGCATCAACATGGGCTGGCAGGCATTCCAGAAGGGCCCCAAGAACCAGTGTATTCAGTCCATGGGGCGCATCCGGATCAATAAAGAAAGCGAGTAAATCGCTGACAGGGTTTTCATAGTGTCCACGGGCACCAACCGAAAATATATTGGTCTCACTTTTTTCAGCAACAGGCAGTGATTTGAGGCGAGTCAGTAATTCTTCCAGAGCAGGCAGGTCCATCGGTTTCTCCGCAGCGGATTTCCCTATACAGAAACATACCAAAAAAAAGAGCCTTGGCATAGGGAGGCCTGTCTGCCCGCTGGCATTGGGTGCACGATAATTGCGGTGGATTTCAAAGTTAACAGTCCGCTTCGTGCTGTGAGTTCAACAGGTCGATGCAACGCTATCCTTAATCGAAGGGGGACGTTACCATGAAACGAAGAACTTGCATCTACTACACACCAAAACAAAAGGCGATTATCTGGGACAGATATAAGCAAGGTGATGTAATAGCCCCCGTTTAAACCGGACACTTCACCAGTAAGACATAGGCATAGAGCTATGTTTAAGGAGTGTCCTGTGCAAAGAATCAAAGTGATCACTGGCGAGCAAAAGCGCCGCCGTTATACTCCCGAAGAGAAAGCCCGTTTTGTAGCGCTCGCCATGCAGCCCGGCTACACCGTCTCACTCGTTGCCCGGCAATATGGCATCACTCCCAGTCTTCTTTTTAAGTGGAAACGACTCATGAACGAGGGTGGCAAGTCTGCGCTCGCCGCAGGCGACGAGGTGGTCAGCGTCTCCGGGCTCAAAGCGCTGGAGAAAAAAGTCAAACAGCTTGAACAGATGCTGGGACGCAAAACGATGGAAGCCGAAATCCTTCGCGACGCGCTTGAGATAGCCCAGGCAAAAAAGTTGATATCGCGCATGCCATTGCTGCCTAGACTGGCCCCCTGAATCTCCAGACAGTTGGTATCACTTAAGGTTGACGGACAACGGTTCAGCCTACCAGTCTCATCAGACGCGTCAGTTCGCCAGAATGGTAGGACTGGAGCCTAAACATACGGCAGTACGCAGCCCGCAAAGCAACGGCATGGCAGAGAGCTTCGTGAAAACGATGAAGCGCGACTACATCAGCATCATGGCGAAACCTGACGGGTTAACAGCGGTAAAAAACCTTGCGGAAGCCTTTGAAAATTATAACGAATGGCATCCGCATAGTGCACTGGGATATCTGCGGCGACGAACCAGTCATGGGTTAAGTGATAAAAAGTGTATGGAAATATAGGGGCCAATCTACTAAAGTCTTTTTCGTTAAGTAAAATTCGGTGGTTGGATATCCGGAAAGAGCATTTTGCTGTAGATACACCCACACTGTCATTAATTGATGAGCATCGCGATCCTTGGGTGAGTGAAGGGATCGTTTGAGGTGCGGGTGCGTATTAAACACAGTATTGCTGGCTACTTCTCAAGACGAGACTTACTGCCTCAGCAAGAATTGGTTCGCGAAGAGAATGATGGCGTGACTTTGCTTTGCAAGGCAGCACATCAGAGTCAAATTATTCCGCTAATTCTATTCTGGTTACCGAATATAGAAATTCTGGAACCAGAATGGTTGAAAAAAACGGTCATCAACTTACTGCATAACTACATCACTGTCGATCGCGACTCCGTGCCTGTTCAGGAATGTGATGCGTAGCGGGTAACAACGACTTATTGCACAGGAGATTATTATCTATGGCATTACCATTCATTATTCTGGGCGTCGCGGCAGCGGCAACGGCGTTTGGCGGTAAAAAAGCTTATGATGGCTACCAGAAAAAATCGGAAGCTGATGATGTATTAGATCGCGCGCAGCGTAGCTTTGATAAGCATAAAGAGAGCTTTGATCTGGCAAATGAAACAACGTCGAAAAAACTTGCCGAACTGGGTGAAAAAGAGCTGGAAATCGGTAAAGATTTCAATGAGTTTAAAACTATTGCCGACGATCTGCTGGCGCGTATGGCGAAAGATGGGCATAAAGATCTTCGGCTGAAGGTACCACAGCATAACATCAATAAAATTCAGAACTTGGCGATTTCCGCCACGGAATACATGACGACGGTCGTCGGTGCCGGGGTTTCTGGTGCTGCCGCTGGTTTTGCCGTGTACAGCGGCGTGATGGCGTTTGCCGCAGCTTCTACCGGTACGCCGATCGCCGCCCTGTCTGGTGCGGCGGCGTATAACGCCACAATGGCGGCGATTGGTGGTGGTTCCCTGGCCGCAGGTGGTTGGGGGATGGCGGGCGGCGCGATGGTGCTTGGCGGTGCAGTGGTGGCTCCGCTGATTGCTATTGCGGGCTGGGCTTACGATAGCCATGCCGAAAAGGCGCTTAACAATGCTTATCAAAGCTCCCGTGAAGTGACCGCGGCGGTGGAAAAAATGAATGCGGCTGAAGCGCAGCTGACGAAGGTGCAGCAGTATGTAAATAGCATTTATGAATCAATCACCCGTATGCATAGCGTCTTTATTCAGCACTACTTTGAGCCGCTGAAAGCTATGCATGCCGTCATTGTTGAACGTCATGAGAAGAATATCACTACCGAGATTAGTGAGTCGGAAGAGATCATGGCGATTATCGACCATGGTTATGAATTAGCCGCCATAATGACCGACGTGATCACCACGCCGTTGTTCAAGCCGGTGACGCAGGAAAACGGTGAAGCCGTTATCGAAGATGGCGTGATCCAACTGCAGACCGACAGCAACGGTATGAACCTGCTGAACAAAGAGATTCTGGACGAAAAACTGGCGGCTTCTGATTCTGAGTTTGACGCATTTTCTTCTCGTATTTAATCGACTCGCCGGGCGAATCTTCCCGGTATTGCTATGGGCGAGCACAATGAACACAGCCAGGTTTGACTGGGGTGAAGAGTTACATCAGACGGTAGTCAAGAGTCTGACTACCTCTTTTGGGTTGGATTTTCTCTTGCTGGAGGATAAACACGGCGGCGATGTGAATACCATTCATAACGCTCGCGAGGGAGTGTATGCCTCCGATGCCGAGCGTCAACGGTACGAGCAACGCGAAGGGTATGATTCTCATCATTACCATAGCCACGAAAACTACATTGCCACCAACCGGGCGGGAAAAAAGGCGCACGAGGTCGGTACGTTGACCGATACCTACACTGGTGAGAAATTTGCGGCTAATGATAAAAAGAATCTCGACCATATTATTGCCGCCCATGAAATTCACAACGATCCAGGGCGTATCCTTGCCGAATGCGATGGTGCCGACCTGTCTAATGATTCATCAAATCTGACCTTCACGAATGAGTCGCTGAATAAGTCGAAGAAGGCGAAAACGATGGATGCCTTCGTGCAAACGCTACAAGAACAGCATGCTGTGACCACGCAGGAAATTGCCCGTTTGCGCAGCCAACCAACGCTTTCCGAGCAAGAGCAAAAACAACTGAATAAGCTGGAAAATAAAGCAGCCGCCGATTTTGAACGGATGAAAGAGGCTGACAAAAAGGCGCGGGGAAAATACAACAGTACGATCAATCAGGAATATTATACCAGCAGCAAGTTTGCGAAGAATGTCGCCACTGCCACAATGAACAATGCATTTCGCATGGGAACGCGGCAGATGTTGGGGCTGGTTCTGGCAGAGACCTGGTTTGATTTCCGCGAGCGCATTCCCGTGATGTTCGAGAAGCATCGTCGTTCATTCGATGCCGGAGACTTCCTGCAAGATGCGGCGGAGGCATTACGCGCAGTCTGGCAGCGAGTGCAGGGTAAATTCAGCACTTTCCTGGCGTCCTTTAAAGACGGTGCCATCGGTGGCGTGCTCTCCAGCATTACGACGACGCTCTTCAATATCTTCTTTACGACTAAGAAGATGATGGTGCGCCTGATTCGTGAGATGTGGAACAATTTGGTACAGGCCTTTAAAGTTATGGTCTTTAACCCTGAGGGGTTAGCGCCGGGGCAGCTGGCTAAAGCAGTGAGCAAGCTGGTGGCTGCGGGTGTGGCCGTGGCTGCGGGTGTGGTGGTTAATGAAGCTTTAGCCAAGATGCTCGTCTTTCCTTTTGGTCCGGAACTGGCGGCTTTCTGCGGCGCGCTGGCGACTGGTCTTCTGACGCTGGTGATGAACTACTTCCTTGAACACAGCGCATTGATGAAAAAGGTCTGGACGTTTCTGGATGCGTTTAAAGATAAGCATCAGAAAGCACTAGAGTATTATCAGCAGGTGAATGCTGAACTCGATCGTTATCTACTGGAGCTTTCGGCGTTAGAGTTTGCTATTGATACGTCTGCGTTATCGCGTTTCTCGCTGCATCTTAACGCGGTGAATAGTGAAATTGAGCGCGGTTTGTTGCTGCGTGCAGAGGTTGAGCGCCGTAATATTGCGCTACCGTTTGAAGCAGGGAATACCCGCTCTGTGCGTAGCTGGTTAAGTAAGCTATGACGCTAACGCCCGCGTTTCCCTGTAACCAGTGCGGCGCTTGTTGTCGCCACGTCAATCGCGCCAGTGAAACGCAATTTCTCGATCGTGGTGACGGCATTTGTCGTCACTATCAGATGGATACAAAGCTGTGCGCGATTTATAAAACACGTCCGCTTATTTGCCAGGTAGAAAAACAGTATCAGCTTAACTACCAACAGCAATATAGCTGGCAGGAATTCATTACTCTTAATCGTGAAGCTTGTTTAATTCTAGAAAAACTTGAGCAGTAGGATGGACTGATCGGCTTTGTTGAATAAATCGAACTTTTGCTGAGTTGAAGGATCAGATCACGCATCTTCCCGACAACGCAGACCGTTCCGTGGCAAAGCAAAAGTTCTAAATCACCAACTGGCCCACCTACAATAAAGCCCTCAACAATCGTGGCTCCATAACTTTCTGGCTGGACGATGAAGCTATTCAGGCCTAGTATGAGTCGGCAACGCCTTCATCATGGGGAAGACCTCAGCGCTATTCTGAGCTCGCTATCACCACCGTTCTGGTCATTAAACGCGTGTTCAGGCTGACCCTGCGGGCTGCACAGGATTTTATTGATTCCATTTTTACACTGATGAATGTTCCGTTGCGCTGCCCGGATTACACCAGTGTCAGTAAGCGCGCAAAGTCGGTTAATGTCAGTTTCAAAACGTTCACCCGGGGTGAAATCGCGCATCTGGTGATTGATTCCACCGGGCTGAAGGTCTTTGGTGAAGGCGAATGGAAAGTCAAAAAACACGGCAAAGAACGCCGTCGTATCTGGCGAAAGTTGCATCTGGCAGTTGACAGCAAAACACATGAAATCATCTGCGTAGACCTGTCGCTTAACAACGTTACGGACTCAGAAGCCTTCCCGGGTCTTATCCGGCAGACTCACAGAAAAATCAGGGCAGCAGCGGCAGACGGTGCTTACGACACGCGGCTCTGTCACGATGAACTGCGGCGTAAGAAAATCAGCGCGCTTATCCCTCCCCGAAAAGGTGCGGGTTACTTGCCCGGTGAATATGCAGACCGTAACCGTGCAGTGGCCAATCAGCGAATGACCGGGAGTAATGCGCGGTGGAAATGGACAACAGATTACAACCGTCGCTCGATAGCGGAAACGGCGATGTACCGGGTAAAACAGCTGTTCGGGGGTTCACTGACGCTGCGTGACTACGATGGTCAGGTTGCGGAGGCTATGGCCCTGGTACGAGCGCTGAACAAAATGACGAAAGCAGGTATGCCTGAAAGCGTGCGTATTGCCTGAAAACACAACCCGCTACGGGGGAGACTTACCCGAAATCTGATTTATTCAACAAAGCCGCATCTGACCGGAAAAATATTCACCCAACGGATTGAGCGCAATAACCTGACGCTGCGCACCCGCATTAAGCGCTTGGCTCGTAAAACAATCTGCTTCTCGCGTTCAGTAGAGATCCACGAAAAAGTCATCGGGACGTTTATTGAAAAACACATGTTCTATTAATTAGAAGCATCACCGAAAAAAGCTTATCCCGGATCCCCGTTAATATCCCGTACACCTGGTACGTTCGTTTAAGGTGTAATATCCCCTGAAAGTTCTGACGCAAAACGCTCGCGAACCCGACTTTCAATAAGTCCTTTTGCCATGTTCAGTCGTTCCATTTGCTTCCCGGTTGACCATGAGGGATTATCGATGCTGTACTGCACACTTTCCGGAACAAATGTCTCCAGCAGCGCCAGAAATTCCCGGGCAGAATTGATATTCCCTGCGTGGCTATGCAATAACTCAGAAATATACTGACGGGCTTCAGCGTCATAATATGAGTTGTCCGGATGTACCGGGAAAAGATAATCCCCCATACTGCCGTAATAACCGCGAAAAGAATGTTCTGTTGTCATATTTTTGAGCCCTCTGTTTCTGTATATCTTATCAATAACCCGTTCCCTGTCAGCCCTTCCCGGCAGGTATCACAGCGGTTAAATACCGGGCGAATGATTAATTCACCCAGTCTTCCAGCACCAGGCCCGGGACCCGCGCAAACTCTCTTACATTGTTCGTCACCAGAACGGCGCCGGCCGCGATGGCGTGCCCGGCTATCGCCGTGTCGTTCGGGCCAATCGGCGTCCCGGCCTGTCGCAAGGCCACCTTAATCTCCGTGGTCGCATCCACCGCGGCCCGGTCCCAGGGCAGGATGGCATCGAGGCGGGCACAGAACGCGTCAACCAGCTCGATATGGCGCGGGGAGGCCTTCGGGCCGGTGGCGCCGAAGCGCATCTCGGAGTAGGTGATGGCCGAGACCACGATACGGTGGCCACGCAGCACCGCCTGCTCCAGGCGCTTCAGCACCGCTGCCGGCTGCTCGCGCATGATGAACGAGCAGATGTTTGTGTCGAGCATAAAAGTCTTTTTCACAGGTCAAATCGTCCTTCGTCGCTGACAACGTCCTCGCGTTCCGCCATAAAGTCCGGATCGGCCCTGTCCAGCTGCGCGAACGAGCCCCAGGTCGGCCGGACGGGACGCAGAATGATGCTGTCCCCTTCCCGGACGATCTCCAGCTCGCTGACGCCGTCAAAATCCAGGTCCCGGGGCAGACGGATGGCGCGGTTATTGCCGTTTTTAAATATCGAAACTGTGCGCATGGTTTTTCCTCATATGCTGAGTGTGCCAGGGATTATTCCCGCATAGGTGAAGTATATGCCTGCAAGCCCGCCTTGTATAGGTGTTACATATGCAGATGGTAGGTATATGCGTATGCTTTGCCTATGCAGATGCCCAGAATGTGGATATGTTACACCTATGTTGGCTTCTCACTTTTCCCGCTCAGATCCGAAAAAAGGCAAAGCCGGAAATAACATGCTCGGTTGCTAGCGAGGGGACTGGAGTGCGGGACGACCGTTAACTGCATGAGCTCTGGCTTTCCTTAGAATTGGTTATAAAAGGCTGGATGTGCATTGTTGTTAGTTCCGGGAATAGGAGCTCTGCTTTTCCCTCTTTCAAATGTGGAAATGATTTACCTCAAACCGGAACGGTGTTTATAATGAGCTGTCGTCACCTCGGGTGTTCCCCTCTGCGCTTTTTACCGCCTGTAAATGGTTACAGGGACTTCCGGCAGTAGCCGGACTGTAAAAGGAAACCCGCCATGAAACCGAAAATTGTACCCGTTGTACGGTATACACGTTTTCGTTTCGGGCGCGTAGAGCATGTGCGTAAGCACATGCGCTCGCTCCCGACGCGTTAAGTGAACGGTACCCGCAGGTGACGGCACTGCTTGTTACTCCACTGTTTCCTGCAGGTCTGCTGATTCCCCCATCATGGCAAGATAGTGATCATCGTCGTCTGTCTGAGTAAACACTTTTCTAAACATACTTAGATAACGTTCCTTATCGATGACCCCTGTAGAAAAGAGATTTCGGCCATCAGAATGAGAGTGCCGGTTAATAGCCCGATAAAATGAATCATACTCTCCGGCATCGCTGTGTTCGGTTGCCAGAGACTCCAGGGCCTCTTTAAGTTTTTCAGTTTTACAGGCGAAACTGAAATAGTACTCAAGAATATTTCTCATCGTATTAAAAAGCACAATAGGCTGGGTTTTTCCATCCCTGACGTCTTTCAGGGTCTGCCATAACGCCTGATATTCATTGAGCATCTCGTGCATGGAGAGCTTCTCGCAGGAACTGTAGTCAGACTTAATAATTCGAAGCAGAGACCAGTTCACCGGTGCCTCTCTGTTATCCTGCAGGCGGCCGCTGTTTAACAGTATTTCCTGGAAGAAAAACATATTGTGAGTCAGTATCACTACATGTCTCGCTGCACCTGACTTTATAATTTTCCGTTTAATGAGAGCTGCGACTTCATAAATATAGTTATGTGACAGGCTGGAAATCGGATCGTCAATAACAATAAGTTTATTCTCCGGATGAATGGTTTCAGGGGTGAGACTGCCGGAGCATGATTCTATGAAATAAAGGAAAGAAACCATTGTTTTCTCACCCTCACTGAGGGTTTTGAATACTTCAGCCTTCTCAGGCTCGCTTCCCCGGCGCAGACGGTATAGTTTCATCTCAGTATCATGGCAGATGATCTCAAAGCCGGTGATCCCCAGCAGTCTGAGATTCGCGTTGATACTGTCAATAGTGGGTTGTATGTCCGAGAGTTGTCCGGTCAGGGCATTCGTCTCGTCATCCAGCTGCTTCTTGTTTGCTTCGAGGATCCCGCCATCACGCAACCTACTGTTAATTTCATTTTGTAGCTCACCAAGCTGCCTGTCACGTTCGGTAAAGAACTCTTCGCAAATCCCTCTGAGATGCGCCATTACATCAGCGTGCAGGGACTTTTTTTCATGGGTAAAGTTTTCAGCCAGTCGGTTATTTTCCCGTACCCGGGTATTGAACGCGTCCACTTCATTCTGGAGTAAGAACAGGGATTCCTGAAGGTTCTCAGGCTGTACCTTCAGAGACGGTTCTTTAATTTTATTAAGGAGTTGCTGTAACAAAATCTTAAAGCCTTTATTTACCGCTTTCACCAGAGATAAAATCTGACTTCCCTCATCAACGAAAGAATGGGTTGCAACACGGTGTTCAAATTCGGCCAGGGCATCACAGTCCTGAGCCAGCCCTTCTGCTGCCTGGCTCAGCACTCCAAGAGAAGTCTGATAAGACTCATCGAACATCTGAGTGAGTTCGCGCGAAAAGGCTATGACATCAAAGGGCTGCTGACAGAAGGGGCAAACATCGTCGTGTATATAATGCTGCCCCTGGCGCACCCAGTCTGCATTACCGATTTTCTGGATGAGTGCAGAGAATTGCGTGCTACTTACAGGCACAACAGGTTCCTTCATCAGTTTTATTGTTTCTTCCGTTAAGACAGTTGTTCGTGGAATATGAATTTCGCTGACAAGCGTTCCTTCGCTTTGACTTAACATTCGCCATTTATCAGTCAGTTCCTCCGTTGTGGTACGCACGTCTGAAAGTGGTGTTGCAACCATACGTTCGTAAAACGATCTTTTAATTTTGGCACCCTCAAGGAAATCGCTGAGGTTTTTCCTGTCATTGACTGTCCGGTTGAAAATATCCCTGGCACAGTGGTCGACGATCGTTTCTTTCATCCCTTCTTTTTGTGCAATCTCCTCATTAAGTTTCTCCAGGCGAGCACTCAGTTTTGTTCTTTCTTTATTATTACTGTTTATTTTATCCTGGCTTTCCTGATTGGCCTCACTGAGAGTGAAGATCCCGGGCTGATAGTCCGAACGGGCGAATTTGCTGTCAATATATTCCTGATTAAAGACCTGAAAGTGGCTGATGTGCGGGCTCTCAAAGGCACAGTGCCGATATTTATCCGCCTGCCGGTCATAAAAATAGCCTGATACCGTGGATTTCCCCGAGCCGTTCTGGCCGTAGATGAGTGTCACCTTACTGCTGAGATCAAAGCAGATATCCCGGTCAGGCGCGTAACTT
Source organism: Klebsiella sp. C239 (assembly GCF_048822715.1). NCBI lineage: Bacteria > Pseudomonadati > Pseudomonadota > Gammaproteobacteria > Enterobacterales > Enterobacteriaceae > Klebsiella > Klebsiella sp. C239. The sequence goes on along the minus strand of NZ_JBMEZK010000021.1, from coordinate 15,745 downwards.
CTTACGCCCCGGATCCTGAGTTGAGTCATTTTTTTTCTCCTTATCCCTGAATTCTTTGAGCCTTTCTATCGTAGCCCACTTTTCATTCTGGTTGTGTCATCTTGATCAGATTTATCTGAACCACTCTTGCGTTCCAAATCTGACATGACCGGAAGTAATGACCTTCGTAATTTAATTGAAGTGAAATTGCTTTAATGGCAATAATAAAATTCTTTTGTGCTTTTTGGACATTAATGTCTTTTTAGCAAAAATAATAATTAATTACTGTCTTATATGCACCAGTGTGCTTCATCCCCAATGAAGTTCCGAAAACCCTGATACTCGGAAATGCCGTACCTGAGCCGTCAGGCTGACCGTATGATATAGTGGATTCTCGAACCGTAACGGGAGGGTTAAATGGGAAATTATTCAGATTTTGAGACCGAGTTTGTTCAGCGAACATTGGCACTTATCGATCAGTATAACGAAATGATTGAGGTGAATCGCCACGGGTTTAACAGACACCTCAGAGTCATTTAAGATGACTTAAAGAGAGGTGCCCATGAGCGGTAAGCGTTATCCTGAAGAGTTTAAAATTGAAGCAGTCAAACAGGTTGTTGATCGTGGTCATTCTGTTTCCAGTGTTGCAACACGTCTCGATATCACCACTCACAGTCTTTACGCCTGGATAAAGAAGTACGGTCCGGATTCTTCCACTCATAATGAACAGTCAGATGCTCAGGCCGAGTTCCGCCGTCTTCAGAAAGAGTTGAAGCGGATTACGGACGAACGGGACATATTAAAAAAAGCCGCGGCGTACTTCGCAAAGCTGTCCGACTGAGGTACGCCTTTATCCGCGACAACAGCCGTTGCTGGCCTGTTCGTTTGCTCTGTAGGGTTCTGGATGTCCATCCGAGTGGATTTTATTTCTGGCTTAAGCAGCCACATTCACAGCGTCACCAGACAGACCAGATGCTGACCGGGCAGATCAAACAGTTCTGGCTTGAGTCTGGCTGCGTCTATGGTTATCGCAAGATCCATCTCGATTTGCGTGATACCGTACAGCAGTGCGGAGTGAACCGGGTCTGGCGGCTGATGAAGCGTGCCGGAATAAAAGCTCAGGTTGGGTACCGTAGCCCACGTGCACGTAAAGGTGAAGCCAGCATCGTGACACCCAACAGGCTCCAGCGGCAGTTCAATCCGGACTCACCGGATAAGCGTTGGGTGACGGACATAACCTACATCCGAACCCGCGAAGGCTGGCTGTATCTGGCCGTGGTGGTTGACCTGTTCTCCCGAAAAGTTATCGGCTGGTCAATGCAACCCCGGATGACAAAGGACATTGTCCTGAATGCGCTTCTGATGGCCATATGGCGACGTAATCCTCTAAAACAGGTGCTGGTTCATTCAGATCAGGGCAGTCAGTACACAAGCCATGAGTGGCAGTCATTCCTGAAATCACACGGCCTGGAGGGCAGCATGAGCCGTCGTGGTAACTGTCACGATAATGCGGTTGCAGAAAGCTTTTTCCAGTTGCTGAAACGCGAACGGATAAAGAAAAAGATCTACGGAACACGGGAAGAAGCCCGCAGCGATATTTTTGATTATATCGAAATGTTTTATAACAGTAAGCGTCGTCATGGTTCGAGCGAGCAGATGCCACCGGCTGAATATGAAAACCTATATTATCAACGGCTCAGAAGTGTCTAGATTATCCGTGGCGATTCAGGTAATTGATTTACAACAGTGATGTTATGATTAAAATGATGAAAATATTAAGTAGCCTGCAGTAAATGTCCGCTCATAGCTTATATCGGGGAAATTAGCGGTGTGTGACAGGCAAAAGGAAGCGTATCCAGCACCACTGACATCGTGGCGCTGGTAATAATGTTAGCTAAATCTTTCCGGGCGGAAGGTCGCCAGCATCGGGTGTTTGACGCCGGTGAGCATCTCCTGCGTCAGTATCTCGCCGAGGATTAACGCCAGCGTGGCGCCGGAATGGGTGAAAACGACAAAACAGCCGGGAACGTTCTGCAACTCGCCGACCACTGGTTCGCCATCTCCTGGAATGGGCTTCAGACCAATTTTCCAACTGTTGGCTGTTAACGGCTCGCCGTCACCTATCAGGCTACCCGCTTCCGCCATCAACTGGTTAATGACAGATGTATCAATGCTGTACTGCCCGTCAGCCTGAGCGAGGATATGCTCTTCATACCAGTCATGATCGACGGCGATAGTGTTGCCAGGGTTAGGGCGGACCGCAGCGCGTGGTGTATTCAAGACCACCTGGAGTGCGTGATCGCAGGGTTGGCTGGTCACCAGCATTGAGACCGGAGAGCTATTGGGTATCTTCACGCCGAGTGGGGCAACCACTTCCGGCGTCCACGGGCCACACGCCACCAGTACCTGATCGGCCTGCAGCTCACCGAATTTTTCACTGCTGATGCCGCTGGCCCGGCCGTCTTTGGTTATCACGCTGGCTTTACCAGCGTGCTCAACGACTTCTCCGCCCAGCGCACGAAATGCCTGCATCAGATGCTCAACCAGATGCGGCAGACTGACCCAGCCTTCACCCAGATTTGCAATCGCGACCTGACTCAGGCTGGCCGGATTCACCTGCGCATCGACATCACCGACCGTGGCGTGATTGATCAGCTTTGAGTCGTAGCCCTGCGCTTTTTCATAGTCATGACGCGCTTTGGTGCCCGCGACATCGTCTGCGGCCCAGTAAATAGCACCATCGAAACGCAGCCAGTCAAGCTGTGGATGGCGGGCAAATAGCGTGCGATAGCGGTCAATACCCGCCATCCGCAGCGCATGATAAGGCTGCGAACGCTCACCAGCTGAGTTGAGCCAGGAGAGGGAACGGCCGGTGGCGCCTGAGCAGAGCGCCGCTTCCGTCACCAGTGTGACTTGCGCGCCCGCCTGCGCCAGCTGCCAGGCGGTTGAGACGCCGAGAATGCCGCCACCCAGCACGATGACGGTTTTTGCCACGGTTTTGTCAGACATCATTTATTCCTTCTGTTAAAAAATGTTCGCCCTCAGGCAATACGTACGCGATGCTGCCGATGGAGTTGCTCAATAAGCTGTAAAACACTGAGCGCTTCACGTGCATCAACCGGCGGCGGCCCGCCGTGTAACAGCGCGTGGGCTAACAGCTGATAGAAAGCGGGGTAGTGGCCACGTTCAATGGGCACCGTTGTGGTTGCCCCGACCGTGCCGGCCCGGGCAAAATTACCTGCCGGCGTGACGCCGTACTGGCTATCGGTGGGCGACATGCCAGCCGCCAGCTGCGGCTCCTGATTATCCAGCCCCCAGTGGGTGAAAGCGCCTTTGCTGCCCAGCAGGTGGAAGCGCGGCGCATTCAATGCCGCCTGACCATTCATCCACAGCCGGGAACGCACCCCGTTGTGATGCAGCAATGAGACGAAACTGTCTTCGTCACTGTCCGGCTGAGGCCCGGAATGGCGTGCCAGCTCCGCCGTGGCGTGGACTACCGGGCCAAATAGCTGCATGGCCTGGTCAATCAAATGGCTTCCGAGATCCAGCAACAAACCGCCGCCCTGCGCAAGAGTGACGCTGTCACGCCAGTTGCCAAATCCCTGCGGTCGCCACCACTCGAAACGCGACTCAAAACTTCTTACGGTGCCAAAGGCTTCCTGTTGTACCAGGCGCTGTAATGTCAGAAAGTCACCGTCCCAGCGTCGGTTATGAAAAACGGTGAGCAAGGTATTAGCCTGCTGCGCTGCGGCGATCATCATTTCGGCCGCTTGTACATCTGCTGCAAACGGCTTATCCACCACCAGATGGATAGCACGCTGGCTGGCCTGCACAGCCTGCTCCGCATGTTGCGCCGGCGGCGTGGCCAGCACGATGAGATCGATGCTAATCTCGCCGCCATCAATTGCCTTAAGCAACGCCGGCCAGTCCGGCAGCACCCGCGCCTGTGGGTAACGTTGCTGCGCCGTCGCTACGCGTTGGGCATCGCCAGTGACGATGACGTCGAGACGATAGTCGGCGTTAGGGGTAATCAGCGGCGCATGAAACACGCTGCCGGCGACGCCAAAACCCACCAGAGCCGTGCGGATTGGGCCTCTAACCTGTTGATGTGGCATCACAGTACCTCCGACAGAAAACGCTGCAGGCGTGCAGATTGCGGGCGGTCAAAGATTTGTTCTGGTGTGCCGGCTTCTACAATCTCGCCTTCATCCATAAACACTACCTGGTCTGCCACGCGCCGGGCGAAGCCCATCTCATGCGTCACTACCACCATGGTCATGCCTCGCTGGCACAAATCAGCCATTAGCGTCAGAACACCTTTCACCAGCTCAGGATCGAGTGCCGAAGTTGCTTCATCGAACAGCATCACTTCCGGCTCCATCGCCAGCGCACGTGCTATCGCCACCCGCTGTTGCTGGCCACCCGAGAGGTCGCGCGGACGGTGATCGGCTCGCTGAGCAAGGCCAACTTCGGCCAGCCGCTGGCGAGCAATCTCCAGAGCCTCGGCTTTCGGGAGGCCTTTCACTTTCCACGGTGCCAGCGCCACGTTTTCCAGCGCGCTATGATCGGGAAAAAGGTTGAAATGCTGAAATACCATGCCAATCCTCAACCGTAGCGAATCGGGCTTATCCTTCAGGACAGATCGCCCGGCCAGTAATACATCCCCTTTCTTCGGCTCATGCAGGCGATTGATGCCACGCAGTAAGGTGGATTTTCCCGATCCCGAGGGACCGATGATGCAGGTGGTGGTGCCAGGTTCGATGCTCAGCGACACATTACGCAGCACCTCAATCGGGCCGTACGCCAGGGTCAGATTGCGCAGCTCCAGGCTCGCGCCGTGAAACGCAGAAGGTATAGCCATATTAATGTCCTTGCTCGCTGGTAAAGGAGACCGAGACCGCCGGAACCACATTGCGCTTTTGCTGCACTTCATCGAGCTCCTTCAGGCCGCTTTGTGGCGCAGTGGCGCGACGCCGTCCGGTACGGTAGCGGATGTCGATATAGTTCACGGCGTGGGTGAGCGGCACGGTGATCACCAGATAGAACAGCCCGGCCAGCATCAGTGGAGACAGGTTGCCGCTCAGCACGGCAGCATCCTGACCGACCCGGAACAGCTCACGCTGACCGGTCATCAGGCCCAGCAGATAAACCAGCGACGAGTCTTTGATGATGGCGATGAACTGATTGACAATCGCAGGTAATACGCGGCGGATGCCTTGCGGAATGATCACCAGGCGCATCGCCCGGCCATAGCTCATTCCCAGTGCCCGGCACGCTTCCATCTGCCCCTGTTCCACGCTCTGAATACCGGAGCGGAAAATTTCGCCCATGTAAGCGCTGGCAATCAGGCTCAGGGCAAAAATGCCCAGCGGATAAGGAGTAGGGCCAAACAGCTGATAGCTAAACCGCGCCAGGCCCTGACCAATCAACAAAATGGTGAGGATGGATGGCAAGCCCCGAAACAGATCGGTATACAGCCGCGCGGGCACGCGCAGCCAGCGGGAGGGCGAGATGCCCATCAGCGCCAGTATAAGGCCGAATAGCGTGCCCAGCACGGTGGCTGCTACAGAGATAATGATGGTGTTAACCAGTCCGGTTGCCAGCAGCTGAGGCAGGACGTCCATCATCGATGGAATATCAAAAAACGTACGGGAAAGAATAGTGATCAGATCCATAGCCGATTCTCGGTTGCGGGTGACGGACATGTGCCGTCAACGGATGCAGTCTCACGCATAATGATGCGCAGGGTTATTGGCCACCGGGCAGATACTGTTGCGGCATTGGCGAACCAGGGAACCATTTCTGGTACAGCTGTTTCCAGGTTCCATCCTGCATCGCTGCTTTGATGGCTTTATCCAGCGCAGCTTTGAACTCAGGCTTACCTTTGGCGATGGCGACGCCCGCAGGCGCGTCAAAAGAAGGGATGTTCGCCGCCGTGACCAGCCTGAAGCGGGTGGCATAATCTTTGGCCGCTTCGTAGTCGAGGAACATGGCATCGAGCGTGCCGTTGTTTAGCGCGGACACCGCTGCGTTGTTATCGGGGAAACGCACCAGATCGGACTGTTTGAAATGCTGCAGCGCATAGTTCTCCTGCAGTGTGCCCTGAATCACCCCAACTCGTTTATGCGCCAGGGTTTCAACGTTCTTCACGCCTGAATCACTGCGGGTCAGCACAGTTAGATAGCCCGCGAGATAGCCAGTAGAGAAGTCGACTGTTTTTTCACGTAGCGGCGTGATTCCAATGGCGGCGACACCGGCATCATACTGACCATTTGCCACAGCCGGCAGGATGGCGGAAAAATCCTGACCGATAAAATCCACCTGTTCAATACCCATGCGATGTGCCACGTTTTTGAAGAATTCGACATCAAAACCAGTAAAATTGCCGTTTTTATCGGTGAAAGTGTAGGGCTTCGAGTCTCCCAGGCTGGCTACACGTAGATGACCGGGTTCGATCAAACCCCAGGGATTGCTGTCATTAGCGGCGTATGCACTCCAGCAGGCTGAAGCCAGCATAGCTGAGCCGAACAGAGCAGCGGTCAGATGATTGAAGCGTTTGTGCGATGTCATAAGGCTCTTCCGTTTTTGCAGGTGAAACTTCAGAGTTCGCCAAGCCGGTTTATAATTATTGAGACCGGTCTCAACGAGGTGTAAAATAAGACAGATCTTGGCGTTGAGACCGGTCTCATTTGGATGTATTGATATTAAGCACACGCTGTCAGCAGCGTCAATAATGTTGTTATCAACTTGTGATTCTAAATAATTATGACCAATGAAAATGCTCGTTTACGAAGCCCAACCGTCGCCGACGTCGCCCGCGAAGCCAATGTTTCCAAGGCTCAGGCGGCACGTGCCTTGGGCGGATATGGTTCAGTGAGTGATGACGTGCAGACCCGGGTGAATCAGGCAGCTGAAGTGCTGGGATACAGGCCGAACGAGTTGGCCCGCAGTATGAACACCGGCCGATCTAATACCATTGGGGTAATTGTCGGCGACATTGAAAACCCGCATTTTGGCCTCGCGCTGCGCGGAATGGCGGACGTTGCGCGACAGGCGGGATTTCACTTGCTGCTGAGCAACAGCGATGAAACTCTGGACGAGGAGCGGGAGGCCGTGCGCGTGATGCTGGATAAGCGCGTCGATGGCATCATCGTCGCGCCGTGCAGCTCACTGTTTGAGGATAACGAACATCTTCGCCAGGTGCTGGCAGAAGGGCGTTCATTAATGATGTTTGACCGGGCAGTTCAAGGGATGGAGGTGGAGACCGTCCAGGCGAACTTTGTTACAGTGGCTAAACAGGCCACGGAGCTGTTACTGGCGGCCGGGCATCAACGTATTGCTTATATCTCCAGCATGCGCTGCGCTACACCTTATTCGCCGACCATCACGTTGGGCCCAACGCCGGTAGCGCAACGTGTTAGCGGAATGATTGACGCCTACCGGGCCGCGGGTAGGGAGCTGGATCCGGCGCTCATTCGGCTTAATGCACTCAGCGAAGCCACCATTGAGCAGATACTGACTGAACTACTTGCGCTCGCCGAGCCACCGAGCGCGCTGATTGCCTCGGACAACCTGATTGCGATAGGCATCCTGCGTGGTCTGACCAAACGTGGCCTGCGCGTACCCGAAGATATCTCTTTTCTGATGTACGATGATTTTCCCTGGACCGAGCTGATGTCACCGCCGCTGACTGTGGTCGCCCAGCCGGTATATGAAATGGGACGCGAAGCCGCGCGCCGATTGATTTGCCAAATCCGCAAGCAATCCGCCGGCGCCTTACCTGCGTTTGACAGCTGGATGATAGTGCGCAGCTCGGTAGGGGGAAATTCATCCGCTGGGTGATATTGTGCCGATACGGGTTTGTGATAATTCCAGTCAGCTATTTTTTTGGGGCGCCATAAATGGTGGCCCTATAGTGAACTGCAGAGTTTTGTTCCTTGATGCGCACCTATGATGACGCGGGAAGGGAAACGGTTTCAACAGCGACGTGATAGTGACAATACCGGGCAGTTATTTACGATTTCATCTAGGGCATATAAAACAGCCTGGGAGAGATGGATTCCGGCCCCCGTGCCGACTGGGAGAGGTCTGCCGCGGCGCAGTTCCATATTGGTATGAACGTGTCCCGGGACGGGGGGGGACGCCAGTGAAACTGCGTTCACGGACGGTACCCGGAGCTGTCAGGATACCTGTCCGGTAACGCTGAGTCGTACCGTCTATATGACCGGAAATGCCGCCAACACCCTCGCCCGCAGGCGAGGGTCAGGCGCTGACGTGACGCTCTCTGGCGACCGTCAGCGCCAGCAGGATAAGCAGTGCGCCGCCCACCTGCGACAGCGTCATCACTTCGCCATACCATAGCGCCGAGAAAATGGCCGCCCACACTGGCTCCATCAGCATGACGAGCCCTCCGTTGGGCGTATAGGCTAGCCGCTGCGCATAGTTTTGCAAAAAGAATCGCAGGCAGGTGGGAATGAGAATGCTGAGCGCAAGCCATGTCCAACCAGCCGCGTTGAGCTCGCCAGGCCACGGCTCCAGCCACAGGCTCACCGGCAACGCCAGCAGGCCCACCGCGATCATCTGCATGGCGGCGAATAGCACCACCGGCTGGTCGATGGCGAAGCGGTTATTCAGGCTGAAGTAAAAGGCGAAAATCGCCGCCGCACCAAAAAACCAGAACTGGCCCGCCTCGAACCGCCACTGGAGAAAGCTGTTGCCCACCAACAGCGCAATGCCGGGTAGGGCGAGCAGCATGGCGAGCCCGATGCGCTTCGACAGCGCCTGGCGGAACAGCAGCCATCCTGCGAACGGCACCAACAGCGGCCCGAGGCAGGTGAGAAACGCGCCAACGCCCAGCGCGGTGGTAAGATGCAGCGCCACAATCCAGCACATCATCGAGCCGCAAATCAGGCTGCCGATGGCGAAGGCGGGCCACAGGCTGCGCCGCCATTCGCGTCGGTCGGTTGCGGGCACCGCCAGGCCCAGCAGCAGACCGCCCGCCAGAAAGCGCACGGCGATAAAAAAGACCGGAGGCAGCGCGCCAAGTGCCTCTTTAGAGAAGATCCAGCCTGCCCCGGCACAGAGCGTTACCAGCAACAGCAGGCTCTCGCTTTTGCGTGCAGGCAGCATGGCCGCGCCGCTTCGCGCTATCATGCGAGCGCGTCGCGCAGGAACGTAATGCTCTGGCGCATCGGCTCTAGCGGCTCCTGCCAGTAGCGCCCACCGGCTATCTCAAGCGACAGCAGACCGTTATAGCCGCCTTCACGAAGGGCGCTGAGGTAGCTTTTCAGCGGCAGGTTGCCGTCGCCGAGCGCCAGATGGCCCGCAGGGGTTCCGTCGATAAAATGGCAGTGGCGCAGCTTTGGCCCAAAGGCGTTGAGGTAATCGGTCACGCTGTCGCCGCCCACCGCCATGCCGACGATATCCAGCGCCGCGTCGAGCGCAGGCGAACTGACTTCGTTAACCAGAGACGCCAGCTCATGCACGGTGCTGGCGAGGTTGCTTTCGCGCGGCTGCAACACTTCCAGCACCAGCGTCACGCCACGGCTTTCCGCGAGATGCGCCAGTTGCGCCAGGGCGTCCACCGCGCGGCTGCGCGCCTCCGCGGGCTTATCCTCTTCATAACCCCAGCCTGGCGTCATAAACAGTAGAGGCGACTCAAGGCTTTCGCATATCTCCAGGCTGCGGCGGAAATAGTTAATGCTGTACTCCCGCTGCAGCGGGTTTTCGGCGGCGATATTAACCGGGTAGACACACTGCTCCGGCGTGAAACAGGCGAGCTTAAGCTCGCGCTCCGCCAGCTCCCGCCTGAGCGCCTGCAGGTCCGCTTCCTGCACGGTGTCGATATGCAGGTGTGGCGCAACGCCCCATAGTTCAAACCACTGCACGCCGAGCGCGGCGACATCGTCCAGGCAGTGGTTCAGCCGATAGTGCGAATAGGTAAAGTTGGTGGCGCAGATATGGCTGGCGTTAAGCATCATTATTCCTCGCTGATGGGGTTGAGTACACGTTGTAAAAACTCGCGGGTGCGCGGGTGGGAAGGGTTGGTAAGCACCTGGCGCGCCGGGCCTTCTTCGGTCACCACACCGCCGTCGATAAACACCACGCGGTCGGCCACTTCGCGGGCGAAGGCGATTTCGTGGGTCACCACCACCATCGTCCTGCCCTGATTCGCCAGCTCGCGCATCACTTTAAGCACGTCGCCCACCAGCTCCGGGTCAAGCGCCGAGGTGGGTTCGTCGAACAAAATGGCTCGCGGGCGCATCGCCAGCGCGCGGGCTATCGCCACGCGTTGCTGCTGGCCGCCGGAAAGATCCTGCGGGTATGAATGCGCCTTGTGGTCCATCCCCACCTGTTTAAGCAGCTCCATGCCATATTCCCGCGCGGGGCCGGGGCGCTCGCCTTTGACGTAAATCGGCCCTTCGGTGACGTTCTCCAGCACCGTGCGGTGCGGGAAGAGGTTAAAGCGCTGGAAGACCATCGCCACCTCGCCGCGCACCTGACTTAGCGCGCGCTCGCTGCCGTCCACCTGCACGCCGTCGAAAATAATCTCGCCGCTCTGGTAGTTCTCAAGCCCGTTGATGCAGCGCAACAGGGTCGACTTGCCGGAGCCTGAAGGGCCGATGATGCAAACCACCTCCTGGCGGTTGATGGTCAGGTTGATGCCGTTCAGCACGTGTACCGCGCCGTAACTTTTATGGACATTGCGATATTCAATCATCAGTGGCTCCGACGCTTGTTCATGGCGTGTTCCACCCGGCGGCACAGCCACATCAGCGGCCAGCACATTACCAGATAGAGCAGGGCGACCAGCGTGAAAACGGTGGTGTTCTGAAATGTCGCCGAGGCGAGCAGCTTCCCTTGCAGGGAAAGTTCCGCCACGGTGATGGTGGAGGCGAGCGAACTGTCCTTGAGCATCATCACCATGGTGTTGCCGTATGAGGGCCAGATAATCTTGATGGCCTGCGGCAGGATAACGCGGCGCATCATCAGGCGCTTAGACATGCCAAGCGTCTGCGCCGCCTCGATCTGCCCCTTGTCGATAGCCTGAATGCCGGCGCGAAAATCCTCCGCCTGGTAAACTGAATAGGCGATGCCGAGGCCGATAATGGCGGCAGTCAGCGCCGACATTTCGATACCGATATCGGGCAGTACAAAGTAGATATAGAAAAGCTGAACCAGCATCGGGATGCCGCGCAGCACGTTAACCACCGCACCGCTCACCAGGCGCAGCGGACGGTGGGCCGATAGACGCATCAGCGCCCACGTCAGCCCGAGCAGGGTCGAGAGGATAAGCGAACAAAAGGTAACCAGTACCGTGTATTTCACCCCCTCCACCAGGATGGGGAGGGCGGTGGCGCTGAAGGTAAAAAAGTCGTTCATCGCAGTTCCTGTCACGGGGTATCAGGGGCTACGCCCCCTTGTTTTAATTAAGCTTCCACTTTTCCAGCAGCGCCGTAATCTCGCCGTTGCTCTGCATGGTGGCGATAGCTTCGTTAAGCTTCGCCAGCTGCTGCTCTTCGTCCTTACGCACGCCAAGCCCGAGCGAGCCTGGCAGTACCGGCTTGTAGCTCTTCACCAGCCGCACGTTGGGATATTCGCCAAGCGAGAGGTAATAGGCCATGGAAGGGGTATCGCCAAAGCCCGCTTTGATGCGCCCGGCGTTCACGTCTTTCATGATGCCGGTGAGGGTGTCGTAAGCTTTCACATCCTTGAAGATGTTGGCCTGCTTAAGGGGCTCGATAAAAATCGTGCCCATCTGCGCGCCCACTACCGCGCCAGGCAACTCTTTAAAGGAGGTGTAGTCTGTAGTGTCCTCTTTACGCACGATCATCCCTTCGCCGTAGCTATACACAGGCGTGGTGAAATCGATCACTTTCTTGCGCGGCTCGGTGATATACATGCCGGTGGCGATAAGGTCTATCTTGCCGGTGCGCAGCGCCGGAATAAGCGCTGAGAAATCCATCGCTTTAAACTCCACCTCATAACCCGCGTGCTTTGCGGCCTGGCGGGCGATATCCAGCATAAAGCCGTCCAGCTCATGGGTTTTCGGGTTCAGAAAGGAGATGGGAATGCCGTTGGCTTCGGTACCGACCACCAGCTTTTCGGCGGCCCCGGCGGGTAAGGCAAGCGAGATTGTGGCCAGCAGCGCTACTGAACAGGCTAAGGTTTTCATCTTCATGTCTTGCTCCACGTAAAAAAGGTTGGATTGCAGCCCGCCTGCGGCGGTGCGTTATGGCATTGCGACTACGGTTGTTGTTTTGCCTCCTGCGGTAGCGGCGTTAGCGGCACGCCGCTGCCGAATGCGCCGAGGCGTTCGCAAACCCTCGCCGAGGCAAGGGCCGCATCGTTCGCTGCGTCGGCAAGCGTTGACCCCTGACCAAGCTTCACCAGCAGCGTGGCGATAAATGCATCCCCCGCGCCGAGGCTATCGACAATCTGCGTCGGCAGCGCGGGCTGGCGGTGGCGTTCGCCCCGGTGGCTGATAATCGCGCCGTCCGCGCCCTGCGTGACCAGCACGGTGGCGACCCCCGCCGCATGCGCGTTGGCGATCAGCGTTTCAATCGCCTGCGGCGCGCTGCCACTGCGCGAAAAGGTGGCGACCTGCACCCAGCGAAGCAGCGGCTCGGCCCAGGCGTCGTCGCGCGAGCCGAAGTCGAACGAGAGCGGCGCGCAGGCGGCAAGCTGGGGAAGCTGTGCTTCCAGCCCGCTGTAATCGCTGGTGTGCAGCAGATCGAAGTCCGCAAGCCACGCCAGGTCCGCCTCGCTCAGCCGCAGCTGGTAAGGCGGCGGCACGGAGCCGACGAAAAAGCGGTTGCCGTCGGCGTCGATATCGATTTGCGAAAGCGCGTTAAAGCTTTGGTTGATCCGCACGCGACTGATGTCTACTCCTTCAGCGCAAAGCGCGTGGTGAATCACGCCCGCCGGAATATCGTTGCCGGTGATGCCGAGGTAGGCGGCCTGCGCCCCGGCCTGGCGGCCAAAAACCGCAAAGTTGAGCGCGTTGCCGCCCGCGAACATCAGGTCGCAGTGCAGGTAGCGGTCAATCACGTTGTCACCCACTCCACAAATTCGCATAGTTATTAATATTCCACTTTGTACATGTAACGGCGGTCATCGAGAGAGTGGCCGGTGTGATGCTCCAGGTGATCTGCAAGACGCGTGCCCATCAGGCCCAGCGCGATGGCGGCAAAGCGTGCTTTCACTTCTGGCGCTGCGCCCGGCAGGCTAAAGCCAGCGGCGTCAAACACATGGACGTTTTCGGTATAGCGGCGGGCGAAGTCGATGGCTCGCTGCGTCATGGCGCGGCTGTCGTCATCGGCGTGGAACACCACCAGGTGCGCGCCCGGCAAAATCATCTCAAATGGGCCGTGGCAGAAATCACCCGCCAGCACCGGGGTGGCATTGCGCCACTGCATCTCCATCAGATAACAGTAGGAAAGCGTGTAGGCCGCGCCGTAGTTAGCACCAGCGCCGGTAACGTAAATATCGCCGCCCTGAGCGATGGAGTTCGCAATGGCGTCACCGACAGCTTCTTGTTTATCGAGGTACTGTTGCAGCGCTGCAGGCAGGGCGGGCAGGGCGTCGCGCCAGGCGCTGACGTCCTGGTTATCCACGTGCTCCAGCAGTTCAATCACCAGTTGCAGCAGCAGAAGCTGTTTGCCCGGCGTCACGGTACGCGGGCTGTAGTAAACCAGCGCGGTGTCGGCGGTATTGGCGAGCGGCGTGTTCAGCTCCTGGCTTAACGAGACCACATACGCGTCGTAAGATTTCGCAAAGACCGCCGCCTGCGCCGTTTCCGGCGTGGCGCCGGAGTGCGATGAGAGGATCACCAGCGACGACGCTCCCAGACGGGCAGGGGGCAGCGCCATAAACTCCGCCGCGTTCAGGTTCCACGCCTGAAGCTTTTTGCTGTGGCGGCAGAGCAGGGCGTGGGCATGCACAGAAGAAGAGAACGAGCCGCCGCAGCCGACGAAATAGATATCTTTCAGCGGGCGGGAGGCAGCGGCCTCTGCGATGCCAGCGATGGCGTTTTTCTGTCCCAGCACTTTCTCAAGTGTCGGGATAAAGTCCGCTTCCAGCGGGCGCAGCGGCAGTGAAACTGTGGTGTTTTGCGTCATGTTGGTTTACCTGTCCGTCTCGGTTGTAATGGGTGTGATAACGTTATCAGTTTATCTGCATAATAAACCCGTGATTTACATCAGCGGGTGGATTATCTTAAAATGAGAGAACGTTATCACACGGTGAATAATTCGCCGGTGTTAAAAAATTGTCAATGATCTTTTTCTTATGATTTGGCCGGATATTGATAACCTCCGGGAACAGATAAGCGGAGCAGACAAAACGTCTTATGAACAAGAAAAATAACCGAATAACCGTGAAAGACGTGGCGCGCATGGCGGGGGTTTCCACCGCGGCGGCGGGCCGGGCGCTGGGAGGTTACGGCTATGTCAGCGAGGAGCTGCGTGAAAAAATCATGCGAGCCGCCGAAGAGCTGGGCTATGTGGCAAACCAGGTGGCGCGGGCGATGATCACCGGCAAAAGTCAGACCATCGGTGTGGTGGGTGCGGACATCAGCAACCCCTTTTTCGCCGAGGCGCTGCGCGGCATCAGCGATATCGCCCGTCGCCACGAGTTCGGCGTGCTTATTACCAGCAGCGACGAAGACGTGCCGCGCGAGCAGGAGGCGGTGCGCATTCTGCTGGAGAAACAGGTGGACGGGCTTATCGTTTCGCCTGCTGATATAAACAATTGCCACCACCTAGACCAGGCTATCGCCCAAGGTATTCCAGTGGTGCTGCTCGACCGTAAGCTGCCGACGCTGGCCGCCGACGCGGTGCTTATCGACAACGTACATGCCAGCCGCGAAGCTACGCGCTACCTGCTAAGCTGCGGCCATCGTCGCATCGCCATCATCACTGAGTTAAGCTCGGACTACGATACGCAACTGGCGCTGGAGCCGGAGAAGTTTTCGACGATCAACGCTGACCGGCTTAACTCAAGCGGCGCGCGCCTGCTCGGCTACCTGCTAGCGCACCATGAAGCGGGCGTGGCGGTGGAGAAAACCTTAATCCGCCGCACTGGCAAATATTGCGCCCAGCACGCGTTTGAAGAGACACTGGCTGTGCTGGACGCCGCCGCGCCCACGGCAGTTTTCGCGGTGGATAACGTCATGACCCAGGGCGCCTGGCGCGCGGTGCGTGAGCGCGGCATCGCTGTGCCGCAAAAGCTCTCTTTCTTCGCCTTCGACGAACTCGACTGGCTGACGCTCACCACCCCGCGCATTTCCACCGTTGCGCAGCCGATTCACCACATGGGCGTGCATGCCGCCGAGCTGCTTTTCAGGCGCATACGTGAGACAGATTTACCTGTCTCGTGGCAAACGTATCAGGTGGAGATGAAGCTGCGCGAGTCGGTGGCGCCGATCGCGGAGAACGTGAAAGGATAACGTTCTCCGACACGCTTAGCTCCGGTGCGTGTTCACTACCTGGCCGATGTCTTCACCTTCCAGCGCGTGTGCCGGGTCGCGAAGAGGTCGATGTTGAAGGACGTATAACTGCGCAGGAGCCGTTATCGGGGGTTGAGAGTCAATCGTGTAAAAACCACGCTAAGGAGATAATTCATTCTTTTTTAAACGCATAGTTTTTCTGTATTCGCTGAGTGTGAGGCTTTTAATACGGCGAAAGGAAGGGCTGAAGGCGCTATCAGAATCACGACGCGTGTGAATTATGCTGAGACGACAATTACGCTTTGTACTGACACATTC
>NZ_JBMEZK010000020.1:0-34137 GCF_048822715.1 Klebsiella sp. C239 | reverse complement strand
TCGTACCGTTGGCGCGGGCGTGGTTGCTAAAGTTCTCGGCTAATCGCTGATAACATTTGACGCAATGCGCAATAAAAGGGCATCATTTGATGCCCTTTTTGCACGCTTTCACACCAGAACCTGGCTCATCAGTGATTTTATTTGTCATAATCATTGCTGAGACAGGCTCTGAAGAGGGCGTTTATACACCAAACCATTCGAGCGGTAGTGCGACGGCAAATCAGTATCCTTCTTTGCAACAGCAGGGCAGGGGCGACAGAACCGTCAGCGTTGAAGCAATTTGAATAGTTAAGTGTATAATCCGAAACTTAATTTCGGTTTGGATCGCCTCGCCCCCGCGGGGTGAAATTGTTTGTAGAATACTTCTGACAGGTTGGTTTATGAGTGCGAATACCGAAGCTCAAGGGAGCGGGCGCGGCCTGGAAGCGATGAAGTGGATTATCGTTGCCGTGCTGCTGATCGTGGCGATCGTGGGCAACTTCCTTTATCGCGACATTATGCTGGCGGTGCGTGCGCTGGCCGTGGTTATTCTTATTGCTGCTGCCGGTGGCGTCGCGCTGTTGACGACGAAAGGTAAGGCGACCGTTGCTTTTGCTCGCGAAGCGAGAACCGAAGTTCGTAAAGTGATTTGGCCGACTCGCCAGGAAACGCTGCATACTACGCTGATTGTTGCTGCCGTGACTGCAGTAATGTCACTGATCCTGTGGGGACTGGATGGTATTCTGGTTCGCCTGGTCTCCTTTATCACTGGCCTGAGGTTCTGAGATGTCTGAAGCTCCTAAAAAGCGCTGGTACGTCGTTCAGGCGTTTTCCGGTTTTGAAGGTCGCGTAGCCACGTCGCTGCGTGAACATATCAAATTACACAACATGGAAGAGTTATTTGGCGAAGTCATGGTCCCGACCGAAGAAGTGGTTGAGATCCGTGGCGGCCAGCGTCGCAAAAGCGAACGTAAATTCTTCCCGGGCTACGTTCTGGTCCAGATGGTCATGAACGACGCAAGCTGGCACCTGGTGCGCAGCGTACCGCGCGTGATGGGCTTCATCGGCGGTACCTCTGACCGTCCGGCGCCGATCAGCGACAAAGAAGTCGACGCCATCATGAATCGTCTGCAGCAGGTTGGCGATAAGCCGCGTCCGAAAACGCTGTTTGAACCGGGTGAAATGGTTCGCGTTAACGACGGTCCGTTCGCTGACTTTAACGGCGTGGTGGAAGAAGTGGACTATGAGAAGTCCCGCCTGAAAGTTTCCGTTTCTATCTTCGGTCGTGCGACCCCGGTAGAACTGGACTTCAGCCAAGTTGAGAAGGCGTAAGCCGGCGATCAAAAAAGCAGCGATTTAATCGTTGCATAGGGCGCGAAATTGGCATACAATTTCGCGCCTTTTGTTTTTATGGGCCCGGCCCGTAAAACGATGTTTAATCACGGGGAGCTTCTCTGAAGCGTTAATACCCAATTTGAGGATTTAAGAATGGCTAAGAAAGTCCAAGCCTACGTCAAGCTGCAGGTTGCAGCTGGTATGGCGAACCCGAGCCCGCCGGTCGGCCCAGCACTGGGTCAGCAGGGCGTGAACATCATGGAATTCTGCAAAGCGTTCAACGCCAAAACTGATTCCCTGGAGAAAGGTCTGCCGATCCCGGTTGTTATCACCGTTTACGCTGACCGTTCCTTTACCTTTGTTACCAAGACTCCGCCGGCTGCTGTTCTGCTGAAGAAAGCTGCAGGCATCAAGTCTGGTTCCGGTAAGCCGAACAAAGATAAAGTGGGTAAAATCTCCCGCGCTCAGCTGCAGGAAATCGCGCAGACCAAAGCTGCCGACATGACTGGTGCCGACATTGAAGCGATGACTCGCTCCATCGAAGGTACTGCACGTTCCATGGGCCTGGTAGTGGAGGACTAAGAAATGGCTAAACTGACCAAGCGCATGCGCGTGATCCGTGAGAAAGTTGATGCAACTAAACAGTACGACATCAACGAAGCCATCGCTCTGCTGAAAGAGCTGGCCACCGCTAAATTTACCGAAAGCGTAGACGTTGCCGTTAATCTCGGCATCGACGCGCGTAAATCTGACCAGAACGTCCGTGGCGCAACTGTACTGCCGCACGGTACTGGCCGTTCCGTTCGCGTAGCCGTATTTACCCAGGGCGCAAACGCTGAAGCTGCTAAAGCTGCAGGCGCTGAGCTGGTAGGTATGGAAGATCTGGCTGAGCAGATCAAAAAAGGCGAAATGAACTTTGACGTTGTTATTGCTTCCCCGGATGCAATGCGCGTTGTTGGCCAGCTGGGTCAGGTTCTGGGTCCGCGTGGCCTGATGCCGAACCCGAAAGTGGGTACCGTAACTCCGAACGTTGCTGAAGCGGTTAAAAACGCGAAAGCAGGTCAGGTTCGTTACCGTAACGACAAAAACGGCATCATCCACACCACCATCGGTAAAGTGGACTTTGACGCTGACAAACTGAAAGAAAACCTGGAAGCTCTGCTGGTTGCGCTGAAAAAAGCAAAACCGACTCAGGCGAAAGGCGTGTACATCAAGAAAGTTAGCATCTCCACCACCATGGGTGCAGGTGTTGCAGTAGATCAGGCTGGCCTGAACGCTTCTGCAAACTAATACCTTTACGTGGGCGGCGAATTTGTCTACAATCTTCGCCCACGTTTGCTAACGATGGTTAGCAGGTAACCGAATTGTTCGTTGGAGCCTGGCCTATCCAGGCCTCCGTCGAAGACCGCAGGTGTTTCGCAAGAAACTTAATCCCCTGCGTAGACGGTGACAGAACGCTAAGATTATTTTTGGATATTCTGGCTTGTTTCTGCTCACCGTATTTAGACGCTCTTTTCGTTGAATTGAGTGAAGTGAGTTCCAGGGCATAGGCTCTGGCAAACATCCAGGAGCAAAGCTAATGGCTTTAAATCTTCAAGACAAACAAGCGATTGTTGCTGAAGTCAGCGAAGTAGCCAAAGGCGCGCTGTCTGCAGTAGTTGCGGATTCCCGTGGCGTAACTGTAGATAAAATGACTGAACTGCGTAAAGCAGGTCGTGAAGCTGGCGTATACATGCGTGTTGTTCGTAACACCCTGCTGCGCCGCGTCGTTGAAGGTACTCAGTTCGAGTGCCTGAAAGACACGTTTGTTGGTCCGACCCTGATTGCATACTCTATGGAACACCCGGGCGCTGCTGCTCGTCTGTTCAAAGAGTTCGCGAAAGCGAATGCAAAATTTGAGGTCAAAGCCGCTGCCTTTGAAGGTGAGCTGATCCCGGCGTCGCAGATCGACCGCCTGGCAACTCTGCCGACCTACGAAGAAGCAATTGCACGCCTGATGGCAACCATGAAAGAAGCTTCGGCTGGCAAACTGGTTCGTACTCTGGCTGCTGTACGCGATGCGAAAGAAGCTGCTTAATCGCAGTTATCATTGTAAAGCATTCGCTTACGTATAAACTTATTCTGATATTCAGGAACAATTTAAATGTCTATCACTAAAGATCAAATCATTGAAGCAGTATCCGCTATGTCCGTAATGGACGTTGTTGAGCTGATCTCTGCAATGGAAGAAAAATTCGGTGTTTCCGCTGCTGCTGCTGTAGCTGTAGCTGCTGGCCCGGTTGAAGCTGCTGAAGAAAAAACTGAATTCGACGTAATTCTGAAAGCTGCTGGCGCTAACAAAGTTGCTGTTATCAAAGCAGTACGTGGCGCGACTGGCCTGGGTCTGAAAGAAGCTAAAGACCTGGTAGAATCTGCTCCGGCTGCACTGAAAGAAGGCATCAGCAAAGACGACGCTGAAGCTCTGAAAAAATCTCTGGAAGAAGCTGGCGCTGAAGTTGAAGTTAAATAAGCCAACCCTTCCGGTTGCAGCCTGAGAAATCAGGCTGAGGCTGGTGACTTTTTGGTCACCAGCCTTTTTGCGCTGTAAGGCGCCAGTAGCGTTTCACGCTGTTTGACTACTGGTTTGCCTCTCAATGCTTGTTTCTATCGACGACTTAATATACTGCGACAGGTTAGGGTTCCTGGGCTGTGTAAATCGCAATGAAATGGTTTAAGCGTGATAGCAACAGGCATTGCGGAAAGTGTTCCATTTTCCGGTCAACAAAATAGTGTTGCATAAAAAACTGCCCTCTGCGGGCAGATGGGTCGACTTGTCAGCGAGCTGAGGAACCCTATGGTTTACTCCTATACCGAGAAAAAACGTATTCGTAAGGATTTTGGTAAACGTCCACAAGTTCTGGATGTGCCATATCTCCTTTCTATCCAGCTTGACTCGTTCCAGAAGTTTATCGAGCAAGATCCTGAAGGGCAGTACGGTCTGGAAGCTGCTTTCCGTTCCGTGTTCCCGATTCAGAGCTACAGCGGTAATTCCGAGCTGCAATACGTCAGCTACCGTCTGGGCGAACCGGTTTTTGACGTTAAAGAATGTCAGATCCGTGGCGTGACTTACTCTGCACCGCTGCGCGTAAAACTGCGTCTGGTGATCTACGAGCGCGAAGCGCCGGAAGGCACCGTCAAAGACATTAAAGAACAAGAAGTCTAC
This sequence comes from Klebsiella sp. C239, assembly GCF_048822715.1. Taxonomy (NCBI): domain Bacteria; kingdom Pseudomonadati; phylum Pseudomonadota; class Gammaproteobacteria; order Enterobacterales; family Enterobacteriaceae; genus Klebsiella; species Klebsiella sp. C239. Next base: position 29,621 of record NZ_JBMEZK010000020.1, on the reverse strand, counting down.
ATGGGCGAAATCCCGCTCATGACCGACAACGGTACCTTCGTCATCAACGGTACCGAGCGTGTTATCGTTTCTCAGCTGCACCGTAGCCCGGGCGTCTTCTTTGACAGTGACAAAGGTAAGACTCACTCATCCGGTAAGGTTCTGTATAACGCACGTATCATCCCTTACCGCGGTTCCTGGCTGGACTTCGAATTCGACCCGAAAGACAACCTGTTCGTTCGTATCGACCGTCGTCGTAAGCTGCCGGCTACCATCATCCTGCGCGCGCTGAATTACACCACTGAGCAGATCCTTGACCTGTTCTTCGAAAAAGTGGTCTTTGAAATTCGCGACAACAAGCTGCAGATGGAGCTGATTCCGGAGCGTCTGCGCGGTGAAACCGCCTCCTTCGATATCGAAGCCAACGGCAAAGTGTACGTTGAGAAAGGCCGTCGCATCACGGCTCGCCATATCCGTCAGCTGGAAAAAGACGATATCAAGCATATCGAAGTGCCGGTTGAATATATCGCGGGCAAAGTGGCGGCTAAAGACTATATCGATGAAGCGACTGGCGAACTGATCTGCCCGGCGAACATGGAGCTGAGCCTGGATCTGCTGGCTAAGCTGAGCCAGTCTGGCCACAAGCGCATCGAAACGCTGTTTACCAACGATCTGGACCACGGTCCATACATCTCTGAAACGGTACGCGTCGACCCGACTAACGATCGTCTGAGCGCGCTGGTAGAAATCTACCGCATGATGCGCCCTGGCGAGCCGCCAACTCGTGAAGCCGCTGAAAGCCTGTTTGAGAACCTGTTCTTCTCCGAAGACCGCTACGATCTGTCCGCGGTTGGTCGTATGAAGTTCAACCGTTCTCTGCTGCGCGACGAAATCGAAGGTTCCGGTATCCTGAGCAAAGACGACATCATCGAAGTGATGAAGAAGCTCATCGATATCCGTAACGGTAAAGGCGAAGTGGACGATATCGACCACCTCGGCAACCGTCGTATCCGTTCCGTTGGCGAAATGGCTGAAAACCAGTTCCGCGTTGGCCTGGTACGTGTAGAACGTGCGGTGAAAGAGCGTCTGTCTCTGGGCGATCTGGATACCCTGATGCCTCAGGATATGATCAACGCCAAGCCGATTTCCGCAGCAGTGAAAGAGTTCTTTGGTTCCAGCCAGCTGTCTCAGTTTATGGACCAGAACAACCCGCTGTCTGAGATCACGCACAAACGTCGTATCTCCGCACTCGGCCCAGGCGGTCTGACCCGTGAGCGCGCAGGCTTCGAAGTTCGAGACGTACACCCGACTCACTACGGTCGCGTATGTCCAATCGAAACGCCTGAAGGTCCGAACATCGGTCTGATCAACTCCCTGTCCGTATACGCGCAGACCAACGAATATGGCTTCCTTGAGACGCCGTATCGTAAAGTGACCGACGGTGTGGTTACCGACGAAATTCACTACCTGTCTGCTATCGAAGAAGGCAACTACGTTATCGCTCAGGCGAACTCCAACCTGGATGAAAACGGCCACTTCGTAGAAGATCTGGTGACCTGCCGTAGCAAAGGCGAATCCAGCTTGTTCAGCCGCGACCAGGTTGACTACATGGACGTATCCACCCAGCAGGTGGTATCCGTCGGTGCGTCCCTGATCCCGTTCCTGGAACACGATGACGCCAACCGTGCATTGATGGGTGCGAACATGCAACGTCAGGCCGTTCCGACTCTGCGCGCTGATAAGCCGCTGGTTGGTACCGGTATGGAACGTGCTGTAGCCGTCGACTCCGGCGTTACTGCCGTTGCTAAGCGCGGCGGTACCGTTCAGTACGTGGATGCTTCCCGTATCGTTATCAAAGTTAACGAAGACGAGATGTACCCGGGCGAAGCGGGTATCGACATCTATAACCTGACCAAATACACCCGTTCTAACCAGAACACCTGCATCAACCAGATGCCTTGCGTGTCCCTGGGCGAACCTATCGAGCGCGGCGACGTGCTGGCCGACGGCCCGTCCACCGACCTCGGTGAGCTGGCGCTGGGTCAGAACATGCGCGTCGCGTTCATGCCGTGGAACGGCTACAACTTCGAAGACTCCATCCTCGTTTCCGAGCGTGTTGTCCAGGAAGACCGTTTCACCACTATCCACATTCAGGAACTGGCGTGCGTGTCCCGTGACACCAAGCTGGGGCCGGAAGAGATCACCGCTGACATCCCGAACGTGGGTGAAGCTGCGCTCTCCAAACTGGATGAGTCCGGTATCGTTTATATCGGTGCGGAAGTGACCGGCGGCGACATTCTGGTTGGTAAGGTTACGCCGAAAGGTGAAACCCAGCTGACGCCGGAAGAGAAACTGCTGCGTGCGATCTTCGGTGAGAAAGCGTCTGACGTTAAAGACTCTTCTCTGCGCGTACCGAACGGTGTCTCTGGTACCGTTATCGACGTTCAGGTCTTTACCCGTGACGGCGTAGAAAAAGATAAACGTGCGCTGGAAATCGAAGAGATGCAGCTGAAGCAGGCCAAAAAAGACCTGTCTGAAGAACTGCAGATCCTCGAAGCCGGTCTGTTCAGTCGTATCTACGCGGTGCTGGTCTCCGGTGGCGTTGAAGCTGAGAAGCTCGATAAACTGCCGCGCGATCGCTGGCTGGAACTGGGCCTGACCGACGAAGAGAAACAAAATCAGCTGGAACAACTGGCTGAGCAGTACGACGAACTGAAACACGAGTTCGAGAAAAAACTCGAAGCGAAACGCCGCAAAATCACCCAAGGAGACGATCTGGCACCGGGCGTGCTGAAGATTGTTAAGGTATACCTGGCCGTTAAACGCCGTATCCAGCCTGGTGACAAGATGGCAGGTCGTCACGGTAACAAGGGTGTTATCTCTAAGATCAACCCGATCGAAGATATGCCGCACGATGCTAACGGTACGCCGGTAGATATCGTCCTGAACCCGCTGGGCGTACCGTCTCGTATGAACATCGGTCAGATCCTGGAAACTCACCTGGGTATGGCTGCGAAAGGCATCGGCGATAAGATCAACGCCATGCTGAAACAGCAGCAGGAAGTCGCGAAACTGCGCGAGTTCATCCAGCGTGCCTACGATCTGGGCGCTGACGTTCGTCAGAAAGTTGACCTGAATACCTTCAGCGATGAAGAAGTTCTGCGTCTGGCTGAAAACCTGCGCAAAGGTATGCCGATCGCAACGCCGGTGTTCGACGGTGCGAAAGAAGCGGAAATTAAAGCGCTGCTGCAGCTGGGCGATCTGCCGACTTCCGGTCAGATCACCCTGTTCGACGGCCGCACCGGTGAGCAGTTCGAGCGTCCGGTAACCGTGGGTTACATGTACATGCTGAAACTGAACCACCTGGTCGACGACAAAATGCACGCGCGTTCCACCGGTTCTTACAGCCTGGTGACTCAGCAGCCGCTGGGTGGTAAGGCGCAGTTCGGTGGTCAGCGCTTCGGTGAGATGGAAGTGTGGGCGCTGGAAGCATACGGCGCAGCCTACACCCTGCAGGAAATGCTCACCGTTAAGTCTGATGACGTGAACGGTCGTACCAAGATGTATAAAAACATCGTGGACGGCAATCACCAGATGGAACCGGGCATGCCGGAATCCTTCAACGTACTGTTGAAAGAAATTCGCTCGCTGGGCATCAACATCGAACTGGAAGACGAGTAATTCTCGCTCAAACAGGTCACTGCTGCCGGGTTAACGCCCGGCAGCGGAATGTGCTAACTCCGACGGGAGCAAATCCGTGAAAGACTTATTAAAGTTTCTGAAAGCGCAAACTAAAACCGAAGAGTTTGATGCGATCAAAATTGCTCTGGCTTCGCCAGACATGATCCGTTCATGGTCTTTCGGTGAAGTTAAAAAGCCGGAAACCATTAACTACCGTACGTTCAAACCTGAGCGTGACGGCCTTTTCTGCGCCCGTATCTTTGGGCCGGTAAAAGACTATGAGTGCCTGTGCGGTAAGTACAAGCGCCTGAAACACCGCGGTGTGATCTGTGAGAAGTGCGGCGTTGAAGTGACCCAGACCAAAGTGCGTCGTGAGCGCATGGGCCACATCGAGCTGGCATGTCCGACTGCGCACATCTGGTTCCTGAAATCCCTGCCGTCCCGTATCGGCCTGCTGCTGGATATGCCGCTGCGCGATATCGAACGTGTACTGTACTTTGAATCCTATGTGGTTATCGAAGGTGGCATGACCAACCTCGAACGCAACCAGATTCTGACCGAAGAACAGTACCTGGACGCGCTGGAAGAGTTCGGTGACGAATTCGACGCGAAGATGGGTGCGGAAGCGATCCAGGCGCTGCTGCGCAATATGGATCTGGAGCAGGAATGCGAGCAGCTGCGTGAAGAGCTGAACGAAACCAACTCCGAAACCAAGCGTAAAAAGCTGACCAAGCGCATCAAGCTGCTGGAAGCCTTCGTACAGTCTGGCAACAAGCCGGAGTGGATGATCCTGACCGTTCTGCCGGTACTGCCGCCAGATCTGCGTCCGCTGGTTCCGCTGGATGGCGGTCGTTTCGCGACGTCTGACCTCAACGATCTGTATCGTCGCGTGATCAACCGTAACAACCGTCTGAAACGTCTGCTGGATCTGGCTGCGCCGGATATCATCGTACGCAACGAAAAACGTATGCTGCAGGAAGCGGTTGACGCCCTGCTGGACAACGGTCGTCGCGGTCGTGCGATCACCGGTTCTAACAAACGTCCTCTGAAATCTTTGGCCGATATGATCAAAGGTAAACAGGGTCGTTTCCGTCAGAACCTGCTCGGTAAGCGTGTTGACTACTCCGGTCGTTCTGTTATCACCGTAGGTCCATACCTGCGTCTGCATCAGTGCGGTCTGCCGAAGAAAATGGCGCTGGAGCTGTTCAAACCGTTCATCTACGGCAAGCTGGAACTGCGTGGCCTGGCCACCACCATCAAAGCCGCTAAGAAGATGGTTGAGCGCGAAGAAGCTGTCGTTTGGGATATCCTGGACGAAGTTATCCGTGAACACCCGGTCCTGCTGAACCGTGCGCCGACCCTGCACCGTCTGGGTATCCAGGCATTCGAACCGGTTCTGATCGAAGGTAAAGCCATCCAGCTGCACCCGCTGGTTTGTGCGGCATACAACGCCGACTTCGATGGTGACCAGATGGCTGTTCACGTACCGCTGACGCTGGAAGCCCAGCTGGAAGCGCGTGCGCTGATGATGTCTACCAACAACATCCTGTCCCCGGCGAACGGCGAACCAATCATCGTTCCGTCTCAGGACGTTGTACTGGGTCTGTACTACATGACCCGTGACAGTGTTAACGCCAAAGGCGAAGGCATGGTGCTGACTGGCCCGAAAGAAGCTGAGCGTATTTATCGCGCCGGCCTGGCCTCTCTGCATGCGCGCGTTAAAGTGCGTATCACTGAATACGAAAAAGACGACAATGGTGAGTTTGTCGCGAAAACCAGCCTGAAAGACACGACCGTTGGCCGTGCCATTCTGTGGATGATCGTACCGAAAGGTCTGCCGTTCTCTATTGTGAACCAGGCGCTTGGTAAGAAAGCGATCTCCAAGATGCTGAACACCTGTTACCGTATTCTGGGCCTGAAACCGACCGTTATTTTCGCGGACCAGACGATGTACACCGGCTTTGCTTACGCAGCGCGTTCAGGTGCATCCGTTGGTATCGATGACATGGTCATCCCGGAGAAAAAATACGAAATCATCAGCGAAGCGGAAGCGGAAGTTGCTGAGATTCAGGAACAGTTCCAGTCCGGTCTGGTGACCGCGGGCGAACGCTACAACAAAGTTATCGATATCTGGGCTGCGGCGAACGATCGTGTATCCAAAGCGATGATGGATAACCTGCAAACCGAAACCGTGATTAACCGTGACGGTCAGGAAGAGCAGCAGGTTTCCTTCAACAGCATCTACATGATGGCCGACTCCGGTGCGCGTGGTTCTGCTGCACAGATTCGTCAGCTGGCCGGTATGCGTGGTCTGATGGCGAAGCCGGATGGCTCCATCATCGAAACGCCGATCACCGCGAACTTCCGTGAAGGTCTGAACGTACTCCAGTACTTCATCTCCACGCACGGTGCGCGTAAAGGTCTGGCGGATACCGCACTGAAAACAGCGAACTCCGGTTACCTGACTCGTCGTCTGGTCGACGTTGCCCAGGACCTGGTCGTCACTGAAGACGACTGCGGCACCCTGGAAGGCATCACTATGACGCCGGTTATCGAAGGTGGCGACGTTAAAGAGCCGCTGCGCGATCGCGTACTGGGTCGTGTGACGGCGGAAGACGTGCTGAAGCCGGGTACTGCGGATATTCTGGTTCCACGCAACACGCTGCTGCACGAGCACTGGTGTGACCTGCTGGAAGCGAACTCCGTTGACTCCGTCAAAGTGCGTTCCGTTGTATCCTGTGACACCGACTTTGGTGTATGTGCGCACTGCTATGGTCGTGACCTGGCGCGTGGCCACATCATCAACAAAGGTGAGGCTATCGGCGTTATCGCGGCACAGTCCATCGGTGAGCCGGGTACACAGCTGACGATGCGTACGTTCCACATCGGTGGTGCGGCATCTCGTGCGGCTGCTGAATCCAGCATCCAGGTGAAAAACAAAGGTAGCATCAAGCTCAGCAACGCGAAGTCGGTTGTGAACTCCAGCGGTAAACTGGTTATCACTTCTCGTAACACCGAGCTGAAGCTGATCGACGAATTCGGTCGTACCAAAGAGAGCTATAAAGTGCCTTACGGTGCGGTTATGGCGAAAGGCGACGGTGAGCAGGTTGCCGGCGGTGAAACCGTCGCAAACTGGGATCCGCACACCATGCCGGTTATCACCGAAGTGAGTGGTTTTATCCGCTTCACTGACATGATCGACGGCCAGACCATTACTCGTCAGACCGACGAGCTGACCGGTCTGTCTTCGCTGGTGGTTCTGGACTCTGCAGAACGTACCGCAGGTGGTAAAGATCTGCGTCCGGCGCTGAAAATCGTTGATGCTCAGGGCAACGACGTTCTGATCCCAGGTACCGATATGCCTGCTCAGTACTTCCTGCCGGGTAAAGCGATTGTTCAGCTGGAAGATGGCGTACAGATCAGCTCTGGTGACACCCTGGCGCGTATTCCGCAGGAATCCGGCGGTACCAAGGACATCACCGGTGGTCTGCCGCGCGTTGCGGACCTGTTCGAAGCACGTCGTCCGAAAGAGCCGGCTATCCTGGCTGAAATCAGCGGTATCATTTCCTTCGGTAAAGAAACCAAAGGGAAACGTCGCCTGGTTATCACCCCGGTAGACGGTAGCGAGCCGTACGAAGAGATGATTCCGAAATGGCGTCAGCTCAACGTGTTCGAAGGTGAACGTGTAGAACGTGGTGACGTAGTTTCCGACGGTCCGGAAGCACCGCACGACATTCTGCGTCTGCGTGGCGTACATGCTGTGACCCGTTACATTGTTAACGAAGTCCAGGACGTATACCGTCTGCAGGGCGTTAAGATTAACGATAAACACATCGAAGTTATCGTTCGTCAGATGCTGCGTAAAGCCACCATCGAAAGCGCAGGCAGCTCCGACTTCCTCGAAGGCGAGCAGGTGGAATACTCCCGCGTCAAGATCGCGAACCGCGAACTGGAAGCGAACGGCAAAGTGGGCGCAACGTTCTCCCGCGATCTGCTGGGTATCACCAAAGCGTCTCTGGCCACCGAGTCCTTCATCTCCGCGGCATCGTTCCAGGAGACCACTCGCGTGCTGACCGAAGCAGCCGTTGCGGGCAAACGCGACGAACTGCGCGGTCTGAAAGAGAACGTCATCGTGGGTCGTCTGATCCCGGCCGGTACCGGTTATGCGTACCACCAGGATCGTATGCGCCGTCGCGCTGCTGGCGAACTGCCGGCGGCACCGCAGGTGAGCGTGGAAGAAGCATCTGCCAACCTGGCAGAGCTGCTCAACGCAGGTCTGGGCGGTTCTGACAACAATTAATCGTTGATGCACTGCTAAAAAGCCGGTCAGGTTTCCTGACCGGCTTTTTTATTGCCTGTTCTCCGCAGTCCCCGTCTTTAATTACATTTACGCCATATCCAGGATGCAATTTTTTAGCAATTAATTCATAAAAAATATCCTTTAGCCTTTCACCTCAAAAACCTTTCTTTATATATGGGTAAAACTTCTACTCATATCAAAAAATAAACAATTTAAAGAGGATATATTCAAAATACCTGATGAATCATGGGATTACTGCTGCTGCTTTATCTCCGGCGCGACGGCCTGGAGAGGGATCGCTGCATCTCATACTTCCCCCAACAAGGCGCAGAAATAATCCCGGCAGGCAGGTAGGGATCATTACTTTAGGTCTGAGTGGACAGGCTCTGGGGGCTGCATGGAATTCGCGATACAACTCATTATTATCTTAATTTGTCTGTTTTATGGTGCCCGAAAAGGCGGTATTGCGCTGGGGCTGCTGGGCGGCATCGGTTTAGTGATCCTCGTCTTTGTTTTTCATCTCCAGCCGGGTAAACCGCCGGTTGATGTGATGCTGGTGATCATTGCGGTGGTGGCCGCCTCGGCGACGCTGCAGGCGTCCGGCGGCCTGGATGTCATGCTGCAGATTGCCGAGAAGCTGCTGCGGCGAAACCCAAAATATGTCTCTATTGTGGCGCCTTTCGTCACCTGCACGCTGACTATCCTCTGCGGTACCGGTCACGTGGTGTATACCATCCTGCCGATTATCTACGATGTGGCGATTAAGAATAACATTCGCCCGGAGCGTCCGATGGCCGCCAGCTCCATTGGCGCCCAGATGGGGATCATCGCCAGCCCGGTCTCGGTGGCGGTGGTCTCGCTGGTGGCGATGCTGGGGAATTTTACCTTTAACGGTAAACATCTCGAGTTTCTCGATCTGCTGGCGATAACCATTCCTTCCACGCTGCTGGGCATTTTAGCCATCGGCATCTTCAGCTGGTTCCGTGGCAAAGATCTGGATAAAGACGAAGCCTTCCAGGCGTTTATTGCGGTACCGGAGAACCGCCATTACGTCTATGGCGATACGGCGACGCTGCTGGATAGAAAGTTGCCCACCAGCAACTGGATAGCGATGTGGATTTTTCTGGCCTCCATCGCTGTGGTGGCGCTGCTCGGCGCCTTCTCTGAACTGCGTCCGACCTTTGACGGTAAACCGCTGTCGATGGTGCTGGTGATCCAGATGTTTATGCTGCTCTCCGGGGCGCTGATCATCATCATTACTAAAACCAACCCGGCATCGATTTCCAAAAATGAGGTCTTTCGTTCGGGAATGATCGCTATCGTCGCGGTGTACGGCATCGCCTGGATGGCGGAGACCATGTTTGGCGCTCACATGACCGAAATTAAAGGGGTGCTCGGGGAGATGGTCAAAGAGTATCCATGGGCCTATGCCATCGTGCTGCTGCTGGTTTCGAAGTTTGTAAACTCGCAGGCGGCAGCGCTGGCGGCGATTGTTCCGGTGGCCCTGGCCATCGGCGTCGACCCGGCCTATATCGTGGCTTCTGCGCCGGCCTGCTATGGCTACTATATTCTGCCGACCTACCCCAGCGATCTGGCGGCGATCCAGTTTGACCGCTCAGGGACCACCCATATTGGCCGCTTTGTGATTAACCACAGCTTTATCCTGCCCGGGCTCATCGGCGTTGGCGTCTCCTGCGTTTTTGGCTGGGTATTCGCTGCGATGTACGGCTTTCTGTAAGCGGGGACGGGCGCCGGCAGCGACGCCCGTTCAATTCGAGAGATTATTGCGCGAGGGGCAGGCGACGGTATAGTTCAATCATATCGGTCGCCAGATCCTGAATGACCATGGCGTTCATCAGATGGTCCTGAGAATGCACGGTGATCAGGTTGACCGGTAACTTACCGCTGCCTTCATCCAGGCCGATAAGCTGGGTCTGAATTTTATGCGCATGTTTGACGAACTCATGGGACTCGGCCATGGCCTGCTCCGCTGCGGCAAAATCGCCTTTCCGCGCCAGCTGTAGCGCCGTCAGCGCCGCGCTGCGCGCGGAACCCGCGTTAACCAGCAGCTCCATGATGATCGTTTCTAAATCTTCCATCGATTACTCCAGCATCTTAAGGGCTTTATCCAGAACGGCATCACCTTTCATCATGCCGTAGTCCATCATATCGATCACGGCGACCTTTTTGCCGAACGGGTCGGCCAGCGCCTGCAGCTTCGCCTGCTCATATTTCACCTGCGGGCCGAGCAGAATAATGTCGGCGGCGGCCAGATTATCTTTAAACTCGGCGACCGGTACGGCCTTGATTGAGACCTCAACACCTTTCTTCTGCGCGGCATCTTGCATACGCTGAACCAGCATGCTGGTAGACATACCGGCGGCACAGCACAAAACGATATTCTTCATAGTCAGTGGCCCTTGTGTTCCGTGATGTCTTATGTTTATCGCGGCCCTGGCGATGCGACAACCGCTTTACCGTGATTGTGTGTAAGTCATCACACAAAAATTGAAACCGGTTTCATTTTTGCCGGAAAAAATAAAAAAGCCCACCGAAGTGGGCGGTTGCGGCGCTAAAGTCCTAGGCGCGCAGGATACGGTTTTTACCCTGCTGTTTGGCTTTGTACAGCGCTTCATCGACGCTCACCACCAGTTTATCCAGCGGCTCCATGTTCCATTCCCCCAGCCCGGCGCTGAAGGTGACCGTCAGGCCATCTTCGCGCCAGGTGCGCCGTTCGACGTTTACCCGCCATGTTTCCAGCAGCGTGCGGGCGTTATCAATATGTTCGGCAGGAAAGACCACCGCGAACTCTTCACCACCATAGCGATAGAGGGATATCTCCAGCGGCTGGAGGACCTGCAGCCCTTCGCGGGCGACGTTACGCAGAACGATATCGCCGTTGAGGTGACCCCAGGTGTCGTTGATCGATTTAAAGTTATCGATATCGACCAGCGCGAGGGCGAACGGCTGATGATCGTTCATCAGCGCGGCAATATCGCTGTCGAAGGCGCGGCGGTTCTTGCAGCCGGTGAGCGCGTCAATGGTCGCCTGGCGGACGTAGGTCAGTTCGCGCTGCTTATTGGTTTCAATGGCTTTACTCAGCATCGCCTCGAGGCGTGGGGCGCGTTTGACGTCGCCGGTTTTAATCGCATTGATGATATTCATCAGCACGGTGCGGGAGGCATGACGCAGATAAAGGCCAAACAGGATGATGATGATCGCCGCGAGGGCGAAACCGCCGATCACTAAATTGGTTTCATGGCGCGTCAGATTAACCAGGGTGGTGTTATCGACACGGAAAATCACAAACCAGTCGGGATTGGTAAAGGAGTAATAGTAATACCAGGTGTCGCTCCCGGGATCGTAAAGCTGTCCCTCGCCGCTGGTCATTTTATCCATCAGCTCATTACTGACGAAGGGTTTAAACAGCGCGCCAGGGTCGGAGTGCAGGACCACTTTGCCATCACGCTGCACCACAAAAAACTCGCCCTGTACGGGGGCGACCATCTGGCGCAGCGCGAATCCCATGGAGGTGAGATCGAGATGAAAGGCCAGGCTGCCCTTGAGTTTCCCCTCCGGGGTGATGATGGGTTTGAAAATGGTAATCGTCGGATGGTGGGTAAAAAAATCCATATATGGGCTGGTGTAGTGGCTGAAGGTGCTGGCTTCCGCCTGTTTGATAAACCAGGGCCGCGTTCTGGGATCGAAAGCCTGACTGTCTTCATTTTCCAGCACCTCCGGGGCGCGCAGATAGTGGCCCTCGGTATCCGCCAGCGAGATGGATGAGACGCTCGGCATCATGTTCTGTAACTGCATCAGCGTCGTTAACCCTTTCTCCGGTTCCACATTGACTGCGCGATTCAGTTCGTCATTGCGTGCAAAGAAGGCGACCGCGCGCCCAAGGATAAAATCATTTTCCCGCAGCAGGGTTTCCGTGTAGTTGATCGCCAGGTTGTGGGTAAAGTTGCGGTTAATGTCGTGATAATCTTCAAGAAAATCTTTTCGCTGCGCCAGGGTGACAAAAATAGCGATCAGCATAAAACTGAGCAAGATGCCGGCAAACCCCACGACGATCGGCGTCGTGAAAGAGAGCTTTCTGTTGTGTAGAGCCATGAATCGTTAATCGTCCCGGATGTATAAACCATGGGTCCGAACGCAGGTTGCGACTGCGACGCCTGCCGATCGAATCAGTTAACTATTGCTCAATTATAACTCTGAGGCCTTCATGTATCGTGATTTATATTCGGCGACAATGTACAGGCCCTCGATCAGCGCGGAGAGGCAGGGCGAAAATGAGGAAGAAAAGGTTCGCCCTGGTCAGCGTCCGCTGCTGACCCGGGCAGAATAGAAAAAGGGCGCCTGGCGGGCCAGCCTCCGTTTTTCATCTCTCGTGCAGGCGCGCAAAAATATCAGGCGCTTACACTGTACATCATGAGGTTTGCGAGGCGCGTCCCAGCCAGCTGTCCCAGTCTTTCCACACCGGCTGCAGGCCGCGGGCAGCCAGCGCGCTGGCGACTTCTTCAGGCCGACGGTCATCGTGCGGCGCGAACTGCTCAAGCTCCGGATGGTCGTCGGCGTAACCCCCGGGCTGGGTTTTGGAGAAGGCGCTGACGTTATTGATCGCCAGCGGGATCACCCGGTCGCGGAACCAGGGAGATTCGCGGGTGGATAGCGACAGCTCAACCTCCGGCGCCAGCAGGCGGAAGGCGCAGATGGTCTGCACCAGCTGACGCTCATCCATTAGCGAGGCCGGTTCAATGCCGCCGGCGCAGGGACGCAGACGCGGGAAGGAGACCGAATAGCGGCTGCGCCAGTAGCGTTGCTGCAGCCACAGCAGGTGCTCAGCGACCATAAAGCAGTCCACCCGCCAGCTGTCGGAAAGGCCGATCAGCGCGCCAAGGCCGATCTTATCGATCCCCGCCTCGCCCAGGCGATCCGGCGTATCCAGCCGCCAGAAGAAATCCTGCTTTTTCCCTTTCAGGTGATGCTGGGCGTACATGCTTTCGTGATAGGTCTCCTGATAGACCATCACCCCGTCGAGCCCCAGGGTTTTCAGCTCGGCATACTCGTCGGTCGCCAGCGGCTGCACCTCCATATGCAGCGAGGCAAACTGGCTGCGGATTGCCGGCAGGTGCTGGCGGAAATAATCCATTCCCACCTTGCCCTGATGCTCACCGGTCACCAGCAGCAGATGCTCAAAACCCAGGTCGCGGATCGCGGCGCACTCGCGGGCAATCTCGGCAGCATCCAGCGTCTTGCGCTTAATGCGGTTGCTCATCGAGAAGCCGCAGTAGGTGCAGTCGTTGGCGCACAGGTTGGAGAGATACAGCGGCACGTAGAAGCTGACGGTATTGCCGAAGCGCTGACGGGTAAGCCGCTGCGCGCGCTGGGCCAGAGGTTCAAGATACCCGGCCGCCGCCGGCGAAAGCAGGGCCATCATGTCGTCGCGGGTCAGCTGTTTGGCCGCCAGCGCCCGTTCGACATCGGCGGCGGTTTTACCGTTGATGCGCAGGCGGATGTCGTCCCACTCCAGCTGCCGCCAGCGATCGCTGAAGGTTTTCATGCCAGCGCCTCCAGGAATCCGGTGAGCGGGCTGGTGGCCTGCGCCTGCGCGCTGCGCGCCCCCGGTCCGGCCTGACGGGCCAGCAAGCCGGCCTCGACCGCCATACGGAAAGCGTGGGCCATGGCCACGGGATCGTCGGCGACGGCAATAGCGGTATTGACCAGCACCGCGTCCGCGCCCATTTCCAGCGCCTGCGCCGCATGGCTTGGGACGCCGATGCCGGCGTCGACCACCACCGGCACCGTCGCCTGCTCGATAATAATCTCCAGCATGGCTTTGGTTTCCAGCCCCTGATTGGAGCCGATCGGCGCGCCCAGAGGCATCACCGCCGCGCAGCCAGCCTCTTCCAGCCGTTTACACAGCACCGGGTCGGCGCCGCAGTAGGGCAGCACCACGAACCCTTCGCGGACCAGCAGCTCCGCCGCTTTCAGGGTTTCAATCGGGTCGGGCAGCAGCCAGCGGGCGTCCGGGTGGATCTCCAGTTTCAGCCAGTGGGTGCCCAAGGCTTCCCGCGCCAGGCGGGCGGCAAACACCGCCTCTTCCGCTGTCTTGGCGCCCGAGGTATTCGGCAGCAGGCTGACTCCCGCCGCCAGCAGCGGGGCGAGGATGGCGTCATTGTGCTGACGTAAATCGACGCGCTTCATCGCCAGGGTGACCAGCTGGCTGCCCGAGGCGCGAATCGCCTCAACCATCACCTCCGGGGCGGCGAATTTGCCGGTACCGGTGAAAAGATGGGATTCAAATGTTTTGTCTGCAATACGTAACATGTCAGCCTCCAGCGATAACCTGAAAAAGCAGGACTCGATCGCCTTCCTGCAAGAGATGATCTTCCCACCGGTCGCGCGGCAGAATGTGTTGATTGAGCGCCAGCGCGACGCCCGGCTGCAGCTGTTCGAGCTGGGTCAGCAGGGCGCTGACGCTGAGATGGTCGGCGCACGCCAGCGGCTCGTCGTTAAACCAGATCTGCATGCCGCCCTCCGCAAATCGGGCAGTCCCGGGAACGCTGTAGCGCCAGGTTACGCCAGTTGCTGGTGCGGGCGTCGAACAGCCGCAGAGTGTTGCGCGGCGTCGTCATGCCGCTGAGCAGCTTAATGGCCTCCAGCGCCTGCAGCGTGCCCATCATGCCGACCACCGGACCGACGATCCCCGCGGTGCGGCAGTTGCGCTGCGGTTCGTCGCTATCCGGCCACAGGCAGCGATAGCAACCCTGCGTCCAGGGGGGGGTGAGCACCATCAGCTGACCGCCGAAGCCGACGGCGCTGGCGGTCACTAACGGGATGTCGAGGGCCACGCAGGCGGCATTGATCGCCTGGCGGGTGACCATGTTATCGGTACAGTCCAGCACCACGTCCGCTTTCGCCACCTCGGCGCGCAGCGCCTCGCCGCTTAATCGCTGCTGGAGCGCAACCAGTTTGATCTGCGGATTTAGCTGGCTGAGCCGCGTCTTTGCCGCCGCGGCTTTTGGCCGATCGATATCCGCGCTGGTGAACAGGATCTGCCGCTGCAGATTGCTGAGATGCACGGCGTCGTCATCGGCCAGGGTCAGCGTCCCGACGCCAGCCCCAGCCAGATAGAGCGCCGCCGGGGAGCCCAGCCCGCCAAGGCCGATAATCAGCACCCGGCTGGCTAACAGCTTCTGCTGCCCCTCGATGGCGATATCCTCCAGCAGCAGCTGACGGCTATAGCGCATAAAGTCGTGATCATTCATCGCCCGCTCCCGCCAGCGCCAGCAGCTGGTCGGTCGCTGCCCGCCAGTCCGCCGCCTGGGTGATGGCGCTGACCACTGCGATGCTGCCGACGCCGGTCGCCAGCACCGCCGGGGCCTTTTCAAGGCTAATTCCGCCGATCGCCACGGTGGGGTAATCCGCCAGGCGTTGGATATGTCTGGCAAGCTGATCGAGCCCCTGCGGCGCGGAGGGCATCTGTTTGGTTTGCGTCGGGAAGACGTGACCCAGGGCGATGTAAGAGGGGCGCGCCGCCAGGGCGACATCAATCTCCATATCGTCATGGGTGGAGACGCCCAGACGTAGCCCGGCTTGGCGGATGGCGCTCAGATCGGTGGTTTCCAGATCTTCTTGTCCGAGATGCACGCCGTAGGCCTGGTGCTTGATCGCCAGTCGCCAGTAATCGTTAATGAACAGCCGGGCGTGATAGCGGCGGCCAAGGGCGATGGCGGCGATGACGTCATCCTCCACCTCGCTGTCGCGTCGGTCTTTGATGCGCAGCTGAATAGTACGCACGCCGGCTTCGAGCAGGCGCTCAATCCACGCCACGCTGTCCACTACCGGGTAGAGTCCGAGACGAAACGGGACGGGTGGAAAATCAGGCTGATACATCAGACTTCCTCCTGTTTCAGGTAGATTTCGCCGCCGCGGGCGCGGAAGTGATGCGACATATCGGCCATGCCGGCGTCGATGGCCTGTCTGGCGGCGTAGTCGCGGACTTCCTGAGTGATCTTCATTGAGCAGAATTTCGGACCGCACATGGAGCAGAAGTGGGCAACTTTGCCGGATTCCTGCGGCAGGGTTTCATCGTGATAGGCCCGGGCGGTAAACGGATCCAGCGCGAGGTTAAACTGGTCTTCCCAGCGGAATTCAAAGCGCGCCTTCGACATGGCGTTATCGCGGATCTGCGCCCCGGGGTGACCTTTCGCCAGGTCGGCGGCGTGGGCGGCGATTTTGTAGGTAATCAACCCCTGCTTCACATCCTCTTTGTTGGGCAGGCCGAGATGCTCTTTTGGCGTGACATAGCACAGCATGGCGCAGCCGAACCAGCCGATCATCGCCGCGCCGATGCCGGAGGTGAAATGGTCGTAGCCCGGCGCAATGTCGGTGGTGAGCGGCCCGAGGGTGTAGAACGGCGCTTCGTGGCAGTGCTCCAGCTCTTCGGTCATATTGCGGCGGATCATCTGCATCGGCACGTGGCCGGGGCCCTCGATCATCACCTGCACGTCATACTCCCAGGCGATTTTCGTCAGCTCGCCGAGGGTGCGCAGCTCGGAGAACTGCGCTTCGTCGTTGGCATCCTGAATGGAGCCGGGGCGCAGGCCATCGCCCAGCGACAGCGACACGTCATAGGCGGCGCAGATTTCGCAGATTTCGCGGAAATGCTGGTAGAGAAAGTTTTCCTGATGGTGCGACAGGCACCATTTGGCCATGATTGAGCCGCCGCGCGAAACGATGCCGGTCAGACGCTTCGCGGTCATCGGGACGTAGCGCAGCAGTACGCCGGCGTGAATGGTGAAGTAGTCGACCCCCTGTTCGGCCTGTTCCAGCAGGGTATCGCGGAAGGCTTCCCAGGTGAGGTTCTCGGCGATGCCGTTGACTTTCTCCAGCGCCTGGTAAATCGGTACGGTGCCGATCGGTACCGGGCTGTTACGCAGGATCCACTCGCGGGTTTCGTGGATATAGCGGCCGGTGGAGAGATCCATCACCGTATCGGCGCCCCAGCGGGTGGACCAGACCAGCTTCTCGACCTCTTCTTCGATGGAGGAGGTCACCGCCGAGTTGCCGATATTAGCATTCACTTTTACCAGGAAGTTGCGGCCGATAATCATCGGCTCAGACTCCGGGTGGTTGATATTGGCCGGGATGATGGCGCGCCCGGCGGCCACTTCATCACGGACGAACTCAGGGGTAATGTTTTCCGGCAGGCGGGCGCCGAAGCCTTCGCCGGCATGCTGCTGGCGCAGAACTTCGCTGCGAATACGTTCGCGGCCCATGTTTTCGCGAATGGCGATGAACTCCATCTCCGGGGTGACGATCCCCTGGCGGGCGTAGTGCAGTTGGGTAACACATTTGCCGGCAACGGCGCGTTTTGGCTTCAGCTGGCTATTGAAGCGCAGCTCATCAAGGCCGTCATCGGCCAGCCGCGCTTTGGTATAGGCCGAGCTGCGTTCGCTGAGCGGGGCGCAGTCATTGCGCGCGTCGATCCACGGCTGGCGCAGCCTGGCAAGCCCCTGGCGGACATTAATGCCAATATCCGGGTCGCCATAAGGTCCGGAGGTGTCATACACCGGGATCGGTTCGTTGGCTTCGTACTGTGGGTTATCGTTATCGCCGCCGACGAGGGTTGGGCTGAGCTGGATTTCACGCATTGGGACGCGGATATCCGCTTGTGAACCTTGAATGTAGATACGGCGCGAATTAGGGAAAGCAGCGCCTTCCAGCGTATCGATAAATCGCTGCGCGTGCTCGCGTAGCTCACGACGGGTCAGTTTGGTAGTAGACATAGCGCATTCCAGATGAAAAGGACATGGCTTGTCAGACGACGGATGGAGTAACAGATGCGATCGGCCCTGACGGACTGACGCGAACAGCAGTTTACTCTTGTTCCCTTCGCAGGTATTAGCCTGATCAGGTTCCGCGGATCCCGAATTAACGGTCTCAGCCTTTTCCACGTTAGCCTTCACATGGAAAATAAGCACTCCGACAAGATGACATCCCCTCCGGAGAGGGGGAATGAAGGTAAACTACTCGTTAATTGCACACAACTCAAGCGGTCGGGGCAATATTATCGCGCACCTCATCGTTCAGATGATGGGCGACGGCGAGGGCGATCAGTTTATCTTCCAGGGCGAAACGCGCTTCCAGCGACTCGCCGATATCCGACAGCGCCTGCTGAAATTCAAGGTAGTTATCATGATCAATGGCGTTTTCGAGGCAGGTATCGTAGTAGTCCATCATCTGCTGGGTATTGGCTTCCAGCTGCGGGTAAAGCCGGGTGGCGGCTAAAAGTGGGGTATCGCCTTCCATTTCGCCAATAATGCGTTCATAAATACTAAAATGACCGGACGAGAGGTAATCCACCAGACTTTGGCAAAAGTCATCCAGCGCCTTTTCGTTTAGCCGCATAAACGACTCTTTGCCCGGTTTCAGGCCAACCAGATTGTAGTAAGCCACGAGCAGATGCTTACGCACTTGTAGCCAGCGATCGACCAGTTCATTACTACCGCCAACGCGCTCCGTCAGATTTTCCAGCTGGTTTAGCATGATTGACTCCGCTAGTTTTGATTTAAATCTGCTCACCAAAAATGTAAATATAATGTTAACAACATGCCAGTGAAGCAAAGGTAGTGCAATAGATATGGATCGTATTATTGAAAAATTAGATCGCGGCTGGTGGGTTGTCAGTCACGAACAAAAATTATGGTTGCCTGGTGGAGAATTACCACATGGCGAAGCGGTTAATTTCGATCTTGTCGGCCAGCATGCGCTGCATATCGGCGAATGGCAGGGCGATCCGGTGTGGATGGTGCGCCAGGATCGCCGCCATGACATGGGATCGTTACGCCAGGTGCTGGATCAGGATCCGGGACTCTTTCAGCTGGCGGGACGGGGGATCCAGCTCGCCGAATTTTATCGATCGCATAAATTTTGCGGCTACTGCGGTCACCCGATGCATGCCAGTAAAAGCGAATGGGCGATGCTGTGCAGCCACTGCCGTGAACGTTACTACCCGCAAATTGCCCCGTGCATTATCGTCGCTATCCGTCGCGACGATGCGATCCTGCTGGCGCAACATACCCGACATCGCAATGGGATACACACCGTGCTGGCCGGGTTCGTCGAGATCGGCGAAACCCTCGAGCAGGCCGTTGCCCGTGAGGTGATGGAGGAGAGCGGTATTCGGGTGAAAAATCTGCGCTACGTGACTTCTCAACCGTGGCCGTTCCCGCAGTCGCTGATGACTGCCTTTATGGCGGATTACGCGGAGGGCGATATCGTGGTGGATAAAAAAGAGTTACTCAGCGCGGACTGGTACCGCTATGACGATCTGCCGCTTCTGCCGCCGCCGGGGACGGTGGCGCGCCGGCTTATCGAAGATACCGTCGCGATGTGTCGGGCAGAGTTCGAGTGACATGTTACACTGGGCGTATCAACGCTAAAGGAATGTAAAAATGACCGAACTGAAGAACGATCGTTACCTGCGCGCGCTGCTGCGTCAGCCGGTTGATGTCACCCCGGTGTGGATGATGCGCCAGGCGGGCCGCTATTTACCGGAGTACAAAGCCACCCGTGCGCAAGCGGGCGACTTTATGTCGCTGTGTAAAAATGCCGAGCTGGCCTGCGAAGTGACGCTCCAGCCGCTGCGTCGTTACCCGCTGGACGCGGCGATCCTCTTTTCGGACATCCTGACCATCCCGGACGCCATGGGGCTGGGGCTGTACTTTGAGGCAGGCGAAGGCCCGCGCTTCACCTCGCCGGTGAAAAGCAAAGCCGACGTCGACAAGCTGCCAGTCCCGGATCCCGAGCAGGAACTGGGCTACGTGATGAATGCCGTGCGCACCATTCGCCGCGAACTGAAAGGCGAAGTGCCGCTGATCGGTTTTTCCGGTAGCCCATGGACGCTGGCGACCTACATGGTGGAAGGCGGCAGCAGCAAGGCTTTCACTGTCATCAAAAAGATGATGTACGCCGACCCGCAGGCGCTGCACGCGCTGCTGGATAAGCTGGCGAAGAGCGTCACCCTGTATCTCAACGCGCAGATCAAAGCCGGCGCGCAGTCGGTAATGATTTTTGACACCTGGGGCGGGGTGCTGACCGGCCGCGACTACCAGCAGTTCTCCCTCTACTACATGCATAAAATCGTCGATGGCCTGCTGCGGGAAAACGAAGGCCGCCGCGTGCCGGTGACGCTGTTCACCAAAGGCGGCGGTCAGTGGCTGGAAGCGATGGCGGAGACCGGCTGTGACGCGCTGGGTCTCGACTGGACCACCGATATTGCCGATGCCCGTCGTCGCGTGGGCGACAAAGTCGCGCTGCAGGGCAACATGGATCCGTCCATGCTCTATGCGCCCCCCGCGCGTATTGAAGAAGAAGTCGCGACCATCCTCGCCGGCTTTGGTCAGGGAGAAGGCCACGTCTTTAACCTCGGCCACGGCATCCATCAGGACGTTGACCCTGAGCATGCGGGCGTCTTTGTTGAAGCGGTGCATCGTCTTTCCGCACCCTATCACCAGTAGGAGATCAGCCATATGGATTTAGCCGCACTCCGTATCCAGCAGCAACAGTTAGCCGCGTCGGTAGAGCGCGCGGATCGACTGGATCGTGACCCACCGACGTTGATCGGCGGCGCGGATGTCGGGTTTGAGCAGGAAGGGGAGATCACCCGGGCTGCGATGGTGCTGCTGACCTGGCCTGAACTGGAGCTGGTGGAGTATCAGGTGGCGCGCGTCGCCACTTCCATGCCCTATATTCCCGGCTTTCTCTCGTTTCGCGAAACCCCTGCGCTGCTGGCGGCGTGGGAGCAGCTTTCGCAAAAACCGGACCTGTTGTTTGTTGACGGCCACGGTATCTCCCATCCCCGGCGGCTCGGCGTCGCCAGCCATTTTGGCCTGATGATCGACGTGCCGACCATCGGGGTGGCGAAAAAACGGCTGTGCGGCAAAATCGGCGACCTGGGTGATGAGCCCGGTGCGCTGGCCCCGCTGATGGATAAAAATGAGCAACTGGCTTGGGTCTGGCGCAGCAAAGTGCGCTGCAACCCGCTGTTTATTAGCACCGGCCACCGGGTAGGCATGGACAGCGCTTTAATGTGGGTCGAACGCTGCATGCGAGGCTATCGTCTGCCCGAACCGACGCGCTGGGCCGATGCGGTGGCTTCCCGCCGTCCGTCGTTTGTGCGTTGGCAAGCAAATCACAGCTGATTCAGGTACACTGCGCCTAATTTCTGACTTCGAGAATTCATCATGTTACAAAACCCGATTCACCTGCGCCTGGAGAAGCTGGAAAGCTGGCAGCATGTCACTTTTATGGCCTGCCTGTGCGAGCGTATGTACCCCAACTACGCGATGTTCTGCAAGCAAACCGAGTTTGGCGACGGCCAGCTGTACCGTCGTATCCTGGATCTGATCTGGGAAACGCTGACGGTCAAAGATGCGAAGGTGAATTTCGATAGTCAGCTGGAGAAACTGGAAGAGGCGATCCCGGCGGCAGATGATTTCGACCTGTACGGTGTTTATCCGGCCATAGACGCCTGCGTGGCGTTGAGCGAACTGATCCATTCACGTCTGAGCGGCGAAACGCTCGAGCACGCGATCGAGGTGAGCAAAACCTCTATCACCACCGTGGCGATGCTGGAAATGACCCAGGAAGGTCGCGAAATGACCGACGAAGAGCTGAAAGCGAACCCGGCGGTAGAGCAGGAATGGGACATTCAGTGGGAAATTTTCCGCCTGCTGGCCGACTGCGAAGAGCGTGACCTTGAGCTGATAAAAGGCCTGCGCGCGGACCTGCGTGAGGCCGGCGAGAGCAATATTGGTATAAATTTTCAGCAGTGAGACCAGAAAACGTGATTTACCGCCTGAATTGTAGCGTCTGAAGGCTTCCATTCCGCCCCCCGTCTGGTCTACATTTGGAGGGCGAAAAAAAGTGGCTATCGGTGCGTGTATGCAGGAGGGTGCTTTTTTGGCATTTCCGTCGCACTCGATGCTTAGCAAGCGATAAACACATTGTAAGGATAACTTATGAACAAGACTCAACTGATTGATGTAATTGCGGACAAAGCTGACCTGTCCAAAGCACAGGCTAAAGCTGCCCTGGAATCTACCCTGGCTGCAATTACTGAGTCTCTGAAAGAAGGTGATGCTGTTCAACTGGTTGGTTTCGGTACCTTCAAAGTGAACCACCGCGCTGAGCGTACTGGCCGCAACCCGCAGACCGGTAAAGAGATCAAAATCGCTGCAGCTAACGTGCCGGCATTTGTTTCTGGCAAAGCACTGAAAGACGCAGTTAAGTAAGACCGCGTGGCAGTGAACAGTTTTATCGAAGGGGCTATTAAGCCCCTTTTGTCTGTCTGGCGCCGGCCTCTAGCGCTGGCGGGCATCCTGTTGCTGACTGCCTGCAGCCATAACGCGTCGCTACCACCATTTACCGCCAGCGGTTATGCGGACAACCAGGGGGCGATGCGTATCTGGCGTAAAGATTCTGGCGATGAAGTCCATCTTCTCGCCGCCTTCAGCCCGTGGCGTCACGGGGACACCTCGACCAGCGAATATCGCTGGCAGGGCGATCAGCTGACGCTGATTGAACTCAATGTCTACGGCAAGCCGCCGGAACATATTCGTGCCCGCTTCGACGCGCAGGGCGATCTGAGCTTTATGCAGCGGGAAGTTGACGGGCAGAAGCAGCAACTCTCCAGCGACCAGGTCGCGCTGTACCGTTATCGCGCCGAGCAGATCCGCCAGACCAGCGACGCCCTCCGCCAGGGACGGGTCGTCCTGCGTCAGGGGCGCTGGAACGCCGCCGCGCATACCGTGCTGACCTGTGAAGGGCAGACGGTCACGCCCGACCTCGATAGTCGGGCTCTGGCGCACATTGAACGTCGGCAGAGCCACGCTTCCGCCGCGGTGAGCATTGCCTGGCTGGAGGCGCCGGAAGGCTCTCAACTGCTGCTGGTGGCCAATGAAAACTTCTGCACCTGGCAGCCGACGGAAAAAAGCTTCTAACCTTTACCAGTGATTCATGCCCATATGACCGCCGCCGCTACCGCGACAGCCGCCATATCCCATTCCTGCGCCGCGGGGAACGCCAGCCTCAGCCAGGGCGAGATCTAATTTCACCCGCTGCTGATCCAGCTTCTGGCGTAAGCCTTCCATCTCCTGAGCGACGGCTTCAATCTTGCCGCTGTCCGGCTTTTGCGCCGTGAGCAACGCATTGTACTCATAGCGTTTGGACTGCAACTGCTGGCGCAGGGCGCTGGTTTGCTCATAGTAATCGTTATGCAGCTTTTGCGCGGTAGCCTGCTGCTCCTGGGTCAGCTGACTGTAGCCCTGGTTGCCGATCCCGTTATTGTTGCCCCAGTGGTGGTTGGCCCAGGCCGTGTTGCTGCCGAAGGTCAGCGCGGCTAAGGTAACGAGGGCGAGAGGTAAGGTACGGTTCCGTTTCATGGCATTTTCTCCTGTGTGGTTTCTCTCGGTATTGCATCTTTCATGCCAGCCTGAAAAAGCCCGTCCGTGCAGGCCTGCCGAGGCCGTTAAAGAGAAGAGCGAGTAAAAATGACCCGTTCCGCCCGGGACCGGCGAGTCATTTTTACTCGCTAAAGCGCAGGCGATATGTTTGAGAGCAGGTTTGGCCGCGCGGAAACATGGCATGATTTCTGCTGAAAGATCCTGCTGATAGCGAAAAGGAGATGACAAGGACTCGCCGATGAAGATCAAACCTTTTTCCCGGGACGCTGCCGCTGGCGCGCTGAGCTGGCTGCTGACCGGTACGGTAGTGCTGCTGGTGGTGCTGTTCTCCGCGATGATCGTCCGCGACTACGGTCGTGAGACGACCGCCGCCCGACAAACTATCGAGGAGAAGGGGAGCGTACTGATCCGCGCGCTGGAGTCCGGCACGCGCGTTGGCATGGGAATGCGGATGCACCACGCGCAGCTGCAGGCCCTGCTGGAAGAGATGGCCTGGCAGCCGGGCGTCCTGTGGTTCGCGGTGACTGATGACAATGGCGCCATCATCGCCCACAGCGATCCGCAGCAGGTGGGTCAAACGCTCTACAGCCCCGCGCAGATGCGTGCGCTGGCGGTTGGCGAACAGGCTCGCTGGCGGCGGCTTAGCGAGCCGCAGCCGGCCATGGAGATCTATCGCCAGTTTCGCCCGCTCAATCCGGCCCGCGGCCACCATAGGGGCATGATGAATCGCGGCAACAGCGCCCTGGCTCAAGCCAGCGTCCCGCAGGTGATTTTTATCGCCTTTGATAGCCGCGAGCTGGATGCCGCGCAGGCCCGCGGGCAGCGGAATATGGCCATCATGCTGGGCGCCGCCGCGTTGGTGACAGCGGCAACGATCCTTGCCCAGTTCTGGTTCCGCCGCTATCGCCGCTCACGGAAACAACTGCTGGAGGCGATGGCCCGCAAAGAGAAACTGCTGGCGCTTGGCCATCTGGCGGCGGGCGTGGCGCACGAGATCCGCAATCCGCTCTCGTCGATTAAAGGGCTGGCAAAATATTTTGCCGAGCGCACGCCGCCGGGCGGTGAGTCGCATCAGTTAGCGCAGGTGATGGCCAAAGAGGCCGACCGCCTCAATCGGGTGGTCAGTGAGCTGCTGGAGCTGGTCCGGCCCGCGCATTTAAATTACCAGCCGGTGGATATTAACGCGCTTATCCACCACTCATTGCAGTTGGTTAGCCAGGATGCGCAGAGTCGCGGGATCGCGCTGCAATTCACTCCGCGCCCGGAGCTCTCCACGATCAACGCCGATGCCGACCGCCTGAACCAGGTGCTGTTGAACCTGTACCTGAACGCGATGCAGGCGATTGGCCGTGACGGCGTCATTCGCGTATCGGCAAGCGAAGCTGACCGTCAGCGGATGAAAATCGTCGTCGCAGATAGCGGTAAAGGGATGACTGCCGAAGAGCTGCAGGCCATCTTCACCCCCTATTTCACCACCAAAGCGGACGGCACCGGGCTGGGGCTGGCGGTGGTGCAGAATATTATCGAACAACATGGCGGGACGATCCGCGCCGAAAGTCAGCCGGGGGCCGGAGCGATATTTACGCTTTGGCTACCGATTGATGCTCAACGGAGGGAAGATGAGCAGCGATAAGGTACAGATTCTGGTTGTCGATGATGACATCAGCCACTGCACGATCCTGCAGGCGCTGCTGCGCGGCTGGGGCTATCAGGTGGCATTAGCCCACAACGGCCTGCAGGCGCTGGAGCTGATCCATCAGCAGGTCTTCGACCTGGTGCTGTGCGATATTCGCATGGCGGAGATGGACGGTATCGCGACGTTAAAAGAGATTAAAGCCTATAACCCGGCGATCCCGGTGCTGATCATGACGGCGTTCTCCAGCGTCGATACGGCGGTGGAGGCCATCAAGTCCGGGGCGCTGGATTATCTGATTAAACCGCTGGATTTTGACACGTTACAGCAGACGTTAGTCCAGGCGCTGGCACACACCCGGCATAGCGAGGGCGAACACCCCGCCGCAGCGAGTTCGCGCTGGGGCATGATAGGCGACAGCCCGGCGATGCAGGCGCTTCTTAATAATATTACGCTGGTAGCCCCTTCGGATGCGACGGTGCTGATCTATGGGGAGTCGGGAACCGGTAAGGAACTGGTGGCGCGCGCCATCCACGCCTGCAGCGGGCGCGGTGATAAGCCGCTGGTGACGCTCAACTGCGCGGCGCTGAATGAGTCGCTACTGGAGTCGGAACTCTTCGGCCATGAAAAAGGGGCGTTTACCGGCGCGGATCGGCGACGTGAAGGGCGCTTTGTCGAAGCGGATGGCGGCACGCTGTTCCTCGATGAAATTGGCGATATCTCACCATTGATGCAGGTCCGGCTGCTGCGGGCGATTCAGGAACGGGAGGTGCAGCGGGTCGGCAGCAACCAGACGCTTGCCGTTGATGTGCGGCTGATCGCCGCCACCCACCGCAACCTCGCGGAAGAGGTAAGCGCCGGGCGTTTTCGCCAGGATCTCTATTACCGCCTGAACGTCGTGACTATTGAGATGCCGCCGCTGCGCCGGCGCCGGGAAGATATTCCGCCGCTGGCGCAGCACTTTCTCAAACGCTATGCCGAACGCAATCGTAAGGCGGTAAAGGGGTTCACTCCACAGGCGATGGACCTGCTGATCCACTACTCCTGGCCGGGCAACATTCGCGAGCTGGAAAACGCGGTGGAGCGGGCGGTGGTGCTACTGACCGGGGACTATATCTCCGGGCGGGAATTGCCGCTGGCGATCGCGGGTACGCCGCTGCCGTCAGGCGGGAGCGAGGAGGGGCTGATTCAGCCGCTAGTGGAAGTCGAAAAAGAGGTGATTCTGGCGGCGCTGGAAAAAACGGGCGGCAACAAAACCGAAGCCGCCCGTCAGTTAGGCATTACGCGGAAAACGCTGTTGGCGAAACTTAGCCGTTAGCCTTTTCGCGCTCAATGGCGCGCCAGCCGATATCGTTTCGGCTAAAGCTGCCATCCCAGCGAATATCGGTCAGCAGCTGATAGGCGCGCTGCTGCGCCTGCGCTACGGTATCGCCCAGGGCGGTGACGCACAGTACGCGCCCGCCGTTGGTGACCACGCGCTGGTCGTCAGACAGTTTCGTGCCGGCATGGAAGACTTTACCGTCTGCCGCTTCCTGCTGCGGCAGGCCATGGATCTCATCGCCCGTGTTGTAGTTGCCCGGATAGCCGCCGGCGGCAACCACTACCCCCAGCGATGCGCGGTCATCCCACTCGGAGGTTTTCTCATCCAGCTTGCCGGCGCAGGCGGCGAGGCACAGCGCTACCAGGTCAGATTTCAGGCGCAGCATGATCGGCTGGGTTTCCGGATCGCCAAAGCGGCAGTTGAACTCAATGACCTTTGGGTTGCCCTGCTTGTCGATCATCAGACCGGCATACAGGAAACCGGTATAGGTGTTGCCTTCCGCGGCCATGCCCTTCACGGTTGGCCAGATAATACGCTCCATGGTGCGCTGATGGACTTCATCAGTCACGACCGGCGCCGGAGAATAAGCGCCCATCCCACCGGTGTTCGGGCCGGTATCGCCGTTGCCGACGCGTTTGTGATCCTGGCTGGTGGCCATCGGCAGGACGTGCTCGCCGTCGACCATCACAATGAAGCTGGCCTCTTCGCCATCGAGGAACTCTTCAATGACGATGCGGTGTCCGGCGTCGCCAAAGGCGTTACCGGCCAGCATGTCTTTGACCGCCGCTTCGGCTTCCTCAAGGGTCATCGCCACGATAACGCCTTTACCCGCCGCCAGACCGTCGGCTTTGATGACGATCGGCGCGCCTTTCTCCCGCAGATAAGCCAGCGCAGGCTCGACCTCGGTGAAGTTCTGGTATTCCGCCGTCGGGATATGATGACGGGCGAGGAAATCTTTGGTGAAGGCTTTTGAGCCTTCCAGCTGCGCCGCGCCTTCGGTTGGCCCAAAGATGGCGAGCCCGGCGGCACGGAACGCGTCGACCACGCCAATGACCAGCGGCGCTTCCGGACCAACGATGGTCAGGTCGATATTTTCATCCTGAGCGAAGCGCAGCAGCGCCGGAATATCGGTGACGCCGATGGCGACGTTTTGCAGCGACGGCTCCAGCGCGGTACCTGCGTTGCCCGGCGCAACGTAGACGGTATCAACCAGCGGCGATTGGGCCGCTTTCCAGGCCAGGGCGTGTTCACGCCCGCCGTTGCCGATTACTAATACTTTCATCTGCAGCTCCATGAATTAATGGCGGAAGTGGCGCATATCGGTGAAGATCATGGCGATGCCGTGTTCGTCAGCGGCGGCAATCACTTCGTCGTCGCGGATAGAGCCGCCCGGCTGGATAACGCAGGTGATGCCGACCGCAGCCGCGGCGTCAATCCCGTCGCGGAACGGGAAGAAGGCATCGGAGGCCATGGCGGAGCCTTTCACTTCCAGACCTTCGTCACCGGCTTTAATCCCGGCAATTTTCGCCGAGTAGACGCGGCTCATCTGGCCGGCGCCTATGCCGATGGTCATATTGTCTTTGGCATACACGATGGCGTTGGATTTGACGAATTTCGCCACTTTCCAGCAGAACAGCGCATCGCGCAGCTCTTGCTCGCTCGGCTGACGTTTACTGACCACGCGCAGTTCGCCTGCGGTGACCATACCGAGATCGCGGTCCTGAACCAGCAGGCCGCCGTTGACACGTTTGAAATCGAGACCGGCAACGCGCGCTTCCCACTGACCGCAGGTCAGTACGCGGACGTTCTGCTTCGCGGCAGTGATTTTCAGCGCTTCTTCGCTGGCGGACGGGGCGATGATCACCTCGACAAACTGGCGAGAGATGATCGCCTGCGCGGTGTCGGCATCCAGCTCGCGGTTGAAGGCGATGATGCCGCCGAACGCGGAGGTCGGGTCGGTTTTGTATGCGCGATCGTAGGCGTCAAGGATCGAGTCGCTGACGGCAACGCCGCACGGGTTAGCGTGCTTAACGATCACGCAGGCCGGTTCGTTGAACTCTTTCACGCACTCCAGCGCCGCATCGGTATCGGCAATATTGTTATAGGAGAGCGCTTTACCCTGCAGCTGGGTAGCGGTTGCCACGGAAGCTTCTTTGACATTCTCTTCTATATAGAAGGCAGCCTGCTGGTGGCTGTTTTCGCCGTAGCGCATATCCTGCTTCTTAATGAAGTTCAGATTCAGGGTGCGTGGGAAGCGGCCAGCGGCTTCTTTGCTTTCGCCGTGATAGGCCGGAACCATGCTGCCGAAGTAGTTGGCGATCATGCTGTCGTACGCGGCGGTGTGTTCGAAGGCTTTAATGGCGAGGTCGAAGCGGGTGTCCAGCGTCAGGGAGCCTTCGTTGGCGTCCATTTCATTAATGATGGCGGTGTAGTCGCTGCTCTTCACCACGATGGCGACATCTTTGTGGTTCTTCGCCGCGGAGCGGACCATGGTTGGGCCGCCGATATCGATGTTTTCCACCGCGTCTTCCAGCGAGCAGCCTTCACGAGCGACGGTTTGGGCAAACGGATAGAGGTTAACGACCACCATATCGATAGGCGCGATACCGTGCTGCTGCATGATGCCATCATCCTGACCGCGACGACCGAGGATGCCGCCGTGTACTTTCGGATGCAGGGTCTTCACGCGTCCATCCATCATTTCCGGGAAACCGGTGTAGTCAGAGACTTCGGTTACCGGCAGGCCTTTATCTGCCAGCAGGCGGGCGGTGCCGCCGGTGGACAGCAGCTCGACACCACGAGCGGAAAGCGCCTGCGCGAATTCGACGATACCGGCCTTGTCAGAAACACTGAGCAGAGCGCGGCGGACTGGACGACGTTGTTGCATGGTATTAAATCCCCAGGATTTGAACATTACAGAGAGCGTTAGGTGAGTTTTTGCCTAAAAACTCACCTAACGCACCCAACCGGGCATCCGTGTCATTGCGCGGCATTGTAACGAAAACGTTTGCGCAACGCTCGCGAATTTTTATCTTTCTCTTTAGGCCGATGGTTCTCCTTCTATGTAGCTGCCGATCCGCGGGGCGTTCGGTCATGTTTTGACGCTCTCCTGTGGATAATTCTGTGTGTAAAGAGGTATAAAGCGGGGTTTTGCTGGGGAATGCAGCAGTCAGTCATTTTTCTGCCATTTTTCTATTGCGGGCGCTCGAGAACTCCCTATAATGCGCCTCCATC
>NZ_JBMEZK010000019.1:0-38706 GCF_048822715.1 Klebsiella sp. C239 | reverse complement strand
GCAAGCGCAGCGCCGCCGGGCAGGACACCTCTGGCGCCATACCCGTCTTGTGCCGGATGGCGCTACGCTTATCCGGCCTACGGCATCCCCCCGCAGGCTTATCCCGCGCCGCCGCGCAACCGACGCCAGGCGGCCTATCTCACGCCTTCTGCTTGGCCTCGGACTCCTGACTGCTGTTCAGCGCCAGCGAAACCGCCAGCGTCTGGGCCAGGCACAGGGAAGCAACCTGCGAACGGAAGCCATCCACCTGCGCTTCCCGCACCACAAAGCAGACATCGCTGAAGGCCGCCAGCGGGCTGACCTGGCTGTCGGTAATGGCGATCTGCCGCGCTTTGCGCTGCGCGCCCAGCTCCACCAGCTCGACCACTTCCCGGGCGTACGGCGAGAAGCTCACCGCCACCACCACGTCTTTCGGGCCGACCAGACTCAGCTGTTCGGTGAACATGCCGCCGAGGCCGTCGATCAGAAAGGCTTTGCGATCGAGGTGGCGCAGCGCATAAGTCAGATAGGAAGCGACGCTGAACGACCGGCGCAGGCCAATGACGTAGATATTTTCCGCCTCGCCCAGCAGGGCCACCGCGCGCTCCAGCTCATCGCTGGAGGTCTGCATCGCCAGCTGCTGCAGCGCCTGGTTGTTCACCATTGTGAACATATTGAGGATTTCCGTCGGCGTTTCCGGCGGGCTGGACTCATCGCTGGTGGTCTGGCGGAACAGACGGGCGCGCTCGGTATAGTTGGCGGTCTCTTCCATCAAATGCTGCTTGAACATCTGTTTCATTTCGTTAAAGCCGCTGAAGCCGAAGGCGTTGGCAAAACGAATCAACGTGGAAGGGGGAACGTCCGCCTGTTGCGCAATGGAGGCCACGGTATCGAAAGCCACGCTATTGCTGTTATCAAGGATATAGCGGGCGACCTGTTTCAGACGTTTGCTTAACGTATCGTAGCGACGCCTGATTTCATCCTGCAGGATGGTCAGCTGTGTTGGGTTATTGGCCATAGAGTGCGCTCTGAGAAAATGGAAGGAATATGGCTTCCAGTGTACCAAATGAAGCGAATTTTTCATTTATTGCGACGAAATACGCGATTCATTTCACGAAGAAACAGAAAAACGCCCGCTCCGCAAGGGGACGGAGACGGGCGTTGGGGGATCAGCGGCGGGCTTCGCGCCAGTAGCCAATAAGCGTCAGGTAGTTGCGTTTCACTTCCTCTATCAGCGCCTCATCGCTGAGCTCGCCCTGCATCCAGCGCCGCGACGGCTGGCCAAAGATGGTGCGCCCGACGGCGAAACCTTTGATCATCGGGTGTGCGGCCGCTTCGGCGAAACCGGCGCGCAGTTTGTCGGAAGGCGCATCGAGACCGAGGATCAGGATCCCGCGGCTCCACGGATCTTCGCGCTCGATAAGGGCAGTGATCTGCTGCCAGCTGGCGCTGGAGAGCGGCGGCAGCTTCCACCAGTCCGGCTTGATCCCCAGCTGATAGAAGTGCTCCAGCATGGTGTGGTAATGGCGCTCGTCTTTGTCCGGGCCATTTTCCGGGAGGATCACCTCCAGCAGCAGCTCGTGGCCTGATTTGTTACAGGCCTGCCACACCTCGAGCAGCAGAGCGTCCTGCTCTTCACGCAGCGCCGCCGGGTCGTCCGGGTGATAGAAGACCAGACATTTGACGACATGCTCCAGCGGCCAGTCGATCAGCTGCGAGCCGATGTTGCCATGCTCCAGACGCAGCGGGCGCGAGCTGGGCAGTTCGATAGGTCGCCCGATCCACCAGCCCTTGCCGGTAATGGCGTTCAGCGCACGCTGGCCGTAGGTGCCGTCGGCCAGAATGCCGCTGCGCTGGTCAAGACCCGCCTCCTGCGCCGCCGCTTCGGCCGCGGCCAACAACAGCAGCTTGAGCTGCGGAATGCAGGCTTCATCGCGACCGGTCTCCCGCGCCAGGTCGGCCAGCTGTTTGCGATGGTCGAAGGCGAAAATGCACAGCTCCGGCCACTGCTGGCGGCGGCTGGTCACCCGGTGCAGATGGTTGAGGCGCTCGTCGACGTCCGGGCGCGGCACCGATTCGGCGTGCTGCAGGTAGTCATCGAGTTCGACTTTGGTCGGCATCGCCGGCGCGCAGCCGTGGCGGGAGACCACCAGCGCCCCGCAGGCGTTGGCGTAACGGCAAGCCTGCTCCCAGCCCTCGTCGTTAAGCCAGCCGCGCAGCAGGCCCGACATAAAGGCATCCCCGGCGCCCAGCACGTTGAGCACCTCCACGCGCACGCCCTGCTGCAGCGGCACCTGGTCCCAGCTGTCCGGGATGTCGCCTTCCAGCACCACGCAGCCCATCGGTCCGCACTTGCAGACGAGGGTGGCTTTGGTGGCATGGCGCACATTTTTCAACGCGGTCAGGGTATCGGTGCTGCCCCCGGCAATATGAAACTCTTCTTCGGTTCCCACCACCAAATCGAACAGATGCAGCACTTCCTGCAGCTGGCTGGTGACCGGCCCGGACTCAATGAAACGGGTTTCGCCATCGCCGAGCGAGGTGAGCCCCCACAGCACCGGACGGTAATCGATATCCAGCGCGGTACGCAGGCCGTGACGGCGAGCGTACTCCAGCGCCTTCAGCACCGCGGCGCGGGTGTTGGCGTGCGACAGGTGGGTGCCGGTCACCGCCAGCGCCCGGGAGGAGGCAATATACTCCTCGCTGATGTCGTCAGGCGTTAAGGCCATATCGGCGCAGTTATCGCGGTAGAAAATCAGAGGGAAGGTCTCCTGATCCTTGATCCCCAGCATCACCAGCGCGGTCAGGCGGGATTTGTCGGTAATCAGATACTCGGTATCCACCCCGGCGCGGTTGAGCGTTTCACGCAGGAAACGGCCGTTGTGTTCATCGCCAACGCGCGCCAGCATGGCCGATTTCAGCCCCTGAATCGCGGTGCCAAAGGCCACGTTGCCGGAGGAGCCGCCCAGATATTTCGAGAAACTGGCAACGTCTTCTAGCCGCGAACCGATCTGCTGGGCATAGAGGTCGACGGCCACCCGACCTATACAGATGACGTCGAGCCGCTTTACTGCTGCATTCATAGCTAGGATTTCCTTTTTGGTGTCTGCTGCCTGGAAGGGTCGGGATCCCGACGTCGACTCCGTGAACAGCCTGAGGGTTATTGGTTACCCTTAGTTTGAGAAATAAATATTTCATTTGCAAACTCGTTCGAAATTAAAAAACCAAAAGTGTGAGGGATCTACCACTCTGCCGCACTGAGCCTCGCGTTAGCGCGGATCGCCCCCTCTGTCGACCCGGAGAAAAATGAAACGCCAAACGATAGCCATTTACCTATGATTTTTAAGTGGATATTGCCGTCTGGCGCCGCCAAAAAGGGCCCGAAAACGTGTCAGGAATGTAAGTGAAACGTATGAAATGGGTAGAGAGTTTGATCCTTCTCGCAAAATGAAATATTTCTTCTGTATTTGTATTTAATGAAAAAAATGTTTGCCTATAATCCACAGGTATTCCAGTGACGTGAACGACGGCCCCGGCGGCATCGGCGCGACGCCACACACAAATACTGAACAATAAGGATTGTGCAACATGGGCAAACTGAGACTGACAACGGCGCAGGCGCTGGTGAAGTTCCTCGATAACCAGTACCTGGAAGTGGATGGCGAAGAGCTGAAGTTCGTGAAAGGCATTTTTGCGATTTTCGGCCATGGCAACGTCCTGGGACTGGGGCAGGCGCTGGAGCAGGATAGCGGCGACATGCGCGTCTATCAGGGGCGCAACGAGCAGGGGATGGCCCACGCGGCCACCGGTTTTGCCCGCCAGGCCCTGCGCCGGCAGATTATCGCCTGCACCTCCTCCATCGGCCCGGGGGCGGCCAACATGATCACCGCCGCCGGCACCGCCAGCGCCAACCGCATTCCGCTGCTGCTGCTGCCGGGCGATGTCTTCGCCACCCGCCAGCCGGACCCGGTGCTCCAGCAGATTGAACAGAGCTACGATCTCAGCATCAGCACCAATGACGCCTTCCGTGCGGTCAGCAAATACTGGGACCGCATTACCCGCCCGGAACAGCTGATGAGCGCCTGCATCAACGCCATGCGCGTCCTGACCGACCCGGCGGAAACCGGCGCAGTGACGCTGTGCCTGCCGCAGGATGTGCAGGGCGAAGCCTGGGACTACCCGGAATCCTTCTTTGCGCGTCGCGTACACCGTCTCGATCGCCGCCCGGCCAGCGCCGCGCAGCTGGCGGACGCCGTGGCGGCCATCAAAGCCAGCCGTAAACCGCTGATCGTCTGCGGCGGCGGGGTGAAATACTCCGGCGCGGGCGAAGCGCTGTCCCGTTTCGCCGAGCGCTACGGAGTGCCTTTTGCCGAAACCCAGGCCGGGAAGGGGACGGTGGTCTCTTCTCACCCCCTGAACGTCGGCGGCGTCGGCGAGACGGGCTGTCTGGCGGCGAACCTGCTGGCGAAAGAGGCCGACCTGGTGATCGGCGTCGGCACCCGTTTCAGCGATTTTACCACCGCCTCGAAATGGATTTTCCAGCACCCGGAGGTGCGTTTCCTGAATATTAACGTCAGCAACTTCGACGCCTGGAAGCTGGACGGCATTGCCATGCTGGCGGACGCCCGGGAGGCGATGACCGCCCTCGACGCGGCGCTGGCGGACAGCGGCTGGCAGGCCGGCTGGGGCGCGCAGATCGAGAGCGTGCAGAGCCGTCAGTTAAAAGAGACCCAGCGCGTGTACCAGGCGGTGTGGCAGGAGAAATCCTTTGTGCCGGAGATCGACGATCATCTCGATCGCGAATCGGTATATCGCGAGTTCCGCCAGATCACCGACTCCACCCTGACCCAGAGCAGCGTCCTCGGGGTACTGAATGAAACGCTGCCGGCCGAGGCGGTGATCGTCGCGGCGGCGGGCAGCCTGCCCGGCGATCTGCAGCGCGTCTGGCGCAACCGCGCGGAAAACACCTATCACGTGGAGTACGGCTACTCCTGCATGGGATACGAAGTCAACGCGGCGCTGGGGGTGAAGCTGGCGCAGCCGCAGAGCGAAGTCTACTCCCTGGTCGGCGATGGCTCGTTCATGATGCTCCACTCTGAGCTGGTCACCTCCCTGCAGGAGCGGGCGAAGATCAACGTCGTACTGTTCGACAACATGGCCAACGGCTGCATCAACAACCTGCAGATGGAGCACGGGATGGACAGCTTCGGCACCGAGTTCCGCTACCGCCAGCCGGAAACCGGCCAGCTGCAGGGCGGTCTGGTGCCGGTGGACTTCGCCACCATCGCCGCCGGCTACGGCTGCAAAACCTGGCGCGTCACCACCCTGGACGAACTGCGCCACGCGCTGGACGCCGCCCGTCGCGAAACGGTCAGCACCCTGATTGATATTAAAGTACTGCCGAAGACCATGGTGCACAAATACGGCAGCTGGTGGAACGTCGGGGTCGCCCAGACGGCGCTCTCAGAGCGGATCCGCAAAGTTGCGCAAATGATTAATGAAAAGCGCGCCCAGGCGCGTGATTACTAAAACGAACATCCACCCTGAATCCTACAGACTTACGGAGAAAACCATTATGTCGCTCAAATTAGGTGTCATCGGCGCTGGCGCTATCGGTAAAGAACACATCCGTCGCTGCACCCAGGTTCTGCAGGGCGCCACCGTTGTGGCGGTGTCTGATATCAATGCCGACAACGCCCGTGCGGCGGTCGCGCTGCCGGGCGTGCAGGCGGAAGTCTACGCCGACGGCCACGACGTGATTAACGCCAGCGATGTCGATGCCATCCTGGTCACCTCCTGGGACCCGACCCACGAAGAGTACACCCTGGCCGCCATCGCCGCCGGTAAGCCGGTGTTCTGCGAAAAACCGCTGGCGATGTCTGCGGAAGGCTGCCGCCGTATCGTCGATGCTGAAATGAAGGCCGGCCGTCGCCTGGTGCAGGTTGGCTTTATGCGCCCATACGACGAAGGCTATCTGGCGCTGAAAAAAGTGATCGACGATGGCGATATCGGCGCGCCGCTGATGCTGCGCTGCGCCCACCGCAACCAGTCGGTTGGCGAGAACTACACCACCGATATGGCGATCACCAACACCCTGATCCACGAGCTGGACGTGCTGCGCTGGCTGCTGAACGATGACTACCGTTCCGTGCAGGTGCGCTTCCCGCGCTCCACCTCGCACACCCATGCGCGCCTGAAAGATCCGCAGATCGTCTCCTTTGAAACCAAAAAAGGCACCCTGATCGACGTCGAGGTGTTCGTGAACTGCCAGTACGGGTATGACATCCAGTGCGAAGTGGTCGGCGAGACCGGGATTGCCCGTCTGCCGGAGCCGTCTGCCGTCCAGATGCGCAAGTCCGCCAGCCTGTCGACCGCCATTCTGACCGACTGGAAAGACCGCTTTATCAAAGCCTACGACGTCGAGCTGCAGGCCTTTATCAACGACGTCAAAGCCGGTCAGCTGCACGGCCCGTCGGCCTGGGACGGCTACGCGGCGTCGGTAGCGGCGGACGCCTGCATTAAAGCGCAGGGAACCAGCGAGCCGGTTGAGGTGACGCTGCCTGAGTGCCCGGCATTCTACAAACGTTAAGCACGCTTTGCCGACGGAACTTCTTTGCACAGGTAACGACGATGAAAATTGCCTTTGATGTGGATGTGATTAAGGACCTCGGGATCACCCGCATGGTCCATCAGGTAGCGGAGTGGGGCTACAAGTACATTGAACAGTCGCCGCACCCGCAGATTAACCCGTTCTACAAGCACCCGCGCGCCAGCCGGGAGATCATGGCCGAGTACAAGCAGGCGCTGCGCGATACCGGCCTTGAGCTGTCGTCGTTTATCTGCGTCTACCGCTGGTCCGGCCCGGACGAACTGCGCCGCCAGGCGGCGGTGAAAAACTGGAAACGGCTGGTGGAAATTGCGGTGGAGATGGGCGTTCAGGTGATCAACACCGAGTTCTCCGGCGATCCGAATCAGCCTGAGATCTGCGATGAAATGTTCTATCGCTCGATGGAAGAGCTGTTGCCGATTTTTGAGCGGGAAGGCATCCGCGTGGAGATCCAGGCGCATCCCTGGGATTTCTGCGAAGAGAACAATGAAACCGTCGATATCGTGAAGTCGTTCCGCAGCGATAACGTGAAGTACGTCTACAGCGTGCCGCACACCTTTTTCTACGACAAAGGCGTCGGCGACGTGGCGAGCATGCTGCGCTATGCCGGGAGCGATCTCTCCCATGTCCTGATTGCCGATACCCGCAATCATACGAAACATTGCCGCTATATCGTTAACCCGCCGGGCGTGGATGCCGTGGTGCACCAGCACGTAGGCGTCGGGGAAGGGGATGTGGATTTCGACGCGCTGTTCCGCACCCTGCGCGAAATGAAATTCGCCGAGCAGACCTTCAAGGTCGGCGGGGAGCCTATTGTCGCCACCTCGCTGTTTGGCTACCCGGAAAAAATGAAATACCAGGCAGTGGAAACCCGTGAACTCATTGAACGTGAATTGCTGCGCCGCTAAGGCGCAGCGGCAGGAGCCCTACTATGAACAAAGATAACGTCAAACTGGCTATCGCCCCGATCGGCTGGACTAACGATGATATGCCGGAGCTCGGCAGCGAAAATACTTTCCAGCAGATCGTCAGCGAAATGGCGCTGGCCGGCTTTACCGGCAGCGAAGTCGGCAGCAAATATCCGCGCGATCCGGCGGTTCTCAAGCCGATGCTGGACATCCGCGGCATTCAGATCTGCAACGCCTGGTTCAGCACCTTTTTCGCTAACGGCCAGCGGGAAAAAACCATTGATGAATTCGTCAATCACATGAACTTCCTCCATGCGATGGGCGCGAAGGTCATTGGCTGCTCCGAGCAGAGCGGCAGCATCCAGGGGCTGGATAAACCGATCCTCGGCGATGCGAAGCCGTGCTTCAGCGACGAAGAGTGGCAGCGGGTGGCGGAAGGCTACAACACCCTTGGTCGCCTGGCGGCGGAGAAGGGGATGCAGGTCTGTCTGCACCACCACATGGGCACCGGCATCCAGACCACTGCGGAAATCGACAAGTTTATGTCGCTGGTGGACGAGCGCGTCTTCCTGCTGTTCGACACCGGCCACGCCTGGTACTCTGAAGGCGGCGAAGCGCCGATGCTGGCGATCCTCAAAAAGTATCTGCCGCGCATCAACCACGTCCACCTGAAGGACGTCCGTCCGCCGGTGATCGACCAGGTGCGCCGCGACGGCCTGTCGTTCCTCGACGGCGTGAAAAAAGGCACCTTCACCGTCCCGGGCGACGGGGTGATCGATTTCCGTCCGGTGTTCAAGCTGCTGGACGACTTTGGCTATAAAGGCTGGATGGTGGTGGAAGCAGAGCAGGATCCTGCCCTGGCCAATCCTTTCGAATACGCCGTAAAAGCGCGCAAATATATCCGCGAAACGGCAGGGATCTAATCGTTGTGACATTTTCAGGCCATACCGGGTATGGCCTGCTTTTTTTCCTTTCTCAATCCCTGTTCCCGCTTGCAAACCGCCTGACTGGATCTTAACCCCGGCGCCGGACTGTCCCCTTTCCCTCAGGGAGAGGGGCAGGGTGAGGGTGGCGATGACGGGTAAAGCGTCACTTCACTTCCGCCAGCGCGGTTTTATCCACATAAGGTTTCATCAGCGCGTCGGCTTCCTTCTGCGCCGCCTGAACCGCCGCTTCCGGCGTCACTTTGGCATCGTTAACCACCGCCGCCAGCTGGTTCTCCATCGCCTTACGCACCGCCACGGTCTCCCAGGTGGAGTACCACGGATGGGCGTACTTCAGCTGCTCAAGCGCGATCGCCGCCCGCGGATCCTGCTGCAGATAGGCCTTCATCTCCGGCGTATCGTATGACGCCTTGCGCGGCGAGAAGTAGCCGGTAAAACGGCTCCACGCGCCGTTCACGTCGGGGCTCACCAGATAGATCAGGAACTGATACGCCGCTTTCTTCTGCGCCTCGTTGATGCCTTTAAAGCTCACCAGGCTGGCGCCGCCGATCGGCACCGCGCGCTGCTCTTTGGCCGGCAGCATCGCCACCCCAAGCTCAAAGTCTTTGCTGTTCTCGCGCATAAAGCCCAGCGCGCCGGTGCTGAGCATCGCCATCCCGAGCTTGCCGGAGAAGAACGCAGCGCTGATCTGCTTCGAGTTCAGCACCCCGGACGGCATCACCTTGTCCTTGTAGATCAGATCCTGCCAGAAGCGCAGGGCGCCGATGGCGGTCGGCGAGTTGTAATAGACTTCGCCCGGATAGTCTTCGTTAAAGTATTTCCCGCCGTTGGCGCGCACCAGCGCCGAGAAGATCCAGCCGCCGTAGTCGTCGTTGGTCGACGGCAGCATGATCCCCCACTGGCCGTTGCTCTCGTCGGTCAGCTTTTTGGCATCGGCCAGCAGCTCGGCCCAGGTCTGCGGCGGCTGTTTGATCCCGGCCCGATCGAACATCGTCTTGTTGTAGTAGAGGATCGGCGTCGAGTTATGGAACGGGATCGCATAAGTGGTGCCCATCACCTGGGCGTTCTTATGCATCGCGGGCCAGAATTCCTTTTGCAGAAAATCGCCGGCCTTTTGATCGCCATATTTAAACAGATCATCCATCGGCAGGATCTCATCCTTCAGCGCCAGATCGGTGGTGAAGTTGGCGGACATGATCACCAGCGCCGGCGGCTGGCCGGCCTTCTGCGCCGATTCGGCTTTGATCTTGGTGGTGTCGTAGTTGCCGGTGAAGATGCCGCGCACTTCCACATCCTGCTGCGAGTCGTTGAATTGCTTAATGACGCGGGTCATCTCCATGGTCAGCTTGCCGTCCACCGGCGCCGGGAACATGAAGTCTATTTTCTCTTTCGCCAGCGCCGCGCCGCTCAGGGCAAGACTGAGGCTAACCGCGACTACCGTAAGAGGTTTAAACATGATTTAACTCCATCAGTAAGCACCTGTCCACAGGCTATTTTATTTGCCAGTTTGGCCCTGGGCAGTGCTCAGAATCCTCACGTACTACGTGTACGCTCCGGTTCTTCCGCGCTGTCCGCGTCCAAACTGACTGCAACAATTACGCCTGATGTACCGGCGCTAAATTATGCTGGGTCTCAGCATGAAAAAGATGCACATCGGCAGGCGAAAAGCCGATCGGTAGCGACTCGCCTTTCTCCGGCACCGTGCCGCGGTGGCGGCGGCTAAAGCGCAGGGTGCCGATCGGGGTGCTGACGTGGAGCAGGTAGTCGGCCCCCATCAGTTCTCGTTGCAGAACGGTGGCCGGCAGGCGCAGATGGCCCTCCTCCACGCGGTCGGTAATATGTTCCGGGCGAATGCCCAGCCAGACGCGGGTCTGATCCCGGTGGCGCGGCGGCAGCGGATGGCGCTGTTCTCCCAACACTACTTCACCGTTGGCGCAGGGCAGCGACAGCAGGTTCATCGCCGGCGAACCGATAAACCCGGCGACGAACAGGTTGGCCGGGTTGGCGTAGAGATACTCCGGGCGCCCGACCTGCTGCACGTGGCCGCCGTTCATCACCACGATGCGGTCGGCCATCGACATCGCCTCGGTCTGATCGTGGGTCACATAGATGGTGCTGGTTTTCAGCTGCTGGTGGAGGGCCATAATGCTGTCGCGCACTTCGCTGCGCAGGCGGGCGTCGAGGTTGGAGAGCGGCTCGTCCATCAGGAACAGCCGCGGATTGCGCACGATCGCCCGGGCCATCGCCACCCGCTGGCGCTGGCCGCCGGAGAGTTTCGCCGGTTTGCGATCGAGCAGCGCCTCCAGCTGCAGCATCTGCGCCACTTTGTCCACCCGCGGCTGCCAGCTGCTTTTCTCTTCCTTGCGCACCTTCATGCCGAAGGTGATGTTGTCGCGCACCGACAGATGCGGAAACAGGGCATAGTTCTGGAAGATCATCGCGAAGTTGCGCTCGCGCGGCGTGGCGGCGGTGATGTTCTCATTATGCAGCCAGATTTGGCCTTCGCTGACCGGTTCCAGCCCGGCGAGCAGGCGTAGCAGGGTGCTTTTTCCGCAGCCCGACGGGCCGACCAGCACCACGAATTCGCCTTCGTGAATATCCAGCGACAGGGCGCTGAGCGCCGGTTTGCCGTCGAAACGTTTACTGATGTTTTGCAGACTGAGCATAGCGGTTAGCGCTCTTCCGTTGGGCAACTGATGTTTTCGTCGTACAGCCACGGCCCGGCGTAGTGGGCCAGCGAGTGCTGGTAGCTCACCCACTGCTCACCGACCTGACGGTGCATCAGGCACGAGGCCGGAGAGAGGTCGTAATAGGGCCGGGTGTCTTCGTGGCAGTACGGCACCTGATGAACGGTGCCGGGAATGGTGGAGATCAGCGCCTGGCGATACTGGGTCATGGTCAGGCTGTGGTTATGGCCGCAGAAGATGCGCGTCAGCGACGGGAAACGCTCCACCAGCGCCAGCAGACGGTGGCCGTTTTCGCAGGCGATCGGGTCCATCTGCGCATTGCCCAGCGGCAGCGGCGGGTGGTGCATAAAGATGGTCGCCGGTTTGTCGCCGCCCTCAAACAGCTGGGCTTCCAGCCAGCCGATGGTCTCGTCGGTCAGCCAGCCTTTTGACGTGCCGGCATGACTGGAGTCGATAAACAGCAGGCGGGTGGCGAAGTCATCCACCGCATAGCGCATATTTTGCGGATCGTTGCCCAGCTGCGGGCACAGCGGGTGAAGATGCTCGAGAAAATGGGCTTTGTCGTCGTGGTTGCCGGGGATCAGATACAGCGGATAGTTCAGGCTGCCGAGGATCTGGCGGGCCACCTGATACTCCTCCGGGCGGCCGCAGTTGACGATATCCCCGCTCACCACCACCGCATCCGGGCGCTCGCGCAGCGCGTTAAGCTGGGAGACCACGTCGGCGTTGGCGGCATTGACGTCGATAAAGCCGTACAGCTTCTCGCCGCGGCTGCGGAAATGGGTATCGGAAATGTGCGCTAACAGCATGAATCACTCCTTATTTGATCCCGGAGAAGCCGAAGCTCCGCAGGAACTGTTTCTGAAAAAGGATGAACGCCAGCATCAGCGGCAGGCAGACCATCAGCGTCCCGGCGCCGATGGTGCCCCACTGGCCGCCGGATTCAGCGCCCATGGCGAAGGAGACCAGCCCGACGGTCAGCACCTGCTTATCGGGATCGTTGAGCATCATCAGCGGCCACAGGTACTCGTTCCAGTGGTAGGTAATGCTGACGGTGGCGAAGGCCAGCACCGACGGCCAGGACATCGGCAGCAGCACGCGGAACAGCACCTGCCACCAGCGGCAGCCCTCCATCAGCGCCGCCTCCTCCAGCTCTTTCGGGATGGCGAGGAACGCCTGACGCATCAGGAACACGCCGAACGCCGAGGTGAAATAGGGCATCATCACCCCGGTGAGGGTGTTGAGCAGGCCGAAGGTTTTCAGGGTCAGCATGTTCGGCACCATCATCACCACCGGCATGATCATCAGCTGCACCAGGAACAGGAGAAACAGCGTCTGCTTGCCGCGAAACTCGTGGCAGGCGAAGACGTAGCCGGCGGTGGTGATGGTCAACAGCTGCACGAAGAAGGTGCCAAAGGTGAAGATAATGGTGTTGGCGTACAGGCTCAGCCAGTCGGCGCTGTTCCAGGCGTCGCGGAAGTTATCGAGGGTCAGCGGCAGGCGCGGCAGCAGCCACGCCATATCGTCGCCGAAGGTGGTGGCGCTGAACGAGGTCGCCAGCATCCAGATAAACGGGCTGACCCACAGCAGCGCCAGGCAGCACATTAATACTGTGAGCGTAAAGGGCGACGAGCGGCGCAGGCGCAGCCACAGCGGACGGGCGGCGGCGGGCGTGCGGACCAGCAGCGGCGAGATTTCAGCGCTCATAGTGGGCTCCTTTCTCCAGCAGTTTCAGGTTAATCAGCGAGAAGGCGAACAGCCCGGCCAGGGTCAGGAAAGTGGCGGCGGAGGCTTTACCGAGGTCGTGGGTATCCCAGGCGAGATTCTGGATGTAATAGAGCAGCACGGTGGTGGCGTTGTCCGGCCCGCCGCGGGTCATCACCGCCACGTGGTCGATCTGGGTGATGGAGTAGATCAGCGCGGTGGTGATCACAAAGCTCAGGGTCGGGCGCAGCAGCGGTAGCGTGACCTTAAAAAAGACCTGCGTGCGGGTAGCCCCCTCCATCAGCGCCGCTTCCCGCGTCGAGGCCGGAATGCTCTGCAGCCCGGCGAGGAAAAACAGCATGTAGTAGCCGGCGAACTTCCACACGCCGATCAGCGCCAGGGCCAGCAGCGCGCTGTTGCTGCGCCCCAGCCAGTTGTTGTTCATCGGCCCGAACAGCTTTGCCAGATAGTGGTCGAGCAGGCCGAGGCCGGGCATAAAGATAAACAGCCACAGCGCGGCGGCGCTGACCATCGGGATAATCATCGGGAAGAAAAAGGCGGTGCGCAGCCAGCGGTTGACGCGATGGTTCTCGCTCAGGGCGACCGCCAGCAGCAGGGCGAGGGTCACCCCGGGCACTACCGTCAGCAGGATATAGAGCAGGTTATTGCCCAGCGACTGCCAGAAGACGTTATCGGCAAACAGGCGGGCAAAGTTATCCAGCCCGACATACTGCGCGCCGTCGCTGGCCATGCGGGTATCAAACAGGCTGTCATACACCGAACGCCCCAGCGGGAACCAGGTAAACAGCAGTAAAAACAGCAAGGAAGGCGACAGGATCAGCCAGGGAAGCCAGGTCTTTCTCATGGTGACGCGCATCTCGTTCAGCCATTTATCGAAGCCCGGATTGTGGTAAGCAATGACTACAGAGGCATGGCGGGGAGATGACGGTTTGATGAAGCGACGGGAAAAACGCCGGGCGAGCGGGCCGCCCGGCGGGAGAGAACCATTAGAAGTCGGCTTTCAGTACCGCGCGGTACCGGGCTTTGCCTTCGCGAACGTGCTTCAGCGCTTCGTTAATCTGCGACATCGGGAACAGCTCGGTGGTTGGGGCCACTTTGCTGCGGCCGGCAAACTTCATCAGCGTGCGCAGTTCGGACGGGTTACCGGTCGCCGAGCCGGAGATGCTGCGGTCGCCGCCGATCAGGGTAAAGGCCGGCACCGGGAACGGCTTCATTACCGCGCCGACGGTGTGGAAGTTGCCGCCGTACGCCAGCGCTTCAAAGTACGGCTGCCAGTCGAGGTCGACGGCGACGGTGTTGATAATCAGGTCGAACTGGCCGGCCAGCGCTTTTAAGGCTTCAGGATCGCGGCTGTTGACCACGCGATCGGCGCCCATCGCCCGCACTTCCTGCTCTTTCGCCGGGTTGGAGCTGAAGGCGGTCACTTCCGCGCCCATCGCCCGCAGCAGCTTAATGGCGATATGGCCGAGGCCGCCGATGCCGATCACCC
This sequence comes from Klebsiella sp. C239, assembly GCF_048822715.1. Classification (NCBI taxonomy): domain Bacteria; kingdom Pseudomonadati; phylum Pseudomonadota; class Gammaproteobacteria; order Enterobacterales; family Enterobacteriaceae; genus Klebsiella; species Klebsiella sp. C239. The sequence continues at coordinate 24,367 of NZ_JBMEZK010000019.1, read as the reverse complement.
CGACGCGGCTGGTGGCGGTGACGTGGTGGGTCAGCAGCGGTTTAAAGACGGTGATGCCGCCGCACAGCATCGGGCCGGCGGACGCCAGATCGATGCTCTCCGGCAGGGGGATCACCCACTGCCAGTCGGCGCGCAGCTTATTGGCGAAGCCGCCGCGGTTGAGAATGGTCGGCACCGAGCCTTCCAGACAGTTGATCTGGTTGCCGCTGATGCAGGCGTCGCAATGGCCGCAGCTGCGCGCCGTCCAGCCGATGCCGACCTTCTGGCCAATCTTCAGCCCTTTATCCTGCGCCGCGCTGCCCAGCGCCGCCACCCGGCCAATCACCTCGTGACCGGCCACCAGCGGGTAGCTCGACATCCCCCATTCGTTGTCGATCATCGACAGGTCCGAATGGCAGATCCCGCAGTATTCCACCTCAACTTCGACATCTTCCGGCTGCAGCTCGCCGGCATCGTACTCCCACAGCGACAGATCGGCGCCCGCTTCTTTGGCGGCGTAGCTTTTAATGATGCTCATGTTCATTTCCTTGGGGTTGGCGTGATAACCCAGAAAGTGTAGAGCATGGCATTCCACGGCGCTTGGCAATCGGAGGGGTCGCGAAGCGGGCGGACCAGCCGCCCGTTAAGGTCAGCGGCTGGCGAGCGGCCACTGATTAAGGCGGATGCCGCGCTGTGGGGCGTTCTCGGCAAAATCATCCAGCACTGCCCGCACGTCCGGGTCGAGATAGCCGAAGCTGTCGTGCTCGACGATCACCACGCTCTTTTCCGGAATTTTCGCCAGCAGGGCCAGCAGATGCGGATTGTGCATAAAGGTCAGATTCTGCTGGATGCGCAGCACGTAGTGGTCATCGTAGCGCGCCAGCTGCAGCGAGTGGCGATGGCTGCGCCAGAGGCTGAACGCCATCTGGGTGGCAAGACCAATCCCGATCCCCGCCAACATGCCGAAGGCGATAATCCCGCCGATGGTGGCGAGGAACGGGACGTACTGCGCCGCCCCCTGGCGGAACTGCTCGATGAACAGCCGCGGCGTCGTCAGCTTATAGCCGGTATACAGCAGCACGGCGGCCAGGCTGGCGAGCGGGATCAGGGTCAGCAGGCCGCTGAACCACAGGCCGCAGATCACCAGCAGCACGCCGTGGATAAAGATCGACAGTTTGCTCTGCGCGCCGTTGCTGACGTTCACCGAGCTGCGGACGATCACCGCGGTGATCGGCATCGCCCCCAGCACGCCGGAGAGCAGGTTGCCGACGCCCTGGGCGACCATTTCGCGGTTCGGCGAAGGGGGCGGATTTTGCGGGCGCAGCTTTTTCAGCGCCTCCTGGCTGAGCAGGGTTTCGAGGCTGGCGACCAGCGCCAGGGTCACCGCCACCACCCACACCGACGGATTGCGCCACGCGCTCCACGCCGGAGACTCCAGCTCGCCCAGCAGGTCGCCGAGGCTGCCGAACGCCGGCAGGGTAATACGCGGCAGGGCGGCCAGCTGCTGCGGCGCAAAATGGGTCAGCAGCAGGGTGGTCACGCAGCCGAGCAGGACGGCGATCAGCGGCCCGGGGATCCAGCGCAGGCTCTTCACCCGGCGGATAAGCGGCGAGCCCCAGAGCCAGAGCACCAGCAGGCCGCCCGCGGCGACGGCAATCGCAGTGACGGAGAAAGCGGCATTGCCCTGAACCACATCGGCAAGCCCGGTCTCTTCCGCCGTACCGAGCGCGACGGGGATCTGCTGCATAATCAGCAGGATGCCGATCGCCGCCAGCATGCCTTTGATGACGCTGGCGGGAACCAGCGAGATAAAACGCCCGGCCCGCAGAATGCCGAACAGCAGCTGCAGCACGCCGGCCAGCACCAGCGCCATCAGGAAGACGGAGAAGGAACCCAGGGATTCGATGGCGGCGACGACGATGGTGACCAGTCCGGCGGCGGGGCCGCTGACGGCGAAGCGGGAGGGGCTGAGGGCGGTGACGACCAGGCCGCCGATGATGCCGGTCAGCAGGCCAACGAAGGGCGGTAAGCCGCTGGCCTGGGCGATGCCGAGGCACAGCGGCAGGGCGACAAGGAAGACGACGATGCCGGCGAGAGAGTCCTGACGAAGTGTGTTCATGGGGCGTGCTCCTGCGGTGAGAGGTGTTCGACGAGGGTGGTTAAATGGCCGGAAGCCAGATCGTAGACGCAGCCGTGCAGGCTGAGCGGCCGCCCGCTGGCGAGCACCGTCTGCACCGGTTCACACTCCAGCAGACGGGCGAACTGGGCGCGAACGTTGGCTTCCACCAGGGCGTCCAGCGCGTGGCGAGAGGGCTCCGAATCGGTGCTGGCGCTGGCGCCAACACCGGGGGAGGCCGCAACACCACATCCATCGGCGATCTGCGCAATTTCGTGATGCAGGGTGTGGCGCAGCTGGCCGATGCGGCGAGCCAGCGCCGAGGATTCCTGCGCCAGCGGCAGGGTGGGCAGAGAGAGCGCCGCCTGCACGCCGCCGCAGCCGTAGTGGCCGCAGAGCACCACCCGCTCCACCTCAAGGTAGTGGAGGGCATACTGCAGGACGCTCATGACGTTGTCGTCGGCGGGGTCGAGCATATTGGCGATATTGCGGTGGACAAAGAGCTCGCCGGGCTGGCTGCCGGTGAGCACCTCGGCGGGAACGCGGCTGTCGGAGCAGCCGATCCACAGCGAGTGGGGCCGCTGCCCGTCGACCCATTTTTCGAAATAGTCCGGGTCATGCTGACACTTCTGCAGCGCCCAGCTGCGGTTGCGGGCCAGCAAAGGTTTTAACGTCGTCACAAGTATTCTCCTGAGTTAATTCATCGAGTGAATATGTCCATCAAGACTCGTACAGCGACTAGTAAAAATAGTGTTTACCGGAATCCTTCACGCCTGAGGAAAATCCTGGAATAAACGGCAAAAAGAAAACTTTTCATTAATGTAAAGTTATAAAAATATTGATGAAATTAATATTTGACTGCGGAGCGGATGAATAACAAAAAGGCATTGGCTAAAACTTTCTGGAATATATGGGAATGGTGAGGACAGGGTTGGGGGGAATATTGAGGAGCGGATATTGGGGATTTGTTTGGTGAGAGAGGGATTGTGATGGGGATGCGAGTGAGAGTGAGGTGAGAACAAGTTGAGATAAGTTTGAGTGGGGTCTGGGTGTTTTTGAGCGGGAAGGGGGAGTGGCTGGCAGGTGGAGCTGGGTTTGCGGGAGGGTGAGAGAAGGGTTGCTGGTGGCCGTCGCGCCATGGAACTACAGTAAAAGGTGACGCCGCGCAGGATAGCGCTGTTTTTTTCAACACTTAGCGCAATGACGACACGCTGTCGCTTGCATGGCCGCCGCCGACAGGTATAATCCAGAACGTTTCCGCATCCCCTTCAGTGCCGAAGTGGCGAAATCGGTAGACGCAGTTGATTCAAAATCAACCGTAGAAATACGTGCCGGTTCGAGTCCGGCCTTCGGCACCAATCAAGAAAAATTCCTTAGAAACAACGAGTTAGTTAAATAACTCTGCCTTTCTTGCCTGTGTTTTTTGCTTGAATAATGTCACCAACGATTGCCGCTGTGTTTGGTAGTGGCTTTTGGGATGTTATCACGCAGCGGCAGGTAGTTTCCAGGCTCAACCCTGTACAAAACGTGAACGGTCAGCACTGACGGCTTAATTTTATGTCGCTGGTCTATTCGTTGCGCTTTCCTTTGAAGCCGGAAGACGCCGCCAGCGTCTCTAATCCTTTTCCCATAACCCTTGTCGATGTGGCTCGCGCTTCGTGCGGCGTTCCATGATGCAACACGTCGAGATGACGTTGCAGTGAAAAAACAGGCGTAATGTTGGGAAGACTAACCGGATCGGGAAAGAGTCCGGCTCTGCCACGGTTTCAGCCACCGGATTACAACGGCTACCTGATAAGAAGCCATGACAAGGCGTTATCATCTCTGTGAAGGGACAAAAGCTATCTGCGGATGTCGCTACGCTCCGCCTTTCGTTATGTGCCCAACACGGCACGTAATGGTCACCTATTGCCTTCGGCACCATTTGGTAGGGGTGTTTTGCATCTGGATTTATCTCTATACTTTTCTATAACCTGCCCTTGTAGCCCAGTGGCGGGCCGATCTGGAGGCAATCATGGCGAAAAATGCGGCAGCAACTAAACGCAACAACCGTAAAATCCATGCTCGTAAGTTTCTGGCAACCCCAGAGGGTAAAGCCTGGCTTGAACGGAAGAAGGCAGAGGAGGCTGAGTTGAAAATGGCCGCAGAGGCCCGGACATTTATCTGAGTTCAGCTAATCATAAAGAGGTCGATTATAGTTGCGATAGATATCTACACCATTTCTCCTGAGGCCTTTAAGACCAATAAAGAAACACGCCCAAATTGATGGGCGTGATTTTTTTTGTTATATAATGGCTGTTTTTTTAGCAACTCTAACTCTATTAAATTCGGTGATCTCTTCAACTACATAACTTATATGGTGGTTTGTGTCATAGCTGATCCACTCAGTATTACCACCGAGTTTTTCTTTTTTGCTACATGCCTTAATACATTCATCACCCCAACTAAAGTCTGGCCCTAAGTAGTTGGGGGAATTGACGATCTTTTCAGCCAATTTGTGCAACTGTTTGTAGCCATCCCCTTTCAGTTTAGAGTAGCCACGAACAACAAAGTGTTTGTTTTCAATGGTGTATCGTATTTTGCCATTGGCATTAGGAGCTATAATATCGTCTTCGGCTTTAGGGTTTCTGATACCATAATCAGAGAATACAAGAGGTAGCTTTGAATCATCAACGAATGATTTCCATACGTGAATTTCGCGCCTTGTCACATAATCAGATGAATTCTCGTCCTTAACTGCCTTATTTATGAATGCGGGGAAGGAACCGCCTGAAATAATAACGCATGAAAATTCATAATCAGACAAAATGTTTAAAACATGCTTGACGTGAGCGTTTAATGATTCAATCGATTTGTTTGTAACGTCATCAAAATCAAGCATTATCATGACTTCTTTGCTTGATAAGCCAAGCTCTTCCATGATTGTTTCAAGAGTCTCGGTGAAATAATCGACATCGTAAGAATCATCAATAATTGAAGATGAATCAATTCGAATACAATAATTATTCCCATCAGGGATATTTAAATCTTTCAATGCTAATTGGTAATCTAAAATATCCCATCTATCGAATCCCACCACAGGGTGAATAATCGCACCGCTTTTGGATAATTCTCTGTGAAGATAGCTCAGTACATGCTCACCAGTTTCAATATAACTGTCGGCTTTCCATTGCGTGATGTCAAAGAAAAAGGCGTTAGATTGGCATGAAGCTACAAGCTTTTTAGCCGTTCTTTGCAGATGATCTGTCAAAGGCTGAGTTGATTCCATGAGCCATTTTGGCTCTTTTTCTTTTCTTACTAAAATAGGAATCTCGAAAAAAGGTGCTATTTTTTCAGAGTATGCAGCCTTCAGGTTTTTTAAAGCGGCGAATTCACCTGCTTTTGCTTTGAGAATAGGTACATATGTAGGGTACATAATAACTCTCCTGCGTTTAGTTATCGAAGGCCGGAACCAATATTGCTTTTACTTCACCTTGACCAATCAGATCATTGAAAATTCTATAATTTCCGCTTTCACGCCGTATCCGACCTGCAATAATCGCAGGTGTAATTTTTAGCTCTCTTGAGAGGCTATCAATTGCCTCTTTAGATGGGGATGAATAAGCTTGGCTTCGCTTCCATGTTGACCTGGGTATAAATGCCTCCCGGGCAAGCCGATTTGCTTCTGACTCCTGTCTATCATCTGTGTTGGAGTCGATGTCATCTAAGAAAATCTCATTAGAATCAATGTGTTTCCATATATGGGCGACTTCATGCAACAAAGTAAACCAAAAGTTATCTAAACGATCATATCGTAAGCTCAAGCCAATGATCGGCAACCCGTCAACGTCTTTTAGCGCTGCACCATCAATCCTTGTTCCCTTTAGACATGGCTCAATCACTATAGCGATGCCATGTTTTTCAAGGAACTCAATTGCTAATAAAGGGCCTTTTTCGAACCAACTTAATTGAGCAAGATCACGCATAAAGCTGGCTGATAAAACATCTGGATTAAAGATACCTAATGAATTCTTGCGCTTACGTGCTTGTTGCACCACTCTGCTGACCCATGCAAACAGCGCATATTTTGTTGCAGGTGAATAAGCATCACCAGAAAGCGTCCGTTTGAATGAAACGCTGCTACTTGCCTGCCAACCCACTTGATCAATAAAGCTCTTTATAATTTCTTCGGTATTTTTCTTCGTTCTATCAACTATATCTGGAAGCCAACCTCTGTTTATCATTTCCTTAACTGGAAATTTAGACCAGTCAATGTGATCGTCAGAAGAATGCTCATTATCTGCATTTATCCCAACTAACGTATCTGTGGAAATGCCCAGCCCAATAGAAAGCGCTTTGATCATCGACACCGTCAAAGGTCTTTTACGGGCAAGGATTTCTGAAACCCTGCTTCTTGTTCCCAGATAGGGTACAAGATCAACCTGCTTTAGACCTTTCTCATGCATTCTGAAAAGAATGGCATCGATAGGGTCAGGAGGTTCGATTGGATACTTGGAGTTCTCATATGCTTCAACAATAGTTATTAGCAACTCCAAGTCTTCATGCGCCTTGGAATGAATGGGGGGCATTTCCAGCATTAAAGAGTGAATCTTCTTTAAATACTCCTGATGCTGTTGCTCTGTTTTTATAACTTTGATATCCATTACATTACCTTTACTGAGGTAATAAGCACCAGTAACATGTTGAAATCAATGATGGTTTCAACAGCGATGTTGCTACCATCAACTTTGAATATGAAAGAGCGTCCATCAACACTGGAGGCGTTTGGAAACTGGTTCATAACATCATGGACTGATTTCCAAACCACTGAATCTAACTCTGCTGCCCAAGCATTGATCCAAACAATGCAGGCTGGTGTGGTTTTCTTTAACTCATCCAGATGATTTCTTCCGCACAATCTCATAGTTTGTTCCTAATATGGGAACATCATAATGTTCTCTGTTTGCTGTGTCAACTTGTTCCCAAAAATGGAACTCAAGAAATTTCAGTGGTTACATTTTACCCCGTTACAGTAATTATTTTCATGAATTCAATCAACAGAATAGCCATTTTAGCTTTTTTGGGATTGTAACGTCTCATGCTGATCAAACCTGCAAATCAGCCATCAATCGATTGATTTTTCTACATGCTTCGTCAACCTGAATCCGCTGTATCGAAAGTTTTCACGCTTGGGCAGTGTTTACTCCCCGTCACATAGCTGAATGAGTAAATGGAATTCTCGTAGCGACAAAGTGTTTTGCCGTTTGCTGTCTCCTCCTGTTCAGTGAGTTGCATCGTGATGCGTCCGGCGTGTGCTGGCTGGCTGGCCAGCAGGCCCAACACTGTTAAAACGGTTGCTGAAACTGCTTTTGCTATATGCTTTTTCATTGTTACCATTCCTCCCCGAGGGAAAATTCTTCCGATATCGTGTCCGCAGTCTCCTGCGTGAACCCGATGTAAAACAGTGTAGAAGCTGGGCTGGAGTGGCCCAGCAGGTTGCTGATCTGTTCCAGAGCTAGGCCACTTTCAAACAGGATGCGGCCCTTACTCTTGCGTGGTGTATGACTTCCCACATCCTGGAAACCTGCACGGCGTCCGCACTTGCCGTACTCCGTCAGCACTGCGTTGTGTGAAACTGGCTGGCCCTTCGACCTCAGATCGGACAGGCTGAATATGTATTCACCGAAGTTTGGGCGGTCTGCTGCCTCTTCCCGTCGAGCCTGCACGATAGAGCGCATAGCCGGAGTAATGGCTATCTTCAACGGCTTCGGCTTCACTGGCGTACCGTCTACCCCCTTGCGCGTCTTCTTCTGCTGAATGATGAGAAGATGCGTTTTGCCCTCCGCGAACTGATCCCAGGTCAGTTTAACCACGTCTGAGAAACGTAACGCGCTCTCGAACTGCATCGCCCAGAGGCAGCGAAAGAGGTTGGTTCTTTTGTTCTTCGCCAGCTCCGCGCTAACCGCCTTCACCTCATCGGCAGACTTGAGCGCAACCATTGCATTACCCATTACATTATCCTTGCCGCTGTGCGGCTTCCAATCTTTCAATAGATTTATTTTTGATCAAAAACAGTGCGTTATAAAGTGCTTTAATTTAGTGGTCGCACAAAATGATCAATTGATGAGAGCGGATTGTACGCCAGGTGAATGCAAGGCACGTATGCCCGCCCGCCGGGGAGACTGACCAACATGGGGTAGTGCCGTAGCTTGGCAGGTAGGGAAATATCCTTCATTCGCTATGTCTGATCGGTTAGGCGGGGCTGATAGCTCCCTGGGAAAACGGCAGGATCTTTTGCAAATATCTTATTGGCTGAGTCATCGAGTACCGCCCGAGTCCCGAGCATCAGCCCAACAAAGTGAATAAACCTTGCCTGATCCTGCATAAATGCTGCATAGAAAGAACGTCCGATGGCGCTTTCAGGATTGTCTACGTATTTTCAACAAGTTGGAGAGTGGAGAATAACATTCTTCGCTTTCAACGCTTCTTGCACCTTCCCTCAGCGTGGGCGTGATTGCTCACATCATGACGCCAGGCGCTGGCGATGTGTCTTGGTTCCCGGCCCAGGTCTTGACCTCATCCCCCCAATGTTAACTGCATCAGCTCTTCCAACCTTCGGTAATCCCTCCTATGCTTCACCAGAAGCCCATAGCGGCGTTACATCTACACAACTGTGAACTGACAGACCGCTAGCACAGCGACCCACACAGCGTTATGCAGGCGGCTCCAGAGGGTGTCTGTTTTGGTTTTTATGCATTTTTTTATTTTTTGTGAAAAGATGGTTCAGAAATAGGAGTGTGTTTAACCACATCCTGAGCGGCAGATATAACGCTTCCAGCATTGGAGCGGGTTCGTTGTGTACATCTCGATATAACGTTCACCACATCCCACAGGTGAGCCAGCGACATCACGACGCATTTACGGCGAAATACCAGCGATTAGAGCCGAATTTTCAGCGGTTTATTTACCTTTGGCGAGGCGCACATCCTGAAAGATGAACTGTTCAAGAAGCAACCAACCCCGGTCACTGGTGTCCGGACACCTCGGTCATGGATGACCTACGATATAATAAAGAACTAGATAATAAAGATAAAAAACCTAAACCATGATCTTTATAAAAAAGCTAACGGCAAGGCCGCTTGGCGGTGAACCTTCAGCACCAGAGGTGTTTGCCTTTGGCAAAGGGCATCGCCCCGTAAACCAGAGGTTCATCACTTCGTGACCGGATCGTGAGGTGTCTTCTACTGAAGGACACGTGTCTTCAGCCAGAGAGGAAGGGGTATGGTCACAGAGAACCTAGGGTGGGGTCTGTATGAACTGGTGGTGGGTTCACAGAGAACCTAGGGTGGGGTCTGTATGACCTGCGATGAGAACAAAACTTAATACCAAAAATAAAAACCAATAAGATCTTTAAAACCTTAAGGTCAAAGTCAGGGTGAACGGGTGTTCACTAGTTGGTGTTAAAGAGTGATGCTTCTGTATCGCTCTGCTCTGAATGGCTCTGCCACTTCAGATATCTGTTGGTAAGAAGCTCTCTTCGATGACGTGAACAGATCCGCCATCTCGTGACCTCCTAACCCTCGTTAGCCCATCGCTTACGCTCTGTGACTCGGGTAACCCGACAGGCTACGCCAGCATATGTGTGAAGACAAGCGCAAGCGCGTCAGTCAATGTGAACGGCTTCGATGAAGCCAGGAGCTTTAAACGCGACGTAACTCCCCTTGGAGGGGCGGCGCCCCCTCCTCAATCTCACAAGGTTATAACGGCCCTGTGATTCGGTGGCGATGCTATGATGCACAGCGGCCCTGTAACGCTCCCTGTCGCGTTCAGAGCGTCTCTCTCATGTTGCTGGTGACTTTGTACCGCTTCGCTTGAAGCGTTGAATCTGGAGCCTCTGAAGGCGTTTTATGATAAGGGAATTGACAAATGGAATCGCCCCGTGTAAGGTGGCTGGATATTGACATATAACACTGCCATAATTTCGCCTTTAAGATTATAAATGAGATTGACAATTATTCTCATTTGGTATAAAATATACATTATCGATTGAGGTGACTCAATGCAATGAACTGATTTTAACTACAGAAGGAGAACAAATGGGAAAACCTGCCAAATTTGATTATACACAGGATGCACAGTCTATCGCATGGGCCGTATTAAACGGCGTTACATCTCTTCAAAATCTCCACGCTTTTCGTAATCGCGTACCTGGCGGCGCAAGGCAGGCCGACAGGATTTATCCGGAGACCCGCGAAGCACTTCGATTAATCGGTGAGGAGCGTAAAAAGGCGCGTGATTGTAAAGCCCTCAAGGATCTTCTCCGTCCGTTTTCCCAGAAATACGCCGCAGGGGAAACACTGACAGAGATTTTAGTCCCCGTGCTGAAGGGCTATCGCCAGATGTATCTTGAAAAGCTGGGTCTCGACCTTACTCATGAGCAGATAATCATGCTGCTAATCGCTACGGATGGTGTGGAACAACTCGAAAAGTACGGTTATAGCGTAATCGGTGATTTTCCAACCGCTACAACTACCCGCCACTAATACCAATTCGGCGCGTCGCCGAACAGACCAGATAGCCGAAAAACCCGGCAAACCATACGAATAAATGCAGGCACAAGGCCCGCCAGAACCCTGATCGTTAATCCACGATTGCAGGGGCGTATTCCCATATCTGACAGACAGGAGACAGGATGCATGAACATTTCGTTCCCGGATGAGACCTACCGCACATTGCTGAAAGAGGCGAACCGTCGCGACATGCCAATGGCGAAATTATGCAGCGAATTGCTGCAAACGGCAGCAAAAATAATTGAAAAGAGCAAAACAGATAACCAGCGAGGATATAATGACGACCGAGAACGTAGAAACTAAAATTTACAAATCACTACCGCAGCCGAACGAAGACAAACCAATCACGGTTGATACATTTTCCCCCTGTCCGGTTCTGATTTCTCGAATCCGTAAATTTAATGGGGTGAAAATCGATCTCAATGTTATCGCAGTATACGGTTACCTTCTGGGGTGGAAGAAAACCACTGGGCGAGTAACGGTATCAATCCCCCGGATCAGTGATGATTGCGCGGGGATCTCAGAATCTACGGTGAAACGTGCTCGTAAGGCACTTAAAAAAATGGGATGGATAGATTGGAAAACAATCCCTGACGAGGGCAAAAGCAACACTTCTCACTGTATCTATACCGTCAAAGATCCCGAGGACATACTAGCTGAACTCAACGCTGGATTGTCACAGCAGGGTGATGCAGTAGTTACCATCGCAAAAAAACAGAAAGTTACAACCGAAGAGTGCAGTAAAGATGAACAAAAACGTGATGGCGTGGAATCTGCCGCGCCTGCTGCTGGAAAACCAGACGGCGTACCTGTTATGGATATTCCTGTCGATGCTGATGTACCTGCCAATGATGATGCGGTGATCAGCGACTTTAATAATCCTTACCTGGATGCTGTAGTAAAAGATTGGCAGAAACAAAAACATAGTGGAGGAATAATTGTGTGAACTCGCCAACAGCCGCCAGGCTGACCAAGAAGAAGATCTCCCCGATCTAACTCGACTTTTCAAAAATCGCGCACGAGATACCGACGTAATCAAAAAATGCAAAACCATGCTCATCGCCGGGTATAGCCCCCAGAAAACAGCACTTTTGCTGCGCCTGCCGATAGAGAAAGTTATTGATTTATATGATAATTACTACAATCCGAAATGCAGGCGATTTGCCAACCGCAATTCCTACCAGGATTCAAAACTAGCACTGACTATGTTTCAACAGGGCGAGTCCCTCGCAGATATCTGTGCTGCGCTGGGTGGCCTACACCTGTACACGGTGGTGATGTCCCTCCGGCAAAATGGCCTTGCTGAATCCGCTATTGAGCAGCGATTACCCCCTGAAGGCGATCCAGATTAATCCGGTCCAACGAGTCAACGTGGCGCAGGCAACTACTGCCCGATAGCACGGCTTGATAGCACAGTTTTGAACCTATTCGAAATTTTACCCTACCTGCCCGTTGCATGGCTGGCGTATCGCTGCGCCCGTGACGGGCTGGCCCTGTACAGGAACCATAAGAATGAAAACAACATTGCAAAAAGTCAGAGACGGCATTGCCGCCGCGCTTCTGGGGAAAACTCCAGAGCAACTGGAGGAAGAACAGCGGCAGGACGCTGTAAAAAGCGCCGTTGATGACTATCTGATCCGCCATCCAGACTGGAAACCAACAACAGCGCCCGCCGTTGCGCCAGTGACCAGCAAAAAACAAAAAGCCAAACGTATCATGAAGACGCTGGGCGCTGGGGCAGGTGTCTTTACTCCTCATGTTGTGGATGAAGCGGCATTAGCCCGTGCTCGCGCCAAATGCCGGGAGATTGTTGCCGCCGATCCGGCTGCGTACTCATACATTATTGAATCGGCACCGATTAAAGGGGTGAATGATTGAAGGCAGAATTGCCGTTACTGAATGAGTTACCGACTGATTTTACGTGAAATTTGTTGAGAATGGTTACCATTCGTGGTAAAATAATAACATAATGTGATTAATTGATTCAAAAGAGTCTACTGCGTACTACTGCCAATTGTTACGTGTCACCTCTCAGGCAGCTGGTCTCCGAAACGCTTTGCACGAGCCTCTTTGCACCAGCCAGCCGCTTATTCATTCAGCCGGACAACAAACCCCGACTGAAACAAAATAATACTGCCGTGGTATCACCTCGACGGGATTAGCCAAAGCCCTGCCTCCTCGCAGGCCGTCATCGCCAGACGAAAACTGGCACGAGCGCGGCGCGTTTGGGGTTTCTCCCCCCATCAATGGGCGTGCTGCCGCTCACCCTTTCCAGATCAGAAAAACAAAAGATGCACATTCTCCTTGTCCTCCGGGGCGGTTGATACCGCCTTACTTTTTTCTGACCCAGCAAAGAGATGCCGTCCCATTAGACGGCATTTTTTCACCTGCACACCGTCAATAATGACGATATGACCCAAAAGCCAATGGCCCACGGGCAAACAACCTTAATAATTTATGGAGTGACCTCTATGAAAATGGGCGAATCCCAACGCACCTTTAACGATGTCGTGACCTACCAGGCCGACGCTAATTTTGCAGTGAAAACAATCAATATCCCAATCCTGGCCATCGAAGTGCAGCCCGGTTCAGTCATTAAGGCCGACGGCACCGCATTTACCCCTGGCAACGACGCATTACTGGTTCTAAGCCATCATCACGCAGGTACAGATGCAAACATCATCGTTGCTGATCGTGGCGTCTATATTCGCCCGGAAACCGTCATCGCTGTTATGGGGGAGACTGTAGGTGCTGCTGCAATTGCTGCTCTGACTACATCCGGCAACATCCGCGTAGCTCAGGCTGACGCTCAATAATTTTACCGATAAGGACATCACAACATGGCTCTTACAAAAGATTTTTCATACGTTGATTACAGTTCGACCTTTGCTAACGTTCCGGCTCGAAATCGTATCTTAACCAACCTGAACATTTTCCAGCGTGACGTTACTGACCAGTTTAAAACCAGTCTGGACATCCTGAACGCTCAGGCTGACACCATCGCACCGGCTGCAAATCGCTTTTCCAGTGAATGGGGAAGCACACCGAAGCCAAAAGCATCTAACCATCTGATAGAATTGCCGTTATTCCCCACCCAGGATGTCATTACCTCGGCAGACGTTCAACCATACCGTAAAATCGGCTCTTCGCTACAGGCCAGCGTTCTGGATGCAGTCACTGCGAAAAGTCTAGCCCACCATGAACGCTTCGCTGCGACTCGTGAACGCATGTTCGCTGAAAGCCTGTTCCGTCACCGTGTCACCGATATGGAATACACCGCTGATGGCCCGATCCTGGATTGGTCAGAGGAATTTGGTTACGACCAGAGTACCGGAACCATCTACACGGGGGTTGCTGCTGATCCGTTAGAATCCCTATCCGATGAAGTTAGCGCCATGAAGCGCCGAATGGGGGGCCTTGCTTCTTTGCTGAAAGGCATTTACCTGTTCGCGGGTTCCAACTTGTTCAAGAAGCTGCGTTTTAACCCATCGGTTCGCCAGCTTGTGCAGTATGGTGTGCTTGATCCTGATGGTCTGGTATTCAATAAAGAGATCAACCCGGCTTTCAGCTATTACGTCCTGGATAACGTGACTGTAGTCGAGATGTCCGATACCGATTTCTACGGTATCGGCGCAGACCAAGGCTTTATGGTTCCGGTCTTCGATAAGCCATTGAGCGCTGATCAGGCATCACCATTTACTAATCTGGTCGGCCCAACAAGCCGTAACCTGGAATTGGCATTTGCTGACGTAGTGGACTTCCGGATCTATAGCAGCACCGATGCGTATAAGAACATTACGCTTTCCAGTGAGTTCAGCCTGTTGCCGATTTGCTACCGTCCGGATCTGGTGACCGCCGTTACCAATGATGCTTCGTAATCAGGCAAGGCAATAGCCTAACGATTTTGGGGGCCAACAATGGTCCCTCCGTGGCGATGCAAAGGAAAGGAGATACACGAAATGAAATTACAACTTGTAGGTAAAGGCAATCTGCCGCTACTGACGTTTATTCTGGATGGCTGTTCTGATGACAACATTCTTAACCTGGCGAGTCTTGCACGAAAGCTTGAGTGTAGTCGTTCCAGCTTGCTTGACCGCATCCACATGTATGGATTCGATAGCGCAGTGAGACACTACCTCAACGAGAAACGAAAGAAGACGATTAACTAACCGGACGGGAAACCTTCCGGTTTTTTATTGAACCAAATACTACATATGGTTTATTATTAAAAATAAAACGCAATATATGTACTGTATGTATTGACAGCTCATTCATGATGAGACATGATGGAATGGTCAAAAAGTAGTCTTTCTGCAATGCATCTGTACTGGAGGCTCGTTTATGAGCGGTAAAGATTATAACGTGTACAAGGGAAGTGATGGTGTCTGGCGCGGTAAGAGGCAGGATGCAACGCGGGCCAGTGTCACTGGCACAACCCAAAGAGAAGTTTTTGAACAAGTGCGAGAGTTAGCTATAAAGAATGGTTCAGAAGTTTCTATTCATCGGGGTGATAACAATCAAATCCGCGACAAGAATAGTTATGGTAATGACCCGAGAAAAACCAAAGGTTAATCTACTTCCCGCACTTAAAACCGCCGGCATAGGCGGTTTTTTTACGCCTTCATCCGACAATATCGTAATTGATCAACTCAACATATCTTGATAGCTCAACTGGTGATGCTGCATTTTTTGAGTACGTCTTGAACGTCTCTGTTTTTCCGCGCTCATGGCCCAAAAGAAGGGCTATACGGTCTTCGGGGACTGGATTTTTCCCATCAACCCCACCGCGATCAAGCTGCTGGGCCACCTCATGGCGTAGTGAGTGAAATACCTTCCTTTCTGATTCAACAACTCCCAGAGCCTTACGCTTTGCTCTTGTAAACCGGTTTACATGCCACGTTGAGCGTTTTCCATCTGCACGGTCAGTGATTGACGCCCGATAGAAAAGAAAGCCATTGTGGGGCTTCTGGAGAAGGGCTTCAACCAGATCGATAATAAGGTTGTGAACCGGAATAATACGCGCTGCTGATTTGGTTTTGCCTTCTGTGACCTCGAAGCAAAGGATGCCCTCAATCCTACGGATATTTTCTACACGCAAGGAGCAAATCTCATTCAGCCTCATGCCGCTATACATCCCTATCCGCGTCACCGCCTGCATTTCTGTGTCACCATCTAGCGCGGCAAAGACTTTCGCCAACTCTGCATGAGTAAAAACCTCATAGCTTACTTTGCTGCTTTTCGCCTCCAACCCATGACCACGCCAGGGGTTATCCTGTGGTGCGTCGTGATATCGGTTACGGGCTAAATCCCAGATTTGAGCCAGAGCGCTGATATAGTTTTGAATAGTCTGGGGAGCTTTCTCGCTTTTCAGTTTATCCAACCAGCCAGTAACGGTTGTTCGGTTAATGTCACGAAGCTGCACATCGCGTTTTTTCAGATGTGCTAAGAGTACCTCGACGGCCTTGTTTGTCTTCGATAGCGTGGTAAGTTTGCGCTTTTCGCTGAACTGGAGAATGTACTGATCCCTCATTACCAGAAGAGAAGGGCAAGCCTGCACTTGAGCGGGGGAGTTCAATTGTGCGGGTGGAGTGTCCTTTGCCTGTTTACTGATACCTCGAAGTTCATCAAGGATCTGCTCAACCCGTGAACCTGAACGAACTGGTTTAAGCTGATTGCGCAACTTGTACCATTCCAATGCTACGGCATCCCGGAATAGACGAGCCTGGCGAATGTCACGAGTCCCCGTTGACTTCATGAAGTACATTTTGCCCCCGAAGTATGCAGACATGTACGCAGGTACGGTTATTCGCACCATGTACACACCACACGGATCGAGAATCAGATAACGATCGCGTTTATCCTTCGGTTTTACCCTCTTGTGATCCATGTAAACCCCTGTTATTTTGCGGGGGCAATCTGTTGGCGAAATCGGGCCGTAGTTCCGTAGGGACGCTGCAAGTTAGTGATTATAATCAATGGCTTGCGAGACGCAGTTGATTCAAAATCAACCGTAGAAATACGTGCCGGTTCGAGTCCGGCCTTCTCCATTCCCAAGCATCAATATCAAAACAACCAATAAATAAATCCTTTAATCTAACAACGACAATTCATTGATAAACCACATAGTTTTCCCCGAAACACATTCACAATCCCTAAGCCCTACGCTCCACATTAAACCCCACACACCATCCCCCCTCACCCCCTGAACACCTCCCGCCGGTGCCACGCCACAAACCCCTCCTGCGGATAGCATTCTTTCCCCAGCGGCAAGGTAATCGGCTTACCATTAAAATCCCAAAACAGCCTGCCAACGATGCCTCCGCCGTTCACCGCCGGCGAAACCTGGATGCGCATATCCTCATCCAGACCAATGGATCCTTTATCAAAAGCCTTATGGTGAATCGCGCAGAGCGCCAGGCCGTTAGGGATTTCGCAGGGGCCGCCGTGCTGCTTCCACTTGATATGAGCCGCTTCCAGGGCGACGGAGGTATTATCATGGCGCATATTGAAGCCGCAGATAGCGCACTCATAGTTATAGGCGCGCAGCACCTGCTGGCGAAAATGTGGGTCGCGCTCTTTACGGATCTGCTGCAGATCAAACCCCATCTCTTCAGCCAGTTCTTCCTGAATACTCTCCGGGAAATGCGCTTCGAGGATCTGATGGGCGAGGGTATTGATCAGCTTCTTATTTCTGTTGAGTAGCGCAAAATGCGGCTCATCGAAGCCGCCGGCGACGTGACAGAGCTCCAGCTCTTTGCCGGGCGGCTGTCGGCTGCCCTGGGTTGAGCACTGTTCGCTGTTGTGCAACTCCCAGAAGCCGTCGCCTTTCAGGCGCCAGAAGGGCATGTCCGGCCGGTACTGGCGGCGCTGCGGGCCAAAGCGTTCCAGCAGGCTATGCAGCTCATCGCGTATCTCCGAGGCGTAGTCGAACATCCGCGCATGGCCGCGCTGGTACTGTGAGAGGACGTACAGCAGCAGTAGTGGCTTATGCGGCGCACGCTGTTCGCCTTTGCGCCAGATGGTGATGTTCTCGATCGCGTGTTGCAGGGTCGTGCTGGAGGGCATAGCGTTACATTGGCAGCTAAATAAATGCGATGATGCTCGCAAAATCCTTGCCGATCAACCTACCAGATGCGGCGATTCTACGTGGATCGCGATTTAATTATCACTGCCAGTTATTTGTTCGAAAAGCCCATAGCTTTCTATTTATACTCAAGCTTCGCGCCATCAGATAGCTATGTCTTATGAAAAAACTACCGGACCATTTATCCAGGGAATGCATCATCGCCGCCATTCGCGCTTACGATGCAGGCGTTGCGCATCAGTTTAAAAGCGCGCGTCTGTATGAGATCGAGTTTGAGGGGCGTCGGTATCCTTCAAAAGCCATCGTCGGGTTAGCGGCCACGCTTGCGACGGGGACGGAATTTACCCCGGCGGATTTCAGCGGGGGGATTAAATCAAAATGCGTGCGTCTGTTACTGGAGCAAGGATTTACGATCGCGTCGCAGGGCGCTGGCGATGACGAGGTTGCGCTTTTCCCCGATGAGGGGCAGACGACCATGGAGTACGTGGAAGGGGCGGCGTTGCAGGTGGTGGTCAATCGCTATGAGCGCGACCGTCAGGCTCGTCAGGCGGCGCTTCGCCTACACGGCTGCCGGTGTCAGGTATGCGGTCTGGATATGGCCAGCCGCTATGGCGAAATCGGCCAGGGTTTTATCCATATCCACCATCTCATTCCGCTGGCCGGGATAAAGCAGGACTACCGTCTGAACCCTGAAACCGATCTGATCCCGGTATGTCCCAATTGCCATGCAATGCTGCACCGGCGAGATCCGCCGTTTACTCCCGAAGAGCTGAAGGCCCGGCTGCGCCCCGCAGACTGACATCCGACAGCGCTCGCTTTAATTACATCAAACACACCACAAACCCCACGCTACCTTACCGGTAGCGTGGGCCAGCTTTCTCTTACTTATCCCGCGTCTCGCCAGCCTCCCAGCTGTAGCTCCCATCGGCCGCTAAGCTATCGCCCAGCTCCTGATACTCGAACTGATAAAACTCAGCCTGGGTACCGTACCCGGCGTAGTCTACCGCCGCCAGGCCGACGAACGCCCCGGTAAAGAACCCGCCGTAGCTCTGCAACACATAGTCATCGGACAGCACCGCGGCATCCAGCTGGACCGGGATCTCGGTGAACGTCACGCCATCGAAGCTGTATTCATAGCTGTAGGTCTGCTTGCGGACTTTGGTCCGGAACCAGACGTATTCGACGCCGTCCGGCACCTTGATGGCGTTATCTTTCAGGTACGACGTGTATTTCCCGCGGTTATTTTCGCCGACTTCGATGACCTTGCCGTTAATTTCATTCCAGGTCAGGAAGACGAAGCTCCAGTGGCGGTCGTTATAGTAATTCGTTAACCCGGCCATCTGCTGATAGCTGAAGGGCTCGAATTTCACCTTCACTGCAGCATCAAAATAGAAGGCCTGCCAGCGGCGGGCAATCAGCGACAGGTCATGGGTATTGGCTAACGAACCCTGGCCGATTAAGGTTAACTTGCCGTTGCCGGTGGTGCCCATTTTGGCCGTAAACGGCACCCGCAGTGTATTCCAGTTCGGATCGAGCGCTGGCGACGTAAAGTCATCCTGCTGGCTATTATCGCTGGCGCTTTCGGTGAAGATGGCGTCTTTCGGCCCTTCGACGAAGGTTTTCCCGCCGTGACCGCCTTCAATACGCGGCCACCCCTCGTCATCCCAGTACACTTTCTGGATCGCGGTTTCCCGGCCGAGGGTTGACCAGCCGCGCGGGTCGTAGATGGATTCCCCCGGGCGATTCCACGGCCGGGCGCAGAGCGAGGCGTAATACCATTCGCCTTCCGGGGTGGAGACCAGCGCGCCATGGCCCTGTTTCTGGATGTAGCTGTCCGGGGTGTCGACGTTGGTTAAGAACACGTCGCCCGGCTCGGTTTCGAAGCTGTCGGCCTCGAGGGTTTTCGACCGCGCCACCACCTCCTGGTGGGTAAACACGGTGCCGCCCTGGGCGGCAAACAGATAGTAGTAGCCGTTCAGTTTATAGAGGTGCGGCCCCTCGACCAGCGCCACGGCGGTGCCGCGGTAGATGGTGCGCGCGGTTTCCGGCATTAACTTCAGCGTGTTGGTATCCAGCTCCGTTAAGGTAATGCCATCGAAGGGGTGATGGTACTCCCGGTGATCCCAGGTTTGCTGGACGATATATTTCCGGCCATCGTCGTCATGGAACAGCGAGGCGTCAAACCCGACGCCGTTCAGCTTGATCGGGTCGCTCCACGGGCCCCGAATATCCTTCGCGGTGGTCAGGTAGTTGGTCATGTCTTTGAAGGCGCCTTCGGTGACCTTCACATCGGTATACACCAACCAGAATTGCCCGTCGGCCCAGGAGAGCGCCGGCGCCCAAATGCCGCCGGAGGAGGGGTTGCCCTTCATGTCCAGCAGGGTGGTGGTGGAGAGCGGCGAAGGCAGCAGGTTCCAGTTTTTCAGGTCTTTCGACTCATGTAAACGCACGCCCGGGAACCACTCAAACGTCGAGTTGGCAATATAGTACGTATCCTCGACGCGAATAATACTGGGGTCGGCATTAAAGCCGCGTAATATCGGGTTTTGAATAAGTGACATTTCATTACACCTTTTAAAATGGAAAGTGACGAATCGGTCTGATTTATAATTTTTTTAACTACACGCGGATCTCATCCAGCTGACGGTTGATGTCGGTAACATGTTTATCGGAGATCGGATAAACCTGGATAATCACCATCGAAATAGCGGCCAGCGCGATCGGGATCCACACCGCGGTCATAATAATCCCGTCGATGGCGCTGGCGCTCTGCACGGCGCCGCTTTCATTAAAGCCATACACCGCCAGCAGCCACAGCGGGATCGCGCCGCCGATGGTGAAGCCGATCTTGAAGAAGAGTCCCATAATGGCATTGATAATGGCGGCATTGCGTTTGCCAGATTTTAATTCGCCGTACGCGATGACTTCCGGTACCAGCGCCCACATAAAGCCGGTGGCGGAAGTTAAGCCCCACTGTTTAATAAAGGTGGCGATGTAGGCCAGCCACAGCGCGTCGTGCATCCCTTCGCGGGACCAGACGTAGGTCAGCAGTTCGCCGACGATGAACATGGCGAGGAACAGATGGAAGAAGCCTTTTTTACCAAAGATTTTTTTCAGTTTCGGCCAAAAAATCGGGAAGGCGATGCCGGGAATAGACGCGACGAGACCCACCGCGCCCATCCATTCGGAGTGGCCGACGACGTACTGGTTGAAGAAGCCGTTAACGGTGTTCATGAAGAACATGAAGGTAAAGGCCAGCATAAAGAACATGCCCAGAATAACCAGCGGGCGGTTATGTCGGAGCTCGTGGAAAAGGTCGGTGGTTTTGACGTTGGCGGTCTGCTCGGCGGTCGCGACAACGCGTTCTTTGGTGAATTTATAACAGATAAACAGAGCCACCGCGCCGATGATCATATAGATGGTGTACACGCCAAACCAGGCGTAATTTGCCGACGGATCGGCATAATTCCCCAGATTCAGCTCAAGGCCAAAAAAGCCGGTGTCTTTCAGGCTGCGATCTTTCGGCGCCGCCATCTGCACAAACATCGGGAACAGGGTATAGACCAGCAGGTTGGCGCTGTTGGCCAGCATCATGCGGGTACTGGTGAGCTTATCGATCGATTCCGGGTCGCGGGTCAGCGACGCATTCAGCGAGCCATAGGGAATATTGACTAAGGAATAAACCAGGTCCAGCGCCAGATAAATAATAAAGGCGAAAGCCACCGAACCTTTCACTCCGGGGATGGGCGCGAACAGTAATGCCGAGAGGATCACCAGCGGCACGCCGGCTCGTAACAGCCACGGACGATATTTCCCTGCTTTCGAGGTTCGTTTATCCACGTAGGTGCCGACCATCGGATCCCAAAACACGTTAATTATGCGGACAAAAAGAAAAATAAAGCCTGCCGTTGCCGTGCTGATGGTATTTACCGTCAGCATATGCAAAGCCAGAAAACCCCCAATTGTGCCGAAAACCAGGTTTTGCGCAAAGTCGCCCATGCCATAACCAATTCGTTCTCCGCGGGTTAATTTATGATATTCATCATGCCGACTGTGCATTATGTTTTTACTCATTCTAAGCAGACTCCGGTTTGTTTTGTGTAGGTGAAACACTTTCTGACACAGTTGACATGGAAGAATCTATTACGTTTTTAAATTACGTAATTATGTTTTTTTACTTCTGTGATCCTCGAAGCAAAGGCCTGTATCACCTGCGTTGAGTCGCCATCCGCCGCTAATTTTTTGGCAGACAGGCAATGTGACAAAACCGGCATTTTAATTCGCTATGCCCACCTGAATTCCCCAGGAAGTGTACGCTATACGCGCGCGAAGCGAGATATTTAAAATGGTTTTATTTGCGAGATGGCTCACATTTGAGCATTTTCTCAATCGCCGAGTGAAATAACGTAATTGAGCAACCGACGATGAGAATACACGATGTGTCACAGTTGTTAATTTTCGGCTTCCTCAATTTCGGAGTTCATCATGCAAACTTATTTTGACCAGCTCGAACGCGTTCTTTTTGCCGGACCTAAAACCGATAATCCTCTGGCGTTTCGCCACTATAATCCGGATGAAATCGTGCTGGGAAAACGCATGGCAGATCATCTGCGTTTTGCCGCCTGTTATTGGCATAACTTCTGCTGGAATGGCGCGGATATGTTTGGCGCCGGCTCGTTTGAGCGTCCCTGGCAGGCCGCGGGCGATGCGCTGGAAATGGCCAAACGCAAAGCGGACGTGGCGTTTGAGTTTTTCTACAAGCTCAACGTGCCGTATTACTGCTTCCACGATGTCGACGTCTCGCCAGAAGGCGCGTCGCTGAAAGAATATTTGCATAATTTTGCCGTGATGACCGAGGTGCTGGCGGAGAAACAGCAGCAAACCGGCGTGAAACTGCTGTGGGGCACCGCCAACTGCTTTACCCACCCGCGCTACGGCGCCGGGGCGGCGACCAACCCCGATCCGGAGGTGTTTGCCTGGGCGGCCACGCAGGTGGTGACCGCCATGAACGCCACCCACCAGCTCGGCGGCGAAAACTATGTTCTGTGGGGCGGTCGCGAAGGTTACGAGTCCCTGCTGAATACCGACCTGCGTCAGGAGCGCGAGCAGATTGGCCGTTTCCTGCAGATGGTCGTGGAGCACAAGCATAAGATTGGCTTTGGCGGCACGCTGCTTATCGAGCCGAAACCGCAGGAGCCCACCAAGCATCAGTACGATTACGATGTCGCGACGGTGTATGGCTTCCTGAGGCAGTTTGGTCTGGAAAATGAGATCAAGGTGAACATTGAAGCCAACCACGCCACCCTGGCGGGGCACTCTTTCCACCATGAAATCGCCAGCGCCATCGCGCTGGGGATCTTCGGCTCCGTTGATGCCAACCGCGGCGATGCGCAGCTCGGCTGGGATACCGATCAGTTCCCGAACAGCGTGGAAGAAAATACCCTGGTGATGTACGAGATCCTCAAAGCCGGGGGATTCACTACCGGCGGCCTGAACTTTGACGCCAAAGTTCGCCGGCAGAGCACCGACAAATACGACATGTTCTATGGCCATATTGGCGCCATGGACGTGATGGCGCTGTCTCTCAAGCTGGCCGCGCGGATGATTGAGGATGGCAAGCTCGATCGGGCTCTGGCAAAACGCTATGCCGGCTGGCAGGGCGAACTGGGGCAGCAAATTATGGCCGGCCGTATGTCGCTGGATAATATTGCCCGGTACGCTGAGCAGCATAATCTGAATCCGCAGCATCACAGCGGGCGTCAGGAATTACTCGAAAATCTCGTCAATACTTATATCTTTGGTTAATTTTTGCTGACATGCCCCTGCGGGGGCATGTATTCCGCCGTCTGCCCGCTGCCGGGAAATAGCGTTTATTTGTTCGTGTTGTATTTATGCTGTCTGTGCCGAAAGGCTATCTGTTTGACTGTCTATAGAGGAACAATCCGCCGCGCGGATGGTTCTGCCATTGTGCCACCTGTTTAATATCAGTGAGGGAGGGCGAGTAGCGATAATTGTGTAATGCCTCTGTGACCGTACAAAATAAAAAATAACTTGTTCTGATGATAGCGACATATTCTGTCAGCTCAGAATAGGCTGGTTATTGTCTGAATAAAATTAACCTATATTGAGAAACTCATGACAATGATAAAAAAACTTCCATTAACCATGGCGGTTATCGCCGCGTTTTTTCCGCTTACCTCTGTAATGGCGCAAGAATTTACTCAGGAACAGATCGACGCCATTGTCGCCAAAGCCGTTGATAAAGCACTGGCCGACCGCCAGGCGAAAATTGACGCCGCGGCCGACAAAAAGGTCGACGTCATTACCAACCCGCAGACCACCGCCGCCTCGCCGGATATGGCGATTCCGTTCGGCCTTAAGTTCAGCGGCTATGCCCGCTATGGCGCCCATTTCCAGACCGGCGACCAGAAATATGTCGGCGTCGACGGCTCCTATAACGGCGCCTCGGCGATCGGCCGTCTGGGCAACGAAAGCAACGGCGGCGAATTCCAGATCAGCAAAGCCTTCAAAAGCGCGCAGGGGGCTATCTGGGATCTCAACGTCATGTTCGACCACTGGAGCGACGAGGTTAACCTGAAGAAGGCCTACGTCGGCGTCACCAACGTGCTGGAATCCAAT
>NZ_JBMEZK010000018.1:0-39801 GCF_048822715.1 Klebsiella sp. C239 | reverse complement strand
CCGGCGGGCGCAACGGCGGCCGGCGCCGGTTTGGGGGCGGCAGGCGGCTCGGGAAACAGGCGGTTGACGGCGAGGGACATTCCCCGGATGGCGAAAATGAGCAGCAGCAGGAACACCAGCACAAAGCCCATGCCGAGAAACATCAGGGTGAAGCCTTCGCCTAACAGGACGGCATTATCAGTCATAAAATAGCCTTTGGGAGGGGCGCAATAATGGCTAACGGCAGACCGCGTTAGCAGAGTGGATTTCCCCGGACCGCCTGGTCAGAAGCCTCTGTTTAGCGGTCAGCTGCCGCTGCCATTACTGCGCTATATATTCAATCGGGGTTATTTAATGAAGCTCACATGTTTGCAGATTTCATCGGCGACAATGTCTTTGCGCTGATTAAAGATCACTTTATTCTGCTCAAACAGGTTATTGCCGTGGGTATCGATTGAGACAATTAACGGCCCGAACTCTTTCACCCGACATACCCATAAGGTTTCCGGCATCCCTAAATCACGCCACTGCGCATCTTCTATTTCTTCCACGCAGACCGCGGCGACGACCGCGCAGCCGGCCGGGAACACGCAGTGCAAAGCTTTATGCTCGGCGCAACCCTCTTCCGTTCCCTTCCCCATACCGCCTTTACCAACGATTAATTTCACGCCGGTTCTGGCAATAAACTCTTTTTCAAATTTCTCCATGCGCATACTGGTGGTCGGCCCAACGGAGACCATTTCAAATTTATTTTCCGAACCTTTAATCGGTCGCACAATCGGCCCGGCATGCAATATCGCGCCACCGGCAACATTAACCGGTAATTCACGACCGCCCTCAATTAAGCGACGATGAGCCACATCTCGACAGGTCACAATATGGCCGTTGAGATAAATGATATCGCCCGCTTTAATATCAGCTAAATCTTCATCTTTAATGGGCGTAGTGAGTATTTTTTTAGCCATCAGAATGCCACTCCTGTGTGAGACGTAATGGTGTAGTTCAGGTCTTTATCGAAAACGATATGTCCTTTGCGGTGCGACCAGCAGCCAACGTTAACCGCCACGCCAATAGTGGAAGGATGACGGGCAGTATTTTCGATATTGACGCCCATTACGGAGGTATTGCCGGACATCCCCTGCGGCCCCAGGCCAATTTTGTTGATGCCGTCTTCGAGCATTTTTTCCAGCGATGCCGCGCGTTCGTTGTCATTGTGCGAGCCAATCGGGCGCATCAGCGCTTTCTTCGACAACAGCGCCGCCGTTTCAACGGAAGTCGCAACGCCAACGCCAACCAGCAGCGGCGGACAGGCGTTCAGACCATAGCTGGTCATCACATCCAGTACAAAGCGGGTCACCCCTTCATAGCCAGCGCCAGGCATCAACACCATCGCTTTACCCGGCAGCGAGCAGCCGCCGCCAGCCATATAGGTGTAGATGCTGCACTGATCGGAATCCGGGACAATCTCCCAGAAAACGGTGGGCGTCCCTTTGCCAACGTTTTTGCCGGTGTTGTATTCATCAAAGGTCTCGACGCTGTTATGACGCAGCGGGGAGTCGACGGTGGCTTTGATCACCGATTCGCGCAACAGCGCTTCCAGTTCGCCGATCAGCGGGAAGTTGGCGCCGCACTCCACCAGAAACTGGATCACGCCGGTATCCTGGCAGGAGGGACGATCCAGCTCTTTCGCCAGTCGCTGGTTTTCAATCATGGTGGTGAAGATGACATCCGCCAGCTGGCTGGTCTCTTTCTTATGCAACTCTTTTAGTTTTGCCGTGACGTCATCAGGCAATACTTTGCCGGTATATCCCACAAATCTGGCCATAATGTCGGTCATGCGGGATATCTGTTCACTTTTGCTCATAAAGGCTCCTTAGTCAGAACAGCGTCCGTAAGTTACGGATGAAAAGGGAAAAGGATTGGCAGCAGGATCAGGCTGACAATGGTGGAAACGATAATCAGAGGGATGCCGGACTTGGCGTAATCGACGAACTTATAGCCCCCGGCCGACAGCACCATCATATTGGCGGGCATACCGATCGGCGTCGCATAGGCGCAGGAGCTACCAATCACTGTCGCCATCAGCACCGCACGCGGATCGGCTCCCATACCGGCGGCAATAGACAGGCTCACTGGCACCAGTAGCGCGACGGTGGCGGTATTGGACATAAAGTTGGTCATCACCACGGAGAGGATAAAAACCACCACCAGCAGCATGAACGGCGAGGAGTTGTTGCCCAGCAGACCGATAACCTGGTCAGCCACCAGCTTGCCCGCCCCGGTCATTTCCAGCGCCTTTGCCAGCGCCAGGGTGCCGCCGAAGATAAAAATAGTCTGTGAATCAATGGCTTTGTAAGCTTGCTTTTCCGTCAGTACCCCAGTAACAATCAGCACCAGGGCACCAATACAGCCCGCCACCGCCAGGCTAATGCCGGTCTGTTTTTCGAAAATCATGCCGAGGATCGTGGCGATCAGTACGACCAGGGACAGGATCTGCTTCCAGCGCGGAACGTGACTGTAATCACGCTGTTCACCGACGCTGCCCACTTCACCGCTGTTCGGGTTATTGGGCAGGAACTTATAGCCGATGGTCAGGAAATAGAGGATGCCGCAGACCAGCATTGGTAGGCCCACTTTCGCATACTCAAAGAAGCCGAAACCGCTACCGATCTTCTGCAGGGCCGATTGTGCGATCAGGTTGCCCGGAGCGCCAATCAGCGACAGGTTGCCGCCCAGCGCGGCAGCAAACACCAGCGGCATCAGCAGACGCGAGCGGGTAAATCCCGATTTGGCGGCCACGCCAATCACGACCGGGATCAATACGGCTGCCGTACCGGTATTCGAGAGAAAACCTGACATCACGCCAACCACCACCATAATGGTGAAGATCAGCTGCTTCTCAGTTTTGGCGAAGTGAGTGATCACCCCACCGACTTTATTGGCCATCCCGGTCTCAAATAACGCCCCGCCAACGATAAACATGGCGACAAAGAGAATGACGTTGCTGTCGATAAAACCGGCAAAGGCCTGTTTTAGATCCAATACGCCAGTGACCACTAACGCCACGCAAACCACCATGGAAGTCACTGCCAGCGGCACCTTCTCCCAGATAAACATGACGATAGCGAACACCAGCAAACATAGGGTGATGGTAATCGGTTCCATACTTATAATTTTTCCTATCAATGATATATGATATTGTATCCAATATTGACGAGGGAGAAATTATTCCCATGCAAAAAGTAAGTCAATGCGTTTTTGTGGAATGATCGCGCAATGAGATCTGCATCAAGATCCTGCGCAGATCGTCACGAGGAGGAATTAATAATGTTGATAAATACAACAAACGCCAGCCATTCGCTGGCGATCGAACCGGTCAGGGTGCCGGATCGGGCAGGTAACGCGTGAGCATATTCTCCATCGAGCGGATGATATGCTCATGCATTCGCTGGCGGGCCAGCGCTTCGTTATGCTGCTCAAGCGCTTGTAAGATCGCTTTATGTTCACGAATGGAAATGATGGCGTACTCTTCTTCGGTCACCTTGTGCCCCATCGAGAGTCCGTTCCACATGTTGCAGAGCAGCATCTTCATTTTTTCATTTCCCGCCGCGTTCCAGATCTCCATGTGGAAGGCCTGATTCAGGTCGGAATATTCAGCAGAATTATTGTCTGCCAGCGCCTTCTCTGCGGCATAGTGAACCTGAGCGATGCGTGTAATATCGGTCCCTGGGCGAGAAGCTTTCGCCACCGCTTCACTTTCCAGTACGGCGCGAATTTCGTAATGCTCGCGGATAGTCTGCTCATTAATCCCCAGCACCACCGCACCTTTATTCGGCCGCACTTGAATCAGGCCATCAGCGGCTAAAATCTGAAACGCTTCACGTACCGGCATGCTGGAAACGCCAACCATTTTGGCAATCCCTTCAAGGGTAATTTCCTGCCCTTCCACTAAATCCCGCGAAAGGATCGCTTTACGCAAAACCGCCGCCACCTGCTCCTTCGCGGAAAGAAGCTTAATTTTCCCTAATTTAGGCTTCTGCACTTTCCCAATCCTTCATATGTTGACGCATTATCTCCGCAAGGATAAGGAAATAACGCTGTGTTGCCTGAGCAATTTTTTCGCCTTCACCCTTGCCAATGGCGCTCGCCAGTTCGCTCAGGATCTGCGCCGACTCCTGGCCATCCTCTTTCAGGTACAGAATGACATAGGAAATATAACCGTCCAAAAATTGCTGATACGCCTTTGCCAGATAGCGATTATCAAGATAGGAAATCAGCAACTGATGAAACGCCAGTTCACCGGCGTTATCACCAGCACACGCCAGCTCCTGCGCGCGTGCGCGAAGTAATTCCCCCTGATTCGCCGGCACGAGGGCAAATAGTTCCGCAGCCATCACCGCGATAACGCGAAAAATATGGCTCACGTCCTCGACGGCCAGCGTGGAGACCTGCATATGTCGGTTAGGCAAGCGCACCAGAAATCCTTCCTGTTCAAGGGACTGTAGCGCTTCCCTAACCGGCATACGTGAAAGTCCCAGCTGTTCTGCGATGTTCTCCTGAGTCAATTCCTCCCCGGGTTTCATGGCGCCGGAGAGGATCTGATAACGAATCATCTGCGCGATTTGGTCCCGGGTCTGTTTTCTTTCGATCTTTTTCACGCTGTCCTCATGGCTGGTGGCTTAAAACGCGGGGGATTTTAGCAGATTTGCCCGACCGCTGGCGCATTGGGGCGAAAAGTGAGGTAATAAAAAGCCGGAACAACAGTTCCGGCTTTTTTGAGCGTGCGAGGTTACTTGTTGACGAAGTCTTCGCCGAGCGCGATATCTTTCTTCAGGGTGTCCAGCATGCCTTCCAGCGCCTGCTGCTCAAAGGCGCTGAGTTTGCCGATAGACTGACGCTCTTCTACGCCATTCTTCCCCAGCAGGAGCGGCTGAGAGAAGAAACGCGCATACTGGCCGTCGCCTTCCACGTAGGCGCACTCCACTACGCCTTTTTCTCCCTGCATGGCGCGAACCAGAGAAAGGCCAAAGCGCGCAGCCGCCTGACCCATCGACAAGGTCGCCGACCCGCCGCCCGCTTTCGCTTCCACGACCTCGGTACCGGCGTTTTGAATGCGTTTAGTCAGATCGACCACTTCCTGATCGCTAAAGCTGACGCCCGGTATCTGCGACAGTAAAGGCAGAATGGTGACCCCGGAGTGACCGCCAATAACCGGGACTTCCACCTCGGTTGCCGATTGACCTTTCAGCTCCGCCACAAAGGTATTGGAGCGGATGATGTCCAGCGTAGTCACGCCGAACAGTTTGTTTTTATCGTACACGCCGGCTTTTTTCAGCACTTCGGCGGCGATGGCCACGGTGGTGTTCACCGGGTTGGTAATAATGCCGATGCAGGCCTGCGGGCAGGTTTTGGCAATCTGCTGCACGAGGTTCTTAACGATACCCGCATTCACATTAAACAGGTCGGAACGATCCATGCCGGGCTTACGCGCTACGCCCGCGGAGATCAGCACCACATCAGCGCCTTCCAGCGCCGGGGTAGCATCTTCACCGGAAAATCCTTTAATTTTTACATCTGTGGGGATATGACTTAGATCTACCGCCACGCCCGGCGTAACCGGAGCGATGTCGTACAACGAGAGCTCTGAACCTGAAGGCAGTTGGGTCTTAAGTAGTAGGGCAAGCGCCTGGCCGATACCACCGGCAGCGCCAAGGACTGCAACTTTCATCCTAAACTCCTTATTATGGTTAATTTAGTCTTTCGTTATTCCGTCGCCTGGACCTTAATTCACAAGATGAACAATTACAATGATTATGGCTGAAGAATGCATTATTGTGCGTAGCAATAGAACAGCGGCGCACTTTATGCTTCCTGACTGACCATCCAGCAAAGCGAAGTACCGGATCGACTATTGGTTACAATACACCCAGCCAGTTGCGCAAAACAACACCAACTCAATAACATTTCATTTACTTTTACATGCCTTTAAGCGTTGTGATGAGAACATGTTCCTTATACGGTTTTTTTGCTAAAATATGCCCCCTTCATAACATTATTGACCTATCCCCTCGCGGATTATTTGCATAAAAATTCACGGTTATGCATAATGATGTTGATTTTACCACCATAATCTGGGTGACTTATGCGAAGTTCGGCAAAACAAGAAGAACTGGTTAAAGCGTTTAAAGCGCTGCTTAAAGAAGAGAAATTCAGCTCGCAGGGAGAGATCGTCCAGGCGCTGCAGGAAGAAGGCTTCGAGAATATCAACCAATCGAAGGTTTCCCGCATGCTCACCAAATTTGGCGCGGTTCGTACCCGTAACGCCAAAATGGAAATGGTCTATTGCCTGCCTGCCGAGCTTGGCGTGCCGACCACCTCCAGCCCGCTGAAAAATCTGGTGCTGGATATCGATTATAACGATGCCGTCGTGGTGATTCACACCAGCCCCGGGGCAGCGCAGCTGATCGCCCGTCTTCTCGACTCGCTGGGCAAGGCGGAAGGTATTCTTGGCAGCATCGCCGGGGATGACACCATCTTCACCACGCCAGCGCGCGGTTTCACAGTGAAAGATCTGCACGACGCTATCCTGGTGCTGTTCGAACAGGAACTCTGAGCATTCCCCTCTGGCAACCGTCAGAGGGTGAGTCCCCCTCTTCTCTCCCTCTCCCCCCTTTTAACTCAACAAAAATTTAACATTTCGTGTGATTTAGCCTGTCTATACGTTCTTTTACGTAAGGGAAACGCCTAAAACGCACGAAAGATCAAAATCGTATACCTTTATGATTTTATTAGAAATAAAACTTATCTCCGTCTGTGACTCGTCATTTTTAATTCTTATCGGTTATAAAAAGCGCAATTCATTGTAACTATTAACGCACAAAACAATTAGCATGGTATTAATATTTTTGGTGATTAGTGTATACTTGTTTTTGTGATGAGGGTCACGAAACAAAGACCCTCAACAAAAAGATTCGACGAGGTGAACATCATGAAAATCAAAACCACTGTAGCAGCTCTCAGCATCCTGTCCGTCATGTCGTTTGGCGCTTTCGCCGCTGATGTTATCAACAGCGAGCAAGCCCAGGGCCGCGAGGCCATCGGTACAGTTTCCGTCGGCGCGGTAGCCTCTTCCCCGATGGATATGCATGAAATGCTGAACAAAAAAGCGCAGGAAGAAGGGGCTTCTTCTTACCGCATTATCGAAGCCCGCACTGGCGACCACTGGCATGCCACTGCTGAGCTGTATAAATAAGTTTTAGATCGTCAACGATTAACCCGACAAAAATTCTCTACCGCGGCCCGGCCTCATTCATCGCCCCGCCGCGGCAAAACAAAGACTGGAGTAAAGATTATGAAACGCGCAATGATCATCGCATCCCTTGGCCTGGCTTCTCTTCTCTCTTTCGGCGCTAGCGCGGCCGTTCAGCAAGTGAACGCTGAGCAAGCCCAGAACCTGCAGTCCATGGGCACCATCTCGGTTTCCCAGGTAGGTAGTGCGCCAATGGACATGCGTCAGGAACTGGCCGCTAAAGCCGAGAAAGAAGGCGCCAGCAGCTACCGTATTATTGAAGCACGTACCGGCGATAGCTGGCACGCCACCGCTGAGCTGTACAAATAAACCCTCGTCGTCTTATTTCGACGACTTGCCCCCGCCTGCCGGGGGCTTTTTTATGCCTGCCAGGCGTTAAAACGTAACTCCCCCTCCAGCTCTTCCTCTGCTTCATCAAATAATAAAATTAACGCCCCAAAGCGCCGACGCTGCTTGTCATTTAAATGGATGAACTCAATGTCCAGCGGCAGCGGCAGCAGCCCACCGGTCACCGCGTCCCATAGCGAATCAAGGTTGTTGACCTTATCCTGTGCCAGCTCGAAGGTGCGGGAAAACTCCCGGTAGAAATCCTGTTGCTCGGCGATTTCGTCAAAATCAAACGTATAGGTGGTCATGGCAGCCCCTCCCGCTTCTCTTCCTGTCGCCGTTAAGTATAGCGATAAAAAAACCGACGCCTGGGCGTCGGTTTATGGGTTAACTGCTGGTCAGCACATGCTGGTACTTGTGCAACATCTCAACCAGTCGCCGTACCGGCTCGGTCACCTGCGGCGAAGCCTCCCAGACCCGCAGCTTCTCCTGATAAACATCAAGCTCCGCCAGCAGCCGGGTAAAGTAGCGCCGACGCTTATCATCGCTCCCGGCGGAGATCACATGATCCGCGGTACGTCGCAGCTGGCGATGGAACGCCGACAGATCCTCATTCACCGGCACGGGCGCATCGCGCAGGCGCTGGTGGGCAATAATTAACGTCAACGCCAGACGGAAACGGGCGACATCGCCAGGGAATTTGTTGAGCAATAAAAACAGCTGCTGATAGAGCGCGGGCAGATGATTCTCTTTGCGACGCGCCGAGTTGGTGGTCAGCGAAGAGACCGCCGCGGAGACAAACTGGTTCAGCAGCACCCGACCGGTTCTTGCCCGGGAGTTATCCCTGACAATGAGAATAACCATCAGGGCGAGGAAACAACCGACGATCTGCCCCAGCGCGCTATCGAGGAACTGACTGAACTGGAACTGCATCGGGTTATCCAGCACCAGAATGTTGATGGTGCTCGCCAGCGCCCCCAGCGATCCGAGGCGCCTTTTCTGCACTTCGATACCGATAAAAAACGCCATCGCCGCCAGGCTGATACAAAGCAACAGCATACTCTGCTGCGTCGCCGGCATGATCACCAGAAAGTACAGGGTACCCAGCGGTAACGCCGCCAGAGTACCGTAGAGGAAGTCTATCGCCACCATTCGCGGGTTAGGCAAGCGCATCGCCAGCGCGGTAACCACGGCAATCATCACCATCGCGCCGCTGCCTGAGGTCCAGCCCGTCCACAGCCAGAACAACGTCCCAAGGATACAGGAGACAGAGGTACGCCAGAAGTTCACCATCGCGTGGTGACGCTCGGCGGACTCCACTTTAACCACCGTTTCGCCGCGCAATACACCGTCTTCGATACGGCTGATTTTGGTGTTGCCCACCACGCCACGCTTAAGCAGCAGGTAACGGGTGGCTGCGCCTACCCAGCTGTAGATGGTGACCGGCGTATTATGCTCGCCTTTCCAGGTCAGGAAGCGACGCATACGCTTCAGCTGCTGGTGAACATCCTGCACCGTCTCAACCGGCTCAGCGAACAGCTCGCGGTAGTCGTCCGTCACCATTTCCGGGCGCGAGTTCTGAATCAGGTAGGTTTCGCAAGCCTGGGTGATAAGCGTTAGCGAGAGGGTATTGATCGCCTTCAGGCGTTGATTCGCCTTAGCCCAGCGAGAGGACTCCATAATCAGGTTACTGCGCATTCCTTCCAGCGCCGTGGTGCGACGCACCAGCGCTCCCCAGGCCTGATCCACTTCATCTTTTTCGCCGTGCGCAACGCATAACTGCATCAGCTTATACTGTGCAATCAGCAGGTTATCCAGTTCAAGGTCGATCTCTTTTTTAATCGAACGCGGGGAGAACAGCAGATCGGCGACGATGGCGCTGACAATCCCGATGACGATTTCGCTGCAGCGCTCAACGGCAAACTGCGGCGCCAGCATCGGATCGGTGTGGATGGTAATAATGATAATCAGCGCGGTGTATCCGGCCAGCCCCCAGGCATAGGAGTTTTCGACCTTGACCAGCGACGAAACCCAGGTACAAAACCCGGCCCACAGGCAGCAGACCAGCATCATCAGCAGAGGGGCGCGGATCATCAGGATGATGATGACCAGCGCCGCAATACAGCCAATAAAGGTCCCGGCAATACGCAACATGCCGCGATAGCGGATCGCGCCGGAGTACGGCTCTCCCCCGGCGGCAAAGGCCGGGCCAGCGGCGACAATCGCCGCGGTCAGCACCGCCCAGCGCGGCGTTTCGAGCTGAAAATGGAAGCCGACGAACAGCGCCAACACCACCGCGCATGCAAGCTTAATAGCAAAGCGGAGATGCTGGGGAGCAATAGTATATGTCCCCATAGCGATTAACCGAATTCGCGCAGGCGCATAGCCAGTTTCTGGAAGAAGTTGGCCTGGCTGGTATCACGGTCTTCTTTACCGGTGATCACCACCGTCGCCGTCGTGCCCGATGGCCACAGATTCCCCTGCTGGTGGTCAAGGCGAATACGAACCGGCACACGCTGCGCCAGACGCACCCATTCAAGGTTGGAATCCACCGAAGCCATCCCTTTCGAGTCGCTGCTGCTGCTGGCGTTGGTTACCCCCGCAGCGATACTGTCCACCGTGCCTTTAATGGTTTTGCTGCTGCCAAGCGGGGTAATTTCCGCCCGGTATCCAGGGCGGACGCCTTCCAGTTTGGTCTCTTCCAGATAGGCCATGACGTAAAATGTATTCTCTTTCACCAGCGCCACCGCCGTGGAGCCGCGGGTGATAAATTCCCCGGTATAGACGTTAAGGTTGGTCACCCAGCCATCCGCGGGGGCGCGAATCTCCGTGCGCTGCAGGTCCAGTCTGGCCAGGTCGCGGCTGGCCACCGCTTTCGCCAGCTGATGCTCAACGGTCTGCAGCACGTTGTTCGCCTGGTCAATCTCTTCCCGCGACATCGCCTGGACGCCAAGCTTATTACGCCGACCGGCTTCGACACGTTTTTCCTGGGCTAAGGTCTGGTAGTAGGCGACATCGGCTTCCGCCTGCGCCAGCGCTTTTTGGTAACGAGGTTGGTCAATAACGAACAATACCTGGTCTTTCTTAACCATTTGGTTATCCTTGACGTTTACCTGGGAAATCAGCCCGGAGACGTCGGGAGCAATGGCCACAATGTCGGCGCTAAAGCGCGCATCCCGAGTCCACGGCGAGGCGGTGTAGTAAACCCAGGCGCGGAAAATCGCCACGAAGGCCAAAATGACCAGTATCACGGTAATAGCGGTACGGAGGATATTTCTTGTTAGTGTTTTCACATCAACCTCAAACGAACAAGCGCGATATCAAATAAAAAAGGCAGCAATATAGCGCCGTATTAAACAGTGCAGGGTGCCAGACAAAATCGTAAATGCCGGTCGGAACCAGCAATCGGTGCACCAGCCAGAAGATGGCCAGCGACAAAAGCAACTCGAAGAAGATCGGCGGAAACGATAAGCCGAAAATCACGATGACAGGAAACAGACTCATGATGACCTTGAATAAGAAGCGTACAGGTAGTGAGCAGATGCGTTTATTATGTAGCTAACAATATATTAACGTAACGATTGCCGCATTATCTACAATGTGTGATCTAAATCACTTTTAAGCCAGAGTGAATAATGGAACGATTAAAGCGCATGTCCGTTTTCGCCAAAGTGGTCGAATTAGGTTCCTTCACCGCAGCGGCCCGCCAGCTTCAGATGAGCGTTTCCTCGATCAGTCAGACCGTCGCCAAACTGGAAGATGAACTGCAGGTGAAGCTGCTCAACCGCAGCACCCGCAGCCTTGGCTTAACGGAAGCGGGTAAAATTTACTATCAGGGCTGCCGTAGGATGCTGTTTGAAGCACAGGATGTCCATGAGCAATTATACGCATTTAACAACACCCCTATCGGAACGCTGCGTATCGGCTGCTCTTCAACTATGGCACAGAATGTTCTGGCGCGCATAACGGCGAAAATGCTGAAAGAATACCCCGGGCTCTCCGTCAATCTGGTCACCGGCATACCTGCGCCGGATCTGATCGCCGACGGTCTTGACGTGGTGATCCGCGTGGGCGCCCTGCAGGATTCCAGTCTTTTTTCCCGCCGTCTGGGCTCAATGCCGATGGTGTTATGCGCCGCGAAAAGCTATCTGGCGCAGGCTGGCAATCCTGAGAAACCGGCCGATCTTGCCGGGCATGCCTGGCTGGAATATAGCGTGCGGCCGGACAATGAGTTTGTCATTATCGCGCCGGAAGGGATCTCAACCCGCCTGACCCCGCAGGGGCGCTTTGTGACCAATGACCCCATGACGCTGGTGCGCTGGCTGACCGCCGGGGTGGGTATCGCCTATGTGCCGTTGATGTGGGCGATCGAAGAGATCAATCGCGGTGAGCTTGAGATCCTGCTGCCGAGCTACCAGTCCGATCCGCGTCCGGTCTACGCCCTGTACACCGAAAAGGATAAACTGCCGCTGAAAGTGCAGGTCTGTATCAATTATCTGACGGAGTATTTTGTCGACGTGGCGAAGATCTATCAGGGGATGCACGGCAGAGGGATCGCCCGCTGAAGCGGTTCCCGGCGACGCCGGGAACCCGCTCAGGATCAGGCAGTGCCGCCGACGGTGAGGTTATCGACCTTCAGGGTCGGCTGGCCAACGCCCACCGGCACGCTCTGGCCCTCTTTGCCACAGACGCCGACGCCGTTATCCAGACGCAGATCGTTACCCACCATCGAAATCTGCTGCATAGTCTCAATCCCGGAGCCGATCAGGGTAGCGCCTTTCACCGCCTTCGTGACCTTGCCTTTTTCGATCAGATAGGCCTCGGAGGTGGAGAAGACAAACTTACCGGAGGTGATATCCACCTGCCCGCCGCCGAAGTTTGGCGCGAAGATACCGTAGTCCACCGACTCGATAATCTCCTGCGGCGTGGACTGGCCCGCCAGCATATAGGTGTTGGTCATACGCGGCATCGGCAGATGGGCATAGGATTCACGGCGGCC
Organism: Klebsiella sp. C239; assembly: GCF_048822715.1. Lineage (NCBI taxonomy): Bacteria > Pseudomonadati > Pseudomonadota > Gammaproteobacteria > Enterobacterales > Enterobacteriaceae > Klebsiella > Klebsiella sp. C239. The sequence goes on along the minus strand of NZ_JBMEZK010000018.1, from coordinate 27,187 downwards.
GTTGCCGGTCGGCGCGACGCCCATCAGACGCGCATTGAGTTTATCCTGCATGTAGCCTTTCAGGATGCCGTTTTCGATCAGCACATTGTATTGACCCGGCGTGCCTTCGTCATCGATGGCCACCGAGCCACGACGGTCGACGATGGTGCCATCGTCCACGACGGTGCACAGCTCAGAGGCGACTAATTCCCCCATATGGCCGCTAAAGACCGAGGTGCCGCGACGGTTGAAATCGCCTTCCAGGCCGTGACCGACCGCTTCGTGCAGCAGGACGCCAGGCCAGCCGGCGCCGAGCACCACCGGCAGCATCCCCGCCGGGGCGGCGACCGCCGAGAGGTTAACCAGCGCCATGCGCACCGCTTCTTTCGCCCAGGCGTCGGCCCGTACTTCGCCCTCCTGAGAGGCGAGGAAATAGTCATAGCCAAAACGCCCGCCGCCGCCGCTGCTGCCGCGCTCGCGTTTGCCGTCCTCTTCCACCAGCACGCTGACCGAGAGGCGCACCAGCGGACGAACGTCGGCGGCCAGAGTGCCGTCGGTGGCGGCCACCAGAATCAGCTCATAGACCCCGCTCAGGCTGGCCGAAACCTCCTGCACGCGCTGGTCCGCCGCGCGGGCGACTTTGTCTACCCGGCGGAGAATATCCAGCTTCTCTTCCCGGCTCATACTCTGCAGCGGGTCAATGCTGGTATAGAGGGCGCTGTGCTCTACGGCGCCGAGGGTCTGTACTTTGCCATTGCCCGTCTCGCGCACAATGGTCCGCGCCGCCTGGGCGCTCTGCTCCAGCGCCAGCTTGCTGATCTGGTCAGCGTAGGCAAAGCCCGTTTTTTCGCCGCTGACGGCGCGCACGCCTACGCCCTGGTCGATATTGTACGACCCATCTTTAATGATGCTGTCTTCCAGAACCCAGGATTCGTGATAGCTCGACTGAAAATAGAGATCGCCGTAATCGAGGCGGCGCTCGGTCAGTTGACCAAGAATGGCAAACAGGTCCTGATGATTCAGGCCATTTGCCGACAGTAATTGTTCACTTACCAGGTTCAGACTCATCGTTATGCTACTCGTTTGTTGCCGCCTGACAGGCGGAAATACAGAAGGCTTCTATTGAGATTGCGGCAATTCCCGGCAATCGTCAAATCATTGCTTTTTGTTGCTGCGCGCCTGGCGCAGCACTTCATTGATCTGCGGCTGGTCAATCGGGCCGGTGATGCGATAGCGCAGTATCGAGACTTTGTTCCACAGCGGCCCCAGCACCTTGCTGGCGGCAAACACCGCCGCGCCGACAATCGGGTTGACGGCGAAGGCCGCCGCCACGCCGACGGTCGCGGATATCTCCGGCGCCACCACCGCCTGCAGGTCCAGATGACGACGCACCAGATCGACCGACCCTTTCATGGCAATGTCCGCCTCCAGGCCATCCACCAGCGTATCATCGGTATGCAGTACACCATCCTTAATCCAGGCCGTACTGTTAATCGAGTCGAAGTAAAATCCTTCGCTAAAGGTATCGCTGAAGTCGAAGCGCAGTTTGCGCAGCAGGGCATCGACGCTCAGCAAACGCAGCAGCTGGCCTGCGTGTCCGGTACTCAGGTCGGTAAACTGACCCTTGCCGAGGTGGCTTTTAATGATCCCATTGAGCGACGCGACATCGGGTGACCAGGGCGGCGCGCGCCAGTGCAGATCGTAGTCGATATCAAACGGCGAATCCTTCACCGGTGTGGAAACGCCAAAGAAATCCGCAAATTCATCCGTTTTATTGCCATGCAGTCTGCCTTTCAGCGAGGTGCGCACCCCGGAAGGGGCGTTAACCCACACGCCGTCGGTCGTCAGCCGGCCAAACCCGGTATCCACCAGGCCATTGGAGAGCGTTAAGGTATCGCCCTTGATCGCCACATCGCCGTCGATACGGCCATATTTTTGCCCCCACAGCCAGCATTCCGCGCAGCGCAGCTGCAGATCGGGCCAACCGTGGAAATCCAGCCGCGTCTCCGCCTGCGGGGCCACGTTCTCCGTTCCGCCCTTGCCGCTGGCGCTGGCCGGGTTGAAATAGAGATAACGCACATTTGCCAGCCACGGGGCATTGTCGCGCATCGTCAGGGTGGCGTTGATCTCGCGCCCCTGCGCCTCAACCTGTGAACCGCCGGTGACCGGCTGCGACATCAGACTCACGTTGTTCCATTGCTGGCCGGCCAGCGCCAGCGACGGCGTACGCAGCACAATGCGCGGTGGAAAGAGGACGCTGCTGCTGACTTCATTCGCCGCGCCCTTCTGGAACAGCGCCAGCCACTGCGCGCCATCCATCGGCGGCAGATTGAGCTCAACGCCGGGCTGGTCGGGCAGCGGAGAGGGGCCTTTGCTGTCCGTCGTGAGGATCGCTCTGTCCAGCGTCAGCTTACGGTTCAGCAACCAGCGGCTGTTGATATGATTCTTCGCGCCAACGGAACCGGTCAGGTCGAAGCTGCTCAGACCGCCGGCAACATTAATTTTGACCGGCAGGGGTTCGCCAGCGGGCTTGTTGACCGGTGAAGGTAAGTGACTGCTCACATTCTTCAGATCGCCATTGATATCAACCTTATAGCTGGCATTGCCATGGTACGGCAGTTCGATAGCGACTTTACCCTCCCACGGAACGCTACCGCTCAGCGCCTCATTAACCGCTTTCGGCAGCAGCCCGGTGCGCGACGGTTGCCAGCTGGCGTTCATCCCGACATCCACCAGAAATGCTTTTTCGCCTTCGCGGGTGGAAAAATTGAGGTTCAGCGGCTGATTAAACCAGGTCGCGCTCAACGTTTGACTATTAAGATCGCCATTCACAAAGCTGAAATTACCGCTCAGATTCTGCAGCGTGGTCTCTAACGGCTTGATAAACAGATCGTTATTCTGCAGATGCACATCGCCTTTCGCGGTGGTCATTTCGCCATCGAGGGGAATGTTCAGATGTAAGCGAGCGCTTACATCACCATCCAGCTGCAGGGAATCCAGCGCCGCTCCCAGGGTCTCTTTCAGCGGCGTGGTGTTGAAATAAGGTCCCACCTCTTTCCCCGGGCCTTTGATATCGGCATCAATCAGCAGTTTTTCCTGCGCATAATCCGGGATCGCGGCATCGAGATTGCTGGCGGTCACGTTGCCGAGCATCGCTTTCTCCGCCCGCATCCACAGGCCGCTGTTGATAAAATTAAGGTCGATATTCAACCCGGTCAGCGCCGGCCAGTCCGGTTGAAAAGCGAAAGTGGCATTCTTCAGCGGGACGTAAACCTGGAACTGGCCTTCGTTGTGCGGATACGGGAACAGATGTGGGTTGCCGCCATACACCAGCGTCGCATCGCGGGCCTGTCCGGCTTTAATCGCGCCGCTGAGATAGTCCACCAGCGCTTTGCCCATCAGGTTTTCCGGGAAGTAACGCCACGCCTGGCCGCCATCGTTGGTGCTGATCCCCGCCAGAATGCCCAGCCAGGGATCGTCCCCCTGCGGTTGCAGATAGCGGAAGCCGCCGCGGGCGCGTACCCCCGTCGCCTGCACGTCAATATCGCGGCCATCAAGCATAAACCCTTTGTCATTTTTCACCCAGCTGAGGGTGGCTTCGCCAGCGGCGATCTCCAGCGGGGCCCGGAAAACACCGGTATACGGCATCAGCGCCTTCGTCATGCGCGCGCGCAGTTCCCCATGCTCAACGCTGCCATTCAGGCTGCCGGAAAAGTGTTCCGCTCCCGGCAGGAGTTTCCACTGCTTCCACGCCAGATCGCTCCACTGCGCCTGAAAGCGCGTTTTCTCCGTCGCCTGCAGGGGAATATCGAGAGCCAGCAGGTTGATTTTGCCGCTGGGCTGCGTGGTGCGCCAGAGTTCGCCCAATGAAGGCGCCAGCTTATCGGCAAACGGCTGCAGTCCGCTCAGACCGCTGAGGGCTAAGTTGCTGGCGCGAATACGTAATTCATCACTACGCTGATGACCGTCGCCACCGACATCCTGCGCTGGGATCCACGCCATCGCCAGCGCGCCGCTTGGCCAGGGTTTGTCGTCGATCGCGATCCGCGTATCGGGAATGTAGAAGCCCCAGCTCTGCTTGTCATGGGAGAGATGCGCCGTCAGGTTATCCACTGACAGGTGATGAACCTCGCTATCCCCCTGCCAGCTGGCGCCCCCTTTTTTCAGCCATACGTCGCCGCTGGCCACATCGCCTTTTTCAATGGTCATCCAGCCTTCGAGGCTGAAGCGGGCGCTTTTCAGGGCAATATTGTCCTGCATCCAGCGGCCCAGCCAGGGCTTGACGTCAATATCGTCAGCCTGCAGCCAGACCCGGCCTTTGTTCAGCAGGCCATCCTCATCGCGGAGATCCATCCGCACCTGCATGACGCCATGCTGGCCGGTGAGACTGGATAGGCTGAGCTGCCCCTCGGCGCGGTGACGGTTCCTGCCGTTAAGCCAGGTCAGCTGCGGGACCGCCAGCTCCGCCCGCTGACCGGAAATAGTCAGGAAGCTCAGATGACTGTCGCGCAGAGTAAAGTGGTCGAACTGACGTAAAAAGAGATCGCTGACGCGGTCGGTTTTCAGGCTTTCGCCGCCGTCATTGGTCTGAATAGGGGTATTGGTATGGATCTGCAGCTGCCAGAAGGTGAGATCGCGAAACTGCCAGCGCATATGCAACAGACTCTGCCAGACGTCCAGCGCCAGGGTCACGCGCTTGACCGCCATTGTCCCGCCATCTTTCAGCCCGACATGAATATCGCGGACATCTAATGTTGGGCCAAAAGTTTGCCAGCTGGCGGCGATCTGCGAGGCATCCACCGGCGTGCCGGTGAGAGAGGAGATCTTCTCCAGCAGCTGCGGACGCCAGGCATCGAGCTGTGGCAACACGAGACGCAAGCCACTCACCAGCAGCGCGACGATAACAATCAGTGTTGCCACGGTGAGCAATAAAATCCCGGGCAGTCGCCTCACGCCTCTCTCCTTGTCAGCCGCACAATGACGCAGTGTCTTACATCATAACCACATCGAACTGCTCTTGATTATAGAGCGGCTCAATTTGTACCTTCACCTGCTTGCCGACAAAGATCTCCACTTCCGCCAGCGCATGCGACTCTTCCCCTTTCAGGGTTTCCGCCACCGCAGGGGAAGCATAGACCAGGAAGCGATCGGAATCATAAGCATGATGCACGCGAACGATCTCACGCATAATCTCATAGCATACCGTTTCCACGGACTTTACCGTTCCGCGTCCGTGGCAGGTCGGGCATTCGTTGCACAGCACATGCTCCACGCTTTCGCGGGTGCGTTTACGGGTCATCTCCACCAGACCCAACTGGGAGAAACCGTTGATGCTGGTCTTCACCCGGTCTTTACTGAGGGCCTGCTCCAGGGAGTGCAACACCCGCCGGCGATGGTCTTCATTGTTCATGTCGATGAAATCAATGATGATAATGCCGCCGAGATTACGTAAACGCAGCTGGCGGGCTATCGCCTGGGTGGCTTCGATATTGGTATTGAAGATAGTATCGTCAAGATTGCGGTGCCCAACAAACGCCCCGGTGTTGATATCGATGGTGGTCATCGCCTCGGTCTGGTCGATGATCAGATACCCCCCGGACTTGAGCTCGACTTTACGCTCCAGCGCGCGCTGAATTTCGTTCTCAACGTCAAAGAGATCGAATATCGGCTGACGGCCGCTGTAGTGTTCCAGCTTGCTGGTCATTTCCGGGATATATTCGGCGGTAAATTCGAGCAGCGCCTCGTAGGTCAGCCGCGAGTCAACGCGAATCCGGTCGAGATGCGCGTCGGCAAAATCACGCAGCACGCGCTGAGCCAGGGCCAGCTCGCCGTACAGCTGATAGCGGGTCTGGTTGCGCTTTTTGCGCTCCATCACCTTGGTCCATACGCGCTTAAGATAGGCGGCATCGGCGGCCATCTCTTGCTCGTGAACGCCTTCCGCGGCGGTGCGAATGATAAATCCGCCCTGCTCGTCGCAGTACTCTGCCACGACCTTTTTCAGCCGCTCGCGCTCGGCTTCGCTTTCAATGCGCTGAGAGACCCCCACGTGGGAGGCGCCCGGCATAAAGACCAGATAGCGGGAAGGCAGGGTAATATCGGTGGTCAGACGCGCGCCTTTGGTACCGAGCGGATCTTTAACCACCTGGACCATCAGGTCCTGGCCCTGGCGCACCAGCTCCGAAATATCGCGCACGGTAAACTGCTTTTGCTCCTCACCGGCAACGCACTCGGTATGCGGCATGATATCGGAGGCGTGGAGGAACGCCGCCTTATCCAGACCAATATCTACAAAAGCCGCCTGCATTCCCGGCAGCACTCGGCTAACACGACCTTTGTAGATATTGCCTACTATTCCGCGTCGCGCTTCACGCTCAATATGGATTTCCTGCAGAATACCGCCATCAATATACGCAACGCGCGTTTCGGATGGCGTTACGTTCACTAATAATTCAGCCGTCATCTTTATCCCTTTTCTTTACGCAGTGAGTTAAAGTTACTGAGCAACTCATACGTTTCCACCAGCGGTAAGCCGACTACGGCGTGATAGCTGCCATTAATCTTCCTGACGAAACAGCCACCCAACCCTTGAATACCGTATGCACCTGCTTTATCTAAAGGCTCGCCGCTGGCCACATAATCGGCGATATCCTGCTCGCTGAGCGGCCGGAAGGTCACTTCCGTGACCACCAGACAATCCAGCGTCTGCTGCTTATCCGCCAGCGCCACCGCGGTCATGACCTGATGGGTTTGGCCGGAAAGCAGGCGCAGCATCGCTGCAGCGTGTTCGGCATCGCGCGGTTTTTCCAGCACTTCGCCGTTCAAAATAACAATCGTATCCGCTCCCAAAACCGGCAAATCCCGCGATGCCAGCGCCACTCCGGCCTGCGCCTTTTCGCGCGCCAGGCGCACGACATAGTGCTGCGCGCTCTCCTGCGGCTGGCGCTGCTCCTCGATACCAGGAACCAGACGCTCAAACGCGAGACCAAGCTGAGTCAGCAGTTCCTGCCGACGCGGGGAACCAGAAGCAAGATACAGAGTTGTCATATCAACCTTATTGCACTGCAAATTGCTGACGCACTTTACGCATCAGCAGGAAGAGCCATGGCCAGAGGATACCGTTTACTACACTACTCCAGAATACTTCCGGACGGAAAGAGACGTTGATCACTAAAAACTCTGCCCAGAAAACAATGATATCCACGGCGAGGGATAACAGCATGACCACCAGCGCCTGTTGCCACAGCGCCAGGTTACGGAACAGCTGATACTTCAGCGCCACCAGATAGGCGACGATGCTTAAGGACAGCGCGCGAACGCCCAGCGTCGAGCCGCTGATGAGATCAAGAATAGCCCCCATCACGAAGCCCGTTCCCACATTCACCCGGTGCGGCAGCGCGAGGATCCAGTACAGCAGGATCAATAATACCCAGTTGGGCCGGAAAACGCTGATGTCCGCCGGCCAGGGCATAATTTGCAGCAATAGCGCGATAAGAAACGAGAGCCAGATAACCCAGCGTCCCTGGCTACGGTAACTTGCCACTATTGCCCCCCTGCAGGCTGCGACGGCTGAGACGGCGTCAGCCCGGTGGCGGGCGCCGGCATCTGCGGCCCCATCGCATCCGGCGCAGGCAATACCTGCGGCATCATCTGCATCAGGCGTTCGTTAGCCACCCGATGGACCTCTTCCGGGGTCATCGGGTTAGCGCCATTGCGATCGGCGCCCCACAGCAGCAGCAGATAGCGCAAACGCTGCAGACCGGCCGTCGGACGCGCCTGGATCACCGTGTAGGCGCGCTGGGTGTCCAGTTTCACTGAAGAGACAACCCCAACCGGGTACCCTTCCGGGAAACGACCGCCCAGACCGGAGGTCACCAGCACATCGCCGACGCGAATATCGGTATTTGCCGGCAGATGCTCAAGCTGGAGGTCGTCGGTGCAGCCGTTACCGGCGGCAATGACGCGAATATCGTTCCGCAGGACCTGGATCGGCAACGCATGGGTGGCATCACAGATCAGCAGTACCCGGCTGGTCATTTTCGCCACGGCTACGACCTGCCCCACCACGCCTTTATCACTGATAACCGGCTGGCCTTCGTAGACGCCGTTGACGCTGCCCTTATCGATAACCACCTGATCGCTGTAGGGGTCGTTGACCGTTGAGATGACCTGGGTCACCATTTTTTGCTCGTCCTGGCGCAGCGGCGAGCCAAGCAGTTCACGCAGGCGCGCATTCTCCTGCTTGTACTGGCCCAGCATCAGCAGATCGCTGTTTTTCAGCAACAGCTCCTGACGCAGCGCGCGGTTTTCCAGTTCGAGCTGGTCACGGGTAGCCAGCGTCTGCGATACGCTGTCGAGCAGTTCCCGGGGACCATTAGAGACAAAGTAGAAAGGGCTGACGGCTGTATCCATGTACGTTCTGATTTGACTGAACGTACCCAGGCGGCTGTCGGCGATAATCACGCCAAGCGCCACCAGCACCGCCAGAATAAGGCGAATCTGTAGCGAGGGGCCACGGCTAAAAATTGGCTTCATAGGCTATGCGTATTCTCGTGTCAGTAAAGACCTGGGGCAGCGCGGAAGCCACCCCGGACCTTCAGGCTGACTACTCTTCGCTAAACAGGTCGCCGCCGTGCATGTCGATCATTTCCAGCGCCTTGCCGCCGCCACGCGCTACGCAGGTCAGCGGATCTTCAGCAACCACGACTGGAATTCCGGTTTCTTCCATTAACAGACGGTCCAGGTTGCGCAGCAGCGCACCACCGCCGGTGAGAACCATCCCGCGCTCGGAGATATCAGACGCCAGTTCCGGCGGGCACTGCTCAAGGGCAACCATGACCGCGCTCACGATGCCGGTCAGCGGCTCCTGCAGCGCTTCAAGAATTTCGTTTGAGTTCAGGGTGAAGCCGCGTGGAACGCCTTCCGCCAGGTTACGGCCGCGCACTTCAATTTCACGCACTTCATCGCCCGGGTAAGCCGAACCGATTTCATGTTTGATACGCTCAGCGGTCGCTTCACCGATCAGAGAGCCGTAGTTACGACGCACGTAATTGATGACGGCTTCATCGAAGCGGTCGCCGCCGATACGCACGGAAGAAGAGTAAACCACGCCGTTCAGGGAGATAACCGCTACCTCGGTGGTACCGCCGCCGATATCCACCACCATGGAACCGGTCGCTTCAGAAACCGGCAGGCCAGCGCCGATCGCGGCCGCCATCGGTTCTTCAATCAGGAACACTTCGCGAGCGCCAGCGCCCTGCGCGGATTCACGGATAGCACGACGCTCAACCTGGGTGGCGCCAACCGGCACGCAGACCAGTACGCGCGGGCTCGGGCGCATAAAGCTGTTGCTGTGCACTTGTTTGATAAAGTGCTGCAGCATCTTTTCCGTCACGAAGAAGTCAGCGATAACGCCGTCCTTCATCGGGCGAATCGCCGCGATATTACCCGGGGTACGGCCGAGCATCTGCTTCGCTTCATGACCCACGGCGGCGACGCTTTTCGGCGATCCGGCACGATCCTGACGAATGGCCACCACGGAAGGCTCATTCAATACGATGCCTTGTCCTTTTACGTAAATAAGGGTATTCGCGGTACCCAGGTCAATGGACAGGTCATTGGAAAACATGCCACGAAATTTTTTTAACATACTAAGGGATAATCCTGAAAGCTGGGGCGGAAAACAAAATCCGCTTACTTTACCAACCACACGCAGCAGCGACAAGGCGCAAAAATCACCTGCTGCGGTGAAAATTAGTGCAGTTCATTTCCTTTGTTACAAATTTTTCCGACTCCGTTCATTGCTGAAATCTTCAGCAGCGCTCCACGCCTGAATTTGTAACCTGTCAAAGGAGGGTCACTGGCATTTACATTGCGATGATCCGGCAGGTAGACAAGCACACCCCCTTCACGATGGCGCGCGTTATTCTACGTGAAATCACGCTAAACGGCAGATCAAACCGAGTATCTTTGCGAATATTTTTTCACATTTGTGTCAAGTGGCTGTGAGGCGGCAAAAAATTCCCCCTGCCCGCCCGTGACACCGCATTGGGACAGTACCAGCCACTCGCTGCGGCTGCGTACGCCCGTCGCAAAAACTTGCATAGGCATGCCTTTACAGGCTTCCACCAGGCTTTGCACCAGCAGCTGGTTCTCGCTGCGCTTTTCGATGTTGCGCGCCAGGCCCGGATGCAGTTTGATCAGCTCCGCATCCAGCTGCTTGATCCAGCTGGTTCCCACCAGGGTTAACCCTGCCTGAACCACCGCCACCCGAACGCCAAGCGCGTTAACCAACCGCATAACCGGCTGCAGACGGCCGATATATTGACAAACATCTGCCTCAGCAAGTTCAAAAATAATCCGTTGACGCTGCGATTTTTCACACTGCATCAGAGCATCGCGCAGCCAGCGCTGGAAACGCGGACGGATCAGCGACTCCACCGACAGCTGCAGCGCCAGATTCTCCTCGGGCCAGAAGCCTAAAAACGGCAGCAGGCGCGTCACCTGCAGGCGGTCATACTCCTCCGCCAGGCCAAACTGCAGCACCATCGGCATGTACTCGGCGGCAATCACCTCTTCTTTACCGTCGTACATCCGCGACATCAGTTCACGGTGATGCACCCGACCGTCGCGGGTGACGGCGGGCTTCTGGTACAACCGCGGCCCGCCGCGGCTCAGCATCTGTTCGATCAGCGTCCGCCAGCGAACGTTGCCGCGGCCTTTCTCCGGAAGGGTATCGTCATAGACCGACCAGCTGTTGCTGCCCTGCAGCACCGCGTTGCGCGTTGCCGCTTCAGCATGTTCCATCACTTGCGCCGCCGATTGCCCGCTGCGGAAAGAACAGATGCCGATATGCATCATATCGTCACGATCGAGGATCCGCGTCGGAGGCAGCGCGTCCATGGCCTTCAGCAGCAGCCCGGCGATACTATCCGCCTCTTTTAACGTGCGGTGCGGCAGCAGCACAGCGAAGTCGCTACGGTGATAGCGCGCCAGCAGCGCGCCAGGGTAACGCATAATAAAGGTAGAGAGCAGGTTGATAAGCGTGAAGTAATGTTCTTCGGCCGCCGCACGCCCCCAGTTGTCCCGTAGCAGATCAAACTCCGGTAGACGGATCATCATCACGATGCCGTACGCCCCCACCTTCTCCTGATCTTCCAGCAGCGTGGCCAGCTGATTGTCAAAAAACAGGCGATTATTCAGCCCGGTTTTAGAATCCTGTGCCGCATAGGAGCGAATCAGCGTATCCATCCGGCTGCGCTGATCGCTGGCAAACTGCAGCTCCGACAGCAGCATATCCAGCGCGCTACTGGTGCTGGCAGGCCATTCATAGACTGAGCCGCGCACCTGCGGCCCGCGCTCGCCGCTCAGGATACGCGTGGAACGAAGCTCAAGCAGCTCCTGACCCGCCAGCTGGCGGCGGATCCAGCGGACGGCGAAGAAAATAATCACCACCATGAAGCCAATGGAGATCGACAGCGGGGCGGTAATCGACAGCGAACGGAAATAGTTCACCATCGGGTCAACGTAGACCAGATGCAGAGAGATACCGGGATGTTTCAACGACGGGACCGTGATCTCACGGAATTGCTCATGACTGCCAAGCGGGCGATAGCTGTCGGTTCGGGAGTGGCTGTAGAGCGGTTTACCGTTAAGCATGAAATCGATATGCACGATCTCTATCGGCGTCATCAGCTCATCCAGCTGCGGCTCAAGCTTATCAAAAGAGGTGGTGATGAGCCGGTTATCCAGCATGGTCGCCACCGCCTGAACCCGGTTTTCGACCTTGTTCTCAATGCCGTTGTAAAAACTCAGCGAAGCGCCAATCAGCGTGACAAAGATGGTCAGGCTAGTTAGCAGCGTGATAAAGGCTGAGAACTTCGTCGTTAATCGCATCCCTGTGTTAACTCCGCGAGTGAATGACTGCCCGATGAACCATCAGGCTCCCGTGCCGGCGCGCGCCTTGACGCTAGCATTAACCTTTTAAAGCGCGACGCATACTATCAAAGATGGCGAGTCTGGCAATGGAATGCGTATTATCGGCGAAAGTATGCCGATAGCGAGTATAGTCGGCAGAAAAAATTTGCCAATCGCCGCCCGCCTGCGGCCTGCGCCAGAAGCGCTTTAATTTTAGACGCTGGATGGCAAACCCGCGCCAGCGGCGCACATTATTGCCGATTTTCCGTCCTGCCAGCCTCCCGTCCGCTTTTTTCCCTGCTAAAGATGCCGGGTCAGGCGCGGTAAAGGAAACGTCTTGCGCCACTTTCCGATGATTCCTGGACGACCGCGCCCCTGCTTCGGCGGCGGCCCATGCTCCTAATGTGCAATTTTTCGTGACATATTCGCGATTCATCGCCGCCTCCGTCATGCTTAAGGAAACGCATGACGGAGGACACCATGAAAAGAAAAAAACTGACGGAAGCCGACGTCACGGCCGAATCCGTTTTTATGCTCCAGCGGCGCCAGGTACTGAAAATGCTGGGCATCAGCGCGACCGCCCTTTCGCTTCCCGCCGCCGCGCAGGCCGACCTGCTGGACTGGTTTAAAGGCCACGACCGTCCGCCAGCCCCGGCGGGCAAAGCCCTGGACTTTGCTAAACCCGCTGAATGGCAGGCTAAGCTGACGCTTACCCCGGAAGATAAAGTCTCCGGCTACAATAACTTTTATGAATTCGGCCTCGATAAAGCCGATCCGGCGGCGAACGCGGGTAGCCTGCGCACCGATCCCTGGACATTGACCATCGGCGGTGAGGTGGCGAAGCCGCTGACTCTCGACCATGACGATCTGACCAAACGCTTCCCGCTGGAAGAGCGTATTTATCGTATGCGCTGCGTGGAAGCCTGGTCGATGGTGGTCCCCTGGGTCGGCTTCCCGCTGCATAAGCTGTTGGCGCTGGTGGAGCCCACCAGCAATGCGCGCTATGTGGCCTTCAAAACCCTCTATGCTCCGGATCAAATGCCCGGGCAGAAAGATCGGTTTATCGGTGGGGGACTGGCTTACCCTTACGTGGAGGGGCTGCGGCTGGATGAAGCGATGCATCCGCTGACGCTGCTCACCGTCGGGGTGTATGGCAAAGCGCTGCCGCCGCAAAATGGCGCGCCGGTCCGCCTTACTGTGCCGTGGAAGTACGGTTTCAAAGGCATTAAATCCATCGTCAGCATTGAATTGACCCGCGAGCGGCCGCCGACCACCTGGAATCTGGCGGCACCGGACGAATACGGCTTCTTCGCCAACGTCAATCCGCACGTCGATCACCCCCGCTGGTCGCAGGCCAGCGAGCGGTTTATCGGCGCCGGCGGCGTACTCGATGTCAAGCGTCAGCCAACCCTGCTGTTTAACGGCTATGCCGACGAGGTGGCGTCGTTGTATCGCGGCATGAACCTGCGGGAGAACTTCTAGTGCGTTTCACCGTCAAACAGATCGCCTGGCTGAAGGTTTTACTTCATCTGGCGGGTTTTTTGCCGCTGGTCTGGCTATTCTGGGCCGGACATCAGGGCTACTTTAGCGCCGATCCGGCCAAGGATATCCAGCATTTTACCGGCAGGATGGCGCTGAAGTTTCTGCTGGCGACGCTGCTGGTCTCCCCGCTGGCGCGCTATGCGAAACAACCATTATTGATTCGCGTTCGTCGCCTGTTAGGTTTATGGTGTTTCGCCTGGGCGACGCTGCACCTGACCAGCTATACCCTGCTGGAGCTGGGCATTAACAATCTGGCGCTGCTGGGCTCGGAGATTATCAACCGCCCCTATCTGACGTTAGGCATGGTCAGCTGGGCGATCCTGCTGGCGCTGGCGGTGACGTCGACGCAGGCGATGCAGCGAAAACTGGGCCGCCGCTGGCAACTTTTACACAACTTCGTCTATCTGGTGGCGATCCTCGCGCCGATTCACTACCTGTGGTCAGTGAAGATCCTCTCGCCGCAGCCCATCATTTATGCCCTGCTGGCAGTGGCGCTGCTGGCATGGCGTTACAAGAAGTTCCGCCAGTGGTGGCGCTGAATCCCGTAATGTGCAGTTTCCCGCAGATCCTTTATCAACCGCGACTCTTTTTAAGATAGCGGTTGATAATCTTCCCTGATAAGACCAGTATTTAGCTGCCAATTGCTACGAAATCGTTATAATGTGCGACTTTGGCTTTCCTGACGGGGTTTTCTGACCCTGAAAAGGTGACAAGGGCGCATTGAAGGTATATGTTGTTTTTTACCCGAAAATGGCAGGAGATCGCCACACGATGGCAAAGAAGTTTCACATTTTGCTTTTGAATGGTCCAAACATTAACATGCTCGGTACCCGCGAGCCTGAGAAGTATGGTCCGCTCACGCTGGCGGAGATTGTTAACCATTTAACATCTGAAGCGGCGGCGCTGAATGTGAGCCTGGATCACCTGCAGTCCAACGCGGAGCATGCGTTAATCGACCGAATTCATCAGGCTAAAGACAACGTGGACTATATCCTGATTAATCCGGCCGCGTTCACGCATACCAGCGTAGCAATCCGTGACGCTTTGCTTGCCGTGAACATCCCGTTTATCGAGATTCACCTGAGCAATGTGCATGCACGCGAACCCTTCCGCCAGCATTCGTATCTGTCAGATGTCGCCGCTGGCGTCATCTGCGGACTGGGGGCGGACGGCTATTCATACGCTTTACAGACGGCGGTAAAACGCCTGTCACAATCACACTAAACAAAGAGTACGGAACCCACTCATGGATATTCGTAAGATTAAAAAACTGATCGAGCTGGTTGAAGAATCAGGTATCTCCGAACTGGAAATTTCTGAAGGCGAAGAGTCTGTTCGCATCAGCCGCTCTGCACCGGCCGCAAGCTATCCGGTTATGCAGCAGGCTTATGCTGCGCCGATGATGCAGCCTCAGGCACCTGCCGCCGCGGCTGCCGCGCCAGCTGCAGCAGCAGAAGCGCCGGCAAAAGCGGAAATCAGTGGTCACATCGTACGTTCCCCGATGGTTGGTACTTTCTATCGCACGCCAAGCCCGGACGCGAAAGCGTTTGTGGAAGTTGGCCAGAAAGTTAACGTGGGCGACACCCTGTGCATCGTCGAAGCGATGAAAATGATGAACCAGATCGAAGCCGACAAAGCCGGCGTGGTGAAAGCCATTCTGATCGAAAGCGGCCAACCGGTAGAATTCGACGAGCCGCTGGTAGTTATCGAGTAACGAGGCGAACATGCTGGATAAAATTGTCATCGCTAACCGTGGCGAGATCGCACTGCGCATCCTGCGTGCCTGTAAAGAACTGGGCATCAAGACCGTTGCTGTGCATTCCACCGCGGATCGCGATCTAAAACACGTATTGTTAGCGGATGAGACGGTCTGTATCGGTCCGGCTCCGTCCGTAAAAAGCTATCTGAACATCCCAGCTATCATCAGCGCCGCTGAGATCACCGGCGCGGTAGCGATTCACCCGGGGTATGGCTTCCTCTCCGAGAACGCCAACTTTGCTGAGCAGGTTGAGCGCTCCGGCTTTATCTTCATCGGCCCGAAAGCCGACACTATCCGCCTGATGGGCGACAAAGTGTCCGCGATCACCGCCATGAAAAAAGCCGGCGTCCCGACCGTACCCGGTTCTGACGGCCCGCTGACCGACGACATGGACGCTAACCGCGCCCATGCTAAACGCATCGGCTATCCGGTGATCATCAAGGCCTCCGGCGGCGGCGGCGGTCGCGGTATGCGCGTTGTGCGCAGCGACGCTGAACTGGCCCAGTCCATCTCCATGACCAAAGCGGAAGCCAAAGCGGCTTTCAACAACGATATGGTCTACATGGAGAAATACCTGGAAAACCCACGTCACATTGAAATTCAGGTACTGGCGGACGGTCAGGGCAACGCTATCTATCTGGCTGAACGTGACTGCTCCATGCAGCGTCGTCACCAGAAAGTGGTCGAAGAAGCGCCGGCGCCGGGCATCACTCCGGAACTGCGTCGCTACATCGGCGAGCGTTGCGCGAAAGCCTGTGTCGATATCGGCTACCGCGGGGCGGGTACCTTTGAGTTCCTGTTCGAAAACGGCGAGTTCTACTTCATTGAAATGAACACCCGTATCCAGGTAGAGCATCCGGTAACTGAAATGATCACCGGCGTTGACCTGATCAAAGAGCAGCTGCGTATCGCAGCCGGCCAGCCGCTGTCCATCAAGCAGGATGAAGTGGTGGTTCGCGGCCATGCGGTGGAATGCCGTATCAACGCCGAAGACCCGAACACCTTCCTGCCGAGCCCGGGTAAAATTACCCGTTTCCACGCGCCGGGCGGCTTTGGCGTGCGCTGGGAGTCCCATATTTACGCCGGCTACACCGTACCGCCGTACTATGACTCCATGATCGGCAAACTGATCTGCTACGGCGAAAGCCGTGACGTGGCGATTGCCCGCATGAAGAATGCGCTGCAGGAGCTGATCATCGATGGCATCAAGACCAACGTCGATCTGCAGATGCGCATTATGAGCGACGAGAACTTCCAGCATGGTGGCACCAACATCCACTATCTGGAGAAAAAACTCGGCTTGCAGGAAAAATAATTCTGCTCTCTCAGCAAAAGGCCGGATTTTCCGGCCTTTTTTCTTTTTCTCTCTCCTCATCTATACCATGCGGTACAATCCCCGCTTTCTTTATCCTCAAGGGACAAAAAATGGACAAACGCTTTGTTCAGGCCCACAAAGAAGCGCGCTGGGCGCTGTGGCTGACCCTTCTCTATCTTGCCGCCTGGCTGGCCGCCGCCTATCTGCCGGGGGTGGCTATCGGTTTTACCGGCCTGCCCCACTGGTTTGAAATGGCCTGCCTGCTGGTTCCGCTGCTGTTTATTCTGCTGTGCTGGGCGATGGTCAAACTGGTTTTCCGCGACATTCCTCTGGAGGACGATGATGCAGTTTGAGGTCATTATTCCCCTGATCGCCTATCTGGTAGTGGTGTTCGGCTTATCCCTTTACGCCATGAGAAAACGCGCCTCAGGAAGCTTTCTTAATGAGTACTTTCTCGGCAGCCGCTCGATGGGCGGCTTCGTGCTGGCCATGACGCTAACCGCCACCTATATCAGCGCCAGCTCATTTATCGGCGGACCCGGCGCCGCCTATAAATACGGCCTGGGCTGGGTACTGCTGGCGATGATCCAGCTCCCCGCCATCTGGCTGTCGCTGGGCGTACTGGGAAAAAAATTCGCCATCCTTGCGCGTCGTTATAATGCCGTCACCCTCAATGACATGCTGTTTGCGCGCTACCAGAGCCGTCTGCTGGTCTGGCTGGCCAGCCTGAGCCTGCTGGTAGCCTTCGTTGGCGCCATGACCGTCCAGTTTATCGGCGGCGCCCGCCTGCTGGAGACAGCTGCGGGTATTCCCTACGATACCGGTCTGCTGATCTTCGGCATCAGCATCGCGCTGTATACCGCCTATGGCGGCTTTCGCGCCAGCGTGCTCAACGATACCATGCAGGGCATGGTGATGCTGATCGGCACGATCGTGCTGCTGGTGGGGGTGATCCACGCCGCCGGCGGGATTGGCCATGCGGTAGAGACTCTGCAGTCGATCGACGTCAAGCTGGTGTCCCCGCAGGGGGCGGAAGATATCCTCTCGCCAACCTTTATGGCCTCGTTTTGGGTGCTGGTCTGCTTCGGCGTCATTGGCCTGCCGCATACCGCCGTTCGCTGTATCTCCTACAAAGACAGCAAAGCCGTGCATCGCGGCATTATGATCGGCACCATCGTAGTGGCGATCCTGATGTTTGGCATGCACCTGGCCGGCGCGTTAGGTCGGGCGGTGCTCCCCGACTTAACCGTACCGGATCTGGTGATCCCGACGCTGATGGTCAAAGTGCTCCCGCCCTTTGCGGCAGGGATCTTTCTGGCCGCGCCGATGGCGGCGATTATGTCGACGATCAATGCCCAGCTTCTGCAAAGTTCCGCTACGATCATCAAGGATCTGTATCTGAACTGGCGTCCGGATCAGGCGACTAACGAAAAGCGGCTAAAACGCATGTCCGCCGGCATCACGCTCCTGTTGGGTGTTCTGCTGCTGCTCGCGGCCTGGCGACCGCCGGAGATGATTATCTGGCTGAATCTGCTGGCCTTCGGCGGCCTGGAAGCCGTCTTCCTGTGGCCGCTGGTACTGGGCCTGTATTGGGAACGTGCTAACGCGGCTGGCGCGCTGAGCGCGATGATCGTGGGCGGCGTGCTGTATGCCGTACTTGCCACGCTGAAAGTGCAGTTTCTCGGCTTCCACCCGATCGTTCCCGCGCTGCTGCTGAGTTTACTGGCGTTTGTGGCAGGGAACCGTTTCGGCCGTCCCGCACCACAGCCACCTATTTTGACTACTGATAAATAAAGAGTTTTGCTATGCCATGGATCCAACTGAAACTAAATACCACCGGCGCGAACGCTGAAGATCTTAGCGATGCGCTGATGGAGGCCGGATCGGTCTCGATCACCTTCCAGGATACGCACGATACGCCGGTATTTGAGCCGTTGCCCGGGGAAACCCGGCTGTGGGGCGATACCGACGTGATCGGCCTGTTCGATGCCGAAACCGATATGAAAGCGGTCGTTGCCCAACTGGAGCAGCACCCGCTGCTGGGCGCCGGCTTCGCGCATAAGATCGAGCAGCTGGAAGATAAAGACTGGGAGCGGGAATGGATGGATAACTTCCATCCGATGCGTTTCGGTGAGCGGCTGTGGATCTGCCCGAGCTGGCGCGACGTTCCGGATGAAAATGCCGTCAACGTGATGCTCGATCCGGGTCTGGCCTTCGGTACCGGCACGCACCCGACGACATCCCTGTGCCTGCAGTGGCTCGATGGACTCGACCTCAACGGAAAAACGGTCATTGATTTCGGCTGCGGTTCCGGCATCCTGGCGATTGCCGCGCTGAAGCTGGGGGCCGCAAAAGCGATCGGCATTGATATCGACCCGCAGGCTATTCAGGCCAGCCGCGATAACGCGCAGCGTAACGGCGTATCTGAGCGTCTGGAGCTCTATCTTCCTCAGGACCAGCCGGAGTCGATGAAAGCCGACGTCGTGGTCGCCAATATCCTGGCAGGCCCGTTACGTGAGCTGGCGCCGTTAATCAGCGTCCTGCCCGTTTCAGGCGGTTTGCTGGGGCTTTCCGGCATCCTTGCCAGCCAGGCGGAGAGCGTCTGTGAAGCCTACGCCGATCTCTTCACCCTTGACCCGGTGGTCGAGAAAGAGGAGTGGTGCCGGATCACCGGCCGGAAAAACTAAGCGCAATGCGGCCTGTGGGCCGCATTTTTGTTTCCAGTAGCCACCAAATAATGCCAGGAAATGAGAGGCAGATCGCACTACAGAGCACTTTTTTGGCTATAAAAACAGCGTTTTATATCGTCTGGTAGCGAGTTTTTCTAAGAAAAATCGAGAAGTTTTATGATTTTATAAATGGACACAAATTATCCATCACCCATTAAATCAATGATTAATATAAGTATTTATTCATTCCTTTTACGTTAGTCCCGGATTCATTGATCTGCAACAGAGGATTGCTCAAAGTTTGGCCTTTCATCTCGTGCAAAAAATGCGTAATATACGCCGCCTTGCAGTCACAGTATGGTCATTTCTTAACTCATGCGCATCGGACACCACCAGCTCAGAAATCGCCTGATCGCAGCGCCCATGGCTGGCATTACTGACAGACCATTCCGGACGCTGTGCTACGAGATGGGAGCGGGTTTAACCGTTTCCGAGATGATGTCCTCTAACCCACAGGTGTGGGAGAGCGACAAGTCCCGTTTACGGATGGTGCATATTGATGAGCCCGGTATTCGTACCGTGCAAATCGCCGGTAGCGTGCCGGAAGAGATGGCTGCCGCCGCGCGGATTAACGTGGAAAGCGGCGCCCAGATTATTGATATCAATATGGGATGCCCGGCGAAAAAGGTGAATCGCAAGCTTGCAGGTTCAGCCCTCTTGCAGTACCCCGACCAGGTGAAGTCGATCCTGACGGCGGTCGTGAATGCGGTGGACGTTCCTGTGACTCTCAAGATTCGCACCGGTTGGGAACCGGAACACCGTAACTGCGTAGAGATTGCCCAACTGGCCGAAGAGTGTGGCATTCAGGCTCTGACTATTCACGGACGCACCCGCGCCTGCTTGTTTAACGGAGACGCTGAGTACGACAGTATTCGGGCAGTTAAGCAGAAAGTTTCCATTCCGATTATCGCGAATGGCGACATTACTGACCCGCTTAAAGCCAGAGCTGTGCTCGACTATACAGGGGCTGATGCCCTGATGATAGGCCGTGCAGCTCAGGGAAGACCCTGGATCTTTCGGGAAATCCAGCATTATCTGGACACTGGAGAGCTGCTGCCCCCGCTGCCGCTGGCAGAGGTCAAGCGCTTGCTTTGTGCGCACGTTCGGGAATTGCATGACTTTTATGGTCAGGCAAAAGGGTACCGAATCGCGCGTAAACACGTCTCCTGGTATCTTCAGGAACATGCTCCAGATGACCAGTTTCGGCGCACATTCAACGCCATTGAGGATGCCAGCGAACAGCTGGAGGCGTTGGAGGCATACTTCGAAAATTTTGCGTAATAGAAATAAAGAGCTGACAGAACTATGTTCGAACAACGCGTAAATTCTGACGTACTGACCGTTTCTACCGTTAACTCTCAGGATCAGGTAACTCAAAAGCCCCTGCGTGACTCGGTTAAACAGGCACTGAAGAACTATTTTGCTCAACTGAACGGTCAGGATGTGAATGACCTGTATGAGCTGGTACTGGCTGAAGTTGAACAGCCCCTGTTGGACATGGTGATGCAATACACCCGTGGTAACCAGACCCGCGCTGCCCTGATGATGGGCATCAACCGCGGTACGCTGCGTAAAAAACTGAAAAAATACGGCATGAACTGATACTAGTCAGTTGCTTGCTTGATATAAAAGGCGCTCTTCGGCATGGGGAAGCGCCTTTTTTATTACCTGCGGCAGCGGGACACATTACTGATTCACCGCCCGCAGTACCGGCGTCTCCGATACACGAGCAGCACAGACTACCGCCATAATATTATCCACCAGCGCAGGCGCCTGCTGATAAAGATCGACGCGTTGCGGATCGAGCAGCCAGTTTTTAATTAGTCCGGAAAAGGCGCTGTGTAAAACAATTAATATCACTTCAATATTTGTTTCGGCTGGCAATATATTGTTACGCACACAGCACTGCAGCATGCCGCCGATGAGCGAATAATTAAAGCCAATGCGCTGGCGAATTTCATTTTCCGAAAGCATATCATTGGCAAACTCGCAGCGCTGATAAAGAATTTGCATCAGCGCGCGCTGGCGAGGATTCGCAGCAATATAGCGGAGCCCGGTAATAAACCGCTCGCGCAATGCATTTAAAGGCTCCTGTTCATTCTCTGTTGCGAGGCTATGCTGAAACAAATCCCTGAGCGGTGGCTGCTGCTGCCACATTTCATTAAACAGCTCGGTCTTACTGGCAAAATGCCAGTAGACGGCGCCGCGGGTCACTCCCGCCGCATCAGCAATATCCGTCAGGGTCGTGTTGGTCACCCCCCGCAGAGCGAACTGCTGGATCGCGGACTCAATCAGGAGCTGCCGCGTGCGTAGCGCCTCTTCTTTCGTTTTTCTTGCCATACAAGCCCCCTTCCCGCCGGACAGGATATTTAGGATTTTCTGAAGATCGCTTAACCTAACATTTGTCATGGAATATTTTTTAGCAAAAATGCAGACAAGTTAATTCTGACGCCATCGTCAAATAAATTACCCAAATCAATATTAATAAATAACTCATTCACGGAATTGATGTCTATTTATTAAGATTTACAATTAAGGTAAACAGAATAAAAAGGCAGCGCGTTTTTTTGTTTTTGCGTGCCTTGCTGATTGTCCCAAAATAACTATCCCTTACATCCAGTGGCGTTTATTTGTAGGATGGCAAGCTGCTTTTTAATTCCCTCTTTCTTTCACAGATTCGCCGCCGAATTTGGCACGTAATCTATAAGGAACCGCCATGACTACTCACGCCAGAGTGACACTTTTATCCGGTTTAATTATCTCGGCCTTATTGCTTACCGGCTGCGATAATTCGGACAATCCGCAACCCCATGCCCAGGCGCCGCAGGTGACGGTCCATGTCGTGAACAGCGCGCCGCTGTCGGTCACCACCGAACTGCCAGGCCGAACTTCAGCTTTTCGCGTGGCGGAAGTCCGCCCTCAGGTAAGCGGTATTATCCTGAAGCGTAACTTTGTTGAAGGAAGCGATGTCGAAGCAGGCCAGTCGCTCTATCAGATCGATCCGGCAACCTACCAGGCGGCGTGGAACAGCGCCAAGGGCGATGAAGCAAAAGCCGAAGCCGCAGCCGCCATCGCCCACTTGACGGTGAAACGCTACGTTCCGCTGCTGGGTACCAAGTATATCAGTCAACAGGAATACGATCAGGCGGTGGCCACCGCCCGCCAGGCCGATGCCGACGTCATCGCTACCAAAGCCTCCGTGGAAAGCGCCCGCATCAACCTGGCCTACACCAAAGTGACCTCTCCCATTAGCGGACGCATCGGTAAATCGAGCGTCACCGAGGGGGCATTGGTTACCAACGGTCAGTCGGATGCCCTGGCCACCGTCCAGCAGCTCGATCCGATCTACGTCGACGTGACGGAATCCAGCAATGACTTCATGCGCCTTAAGCAGGAAAGCCTGCAACGCGGCGGCGACACCAAAAGCGTTGAACTGCTGATGGAGAACGGTCAGGCCTATCCGCTTAAGGGTTCGCTGCAGTTCTCCGACGTCACTGTCGATGAAAGTACAGGTTCAATTACCCTGCGCGCTATCTTCCCTAACCCGCAGCATGTCCTGCTGCCGGGGATGTTCGTCCGCGCCCGCATCGATGAAGGCACCGATCCGCAGGCCATCCTGGTGCCGCAGCAGGGGATGACTCGAACGCCGCGGGGCGATGCCTCCGTCATGCTGGTGAATGACAAAAATCAGGTTGAACCCCGTCAAGTGGTGGCTTCCCAGGCCGTGGGCGATAAGTGGCTTATCACCAGCGGGCTGAAGCCGGGCGATAAGGTGATTGTCAGCGGCTTACAGAAAGTCCGTCCCGGCGTCACCGTTAAAGCAGAAGTGGAGCGTGCGGCACCGGTCGCGCAATAAGGATACCCAGCCATGTCTAAGTTTTTTATCCATCGACCGGTCTTTGCCTGGGTGCTGGCCATCATCATGATGATTGCTGGCGGTCTGGCCATTCTCCAGCTGCCGATAGCGCAGTATCCGACGATTGCGCCCCCTGCGGTGGCGATCTCCGCCACCTATCCCGGTGCGGATGCTCAGACCGTGCAGGACACGGTCACTCAGGTTATTGAGCAGAACATGAACGGTATCGACAACCTGATGTATATGTCGTCGACCAGCGATTCCGCCGGCTCAGTAACCATCACGCTTACCTTTAAGTCCGGCACCGATCCGGATATCGCCCAGGTGCAGGTGCAAAACAAACTGCAGCTGGCCACCCCGCTGCTGCCTCAGGAAGTCCAGCAGCAGGGAATTAGCGTAGAGAAGTCCAGCAGCAGCTTCCTGCTGGTGGCCGGCTTTATCTCTGATAACCCGGTCACCACCCAGGATGATATTTCCGACTATGTCGCCTCTAATGTTAAAGATCCCATCAGCCGACTCAACGGTGTGGGCGATGTACAGCTGTTCGGCGCGCAGTACGCCATGCGCATCTGGCTGGATGGCAACCTGCTGAACAAATACAACCTGACGCCGGTGGACGTCATCAATGCGCTGCAGGTTCAGAACGATCAGATTGCCGCCGGCCAGCTGGGCGGTACGCCAGCGCTGAAAGGCCAGCAGTTGAACGCGTCGATCATTGCCCAGACGCGGCTTAAAGATCCGCAGGAGTTTGGCAAGGTCACGCTGCGGGTCAATGCCGATGGTTCTGTCGTCCATTTGAAAGATGTCGCCCGCGTTGAGCTGGGCGGAGAGAACTACAATGTCGTCGCCAGAATTAACGGCAAGCCCGCCTCTGGTCTGGGTATTAAGCTCGCGACCGGCGCCAACGCGCTGGATACTGCCACCGCGATTAAAGCGAAGCTGGCCGAACTGCAGCCTTACTTCCCCCAGGGAATGAAGGTGGTCTATCCGTACGATACGACCCCTTTCGTCAAAATCTCTATTCACGAAGTGGTCAAAACGCTCTTTGAAGCGATTATTCTCGTCTTCCTTGTCATGTATCTGTTCCTGCAGAACATGCGCGCTACGCTCATTCCGACCATTGCCGTGCCCGTCGTGCTGTTGGGTACCTTCGCGGTACTGTCGATGTTTGGCTACTCCATCAACACCCTGACGATGTTTGGTATGGTGCTGGCGATAGGTCTGCTGGTCGATGACGCCATTGTGGTGGTGGAAAACGTCGAACGTGTGATGGTTGAGGAGAAGCTCTCGCCAAAAGAAGCGACGGAAAAGTCGATGTCGCAGATCCAGGGGGCGCTGGTGGGTATCGCCATGGTGCTCTCTGCGGTTTTCGTGCCGATGGCCTTCTTCGGCGGTTCCACCGGCGCGATTTATCGCCAGTTTTCGATCACCATCGTTTCCGCCATGGCGCTCTCCGTGCTGGTTGCCCTGGTGCTGACACCAGCGCTCTGCGCCACGTTGTTGAAGCCAGCCTCAGCTGAACACCATGAGAAAAAAGGATTTTTCGGCTGGTTTAACGCCCGTTTTGACCAGAGCGTTAACCACTACACCAACAGCGTCAGCGGTATTTTGCGTGGAACCGGCCGTTACCTGGTGATCTATCTGCTGATCGTCGTGGGAATGGCCGTGCTGTTTATGCGTCTCCCGACATCCTTTCTACCCGATGAAGACCAGGGGGTCTTCCTGACCATGATCCAGCTGCCTTCCGGCGCTACACAGGAGCGGACACAGAAAGTGCTGGA
Organism: Klebsiella sp. C239; assembly: GCF_048822715.1. Classification (NCBI taxonomy): domain Bacteria; kingdom Pseudomonadati; phylum Pseudomonadota; class Gammaproteobacteria; order Enterobacterales; family Enterobacteriaceae; genus Klebsiella; species Klebsiella sp. C239. Next base: position 2,313 of record NZ_JBMEZK010000018.1, on the reverse strand, counting down.
TACCGTGACCGACTACTATCTGCATAACGAGAAGGCTAACGTCGAAAGCGTCTTTACCGTTAACGGCTTCAGCTTCAGCGGCCAGGGCCAAAACTCCGGCATGGCGTTTGTCAGCCTGAAACCATGGGAAGCGCGCAGCGGCGATAAAAACAGCGTGGAGTCCATCATCAAGCGAGCCACCGTGGCCTTCAGCCAGATCAAAGACGCCATGGTTTTCCCGTTCAACATGCCTGCCATTATTGAGCTGGGTACCGCCACCGGCTTCGACTTTGAGCTGATCGACCAGGGCGGGCTAGGTCATACTGCCCTGACGCAGGCGCGCAATCAACTGCTGGGCATGGTGAAACAGCATCCGGATCAGCTGGTACGGGTACGGCCTAATGGGCTGGAAGATACGCCGCAGTTCAAACTGGATGTCGACCAGGAAAAAGCGCAGGCGCTGGGCGTATCGCTCTCCGATATCAATGAAACGATATCCGCTGCGCTGGGCGGGTACTACGTCAATGACTTTATTGACCGTGGTCGCGTCAAGAAAGTGTACGTCCAGGCTGATGCCCATTTCCGTATGCTGCCGAGCGACATTAACAATATGTATGTTCGTAGCGCCAATGGCGAAATGGTTCCGTTCTCCGCCTTCGTCACTTCGCGCTGGATATATGGCTCGCCGCGTCTGGAACGCTACAACGGTTTACCCTCCATGGAGATCCTCGGTGAAGCCTCGCCGGGCAAGAGTACCGGGGAAGCCATGGCGCTGATGGAAGCGCTGGCCAGTAAACTGCCGAGCGGTATTGGTTACGACTGGACCGGGATGTCTTACCAGGAACGCCTTTCCGGCAACCAGGCTCCCGCGCTCTATGCCATCTCGCTGATTGTCGTCTTCCTGTGCCTGGCGGCGCTGTATGAGAGCTGGTCGATTCCGTTCTCAGTCATGCTAGTGGTTCCGCTGGGGGTGATCGGCGCGCTGTTAGCCGCCACGCTGCGTGGGCTGAATAACGACGTTTACTTCCAGGTAGGCCTTCTGACCACGATCGGTTTGTCGGCGAAGAATGCGATCCTGATCGTCGAATTCGCCAAGGATCTGATGGAGAAAGAAGGGAAAGGGATCATTGAAGCAACCCTGGAGGCATCGCGGATGCGCCTGCGACCCATTCTGATGACCTCTCTGGCTTTTATTCTCGGGGTCATGCCGCTGGTGATTAGCCATGGTGCCGGCAGCGGGGCGCAGAATGCGGTGGGTACCGGTGTCATGGGCGGGATGCTAACCGCGACACTGCTGGCGATCTTCTTTGTTCCGGTCTTCTTTGTGGTCGTCAGACGACGTTTTACCCGGCACGCTGAATAACCCGGCCTGGTATTAAAGGCGCCCCTGCGGGCGCTTTTTTTTCGCCTGGTATATGAGCAACCACTACAGCTTCCCGCTATCTGACAACCGCTATCGCGCGCGGCAGCGCTGGGACACGATCGTTCTCTCCATCTTTTCTGCATATTCCCCTGCTTATCTTCACGATATTTACGTGGCTCATATATTGAGATGATTTCGGCATCCGGGCCGGACAATCCGCGGTGATAAAATAAGCCATTCCGTTCTGCACTGGCTTTCAGTACAACCCTGCGGATTATCCAGAGGTAATATCATGAAAAAGTATTTAATCGTGGCGCTGCTGGCCTCTCTGCTGGCAGGCTGTGCCCATGACTCTCCCTGCGTGCCGGTGTATGACTCGCAAGGCCGCTTAGTCCACACCAATACCTGTATGAAAGGCACAACAGAAGACAACTGGGACACCGCAGGCGCGATCGCCGGGGGCGCCGCCGCGGTAGCCGGCCTCACGTTAGGGATCGTCGCGCTGACCCGCTAATTCTCCCCCGACCAGCAGATACAGGGGCTAGCGTCGAACCTGTATCTGCTCTTCTGCGCATCATCCACATGACAACCGAACAAACAAACTCACTGTCCCTTGCTGCATTACGCGCAAATCGGCTTTGACGGGTTTCCCCCTGGCGGCAGGACTGCTTATCGACAGATAACACAAAAGCAGAAGGCCCAGTCTTTCGACTGGGCCTTCTGCTTTATTTGATGCCTGGCGATTCCCTACTCTCACATGGGGAGACCCCACACTACCATCGGCGCTACGACGTTTCACTTCTGAGTTCGGCATGGGGTCAGGTGGGACCGCCGCGCTATTGTCGCCAGGCAAATTCTTTACAACGTGCCGAACTTTAACCTAAAAAGTGGTGCTGATACCCAGAGTCGAACTGGGGACCTCACCCTTACCAAGGGTGCGCTCTACCAACTGAGCCATATCAGCACGCTAA
>NZ_JBMEZK010000017.1:0-44792 GCF_048822715.1 Klebsiella sp. C239 | reverse complement strand
CATTCAGTGCGCATAACAAAGATTATGTTAAATATTAAAATAAATAACATAAAAATCAATATTTTAAGGCGGTAACCAGCTACTTTCCCATTCCAGCAACCAGTCATGGAAGCTTTAGAAACAGAGTCCTCTCATGAGTTTGTGATGCCTTAAATCCATGGTGAGCATAGAAACCTTTGGCTTCTTCAGTAAGCGCATGAACCATTATCGCACGAACCCCAATGTTCTCAGCTACGCGATAACACCGTAGAACTGCATCGTGGAGTAAATCGGCGCCAACCCCTTTTCCGTGCAATGAGACATCTACCGCCAGGCGAGCGAGTATAATCACCGGTATAGGATCTGGCATGTTACGCCGAAGACTACCTGTCGCTTCCGTATGGTTAACGCTACCGGTGGCCAAAGAGTAAAAAGCAGCTACTTGCTTCGTACCCGTCTTGCAAACAACGAACGTTCGGGCAGCGCCAAGAGCTTGATTTTTTAAACCTCTCTGTTTTAGCCATTCATCGAGGACTGTCTCTCCACTGACGAACTCAGCCAGCTGATGAGAGCTGGATAACGGCTCGGGCGTGGTTATACGTCCCACTGAGGTTTCCTTGCCAGTAGTTTATTAATGGCGGGCTCATCCTCGACTGGTGCATCGAGCATATCGATGAACTCTGCATACTGTTCGTCGTTAAAATTGAAAACACGGCGATCAAGGATCACATTCTCCGCAGCCTTGCAGGCCATCTCCAGGATAAAGTCGGTTCGCGATTTATGAAGGATCTCTGCAGCAGCATCGATGAGTGCTCTCTGAGACTCTTTAGCTCTTAGGTTGAGTTGAACATCTGATTTCATACACACCTCTCTTGTATAGCAATTGATATACAAGAATAACACAACACGAACGTATAGCAAATGCTATACACCTCAAAGTACCGATAATGCGTTTTATGTTAAATATCAGTTACTTGAATCGATTTCGTAACATAAGTTGATGTGTTTGTCGTGTCATGACAGCACAATCAGGGATGTCATCCCCTAACGAGGCAAGGACTAAGTTAATGAACAGAACAGCTTAAGAAGTACAGACTCGCTGGCTTGAGAGCCGGCAGCCTGAAGATCGTACCTGTAATGAAGCGGAACAATTTTCGGATGAATGCTGGAAGAACGGTCTGCGGCTGGATAAAAGCCAGTCTGTGCATTATCAACTTCTGATGGAAACCATCCGCAGGACGCTGATCCCGCGGCCAAAGTGAAGCCCTCCGTCGGTCTCCACTATTATCGCTACCGGGTTAGCCGTCAGGCATGGCCCGGTTTAAAAAGATATGCTGACAGTTCTGCTGCAGTTATATCAAACTCGAGTTGCTGGATTAATTCTGCCAGTTTTTTCTCTGCAGTATCACGATCAAACTGATTTTGTACTATCTGGAGAGCAACCTGTTTTAGCTCCGGAGGGAGGTGTTCCAGATTGATATGATTATAACCCGAAATGTCATCATCCGGATTTTCGAAGAGCCAGCCGTAACTCATAAGGTCACCTGTTCTATTTCACAAATTTCCAGACACCTGGCGGTACCCGGTCATACAACTTTCCCATCGTCATCTCCGCCAGCCGGTGATCAACCGCGGCATTGAAATGCTCAAGCTCATCATCTGACAGAGAATATTTATTTTTTTCTATTATCCTTTCCAAGGTTTCCTTCGATGTACAGCGCCGTAGTCGTAAAATCCATTCCTGTTTCGTCATTAGTTTTTTATATCCTGAGGCGTCCCTGGTATTTAATTTTACAAATAACGCAAATTTCTTTCAGGCGTTATGGCCCGTGCCGTTCTGCTTAAGATAATCACTGATGCTCAGGCCGGACAAGCGAATTTTATCCGAAACTTCCCTGAACTGCTCTTTCCATCCATTTGTCAGATGTCTTTGTGACGCGATTTTGCAGGCGACGCTGAACGGCGTTCTCCCCAGTTTTTCGGAAAGCCAGAAAAGATGCTTACCAATATCATCATTCGGGACGCCATCGAGCGCATCCAGTAATAAAGTTTCCTCTTCAGCCACCCAGGCCTGGCGGGCATTCGGAAAGCGTGGGTCAGGTACAGGTGCCTGTTTCTCTTCCTTCGGTTTCGACGATGCCGGTACCGCGGGCTTTTTCATGCCGACGCGCGCTTTCATGGCGCCGATGGCGGCCACGGCCCGCACCAGGGTTTCACGCTCCTGGCGCGTGAGCAGGCTGTCCTCGCAAATCAGGGTGTTCAGGTTATCGATCAGGGTGTCCAGTCGGTTTTCAGTGACTTTCATGTTTTAGCTCTTGTTCCTTGTGGTGGTTGGGTACAGTCCCGGTTCTCATGCTCCAGGCCGGAGTTCGTCAGTCATTTTTTGCAGCGCGAGCCGGTCACGCCAGGATGAACGTGGCCTGCTGAAGACAATGGGCTCAGGGCCTCTCTCCTGCTTCGGCGTCGTTCCACACCATCACCGTGGCCAGATGCTCCGCCACCTCCCGTCCCGTGTAACCGGCCAGGATAGCCAGCGCCCGTGAGGCCGCTTCACGCGACAGCGGACTGCGGAACCCGAATCCATCCGTCATCAGGAGCCACTGCAGACGTTCAGTCCAGCGCTCTCCGGGTTTGCGAACTGGCGAAAACACAATCTCCGTCAGCTGCCCGCGGTTGCAGTACAGCTGTCGCTGTTCCAGTTCATCCAGCAGGCTGTTCAGCTCGCGCCGGTCAGCTTCTTCCTGACTCATCAGCGGCCAGCGGATGCGGTGCCACTGCAGCTCCTGCGCCTGGTCGTCCGTGAACCCCGCGCGGGCCAGCAGGTCAGCCAGCGCGGCCACCGTGTCTTCCTCGTATGTGGCAGCAGTGAGCGGGTCCGCGTCGCGCAGAACGTGCAGCAGGCGCGCCGGTGCCGGCAGCATCCGCAGGGACGCTTCAGGACTGACCACGGCCAGTTGAATATCCTCAGTCAGCCCGGTGATCCCCTCCGCCTGCAGCGCGGCGTCCAGCTGACGGCACCAGGTGCCGGTCTGGTCCGCCGGCGCGGTAACGTCCACCGTGCCCGCCTCCGGCGTGGCGCTCTCATTAATCTGTACCCGGACCGCAATCCCCGCATCGTGACAGGACTGCAGCCAGGTGGCGACCTGCAGGGGATCGCCTTCCAGGCGTGTCACCTGCCCGGCCGCATTCCACAGCTGCAGGCAGGTGGTGCCGTCAAGACGGATCACGTAGTCACCCCGCAACGCCAGGTGCCATCGACCATCCAGCTCCACCGGCCGGTCGTCAGCCTCATCTGCCTGGACAGGCGGGACCAGAGGCAGAACCCGGATCGCCGTCGCGCGCTGCTCCGCCAGGACGCGCGCCTGTTCGTCAGCGAGAAACGGGGCGGCCAGCGCACGGCCGGCATCCGTCAGCTCGACGGCCAGCTGCAGGTTCGGCGCGCGCAGGGTGCGCAGCCAGCCCGCGGCTTCCATGCGCCGGCAGGAGGCACGCAGGTTCGGCCCGTATACCGGGGCGTCCCCGCCCTGCTCCAGCACCCGCTCAATATCCCGCGTGGCCACCGGTCCAGGACGTTTCGCATCGAGGGCGGCCAGCACAATCAGCACCCGCCGCTGCAGCGGCGACGGACGTCGGGATTTTTCCCGCATCATTGCCCCTCATCCCTCTCGGATATGAGCGTTTTAAGCCGTTTATAGTCTGCTTCGACCCGTGTTGTGGCCAGGCCAGTGTGTCCGCGCAGCGCCAGGAGATACCAGAAGCGGAGGATGTCATGAGCCTTGTTCACTTCCCAGACATAATGGGTGCCATCCCTGCGAAAATCGCATTGCTTTATTTCCTCTTCTGCCATCTGCGTCATCTGCTCATAGCTGAGCGAAAACAACATATCTTCATACATCCTGCACACTCCGTCTGAACATGTCCGGTTTAATCAAAAATCATACTTCGTATAATTTACATCGCATTTAGAAAACATCATATCAGATGTGATTTTATGATTAATGATAAATATCACATTCAGTATGATTTTATGTGTTTAGTACGATTATCATATCAATGGCAGGTTTCCCGCCGTGCAGATCCGGAAATTGTCTAAGTCGGATCTCTGTAACACACATATATTTTCCCCGGAAAGTAACGGACGTATACCAGCGTGACAGCGTCATCTGACACTTTCACACATTCGATTTTCCGAATGTATGGTTGTTTTTTTTGTCTCCGGGCGTATGCTTTACGCAACCGAACAGGAGGAATAATGACCCTTACAGCCCTTAAGCTTTTCAAAAACCTGTCCGATGAAACCCGTCTGGGTATTGTCCTGCTGCTCAGGGAGATGGGAGAACTGTGCGTCTGCGATTTCTGCACGGCGTTGGATGAGTCCCAGCCCAAGATTTCCCGTCATCTGGCAATGCTCCGGGAAAGCGGTCTATTGCTGGATCGCAAGCAGGGGAAATGGGTTCATTATCGCTTATCCCCGCATATTCCTTCCTGGGCTGCTCAGGTGATTGAGCAGGCCTGGTTAAGCCAACAGGACGACGTACAGGCCATCGCCCGTAAGCTGGCATCGGCAAACTGCTCTGGTAGCGGTAAGGCTGTTTGCATCTAAAAAAAATTTGCCTGAACATATGTGTTTTTTCGAATGTATGAGGTATTCAGAATGAAGACGTTAACGGTGTTTGACCCGGCAATGTGCTGCAGTACCGGTGTATGTGGTTCAGATGTCGATCAGGTTCTGGTTGATTTTTCTGCTGATGTGCAGTGGCTGAAAGAACGTGGTGTACAGGTTGAACGTTACAACCTGGCGCAGCAGCCCATGAGCTTTGTTCACAATGAGAAAGCGAAATCCTTCCTCGACGCATCCGGCGCAGAAGGGCTTCCGCTGCTGTTGCTGGACGGCGAAACGGTGATGGCTGGGCGATACCCAAAACGCGCTGAGCTGGCTCGCTGGTTCGGTATTCCGCTGGAGAAGGTAGGGTTAGCTCCCACCAGTTGCTGTGGTGGTAATACTTCCTGTTGCTGAATATGTCAGGAGAACATATGAAATTCTTACAGAATATCCCGCCTTACCTGTTTTTTACTGGCAAGGGAGGTGTAGGAAAAACTTCCATTTCCTGCGCGACGGCTATCCGCCTTGCCGAACAGGGTAAGCGGGTTTTGCTGGTCAGTACCGACCCGGCCTCCAATGTCGGTCAGGTATTCGATCAGGCTATCGGTAACACGATTCGCCCTGTGACAGCAGTTCCTGCACTTTCCGCACTGGAGATTGACCCGCAGGAAGCCGCCCGGCAATATCGTGCCAGAATCGTTGATCCTATCAAAGGTCTTTTGCCTGATGACGTTGTTAACAGTATCAGCGAGCAGCTTTCAGGAGCCTGTACGACTGAGATTGCTGCGTTCGATGAATTCACGGGCTTACTAACAGACGCTTCCCTGCTGACCCGCTTTGATCACATCATTTTTGATACAGCGCCGACGGGCCACACGATTCGTCTGCTCCAGCTTCCCGGTGCCTGGAGTAGCTTCATTGAAAGTAATCCAGATGGTGCTTCCTGTCTTGGCCCAATGGCCGGGCTGGAAAAGCAGCGTGAGCAGTATGCTCATGCGGTAGAGGCTTTGTCCGATCCTGAACGTACCCGCCTGGTTCTGGTTGCACGACTGCAAAATTCTACGCTGCAGGAAGTCGCCCGCACTCATGAGGAACTGGCTGAGATTGGCCTGAAAAATCAATATCTGGTGATTAATGGTGTGCTGCCTGAAGCCGAAGCTGAACATGACGCCCTGGCCGCGGCGATATGGCAACGTGAGCAGGAGGCACTGGCAAATCTTCCTGCCGGTTTATCTGAGCTACCGACAGATACCCTGTTACTCCAGCCAGTCAATATGGTTGGTGTTTCAGCATTGAAGGGACTGCTGGATACCCGTTCTGAGGCATTACCGCTCCCGGTAACGAATATCCTGTACACGCCTGAAAACTTATCTCTCTCTGGCCTGGTCGATGATATCGCTCGCAGTGAACACGGCCTGATTATGCTGATGGGCAAAGGTGGTGTAGGGAAAACCACGATGGCTGCTGCCATCGCCGTCAGGCTGGCAGACATGGGATTTGACGTGCATCTCACGACCTCTGATCCTGCTGCGCACCTGAGTACAACGCTGAACGGCAGCCTCAAAAACCTGCAGGTCAGCCGCATCAACCCTCACGATGAAACCGAACGCTATCGCCAGCATGTTCTTGAGACGAAGGGAAGAGATCTGGACGAAGCAGGGAAACGGTTACTGGAAGAGGATTTACGCTCTCCTTGTACAGAAGAAATTGCCGTGTTTCAGGCCTTCTCCCGTGTAATTCGTGAAGCGGGTAAGCGCTTTGTTGTCATGGATACCGCCCCTACCGGACACACGCTGCTGTTGCTGGATGCGACCGGGGCTTACCACCGAGAGATTGCCAAAAAAATGGGGAGTAAAGGTCATTTTACTACCCCCATGATGCAGCTTCAGGACCCGGATAGAACCAAAGTTCTGCTGGTTACGCTTCCTGAAACCACACCGGTCCTGGAAGCGGCAAACCTGCAGGCTGACCTTGAAAGAGCGGGGATTCATCCGTGGGGCTGGATTATCAATAACAGCCTTTCCATTGCGGATACGCGTTCTCCGTTGCTTTGTCAGCGTGCTCATCAGGAATTGCCTCAGATTGAGGCTGTTAAGGATCAGCATGCTGACCGTATAGCGCTTGTTCCGGTGCTGGCGTCAGAGCCCGCCGGTATTGAAAAGCTCAGAGAGTTGATGAGCTAATTTTTTGACATATACAGGGCGACAAAGTCGCCCTGTCAGGAGGTTTTATGTTACTGGCAGGCGCTATTTTTGTCCTGACCATTGTTTTGGTTATCTGGCAACCAAAGGGATTAGGGATCGGCTGGAGTGCAATGCTGGGCGCGGGACTGGCTCTGATATCTGGCGTTGTGCATGTGGGCGATATTCCGGTGGTGTGGAATATCGTCTGGAACGCGACGGCGACCTTTATTGCCGTAATTATTATCAGCCTGCTGCTTGATGAGTCCGGCTTTTTCGAATGGGCGGCATTGCATGTTTCGCGCTGGGGTAACGGTCGTGGCCGTTTGCTCTTTACGTATATCGTTCTGCTTGGTGCAGCGGTGGCGGCACTGTTTGCCAACGATGGTGCGGCACTTATTCTGACGCCGATAGTCATCGCCATGCTGCTGGCATTAGGGTTCAGCAAAGGCACGACACTGGCATTCGTCATGGCTGCCGGGTTTATTGCCGATACATCCAGCCTGCCGCTTATCGTGTCCAACCTGGTTAACATCGTTTCTGCAGACTTCTTTGGACTGGGCTTCACCGAGTATGCGTCGGTAATGGTGCCGGTGGATATTGCAGCCATTGTTGCCACGCTGGTTATGCTGCATCTGTTCTTCCGCAAGGATATCCCACCGACTTACGCCCTGTCTCTTCTGAAAGCACCGGCAAAAGCGATTAAAGATCTGGCAACCTTCAGAACCGGCTGGATAGTTTTAATACTTCTGCTGGTTGGGTTCTTTGTCCTTGAGCCGCTCGGTATTCCCGTTAGCGCGATTGCGGCTGTTGGCGCTGTGATCCTGTTTGCAGTAGCTAAACGAGGCCATTCCATTAACACTGGCAAAGTGCTGCGCGGCGCGCCATGGCAGATCGTCATCTTCTCATTGGGGATGTACCTGGTGGTCTACGGTCTGCGCAACGCCGGGCTAACCGAATACCTTTCAGGTGTGCTGAATGTACTGGCGGATAAAGGACTCTGGGCTGCGACGCTGGGTACTGGCTTCCTGACGGCCTTCCTGTCTTCCATCATGAACAACATGCCTACCGTGCTGGTTGGCGCTCTTTCTATCGATGGAAGCACCGCAACAGGCGTTATCAAAGAAGCGATGATCTACGCCAACGTGATTGGCTGCGATCTGGGACCTAAAATTACACCTATTGGTAGCCTGGCAACGCTGCTCTGGCTGCATGTCCTTTCACAGAAGAATATGACCATCACCTGGGGATACTATTTCCGCACCGGGATCGTTATGACTCTGCCTGTGCTGTTTGTAACGCTGGCAGCGCTGGCGCTACGTCTCTCTTTCACTTTGTAATGAGATACTGATATGAGCAACATCACCATTTATCACAACCCGGCCTGCGGCACGTCGCGTAATACGCTGGAGATGATCCGCAACAGTGGTAATGAACCGACCGTTATTCATTACCTTGAAAATCCACCGTCACGCGATGAGCTGGTCAAACTCATTGCAGATATGGGCATTTCAGTCCGGGCTTTGCTGCGCAAAAACGTCGAGCCTTATGAAGAACTGGGGCTTGCGGAAGATAAGTTTACTGACGATCAGTTAATCGATTTTATGCTTCAGCATCCGATCCTGATTAACCGTCCGATTGTGGTGACACCGTTGGGAACGCGTCTGTGCCGCCCTTCCGAAGTGGTACTGGATATTCTTCCGGATGCGCAAAAAGGCGCATTTGCTAAGGAAGACGGCGAGAAAGTAGTAGATGAGGCAGGGAAACGGCTGAAATAACCGAAAGGGGGCGATGCCCCCTTTCTCCTGCCTCAGCGTCCGGGTACCGGACTGTCCGGCAGCGTACAGCTCCCTTTTCCCAGCTGACACTGCAGCAACACCGTGTCCAGCCAGCGGCCATGCTTGAAACCGATGTCCTTCAGCGTGCCGATTTCAGTAAATCCGGAGCGAAGATGCAGCGCTACAGACGCGACGTTCGCACAGTCCCCCACAACCGCTATCATCTGGCGGTATCCCTGAGACCGGGCCCATGTTAAGGCATGATCGAGTAAGGCTTTTCCGCCCCCCTGCAGGGCGATATACTAGGGAAATCCACGTGACTGAACGTTTTTCACCCGGGCAAGCATTTCCTGCGTGTTCGGGGGGGCGTCTCGAAGCTGCCTGTGCCGTGCAGGACATGATGGGCGTAAATGCGGCGTATGGCGGGAATGTGCTGCTCTTCAGCATTGATAATGTGCATTGTATGACTCCTGTGACGTTGACTGACACACTACCGGAATTCGCGACGGCAGATTAAGCGCTTCATCTTATGACCTGTATAAGGAAATGTTTTAAGTGGAGGTGGGGCGTCGCCCCACCTGTCAGCCCGCCATTTCAGCCAGCAGGTCCACGCCTACCGGGTCGTCCTTCAGCAGTGGCGTCAGGGCAATGCGCTGTGCATAATGCCCGGCAACGTCGTCGATCAGCGGCAGTTCGCGACGGGCACGGGTGACCAGGAACGGGGAGGACGGCTTCGCGGCCGCGAGGCTGTTATTGATGACCCACGCCCAGGGTTCAATCCCGGCCCGGCGTAAGTCCTGCTGCAGCCCGGCCGCTTCCAGTACCGGCGTGGTTTCGGCAAGCGTCACGATAATGACTCTGGTCTTCTCCGGATCCTGCAGCTGCATCATTGGCGTTATCACGTGATCGTGAGCCTGCCCCATCTGGCGCACCATTTCCCGGTGATAGGCCCCGGTTGCATCCAGCAACAGCAGCGTATGCCCGGTGGGCGCAGTGTCCATAATGACAAAATGGTCGTTGGCCTCTTTGATGATCCGGGAGAATGCCTGAAACACGGCAATCTCTTCGGTGCAGGGGGAACGGAGATCTTCCTCCAGTACCGCCAGTCCCTCCGCATCCAGCCCTTTTCCCTGATTTTCCAGCACAAAGCGACGATAGCGCTCAGTCTCTGCCTTTGGATCGATACGGCTGACCTGAAGGCCTGGCAGCGAGCCATCCAGGGTGTAAGACAGGTGGGCTGCCGGATCGGAGGTGGTCAGGTGGACTTTATGACCGCGTCTGGCCAGCGAGACCGCGACCGCAGCCGCCACCGTGGTTTTTCCCACGCCCCCTTTTCCCATTGTCATGACCAGCCCTTTTCCCGCCCGGCTGAGGTCCTCCACCAAGGAGGCAAGCTCCGGTAAATCGACCGTCGTGAGCGTGGCTCCCGGATCCGGCAGAACAGGTGTGCTCTCTGTAAACAGCGCCCTCAGGGCGTCCAGACCAACCAGATTAAAAGGCTTCAGATACAGCATCGACCGGGGAAGATGCGCGAGGTTTTCAGGCATGGCCCGTAAGGCCCGTTCCTCCCGCGCCAGAATACTGTGCGCCAGCGGATCCCGTTCACCGGCAAAGGGAGGCAGCACGCCATTGATGGCAAGGTGCTGATGCTGCAGACCGATAGCCGACAGCTCCTCGTGGGTATGGGAGACCTCTTTCAGGGTCGACGCCTGGGCGCGGGCAACCAGAACCAGTCGCGTGAGTGCCGTATCAGAGAGGGCTTTCACTGCGTCAGCGTACTGGTCCTGTTGTTTCTCCAGCCCCACCAGAGGGCCGAGGTTCGCCGCAGCATCAGGATGTGCATCGAGATACCCGCTCCAGGCGCCCGGCAGCTCAAGCATACGGATGGTGTGTCCGGTTGGTGCAGTATCAAAGACGATATGATCATATTTTTCGCGCAGTTCATGACTGGTCAGCAGCGCGGTAAATTCATCAAATGCCGCGATCTCGGTGGTACATGAACCGGAAAGCTGTTCTTCAATGCTGCTGATAACATCGGCAGGCATCAGTTCACGAACAGGATCGAGCACGCGATCGCGGTAAGCCTGCGCGGCCGCCATCGGGTCAACTTCCATTGCCGCAAGGTTTTCCACGGTGCGGATACCAGTGATCCGGTGGCCCACAGTCTGGCTGAAGACCTGACCGACATTGGAGGCCGGATCGGTACTGACCAGAAGCGTTCTCCGGCCCTGGTCAGCCAGCCATACCGCCGTCGCGCAGGCCAGAGAGGTTTTCCCCACGCCGCCTTTGCCGGTGAAGAAGATAAACGGGGGGATATTCTGTAAAAATGGCATCGTCATTGTTGAGCTCCTCCGGGATTAAGGCATACGGGGAATTCTGCAGCAGCGCGGCTGCGTGCTGTCTTCATTCCAGTCCTGCGTGAGGGAAATACCGGCCCAGCGGGCGATATCTTCCCGGGACGGGAGCTTGCCCGCCATCACCAGCTGGCCGTCAAGCAGGGTAGCGGGAAGGGACTCCATTCCTGACGTGTTCAGGAAGGCCCTGATGACGGGCGTATTCAGGAACTGCTGCGGGTTCTTTGCCAGGCTGTAAGTAAGCGTGCAGCGAGAACCGTATTGACGGGGATGTGTTATTCAGTTGGCAGTGCTACGCGCCAGGGGAGTAGCTCGCTGACCCGGTTTATCGGCCAGTCAGCAATGACGTCAAGGACATAACGGAGGTAGCTTTCTGGCTCCACTCCGTTCAGTTTGCATGTCCCGATCAGGCTGTACAGCAGCGCTCCCCGCTCTCCTCCATGATCCGAACCGAAGAACAGGTAGTTTTTGCGGCCCAGGCTGACCATCCGTAGCGCATTCTCAGCTATGTTGTTATCTGCCTCGGCCCAGCCGTCGTCAGTATAGTAAGCCAGCGCCGGCCACTGGTTCAGTACGTACGTGAACGCTTTCGCCAGTTCTGAGTGTCGCGACAGCGTTTTCACCTTTTCACGCAGCCAGCTTTCCAGGGATTTCAGCCGCGGTTTAGCTTTTTGCTGACGTTCTGCAAGGCGTCGCTTCGCCGGCATCCCCCTTATTTCCGCCTCGATGGCATATAACTCACCGATCCGTTTCAGGGCTTCCTCCGTCAGCGCTGACGGGGTGCGAACGTGCACATCGTGGATCTTGCGGCGGGCATGAGCCCAGCAGGCAGCTTCCGTTATCTGTCCATTGCGGTACAGTTCGTTGAACCCGGCGTACGCATCCGCCTGCAGAACACCGCTGAAGCCAGCGAGATGGCTCTGCGGGTGGATACCTTTTCTGTCCGGGCTGTAAGCGAACCACACTGCCGGCGCCAGCTCTGACCCGGCGTTACGGTCGTCACGAACGTAGGTCCATAACCGCCCGGTCTTCGTTTTCTTATTACCTGGCAACAGCACCGGGACAGGCGTGTCATCAGCATGGAGCTTACCGTCAGTCAGCACATAGTCCTGAAGCGCCCCTTCCAGCGGTGACAGTAGCCGGCAACACGCATCCATCCAGCCCGACAGCAGTGAGCGGCTCAGCTCCACACTCTGGCGGCCGTATATTTCAGACTGGCGGTACAGCGGGGTGTGCTCTGCATACTTTGAACTCAGCACGCGGGCCAGCAGCCCCGGTCCTGCGATACCCCGCTCGATGGGCCGTGAAGGCGCGGGGGCCTGCACGATGGCATCGCACTGAGTACAGGCATGCTTTTCACGTACTGTCCGGATAACCCGGAAGGCGCTGCGCATCAGCTCCAGCTGTTCGGCGGCATCTTCACCCAGGTAACTCAGCGTACCACCACATTCCGGGCAGCATGACGCTGCCGGCAGCAGCCGTTTTTCGTCACGGGGAAGTGATTCAGGGAACGGTTTGCGGGTACGGGTCTGCCGCAGCGGGCGCTGCACGGCCGGGTCATCCACCCGGCCGGTAAGGGTATCGCTTTCTTTCTGCAACTGCTTAAGGTCGGCTTCCATCTGCGCGATACGGCGGGAGACTTTTTCGGAGCGGCTGCCGAAGTTCATCCGGCGCAGCTTATCCAGTTGCGCCTGCAGGTGATCTATTTCGCGTTCACGCTCGTTCAGCTTTTCCAGAAGGGCACGGTTCAGCGCCTCCTGTTCGGCAAGGAGACGTTTCAGTTCATCGATATTGTCAGGAAGTAAGCTGTTCATACCGGGTATATTACCTGGCTCATTCAGCGTCGACCAGGATAAAGAGGCCTACAACATAGTCAGTGACGTAAGCAGTCTTTTAGGCTGCCGCCAGTCGATACCTTCAAGGAGCATCGCCAGCTGTGCCGATGTGAGGAACACTTTGCCATCCCGGGCTGACGGCCAGGCGAAGCGGCCGCGCTCCAGCCGTTTGGTCAGCAGACACAGTCCATCGCCGGTAGACCAGAGGAGCTTTACCTGACTGCCATTACGCCCACGGAAGATAAAAACGTGACCTGACATCGGATCGTCTTTCAGCGTCGTCTGCACCTTTGCCGCCAGGCCGTTGAAGCCGTTTCTCATATCGGTGATGCCAGCGACCAGCCAGATCTTTGTCCCTGATGGTAATGGGATCAACGTTTGAGCTCCCGTATCAGCAGGTTCAGGATATTTTCGCTGATGGCACCATTCAGACGGAGTGATCCGTGCCGGAACGTCACTTCACAGCTGATATTGAGTGATTCAGGTGCCGCAGCAGCTACAGGTTGTGACCGGGGGGAGGTTGCAGGGACAACATCTTCGGCATCAAGTGTTATCGGGAGCAGCTCAGGCACGTTGTTTTCTATTGTTGAAGGAGGACGTAGTTTTCCTTCGCGCCAGTACTGGCGCCACTTGAACAGCAAATTATCGTTGATCCCATGCTCACGAGCGAGTTGCGCTACGGAGATCTCTGGTCGATGCGAGAGTTCAACCATTTTGATTTTGAACTCAACGGGATAATTAGGGCTTTTTTTACGCACTGCGGTTAATGATTTCATGGATAGCGTCCACCATATTTGGTGTCCACTATCCTCTCAGGAATATCAGGATCTGCCAGACGGTGCTGAGACGACGCTTACGAATGTCAGGGCCAGGGTGGCAAATGAAAGAGATTGAGCTGACACCCAAAGCAGAAGAGGATCTGGAGGCCATCTGGGACTTCAGCTTCAGACAGATCGGGGTTGTTCAGGCGGATGCATAGATCGGTCGTATAGCTGCAGTATTTGATGTGCTGGCCATGCATGATATCGGCACGCATTGTGCAGAGCTGGGAGACGATATCTGCACACTGCCGGTAGAACCGGCATACGATCTATTTTGTATCATCACATTCTATGGTTACGGTCATTCGTATTCTCAGCCAGTCTCAGGATACAGCGCGACATGCACCCTGGAGATGACCGGGGAACAGGATTCTCAAACAATATAAGTTAATTGTGAGGTCGACATGACCAAAAAAAACATTGTGTATGGACTCTTTCATTATTATTCATTTCGCTTATAAAAAAAACGCTCCCGATCGGGAGCGTAAGCCAGTGACTTCGGCGTCAAATGAGGGTCTGACAAGTGGAGCTGCGGGTTAATTCTGGGTGATCTGGCTGCGATGCTTTTCAGCCTGCTGCTGATGAATAACGGAAGATAGACCATTATTCGCCTTCTCATGCACAACAGCGGCTTTCTCATGCTCGTTCATTTCGGAAAATGATTTTGCTGTTTCGTTAGAAGCTGCTGGCTTGGATTTCATCATTTTTTTATGCATTTCAGCCATGTCCTGATGGGCAGCAGAATTGCCGTTTTGCATCATTTCATGGGACATTGCGGCCTGATCGTGACTGCTCATATCCATCATTGTCATGCTGTCTCCCTGAACTGCGCTTTTTTCAGCAGATGACTGCATCTGATGGGCAGGAGCCTGTGCATTATTTACCTGGTCATGCATGTTCATTGTCTCTGCAGCCATGGCGGATGAAGCGACAGCCATAATGGCAACAAATGATACGAGAATCTTTTTCATGGTTGGGTCTCCGGTGTTTACATACCCAAACAATCAATGGCTTATAACAGAGAAAGCAGTTGATCTCAGGGCGGGTTAATCATCACGCCAGGAACCAGGTGATTGTGTTATCACGCTGCTCCTGATTTATGAATAATTATAAAAAACCGCCTCTGTTTATCGCGTGACTGAATGATGACAATTTTGTCACCTTCCAGGTTTCTCCTGAACAACGGGATTAATCCATTAACAGGCGCACTTTGAACACAATTTCACGCCCCTGCTGTTCTGCTGACAGCTCGCCGCCGTGAGCATGAATGATCGACCTTGTAATTGATAATCCCAGCCCCGCGCCTTCCGTGTTGTAGAACCTTGATGAGTCTGCGCGATAGAACCGGTCAAACAAACGTTCCAGATTAGCGGGAACCTGGCCGGACATCGTATTCGTAATCATCACGTTCACACAGTCACTGTCACGCTCAAGGTGTATCGCTGTACAGGTGTTATCGGGAGAATACTTGATTGCATTGGAAAGCAGGTTACTGAAAGCACGTCGGAGCATATCGCTGTCTCCGGCAACAACGCCCTCTCCTTCAACCGTGATTGTCTTTCCTGTTTCGTCTGCCAGGGGCTCGAACAACTCACGTAATTCATTCAGTTCGGCTGCCAGATCCACATCATGTTTATCCAGCCGCAGCAGACCATGCTCTGAACGTGCCAGAAAAAGCATGTCACTGGTCATTCGTGACAACCTTTTCAGTTCTTCCAGGTTAGCGAATAAAATTTCGCGGTAATGCGAAACATCCCTTTCCTTAGCCAGTGCAAACTGCGTCTGCATCATCAGATTACTGACTGGTGTGCGCAGCTCATGCGCGATGTCAGACGAGAAATCTGACAGTTTCCGGAATGCCCCCTCCAGGCGATCAAACATATTATTGAACTCCTGCATGGTCTCAGAGATTTCCGGCGGAGCCAGATCGGGATTTAGACGCTGATCCAGGCTGTGTACGGTCATGGAGGAAGCCAGACTGGTCATTTCCCGTAGCGGTTTCAGACCAATACGTGTGGTCAGCCAGCCCAGAAAAACAGAAATAAAGACCAGACCGATATTGAACCAGAACAGCCAGGTACTGAGTTTGTCCATAAACAGGGTGTGATACCCAGTATCCGTGGCAACCGTAATGATGACATGTTTGCTTTTACCCTGTTCCGGCGTCACGGCAACCCGCCGCGAGATACTGCGGTACACGGTGTTATTTTCTTCCGTCTGGATCATATAGTCGAGAATATCACCCGACTTATTAAGCAGGACCGCTGGAACAACAGAATTTTTGGCATAGAGTTCAACAATTTTTTCATTTTCCATGTTTTTTATAGAAATGAATAAGCCATTGTGCCCCACCATCGCATCGTTTATTTTTTCTGATAATGACTTAATATCCGTTTTGTTCCTGAACGTCTCTGTTTTAAGAAACTCTTCGGTGAGCTGAAGTTTACCTGTCAGAAAATCGCGGTCCTGATTATCGAAATAGCCATTCAGGGTGCTAATCAGGATAAAACTTGATAACCACCATACCGTAAGCATCACCGCAGAAAAAATCAGGCTCAGGCGTGTGGTCAGGGAAATTTTGAACCTCACTCTTCTCTGATCTCCAGGACATATCCGGCACCGCGAACGGTATGGATCAGTTTTGGCTCAAAGTCATCATCAATTTTACTTCTCAGACGTCTCACGGCGACATCAATCACATTCGTATCACTGTCAAAATTCATGTTCCAGACCAGGGACGAGATAAGACTCCTGGGTAACACTTCTCCGGTGCGTTGCAGCAGCAACTCAAGCAGAACGTATTCTTTACCGGTGAGATGGATCTTCTTCCCCGAACGGATCACGGTCCGGCGCACCATATCAACGGTCATATCGGCGATGGTGCAGACTGTTGCGGCCTGCGAGCGTGCCCGGCGCAGTAGGGTTCTTACACGTGCAACCAGCTCCGTAAAATCAAAGGGCTTAATCAGGTAGTCATCTGCGCCAAGCTCCAGTCCTTTCACTTTGTCCCGCACGTTGTCCTTTGCGGTTAAAAACAGGACCGGTTCTTCGTGCCCGGACTCCCTCAGTGCGCTGATGATTTGCCACCCGTCGAGGAAAGGCAGCATCACGTCCAGTATTATCAAATCATACTGTCCCTTCGACGCGGCCCCGAGACCATCGCGGCCATTATTAAAGAGATCGGCCTGATAGCCTTCCTCAACCAGTCCCTGCTGCAGGTAACGACCTGTTTTTTGTTCGTCTTCAACGATTAAAATACGCTGCATGGTCAACTCGCTGATATGAAAGTAAAAATCTCACGCATGAGCTTTGGCTGTCCCCTAGCTGATCTGAGACGGAGCAAGCATTCCAAGCCACGCTACGGCGCCCAGAATGATAATCGCAACAACGAATTCTGTCAGGATGCTGTTTCGCATCAGGGCAACGCTGCGATCATAATTCCCTTCCCTGACCATAACTTCAAGCCGGGGACCCAGGTGAAACCGGTTTGCTGCAGCCAGAAGAAGCATCAGAACAAACAGAGCCGTCTTGGCAAGCAATATCCTCCCCCAGGAACTGTTGAATAAGGGAGTTAAGTTACCCTCAGCAATATACAGATAGTTGACCAGCGCACTCAGGATCAGGGCTACAACAATCACCGTTCCTGCCGTGGCAAATTTTGCCAGGGAGTCAGATATCACAATGACGCTCTGTGCATTATGCTCGTTTCTGCGCATCAGCAGGATAGCAAATGCAACCAGAGCACCTGTCCAGGCACCTGCAGCGCCGAGATGGGTCAGATCGCTCAGTAAATGGAGATAGTAATGCAGACCGTCATGCATAACGGCGTGTCCTCCCCAGGCAAGTGTAGCCAGCGCCACGCCCCCACTCATCGTCATCAGCAGGCAGGACAATACTCTCTTATTAGTGTAAAGGAACAAAGCACCGAGTGTGGTAAACAGGGCACAGAGCCTGACAATCCAGCTAATACCCACATCAGTTTCTTCTATCACCATCTCGATAACATGGATGGATAATTCTCTGAGGTCAGTTACTCCACTCATGGCATTAGATACCAGGAGCATATTAATGCCAGTAAGAATGATGCCTGTAACAACAGCAAAGGTTATAAACGACCTGAAATTAGTCAGGTTATAGGTTTCATGTCTGACACCGCTTATTCCATATATCTGAAAAAATGGCAATCCAAATATTACCATCAAATCCAGATAAAGAAGAAAACGAATAACAATCATAATCAGGTCGTTCATAATATTACTTCACTGTAAAGGTATAATTACCGGTAATAGGGTGCGTATCTGAAGAAACCGCGCGCCAGTCAACACGATAAGTGCCAGCGGGTAAAGGCTCTCGCGGAATAATGACCATCGATTTAGGGTCAGCGCCTGGCGCCACTTTTGCCGCGACCGGCATCGGAGAATGTGATGACATGCCTTTCATACCCGTCATCGTTAATTTTGCACCTGAGAATTTCACGGTCAGATTTTCCGAGAAATTAAGCTGAATCTTTTCCGGGGCCGCTACGGCTGAATCAGCCTGTGGCACAGAGCTTTTTAATTCCGGATGGGCCATAGCAGAGAAAGCAACGCCCATAACGAGGCCACCTGTAAGAATGGCTTTATTTAAAATCGACATTTTATTTACCTGTTTAGTTGAGTGTTTTATATCAGTGCGTTAAAACCAGATTCTGGCTCCCGCCAGGAATACTACCTGATGGTCTTTCTCACCTTCTCTTTTCGCCATATCGGATGTTTTCCCGTAAAGTTGATTCCAGGAAACGCCTATATAGGGTGCAAACTCACGGCGTATTTCATAGCGCAGCCGGAGCCCCAGCTCTGTGTCAGTCAGTCCCCTGCCGCGACCCCGCGATTCATCATCCTGACTGTAGAAATTCACCTCATAGGATGGCTGGAGTATGAGCCGGTTAGTCAGTAAAACGTCGTATTCTCCTCCCAGACGAAGGGCTGCTTTTCCGCCATTACTGACAAAACCCGTAATTTCAGACTCAAAATTATAGAGTGCCAGCCCCTGAAAACCGACAGCAGCCCAGGTCCGGGCAGAAGCAGGTCTGAAATCCTGCCTGACACCCGCAACCAAATCCCACCATGGGCCAACCGCATGTCCCCAGAGTAACTGCGCTTCAGCCGCCTCCGTTTCCCCATTGCTTCGTTCACCTTCACTCTTTAGCCAAATCCGATCTGTGTCGCCTCCAATCCAGCTGTTAACACTCCAGCTGAAATTGTTGGTGTTATCCGACCGTTGCCATTCCAGTTGATCCAGCAGAACCAGATAATTAATCGCACTGTCGTGAATCGCATGCCCCTGTAAATTGCCGAATGCAGCCTTCCGGTCGGCATCGGTAACAGGCGGAATTGGCGTTCTGCTCTCAGTTACAATGGGCTCCATTGACGTCATCTCAGTGAAATTCTCATCTGCTGGCATCTGCATGGCAGACATGTCGTGCCCGGCGTGGGGATCTGCAGAGACGGAGCCCGCCGCAATAGAAAGCTGTGAGGTAAACAAACCGGCGACCAGAACAGGTATGGCCTTCAAATTTCTCTTCATTCGCATCATTCCTCCACCCGGACTTCACGAAACATTCCCATTTCCATGTGATAGAGCAAATGGCAGTGATACGCCCAGCGGCCAAGCGCATCTGCTGTCACTCTGTAACTGCGTTTTGTACCAGGGGGAACATCTATTGTGTGTTTACGAACCATGAAATTACCGTTTTCATCTTCCAGATCGCTCCACATACCATGCAGGTGAATGGGGTGAGTCATCATGGTATCGTTGATCAGCGTGATCCTGAGCCGCTCACCGTATTTCAGCAGCACCGGTGCGGCATCTGAAAACTTGATTCCGTTAAATGACCAGGCAAACTTTTCCATGTGGCCGGTTAAATGCAGTTCTATGGTACGGCCAGGTTCACGTCCGTCAGGATCCTCAAAGCGGCTTTTCAAATCCGCGTACGTGAGAACCTTTCTTCCGTTATTTCGAAGACCAATACCCGGATCATTTAATTTCGGAGAGACGCTCATCGCCTGCATATCAACCAGTGGGTTATCCGTTTCTGACGCAGGATGACTTTGCATACCCGGCATTCCGGCCATCCGGGAATGATCCATACCGGCCATGCTGCTGTGATCCATGGGCGCGGAGGATGTCCCGCTATCCGGAAGGTCAGCACCGTCCATAGACATCATCTCTCCGCTGTTATCCATGCCTCCCATCTGGCTGTGGTCCATTCCTGCCATATCATGTCCCATTCCCCCCATACCCATATCTTCCATGGTCAACAGAGGACGGGGATCGAGGGGGGGAACGGCAGCACTTAACCCTTCTCTCGTGGCCAGTGTCCCTCGAGCGTAACCGGTCCTGTCCATGGATTGTGCGAAGATGGTATAGGCCTCACCCTGAGGCTCCACAATGACATCATAGGTTTCGGCAACGGCAATCCTGAATTCGTCAACGGTAACCGGGTTTACATACTGGCCATCTGCAGCCACGACCGTCATTTTCAGCCCGGGGATACGGATATCGAAATAGGTCATTGCCGAGCCGTTGATAAACCGTAAGCGTATCTTTTCACCGGGACGGAACAGTCCGGTCCAGTTTTTCAGCGGGGCCTGCCCGTTCATGAGATAGGTGTAGGTGTAGCCACTGACATCCGCGAGGTCAGTCGGATTCATTTTCATTTCAGCCCACATTTTCCGATCGGCAATGGTGGCTGACAGCCCCCTGGTATTCACGTCGCGGAAAAAAGAGCCAACGGTTGGTTTATTGAAATTGTAGTAATCCGACTGTTTTTTTAATTTTTTCAGCAGGCTGTGAGGATTTTCATCGGTCCAGTCAGACAACATGACCACATGCTCACGATCGTAAGCAAACGGTTCTGGCTCCCTGGCATCGATGATAATGGCACCGTATACCCCCTCCTGTTCCTGCAGACCGGAATGGCTGTGGTACCAGTAAGTCCCGTTCTGCTTAACCTTAAAGGTGTAAACGTAGGTATCATCAGGCTCTATGCCCATAAAACTCAGCCCCGGAACACCATCCATATTGGCCGGAAGAATAATGCCGTGCCAGTGAATGGACGTCTGTTCATTAAGACGGTTTTTGACCTTCAGGGTAATGGTGTCACCTTCTTTCCAGCGAAGAACGGGCCCCGGCAGGCCTCCATTGATTGTTTTGGCCTGACGCTCACTGCCCGTGATATTGACGGCCGTTTCACCAATGGTCAGGTCAAACTGAGTACCCTGCAGGGATGCGGCAACTGGCAGGCTCAGACTGGAACGCGCATTGAAACTCCATACGCCAAGACTTCCGGCTACGCCAGAGAGGGTTAACCCCTTCAGGAAAGTTCGTCGAGACGTTTTCAACAGCATGCGCATTCCCTTATTTAAAGTATGGTTACTGACAGAATTCGAGAACCGATTTAAATTAAATTACTGGTTCATCCACTTACAATGAAATGAATCTAGCACACCTTAAGAAACAAATTCATTACAATCGTGTAATGTACGTGGCTGTATTACATTTACGTCATCTTCCCCACAGGTTGATTTTTTTATATATGATCATAAGGACATCTTTTATGTACCTCAGAAGGTAATTACACATGAATATATTAATCACGACCACTGCGTTTACAGCTTTATTTTGTGGGGCAGCTTTTGCTCAGTCCAGTGATATTGCCCATGAAGCACATCGATTTGTTAATAATGCCTCAGCCGTCAGTCATGTGAACTCCTCGACGCATGAAAACTTACCGGACAGGGTTAATAAAAACAACACGCCCTCATTCTCTGAAATGAATGAACATGAAAGGGCCATTGTTGCTCATTCATTTATGAACAACAGCGCGTCCTATGCGCATCAGAAAATGATTGAGGAACATAAAAAAATGCTGTCCGGCAGTGATGCAAATTCAAAGACCTCGTCTTCTTCTTTTAACGAACTGAATGCCGGAGAAAAAGCCGCTCTCGTGCATGAGCAGGTCAATAATGCCGGTGCGGAAGCACATCAGACGCAGGCAAGAAAGCTTCGCGGGCTGTATTCGACCAGGTAACTGCAGGCGGGTTAGAGCTTAGCGTCAGGTGCGCAGCAGGGCTTTACTGACGGGTTACGTAGCAGGACATGAGCCCCATATTGCTCTGCCGTAACCTGTTTCAGTCCCGTTAATCATCACCGTCGGGCTGGTCATACAGTTCCCAGAGCTTCAGGAGCAAACGGGAAACAAGATATGTTACAAAAATGACGACCATCAACGGTGCTCCCGATTAACTGACAGATGACACGCCTCCTGAAAACCCCTAGCATACGCCGCAGTGTTCATGCTAACGGCGAATTCCAGTAAATGTATTCTACCGATGTCGTAAAAGAAAATGCCTACCTTTCAGCCACCCGCTCGGGGCTGGAATCGAACGAGATCGCTACTCTTCAGCGCTCCTTGCCTTCCCGGTTTAATCTGCGGCATTTGAAAAAAAATGAATCATTAAAACTCGTACTGCAAAAGAAAGCGGGAAAATCACGTGTCGTGGCCTATAAATTTACGTCCGGTTCATTTAATTACACGGCGTATCGTATATCAGATAAAAAGTTCTATAACCTTTCCGATACTTCCGGGAAAGGCAGTCTCGATTATCCGTTACCGGCCACAGCAAGACTCAGTTCGCCTTTCAATCCTGCAAGACTTAACCCGGTATCGGGAAAAGTGAGTCCCCATAATGGCATTGATTATTCCATGCCCATGAACACGAAAATAGTCAGCGTCATCGACGGAAAAATCACCCGGGCCGAATACAACAGCACCATGGGATATTTTGTTGAAGTAACAGGAAAAGCCGGTGTTAAAACTCGCTATCTCCACCTCAATAAAATACTCGTTACTAAAGGGGCCAGGGTTACCCGGGGAGACGCTATTGCGTTATCCGGTAACAGCGGACGTTCATCCGGTCCTCATCTGCATTACGAGCTGGTCATCAATAACAATCCTGTTAACTCACTGGCGTTCCGGGCAGCGGCACCCGCTGATAACAAACTTGAACAGCATGCCTTTGCGCATGCCAGAGACTACGAACGATACCTGGACTGATAACGGGGCCGCGACGCGGCCCCGTCTGCCGGATTAATTTTTTTTATCGTTTTCACTTCCTTGATGTTGATGATCTCCATGCCCTCCGTGGCCGTGGAAAAGATGCATTAGCGGGCAGACCAGCAATAACAGATATGGCCAGTAACCTGCCACATGTGACCAGTGTTCGCGCAGGAGGGCAAATGCCGCAATCGCGGCGACAGCAATAAGCGCATAGGTGGTACTTTTCATACCGGACTCCTTCTGTTAGTAACAGACCCTTCATTCAGGGTTATTTCCCGAGCCTGACACTTTTCAGACGCAACGCATTTGCAATGACGCTAACGGAGGAAAGGGCCATAGCCGCCGCCGCAATAACTGGCGACAGCAGTATTCCATACACAGGATAAAGCAGACCTGCAGCTACAGGCACCCCAAGAGCATTGTAGATAAACGCAAAAAACAGATTCTGCCGGATATTTTTCATGGTGATTTCTGACAGATGACGGGCCCTGTTGAGTATCATCAAATCGCCTTTGAGAAGGGTAACGCCAGCACTTTCTATTGCCACATCTGTACCCGTTCCCATGGCTATACCCACGTCAGCCGCTGCCAGCGCCGGGGCATCATTCACACCGTCTCCGGCCATCGCAACCACATGGCCAGACGCTTTCAGTCGGGTTATCACTGCTTTTTTGCCATCCGGCAGAATCCCGGCTTCAACCTCATCTATTCCCAGTTTCCGTGCGACTGCTTCAGCAGTAAGCTGGTTATCCCCGGTGAGCATAACAATGCGGATCCCCGCCTGACGCAAAGCTTTAAGCGCATCCGGCGTGGTTGCTTTCACGGGATCCGAGATAGCTATCAGGCCTGCAAGGTTCCCGTCTGTGGCCACATAGATAACGGTAGCGCCTTCCATCCGCAACGTATCCGCAACGGCCTTTTGATTATCAATAACGATACTGTTTTCCTGCATAGCCAGTTCATTACCAATAACAACCCGTTGACCTTCGACATCGCCTGAGACACCTTTCCCCGACGGGGCATTGAAATTACTGACGGCAGGTATCACGATCCCCTTTTCATGCGCGGCTCTGACAACAGCCATACCCAACGGATGCTGCGAACCTTTTTCCACTGCAGCTGTTACACGTAAAAGAGATATTTCCCCACCCGGACTGAGACTGATAATCCCTGTCACCGTAGGCGAACCTTCCGTGAGCGTGCCTGTTTTGTCGACAACCAGCGTGTCCACTTTTTCAAGACGCTCAAGGGCTTCGGCATTCTTGATTAACACCCCGGCCTGGGCGCCTTTGCCCACCCCCACCATTATCGACATCGGCGTGGCCAGTCCCAGCGCGCAGGGACAGGCAATAATCAGGACCGACACAGCCGCAATGAGACCGTGCGCCATCCTGGGCTCGGGCCCCCAGACAGACCAGATCAAGAAAGCAACAACCGCGATAAGTATCACCAGAGGAACAAACCAGCCTGAAACGCTGTCTGCCATTCTCTGGATGGGGGCACGCGAACGCTGTGCATCAGCGACCATCTGAACAATTCGTGAGAGCATCGTTTCATCACCGACTTTCTCTGCACGGATGATAAGACTACCTGTCTGATTAATCGTCCCCCCAATGACAGGGTCACCCTTCGTTTTGGTAACCGGCATAGACTCCCCGGTCACCATCGATTCATCAACGGTTGTTTTGCCTTCGATCACGATACCGTCGACCGGAATACTCTCTCCAGGTCTGATGCGGAGCTTATCGCCAGGCAGGACATCTTCCGCATTAATATCCGTTTCATGACCGTCATGATCCAGCCGTCTGGCGGTTTTGGGGGCAAGGTTCAGAAGCGCAGTAATGGCGCCTGAGGTTTGTTCCCGTGCCCGCAGCTCAAGAACCTGTCCCAGCAGAACAAGCACCGTAATAACTGCTGCGGCTTCAAAATAAACGGCCACCAGGCCATCCATGTTTCTGAACGATGCAGGAAACCAGGAGGGGAAGACGGTTGCAATGACGCTGTAAACCCAGGCTACGCCGGTCCCCATTGCAACAAGGGTAAACATATTCAGGGAGCGGTTACGTAACGACATTCCGGCCCGGGCGAAGAATGGCCAGCCACACCACAACACGACAGGGGAGGCCAGAAGCAACTGCAGCCATGTGTTGTACTGTGGCGGTACTGTATTCCTCAAGTCGGGAAACAGATGAGATCCCATTTCGAGTACCAGAACCGGAAACGCCAGCAACAACCCCAGCCAGAAGCGTCTTGTCATGTCGTGAAGTTCATCACTCGGCCCCGTGGATGCCGTAGCTACGAGCGGCTCCAGTGCCATTCCACAGACAGGACAGCTTCCGGGACCACTGCGGCGTATCTCCGGGTGCATCGGACATGTCCACACACCTTCAGAATTCTCTTTTTCCGCCTGGTTGTGAGGCTGTTTTATCTGATCAGGGCTGACTTCGTGATGATCGTGGTGATGGTGATGGGAATGTTCACTGGCATCTTCGGTAAGATAACGATCGGGATGGGCTTTAAATTTACTCTCACAGCTGGCGGAGCAGAAATAAAGTTGGTGGTCCTGGTATCGAATGCTGCTGTGCGCCCTGTCGGGCAGGATGGCCATCCCGCACACGGGATCTCTCACCTTATGCAATACGTGGCCCTCGTCCGGGGATAATGTCTGCTCAGAAGCAGTCTGGTTGTTGTGTTGCACTGCATTGTCATTTTTCACAGTAACTCTCCTTATGCATACCGAAGCATCTTCTGTCTTCAGGGTATGTCATGGATGCGATTACCACGAATATCGCCGGCACAGGAGTGCCTGCTACCGGCGTCCCGTTATCAGCCGTTCCGCTGACTATTCGATTCGCTGGAAGACTTTTTTACTTCCATCCGGTGAGAATGCGATAACATCGTAAGCCTCTTTTCGGGCTCCCATCTCCATTCCAGGACTTCCTGCTGGCATACCGGGGGTGGCGAGACCGTATATACCCGAACCAGACTGCATTGCCTTATGTATCGTTGTCGCAGGCACATGGCCTTCAATGATCAAATTACCGGCAACCGCGGTATGACAACTTCGTAGTCCTGCAGGAATAGCATGCTTTTCTTTCAGGGCTGACAGCGCCTGATCATTCATGACGTGAGTTCGTACTTCAAACCCGTCTTTTTCCATCGCTTTGCCCCACAGGGAACAACAGCCACAGTTTTCAGATTTGTACATATCAATCACTTTTTCACTCGCCATCGCGGGTAGTGAAAGGCCGAGAGCCAGCGCCATTAGAACCACTTTTTTCATACTCACCTCTGTATATTATCGATATAAACCCTGACGTCAGGGTGAATCAGTAAAGAAGGACACCCACAGGGGGTGCCCTTTCAGGTTCAGGACACGCTTTTTTTATGTCTGCGCAGCCAGATTAATTTGTAGGCGGCAGGAATAATGAACAGGGACAGCAGCGGAGCCGTGATCATCCCACCAATCATGGGTGCCGCGATACGGCTCATGACTTCTGAACCTGCACCGGTTCCCCAGAGTATTGGCAGCAGACCCGCAATGATCACCGCCACGGTCATGGCTTTCGGCCGGACACGCAGTACGGCACCATGATAGAGGGCTTCATCAAGGCCTTCCGGTGTGAACGTCTCTTTACGGGACAATTCCGGGTGCGCTTCAATGGCATGACGCAGATACATCAGCATGACCACGCCAAACTCTGCTGCCACCCCGGCCAGGGCGATAAACCCGGTTCCGGTCGCCACTGACATATGGAAGCCCTGCCAGTACAGGAACCATATCCCGCCAACCAGGGCAAACGGCAGGCTCATCAGAATAAGTAAGGCCTCATCAGCCCGGCGGAATGCCAGATATAACAGGATGAAGATGATCATCACCGTCATCGGTACCATCAGTTTTAATTTCTTATTGGCGTGCTCGAGTAATTCAAACTGTCCTGAGAATGCCACACTGGTCCCCGGTCTCAGTTTCACTTTCTCACTGATGGCCGTCTTAATATCGTTCACCACCGACACCATGTCCCTGCCGCGGGCATCAACATAAATCCAGCTGGCTGGCCGGGCATTTTCGGTTTTCAGCATGGTTGGTCCGGAAACGACCTTAATATCGGCAACATCGCCCAGCGTAATTTGCTGCTTCATTGGGGTCAGGATTGGCATCTCTCTCAACGCCTGCGGACTGTTACGGTAATCCTGCGGATAGCGAATGTTAATAGGGTACCGGGCCACGCCTTCAACCGTCTCACCCACCATAGCCCCACCGATTGCTGAAGAGACGAACAGCTGGACGTCGCCCACAGTCATCCCGTACCGGGAAGCTTTCTCCCGGTTGATATCGATATCGATGTAGCGCCCGCCCTCAAGTCGCTCAGCCAGGACAGACACCACGCCAGGCACGGTTTTGGCTACCGCCTCGATACTCTGCGCCGTCGCGTCGATATCGGACAGAACAGTCCCGGACACTTTGATACCTATCGGGCTTTTGATCCCGGTTGAGAGCATATCAATACGGTTACGGATAGGCGGCACCCAGAGGTTTGCCAGACCCGGTAAACGGACTGTCCTGTCGAGTTCATCAATAATCTTGTCAATTGTCATGCCGGGACGCCACTGATCCTCAGGTTTGAGCTGGATCGTGGTTTCCACCATTTCGAGCGGCGCGGAATCCGTTGCGGTCTCTGCTTTACCGGTCTTGCCAAATACAGAAGCCACTTCAGGAACGCTTTTGATTAACTTGTCTGTTGTCTGCAGGAGCGCTGCAGCTTCTGCCGGAGAGACGCCAGGCAAGGTCGACGGCATATACAGCAGATCGCCCTCGTTAATCTTCGGCAGAAATTCACCGCCCACCTGACTCAGTGGCCAGATAACCGTGAAAATGGACAAGGCCGCAACCAGCAGGGTTGTTTTTGGCCAGTGGAGGACCCGCAGCAGCAAAGGATGATACGCTTTGATCAGCACCCGGTTCAGGGGGTTACTTGTCTCGGCAGGAATTTTCCCCCGGATCCAGAATCCCATCAGAATAGGAATGACGATGATGGCCAGTGCGGCCGCTCCCGCCATGGAGTACGTTTTCGTGAATGCCAGCGGGCCAAACAGACGACCTTCCTGCCCTTCCAGGGTAAAGATAGGAATAAAGGACAGGGTGATGATCAGCAGGCTAATGAACAACGCGGGTCCCACTTCCACGGAGGCGTCGGTAATCACCTTCCAGCGGGTGGCGTTGTCAATCTGCTCACCCGGATGCTGATGATCCCACTCCTCAAGCCGTTTGTGCGCATTTTCAATCATCACAATGGCGGCATCCACCATCGCACCGACGGCAATCGCTATCCCTCCCAGCGACATGATATTGGCGTTCAGTCCCTGGAAGTGCATGACGATAAAGGCGATACACAGGCCAAGTGGCAGAGAAATAATCGCCACCAGGGCAGAACGGACATGCCAGAGGAACAGTGCGCAAACGACAGCAACAACGATAAACTCTTCAAGAAGCTTGTAACTGAGGTTATCAATCGCCCGGTCGATTAACTGGCTGCGATCGTAGGTGGTCACGATTTCAACGCCTTCCGGCAGGCTGGCCTTCAGCGTCTCCAGTTTATCCCTCACTGCCGTGATAACGTCGCGCGCATTTTTACCCGACCGCAGGATCACCACGCCGCCAGCGACTTCTCCCTGGCCGTTCAGCTCGGCAATACCACGCCTCATTTCGGGCCCGGTCTGCACGCGGGCAACATCCCGCAGATAAACCGGCACGCCGTTCTCACCTGTTTTCAGGACGATGTTATTAAAATCATCAATGCTCTGAAGATAACCGCTGGCACGGACCATATACTCCGCTTCGGCCATTTCAACGGATGAGCCACCGGCCTCCTGGTTAGACGATTCAAGTGCCTGTTTCACTTCGGGCAGGCTGATACCGTACTGGGACAGTTTTACCGGATTGACCTGAATCTGGTACTGTTTCACCACGCCGCCAACCGAAGCGACCTCAGCCACGTTCGGGATGGTTTTCAGCTCAAATTTCAGGAACCAGTCCTGCAGAGAGCGCAGTTCTGAAAGGTCGTGTTTTCCGTTGCGATCGACAAGGGCATATTCAAAAATCCAGCCCACACCCGTGGCATCAGGACCGATTTCAGAACTCACACCGGCAGGCAGTTTTCCCTGAACCTGATTCAGATATTCCAGCACGCGGGAACGGGCCCAGTACAGATCGGTGCCGTCTTCAAAAATGACATACACATACGAATCCCCGAACTGTGAAAAACCACGCACGGTTTTTGCGCCAGGTACGGACAGCATGGTGGTGGTAAGTGGATAGGTGACCTGGTTTTCTACAATCTGCGGGGCCTGGCCGGGATAGCTGGTTTTGATAATGACCTGTACATCTGACAGGTCAGGCAAGGCATCGACCGGCGTGTTAATAATCGTCCATGTACCCCAGATGCTGAGAAACAGGGCCCCCATCATGACCAGGAAACGGTTGGCGACAGAGCGCCGGATAATCCATTCAATCATCGTCGTCTCCTCAGTGCCCTGAATGCATATTTACAGGCTGGTCAGACATTGCTGGCATACTGCTTTCTGTTTTTTCAGGGTGGCGCATACGTTCCAGCGCGCCCGTAATATTGGCTTCGGAGTCAATGAGGAACAGGCCACTGACCACCACGGTATCGCCTTCATTCAGGCCGGAACCGATGCCGGACTGTTGCTGTGATTCATGCAGAACGTGGATCTGTTTCGGCACAAACTTGCCTTCATCATCAACAGTAATCACGCGCTGTTCTTTGCCGGTATCGATAACGGCCTGGCTTGGTATCAGCAGCATCTCCTGGCTCTTGGTATTCAGTTTCAGATAGGCATTCATGCCCGGCTTGAGAAACTCATCCTTATTAGAAACCTGGAGACGGACCTGAAGCGTACGGGTTGTCTGATCCACGCTGGGAAGAATGTTCCATTTTTCGACATGGAATGTTTTATCCGGATAAGCCGGTACCGAAATTTCAAACTGCGACGTATCTTTCAGCAGATATGCGATAGATTCTGGCACTGCAGCGCTGATCCAGACCGGGTCCATCCCCTGAATCTGAGCCACTACTTTATCTTTCGAAATATTCATGCCGGTGCGCAGGTCAAACGCAGTAATGACACCATCAATAGGTGCTTTAATGGTAAAACGGGTCTGGATTGTGCGGGTTGAACGCAGCCTTTGAATATCCTCTTCCGGCATACCAGCCAGACGAAGTCGCTCCAGAACCCCTTTTATCTGGGTTGACGTACCGCCTGTACCGGATAACAGCAGGAACTCACTTTGTGCCTCAACCCATTCAGGAATGGTGATATCGATAAGCGGAGTGCCTTTCTTCACATGATCGCCAATCGTCAGGGGATACACTTTTTCGACGAAACCGTCAGAGCGCGCCTGCACAATGACAAACTGATACTCGTTGTAACTGACATTAGCCGGGATTGTCTGGGAATAATTCAGCATTCCTCGCGTGACTTTTTGCGTTTTTAATCCCAGATTCTGAACCTGCGTTGGATCGATACGGATCCCGCCACTGCTTTTATCGCCACTTTCATCAGCATATTTCGGCACCAGGTCCATATCCATAAAGGGAGATTTTCCGGGTTTATCAAATTTGGTATCCGGTTTCATCGGGTCATACCAGAAAAGTACCTTTCGCTCCGGTGCCTTTTGTTCGGTTTGTACTGTTTTTTGTGATGAGTTTACATACTGCCAGGCAGTAACCGATATCAGCCCCCCTGCTATGAGGCTGCTGATAATTATTGCAGCATATTTTATCTTTAAAGAAGCCATACAATTTCTCGCTGAAAAATCAAAACACCTGGCATATGCGCCCGATCATTCATTCACAGCAATCCCTTAATGAATGTTCAGGCGCACTGGATGTATTCGCTCCGGACTGATAATCAGGATTGCGTAACGTTAATGCTTTTGAGTAAGGAGATATTGCCCTGCTGAATAAACGAGAAATCGACATGGTTGCCGGTTTTCAGGGCATTGATAGCGTCGTCTGCATTAACAAAAGTGAAGCGCATGGTCATTGCAGGCCAGCCCACAGCAGGGATTGCTTCGTGCGAAATGGTAATCTTTTTACTATTCATATCAATGTCTTTAACGACACCGGTGCCCTTGATAACCTGCTGTACCGAAGCATCACTGGCAGCATTCATATCGCCATGCTGATGTGTTTCAGCATGAAGACCGGCAGAAAACATGACAGAGAAGGCACCAAATAAAACGGCTTTAAGTGAATTACGCATTTTTAATTTCCTGATTAATTAAATAAATTTACTCTACCCAACCGCCACCCAGCGCGGTAAACAGATTAATTTCGTTAACCTGTCGGGAATAGGTAAGATCGAGAATGGTTTGCTGCGTAGCGAAGAGGGAACGTTCTGCATCCAGCACTTCGATGTAACTGACAGCACCACTTGCATATAATCCTCTGGCACGCTGGAGAGTTATCTGAAGTGAATCAAGATAACGCTGCTGTGACTCAAGTTGCTGGCTAAGGCTGTCGCGCAGCGCAAGCGTGTCGGAAACATCCTTAAAGGCTGACTGAATTTTTTGTTCGTAATTAACCACCGATTGTTGCTGGCGAATTTCAGCCAGCTTCAGATTGGCTTTATTCCTGCCAGCATTAAAAATAGGAATTTCAATTTTAGGGATAAAATTCCACATTCCACTTCCTGACGTAAACAGGCTTGACAGCTCCGTACTGCTTGCGGAAAGACCACTGGTCAGGGTAATGGAGGGGAAAAAGGCCGCTCGCGCTGCGCCAATATTGGCATCAGCCGCTTTCAGCTGATATTCCGCTTCCATAATATCCGGTCGCTGCAGCAAAATTTGTGACGACAGATTTGGTGGCAATTTTACTGGTGCGATCTCCCCGCCTTTCATCCCTTTTTCTGACGGAAGTGCGCGGTACGTTCCCAGCACCAGTTGCAGGGCATTGTTTGCCTGAGCCAGATCGCCTTCTCGTTTGGCTATTTCGGCGCGGGTACTTTCGATTTGTCCTCTCGCCTGTTCAAGTGCCAGAACGTTCGTACTCCCGGTCACGAGCTGTTGCTCAACGAAAGCATAGGACTGTTCATAATTTTTCAGCGTTTCCCGCGCAATACGGAGTTGTTCGTACGCCAGTTGCTGGCTGAAATAGCTCTGTGAAACGCTGGAGACCAGCAGGATGTGTACGGCCCGACGGGCTTCTTCGCTGGCAAAGTAGTTCTGGCGGTCAGCATCACTCATGTTCTTAAGTTTGCCGAAAAAATCGAGCTCATAGCTGAGCTCCAGACCCGCGTCGTACTCCTGTGTGGTCGGCTTGTCACCTTTCAGACCACCGTTGTATGTGATCCCGGATGAGGCATTCAGCTGGGGATAACGATCTGCATCCGTGACGTTGAACTGGGCCCGGGCCTCTTCAACCTTCAGGGCAGCCATTCTCAAATCACGGTTATTAGTCAGGGCTTCACCGATCAGCCTGCTGACCTGGGGATCGACAAAAAAGTTTCGCCAGCCCGTATCCTGATAGCTGTTTACCGCAGGCGTCAGACTGTTTTTAGACAATGAAAACTGCTGGGGAACCGGAGCTGGCGGACGCTGATATTCAGGTGCCAGAGAAACACAACCAGCCAGGATGAATATGGTACTGATGCTGAGTAATTTTAATTTGAACATAACGCTTCTCGTACAGGCAGACCTGGTAAATGGTTCAAACGAAATCCAGAGTATTGATAGGGATACTTTACCGAACGCTCTCTGTTTGCCGGGTGACAGGATAATGACAATGTTGTCATTTTTGCTGTAATCCGTTGATAACGATCGTGGGCGCAATAAAATGACATTAGCAGCCAGCCGGGGAGCAAGATGAAAATATTGATCGTCGAAGACGAAATTAAAACAGGTGAATATCTCAGCAAAGGGCTTACAGAGGCAGGGTTCGTAGTGGATCACGCTGATAATGGTCTTACCGGATATCATCTCGCCATGACAGCCGAGTATGATTTAGTCATTCTGGATATCATGCTACCTGATGTGAACGGCTGGGATATCATCCGCATGCTGCGCACTGCCGGAAAGGGTATGCCGGTCTTACTGCTGACAGCCCTCGGCACGATCGAACACAGGGTCAAAGGACTGGAACTGGGTGCGGACGATTATCTGGTTAAACCCTTTGCGTTTGCCGAACTGCTCGCCCGGGTGAGAACCCTTCTGAGGCGGGGAAACACGATGATCACGGAAAGCCAGTTTAAGGTGGCTGACCTCTCGATTGATCTCGTATCCAGAAAAGTCAGTCGCGCCGGAAACCGCATTGTGCTCACCAGTAAAGAGTTCAGCCTGCTGGAATTCTTCATTCGCCATCAGGGAGAGGTTCTTCCCCGCTCCCTGATTGCCTCTCAGGTCTGGGACATGAATTTTGACAGCGACACTAATGCGATCGATGTCGCAGTAAAGCGACTCCGCGCTAAAATAGACAACGATTACGGGACAAAGCTGATCCAGACAGTCCGGGGCGTGGGCTACATGCTGGAGGTCCCGGATGCATAGCAAACCTTCCAGACGCCCTTTCTCACTCGCTCTGCGGCTGACCTTTTTTATCAGCCTGTCCACGATACTGGCTTTTATCGCCTTCACCTGGTTTATGCTGCATTCTGTTGAAAATCATTTTGCCGAGCAGGATGTCAGCGATCTTCAACAAATCAGCACCACACTGAACCGTATACTGCAGTCCCCGGTGGATCCGGATGATAAAAAAATAAGCAAAATAAAGGAATCAATTGCCAGCTACCGCAACGTTGCCCTTTTGCTCTTCAATCCCAGGGGTGAAGTGCTCTTTAGCTCAGCTCAGGGGGCGGCACTACGCCCGGCAGTGAATTCAGCAGATTTTAGCGAGCACAGCCGCGCACGGGATGTCTTTCTCTGGACGGTGGAGGATCCTGCGGGACCGATGGATACCGGGTCCGAAATGAAGATGGAAACATACAGGATTATCGCCTCCTCTGGTCAGGCGATATTTCAGGGCAAACAGCAGAACTATGTCATGCTGACTGGCCTATCCATTAATTTCCATCTCCATTACCTCGATGCGCTGAAAAAGAACCTGATTGCGATTGCCGTCGTGATAAGCCTGTTGATTGTTCTGATCATTCGAATCGCTGTCCGTCAGGGGCACCTGCCCCTTCGTAATGTCAGCAATGCCATTAAAAACATCACCTCCGAGAATCTTGATGCGCGACTGGAACCGACACGCGTTCCCATTGAGCTGGAGCAACTGGTTATCTCGTTCAATCATATGATTGGAAAGATTGAGGATGTCTTTACCCGCCAGGCCAATTTCTCTGCCGATATCGCGCATGAGATCAGAACGCCCATCACCAATCTGGTGACGCAGACTGAAATCGCACTGAGTCAGGATCGAACACAGAGGGAACTTGAGGATGTCCTCTATTCCAGTCTTGAAGAGTATAACCGGATGACCAAAATGGTCAGCGATATGCTGTTCCTGGCACAGGCAGATAATAATCAGCTGATACCTGACAGGGTCATGTTTGACCTCAGAGCGGAAGTCATGAAAGTCTTCGAGTTTTTCGAAGCCTGGGCCGAAGAACGCAATATCACGCTCAAATTTAACGGGATGCCCTGCCTGGTTGAGGGAGATCCACAAATGTTCAGAAGGGCGATCAATAATCTGTTATCCAATGCCCTGCGTTATACCCCGGAGGGACAGGCAATCACCGTCTCAATAAGAGAGCAGGAGAGCTTTTTTGACCTTGTGATTGAAAATCCGGGGAAACCGATCCCTGAAGAACATTTATCAAGGCTGTTTGACCGTTTTTATCGGGTGGATCCATCCAGACAACGAAAAGGAGAAGGCAGCGGCATCGGCCTTGCGATTGTGAAGTCAATCGTGGAAGCACATCACGGAAGAGTGCAGGTGGAATCAGACGTACGCTCCACGCGTTTTATCTTATCCGTGCCCAGACTGGAGAAAATGATCCCGGAAACCCAATGCTGAAAATAAAGATGTAAATGACAAAGATGTCATTAGCCTGTCATGCAGCAAACAGAAGCCATTCGATATAATTAGTGCAACTTATCAGGAAGGCTGGATTGCTTCATCAATACCCGGCGTCAGAGTACGCCAGGAAATGAATATCCAGCCCTCTTCCGGAGAAATAAACGCTGCCGAACTTGTTTCAGTTATGGAACTGAAAACACCGGTTGTACTTCCCCGGACATCACTAATTCAGAAATGGAGAGTTATCATGAAAAATATCGTATTAGCATCTTTGCTGGGCTTTGGTTTAATTTCATCGGCCTGGGCCACTGAAACCGTGAATATCCATGATCGCGTCAACAATGCACAGGCTCCTGCTCACCAGATGCAGTCTGCTGCGGCTCCTGTCGGGATCCAGGGGACTGCTCCTCGTATGACCGGTATGGACCAGCATGAACAGGCCA
The DNA here is from genome assembly GCF_048822715.1 of Klebsiella sp. C239. Taxonomy (NCBI): domain Bacteria; kingdom Pseudomonadati; phylum Pseudomonadota; class Gammaproteobacteria; order Enterobacterales; family Enterobacteriaceae; genus Klebsiella; species Klebsiella sp. C239. The sequence goes on along the minus strand of NZ_JBMEZK010000017.1, from coordinate 9,658 downwards.
TTATTGCTCATGAGACCATGACGAACGGCTCGGCGGATGCGCACCAGAAAATGGTGGAAAGTCATCAGAAGATGATGGGAAATAACACGGTATCCACGACCGTCCCGTCAACGTCTTACGCGGCGATGAATGAGCATGAAAGAGCAGCGGTTGCCCATGAATTCATGAATAACGGGCAATCCGGCCCACATCAGGCCATGGCCGAAGCGCACCGCCGCATGATCAATGCAGGCTGAATGCGACGGTAGTATCCGTGCTGTTACCTTTTCCCTGATAGATTTTCCTGAAACAACGTTGCTACATTTTTGCCCCCCGTCAGGGGGCTTTTTTGTCTGACTCAGCTACACTTAACCGGTACCTGTCTGAAAGGAATTATTATATGAAAATCAAAAACACCCTTTTTGTAATATTAATGTTATCCCTGCCAGCCATTTCTGCTGAACATTCGGAAATGAAAATGTCAGATATGCACTCATCGGCATCATCACAGGAATATATGGCTGGCATGAAAAATATGCATGAAAAAATGATGGCCGCCGTTAATGAATCCAATCCCGATAAGGCCTTTGCAAAAGGTATGATCGCACACCATGAAGGGGCAATCGCAATGGCTGAGACCGAGCTCAAATACGGAAAAGATCCCGAAATGAGAAAGCTTGCGCAGGACATCATTAAAGCTCAAAAAGGTGAAATTGAGCAGATGAATAAATGGCTTGACAGACATAAATAATGAACACTGGAGTGTTGTCTTGCGCACCCTCTTAGGGTACCCCCGGACACGAAAATATATAGCACTTAACTAATTAAAAACCCGAATAATTTCGGGTTTTTAATGTAACATTTCGGGTTTTAAATGTAACTTTCTTTTCTGAACGGAAATAATAGTCATACAATTTAATTTTCTTGTAATTACTCCTACTTTTAATCAGGTACTGGACGATGGATAACGACTCCCGCCTGAGAGGGAAAATCCGTCTGGTTACCTGGCGCTATACTTAACCGATTGATCGACATGCCATGCTGGTTAAATATTAAAATCCTCCCCCATAAATCTGAACCACATGACAGGATTGATAGTCAGGCAGTATTTCACATTCATTGCTAAAAAAATAAAAATAAGCATGCATCTTCTCGAAGATTAATTATCTTCCATCTTGTAAAAAAGAATCAAATCCTCTAATAATATCTCGATTCCCGCTTTTTTTAATACATCTTTCCGCTCGGCATATATTTTCCTCAACATATCTTCAAACCCCTTGCCAAGATGAATTTGTTTATGGCAGTTGCAACATAGTGATATGATATTCTCTTCCACATCCAGTGAATTCTCAAAATAGTCTTGCTTTGACATCGGGACAATGTGATGAGGTTCTGTGTAATTTAGAGGAGAGTTTCGCCTTCTGAACGTTGGATGGTCGCAATTAATTTCACATTTATAATCAGCTTTGTTAAGCGCATTTTTTGAAACAGATTTACTTCTTGGGTATGAGAGTCCATTTTTGACTTCTATTGCAGCTTTCTTAGGTTTCGCTTTTTCGCTATACTCAAATGTCTGAGTAACGTCAAAGTGATTACTTTCTTCTAGAGCAGTGATCAAATCATTATCTGAGTAAAAATCAATGCTTGAGCTTTCGTTCGTACTAAAAAAATCTAGTTCTTTTATTGCCTGAACAAGTTCTTCACGGATAGTCCATAAATTTCGCTTTGGGTTTCCTTTAATTTCTCTACTTTTCATGACTGTAATGAATTTTGTCCCGGAAGCAATCTTTCCGACTCCTTTAACCTCGAATCGGCCAAGCTGCTTCTGAACTCTTCCACCCAACCCATTGATTACACCATTAGCACTCATACTGTGCAGGTCGTACTTCTTGCCGATATCGAAACATGTACAGGAATGGTCTGGCTCAATGAACCATTTTTTTAACGCTGCAATACTTTTGTCATCAAAAACTTTTTTATCCCTTAATAAAATCTTCCATTCTTCAACGCTAATATCTATATCACAGACGTATTCACCATCAATTACTTCACATATTTTTTCAATCATGTCCATAACTCTCTTGTAACACAGGCTTTGTAATAATGTAAAATCCGTTACACGGCGTTGTATGTAATGTCATTGTCTCTTGGACTCCTACAGTCCAAAACAACTTTGTGTTTTGTTGTCCAAAAACTTTTTGTTGCCGTGAGTTCTCACTGAGATAAATCTCGCCTTGAGCGTATCACATCAGCAGACTTCCTCTCAACCTTATGGACTTAACCCGGTCATTCTTCACGACAAAGAAAGTACGGCATTTTACATGACGAAGAGACGGTCTCAGCTTCACATGACCGGATAACGTTTTTAATGTACTTCATTATTACGGCACGGGTGTTCAACGAGTATTTTTAAATATTAATCATTTTGTTTAACGGGTGGATAGGCTTTGTTGAATAAATCGAACTTTTGCTGAGTTGAAGGATCAGATCACGTATCTTCCCGACAACGCAGACCGTTCCGTGGCAAAGCAAAAGTTCAAAATCACCAACTGGCCCACCTACAATAAAGCCCTCATCAACCGTGGCTCCATAACTTTCTGGCTGGATGATGAAGCTATTCAGGCCTGGTATGAGTCAGCAACACCTTCTTCACGAGGCAGACCTCAGCGCTATTCTGACCTTGCCATCACGACTGTGCTGGTCATTAAACGCGTGTTCAGGTTGACCCTGCGGGCTGCACAGGGTTTTATTGATTCCATTTTTACACTGATGAATGTTCCGTTGCGCTGCCCGGATTACACCAGTGTCAGCAAGCGCGCAAAGTCGGTTAATGTCAGTTTCAAAACGTTCACCCGGGGTGAAATCGCGCATCTGGTGATTGATTCCACCGGGCTGAAGGTCTTCGGTGAAGGCGAGTGGAAAGTCAAAAAGCATGGCCAGGAACGCCGCCGTATCTGGCGTAAGCTGCATCTCGCCGTTGACAGTAAAACACATGAAATCATCTGCCCTGACCTGTCGCTGAACAATGTGACGGACTCAGAAGCCTTCCCGGGTCTTATCCGGCAAACCCACCGGAAAATCAGGTCAGCCGCCGCCGATGGCGCTTACGATACCCGGCTATGTCACGATGAACTGCGGCGTAAGAAAATCAGCGCGCTTATCCCTCCCCGAAAAGGTGCGGGTTACTGGCCCGGTGAATATGCAGACCGTAACCGTGCAGTGGCTAATCAGCGAATGACCGGGAGTAATGCGCGGTGGAAATGGACAACAGATTACAACCGTCGCTCGATAGCGGAAACGGCGATGTACCGGGTAAAACAGCTGTTCGGGGGTTCACTGACGCTGCGTGACTACGATAGTCAGGTTGCGGAGGCTATGGCCCTGGTACGAGCGCTGAACAAAATGACGAAAGCAGGTATGCCTGAAAGCGTGCGTATTACCTGAAAACACAACCCGCTACGGGGGAGACTTACCCGAAATCTGATTTATTCAACAAAGCCGACCTGCTGGTGAAAACTGTTAAACTCACACCGGAAGCCAACCAGGATCTTGAGGATATCTGGTATTACGGGTACCACCATTTCGATGAGGAGCGGGCCGAAAGATATATTAATTTGCTCTCCGGTATTTTTTGTTTTTGAGTGACCATAATATCGCTCCCCTTTCCTGAACTGGAGAATACATATTGGCACTACCCGTTGAACGGTATATGCTTTATTTTCTGCATACTAATACTGAAATTTTTATTATCCGTATATTAAGTCAGCATCAGGATGCAGGCCGTCATCTTAACTGACACTAGTCAGTGACTACATTGCGCTGCGTGAAAACTGACAGGGTTACAGGGGTGTACCAGGTCAGAATTCACGTAGCGCATCCTCCCCTTCTCTGCTTCCTTCCTTTTTTGGTTCGATCCTGTTTTCCTGGCATTACCCCAATTCTCCCAAAAACCGTAAAACAGCCATCAACCCGCGTCATGACTGGCTTCATGGAGGATCTGAGCAGAAAAAGGATCCTTTACGTATTTGGTTTTACCCGCAATAATGCGGGATAAGACAACAAAAGGATCCGCGCGCTGCGATTTATTGTCATGGCAGGATCGGCCCGTCAGGTGCAAAATACCTGTATCCATAAACAGTGCGTGCGCTACGTGAAAAATAACTCATGAACAGCATCATTCCCCTGCAGAATTCACCAGAACGCGTCTCCCTGCTGCCGATCGCCCCGGGCGTTGATTTTGCGACCGCGGTGGCACTCCGGCGGATGGCCACCTCAACAGGTGCCACGCCGGCTTACCTCCTGGCGCCGGAAGTGAGCGCCCTCCTCTGGTATATGCCTGACCAGCGTCACCACATGTTGTTCGCCACCATGTGGAATACCGGGATCCGTATCGGTGAAGCCCGGACGCTCACCCCGGAATCGTTCGACCTGGATGGTCTGCGCCCGTTTGTTAGGGTGCTGTCGGAGAAAGTGCGCGCGCGGCGCGGGCGGCCACCAAAAGATGAAGTGCGACTGGTGCCGCTGACGGATGCCAGTTTTGTGCGTCAGATGGAAAGCTGGATGGTCACCACCCGCCCCCGCCGGCGTGAGCCGTTATGGCCGGTCACGGATGAGACAATGCGCAACTGGCTGAAACAGGCGGTGAAGCGGGCTGAAGCTGACGGCGTGCATTTTTCGATCCCCGTGACGCCGCATACTTTCCGTCACAGCTATATTATGCACATGCTTTATCACCGGCAGCCCAGGAAGGTCATCCAGGCACTGGCCGGGCATAAGGATCCGCGCTCGATGGAAGTCTATACCCGGGTATTTGCGCTGGACATGGCTGCCACCCTGGCCGTTCCCTTTACCGGTGACGGTCGCGATGCCGCGGAGATCCTTCGCTCCCTGCCCCCGGCCGGCTGAGATTGGCACGCCTGGCATGACGTCCTGTATTCCGCTAATACGGAATACAGGAGCAGAGCGCATTCAGCCCCCTCCCTGCTCCAGCACACCAGTCCATCATGCTGATGACTGAACCGCCGTGGTCTTACCCGGTGACCTGCAATCCTGCAGGCATCAACATACCGCAGACAAGACAGGGCACAATGCAGGCATTCTGGCCGTGCATCCCACGGTGCGTTATTTCCTGAAAGCTCAGCGAATCATCCCGTTAACTGCGACAGTCATTGACCATCTGTGGCCCACATTTTTCTGCCATCCGGCTCCCGTTTCCTGATCGCATTTAGCAGCGTGAAGCTGGCGCCGGGTTATACAAACAGCTGCAGTCTCATCCTGCCGGGCTAAATCTGCAGTACACAGGGGAACGGATACCATCAGGTAACATGACCGTCTCAGCATCCGATTGAGATCTTCGTAAGGGGTATAGAGCTTTACTGAAAAATTGACTGTGGCATGTTATCACCCATGAAATAGTGAACAGACCAGGGAATACCCCCGTTAAACCCGCATGCCGTAGTCAATATCTGCGTATCAAGACCCGAAATCACATATTACAGTCAATATTGTTCGATCCGGGCAGACATGATAGAGAATAAATATTGACTGCGGTATGCGTGATGCATATCACAGTCAATGGAATGTCCTTAGCGGCATACGGCAGTCATGATATGCATATCGCAGTCAATTTTCTGGCTTCATCGCTGAGAGGGCTTCAGCCAGTTTAAGAGGATCGATGCCCGCAGCCTTCAGCGCCTTAATGACTTCGTCATAATTTTGCTCTGGCGCCTTCTCTTCTTCCTCATTGCGCGGAACCTTCACAGGGCCACTGATGAGTTTGGGGTTGCGATAATGCACGCTGAAATAGGTGGCTCGGCCACGTTTAAACTCGGTGTAATCCAGATAACCAATATCCCGCAGCTGCTCCATCGCCTTACGCACCGTGTGGTTCTGCGTATAGACATTTGAGGTGAGATTCAGCCGGTCACGCATCCGTTTCATGGAAATAGGTGCAGGATTCGGGGGAAGACTTTCGATGTAGGTATAAAGCGCCTGGGCTGATTCCTTGCGCTGCAGGGCGTCAATGGCTTTCAGCCGCAGCAGTACCCTTCTGTCCATGTGGTAAAGCTCAAACAGCTTAGGTTCAGCCTTGATCTCAACGATATCCTCGTTGATGTCATAATAGGCTGACTGCACCAGATGTGTGGTCCATCCTTTGGTCTCGCTCTGGAACTTCAGCGTAACCGAGGCGAGTTTAAACAGGGAATTACTGATGCGATCGCGCATTTTTTTGTTTGAACGACGGGAGTCAAATCCGCACATCTTAACGAATTCGACGAACGACAGTTCCAGGGTGTCACTTTTTACCCCATACTCCGACATGGAGCGAATTATCCCCAGCCAGACTTTAAAATCCGTGTCCATATCAAGACGCGAACCGGTGATCTTAACGTCAGTGTATCCTTCGCTTTTGGCAATGGACAGCTGTACAAGCTCCTCAGTCGCGTCTGTAACGTTTTTCCGGTTCGCCTTGCTCTTCCCTGTTGATTTCAGAGTTGGGACGAAGAGACCGAGTCTCATGAGCGCTACTGGCTGCACGGTACTGGTGCTGTTGACATCCAGCTTAACAACTTCACCGGTTGTCTTATCAACCTCCTGAAGGTTCAGAAGTAAGCTGTTATTTTCGCTCGTCATCTTGATCCTCAACGGTTATCCACAAAAGGATGTAGTAATACGTATCGCAGTCAACGGATATACATACCTCAGTAAATACCGTTGCATATCACAGTATTAGATTATGCATATAACAGTCAACATTTTACATTCCACAGTCGATCCAGACAGACGTTAAAGCCAGTTACAGCGCATGCTGGAGCGATCCGGGGATCTCTTTTGGATCTCATTATGATCTCCTTGGGATCAATTATTGGATCGAGACCATGAATAACCCAGATACAAGCCCGGAAGCGCCACGCCAGATATCCAGAACCCTGGCCTTATTTTCCTGAATACGCTCTGGAAGATTGAGATCTACAAGTACAACAATGAAACATTGACTGCGGTATGCTGAGTCGTCTTTCCTCTTCCTCGACACAGATGCGGTAAGCATCATACCATAGTCAATATATTACATACCGCAGTCAATTTCATTATAACTGGCTGATCCCGAGCCATCTTTAGCAACCCGACGTACGTGCAATCTGTGAATTCTGTGATTTTCCGCTTCCTCGCCGCTTTCTCACTGTGTGAGATCGCTTACTGCGGCGAGCGGCAGTGATTAATATTGACTGCGGTATGTACTCTTTTGTAATCCCCTGCGTTCTTTCATTACCCAATGTGGTTCACTTTGCACTTTTTCGTGCACTTTGCGATTTTATTGTTGCTTTGCAATAAATTCCAAGATTTAATAAAATAATGCAAAGTGATGATTAAAGGATGTTCAGTATGGGACTCATGGATACACTCAACCAGTGCATAAGTGCTGGTCATGAAATGACGAAAGCAATCGCCATTGCACAGTTTAATGATGACAGTCCGGAAGCCCGGAAAATAACCCGGCGCTGGAGGATTGGTGAAGCGGCAGATTTAGTTGGCGTGTCATCTCAGGCTATCAGGGATGCCGAGAAAGCTGGCCGGCTGCCGCACCCTGATATGGAAACCCGTGGGAGAGTTGAGCAACGCGTTGGTTATACCATCGAACAAATCAATCACATGCGGGATGTATTTGGTACACGACTGCGCCGTGCTGAAGATGCGTTTCCGCCGGTGATTGGCGTTGCAGCTCACAAAGGTGGTGTTTACAAAACCTCAGTATCCGTTCACCTGGCTCAGGATCTTGCTCTGAAAGGACTCCGTGTTCTGCTTGTTGAAGGCAATGACCCACAGGGAACTGCTTCTATGTATCACGGATGGGTGCCCGATCTTCATATTCATGCTGAGGACACTCTCCTGCCCTTTTATCTTGGGGAAAAGGATGACGCCAGCTACGCTATAAAGCCCACCTGCTGGCCTGGCCTTGATATCATCCCGTCCTGTCTGGCACTGCACCGCATTGAAACCGAGCTGATGGGGAAATTTGACGAAGGCAAATTACCTGCTGACCCGCACCTGATGCTCCGTCTGGCCATTGAAACTGTCGCTCATGATTATGACGTGATAGTTATCGACAGCGCACCCAACCTTGGTATCGGTACGATAAATGTTGTATGCGCTGCTGATGTTCTGATTGTCCCTACTCCGGCAGAGCTGTTCGACTACACCTCCGCACTGCAGTTTTTCGATATGCTTCGTGACCTGCTTAAGAACGTGGATCTTAAAGGCTTCGAGCCAGATGTCCGTATTCTGCTTACCAAATACAGTAATAATAATGGCTCGCAGTCCCCGTGGATGGAAGAACAAATTCGGGATGCCTGGGGAAGCATGGTCCTTAAAAATGTTGTGCGCGAAACGGATGAAGTCGGCAAAGGTCAGATCCGTATGAGAACCGTTTTTGAACAGGCTATTGATCAACGTTCTTCAACCGGTGCCTGGCGTAATGCCCTCTCTATCTGGGAGCCTGTTTGCAATGAGATTTTTGATCGTCTGATTAAACCACGCTGGGAGATTAGATAATGAAGCGTGCTCCTGTCATTCCAAGACATACCACACATACTCAATCGACTGAAGATACTTCATCACCGGCGCCGGCCGCGCCGATGGTGGATTCATTAATTGCGCGCGTGGGTGCTATGGCCCGCGGTAATGCAATCTCTCTTCCGGTAAGTGGGCGGGAAGTAAAATTTACCCTTGAGGTGCTCCGGGGAGACTCTGTTGAGAGCGCTTCACGCGTATGGTCAGGCAATGAGCGCGATCAGGAACTACTTACCGAAGATGCTCTGGATGATCTCATTCCTTCATTTTTACTGACCGGTCAGCAGACTCCAGCTTTCGGCCGCCGGGTTTCTGATGTCATAGAAATTGCAGACGGCAGCCGTCGCCGTAAAGCCGCAATCCTGACGGAAAGTGATTATCGCGTTCTGGTTGGTGAACTGGACGATGAGCAGATGGCTGCATTGTCCCGACTGGGTAACGATTATCGGCCGACGAGTGCTTATGAACGTGGCCTGCGTTATACAAGCCGGCTGCAGAATGAGTTTGCAGGAAATATTTCTGCGCTTGCCGATGCGGAAAACATTTCTCGTAAGATCATTACCCGCTGTATTAATACGGCCAAACTGCCTAAATCCGTTGTTGCCCTGTTTGCACATCCTGGAGAACTGTCTGCCCGGTCAGGTGAAGCCCTTCAGAAGGCTTTTGCAGATAAAGAAGAATTACTGAAGCAGCAGGCTGAGACTCTCCACGATCAGAAGAAAGCGGGACTAATCTTTGAAGCTGAAGAGGTCATTAGTCTTTTAACATCCGTACTGAAACAATCTCCCGCATCAAGAGTTAATCTGAGCTCACGTCATCAGTTTGCTCCAGGGGCAACAGCATTGTATAAGGGCGATAAAATGGTGCTTAACCTGGATAAGTCCCGCATTCCTGCGGAGTGTATAGAGAAAATAGAAGCCATTCTTAAGGAGCTTGAGAAACCAGGAGTCTGATGCGGACACGCATTATTCTACGGTGATCTCCCTTTACTTCATTTCCTTTCTCACAGGCCAGAAAACATAACTGGCCTGAATATTCTCTCTGGGACCACGGTCCCACCTGCGTCATCTGTCAGCTTATCTGCCTTGGACCACGGTCCCACCTGCATCGC
>NZ_JBMEZK010000016.1:0-47232 GCF_048822715.1 Klebsiella sp. C239 | reverse complement strand
GCAAAAAGTCAGTAAAGGACTCACAGTTGGTTCAGTCATTACAGGAAGCACGTTTTTACATGGTCCCCCTGTTTTGGCACTCGGTTTTACCAAGCTGTTTAAAAAATCAAAAAAAGTAGACGAAACCAATATTCAATTGGCCAATAGCTGGATTGGTGTAAACAACCACCTGATTGAAAAGGTGCTGCCAAACCTAAAGTGGGATATGGGTATAGGAAGTTCAACCGCCCTTTTTGGCGAGTCTGGCGGGTAGGAAGCGGCCGCGCAAGCGCCGCTTTGGGCACAGATCGGGCACAGATCGGGGGTTCATGCGTGGGTTTTCGACATCGCGGGGCCACGCAGCGGCTCAGTGCGTAGCCATTTCTCACCGAATCCCGGCACAGGGCCGAGCGCAGCCCTGCGGGGTCGTGGCCGCATCGGATCGGACTCTGGCTTGGCTGCCGGCTGTGTGGCCGGCGCCTCATCACGCGGCGGGCGGCGGGGCGCGCGCTGCGGGCCGGTAGTGCGCTTGCTCCAGCGCGCCGTGTTTCTCGAAGTGGGCGAGGATGGCGCGAATGGCCTTGGGGTCTTCGATGCTGGCGACGATCCGCACCGCGCCGCCGCAGTGGGCGCAGGTGGTGATGTCGATGGAAAAGACCCGCTTGAGCCGTTGCGCCCAGCTCATCGCACGGCGCTTCTGCTCGGGGCTGCGCGGCTCGTCGTGGGCGCTGACGTCCACTGGCGCCGCATCGCCCGCAGGCCGCCTGCCGCGCCCCGAGGGCGTCAGCTGCGCGCGCAGGTTTGCATTCGGGGCGAATACGCCGTGGAAGCGGGTGAGATGCGCGCGTGGCGGCGGGACCAGTGCCGCCAGCTTGGCGATGAAGTCCACCGCATCCCATTCGACATGCGTGGTGCCATTGCGCCACGGCGTCTTGAGCTGGTAACGCACCCTGCCCTGTGGCGAGATCGATAGCCGCTGCTCGCTGATCGCCGGGCGCGTGATGTAGCGGCACAGTTTTTCGAGCTTGTGGCTTTCGTGTGCTTCCGCGGCCACGCCGGCATGCAGCGAGAAGCCGCCGACCTTGCCGGCGTCGCCCTCCAGCGGACCGGCGTCGCCAGGCAGCGTTTGCAGCGTGACGACCTTGCGGCCAGCGTCGCGACCGGTGGCGATGCGGTAGGTCATCGAACTCATCCGCAGCCCATCCATGCCGTCGTCGCTACCCGCGCTGTCGGACAGGAACACGGATTCGTCTTCGCCTTCGAGCCAGCCGCGGCGCGACAGGTGCCGGCACACGCGATGCGCGATGGTGTTGGCCAGTTCCGTCAGTTGCGCCGATGTGGGCGCACGGGTGCGGTGCAGGCGCGGCTTGCGCTGCGGACGCTCGGTGGTGTCCTCGTACACGCCGTCGAGCCACAGCATGTGGAAGTGGATGTTGAGATTCAGCGCGCTGCCGAAGCGCTGGATCAGGGTCACCACGCCGCATTGCGCCGTATCCCGCGGCACGCCGGCCTGATCGGCAAGCCAACCGGCGATCACACGATGCACGATGCCCAGCACCGGGCCGATCGCCTCAGGCTTGCTGGCGAACAGGAAGCGCAACGGGTACGGGAAACTCAGCACCCATTGCCGCACCGGCCGCGGGCCGAACACCTCGTCCACCAGATGCCGCGCCGACTCGGCCATGCGCCGTGCGCCGCAGCTCGGGCACAGCCCGCGCTTCTTGCAGGAATACGCCACCAGCCTCTCGGCACGACAGTGCTCGCAGACCACGCGCAGGAAGCCGTGCTCGAGCACGCCGCAGCGCAGGTAGGTCTCGAACTCCTCGCGCACATACTCGGGCAGCGGGCGGTCTTCGGCCTCAAGACGCGCGATGAAGTCCGGGTAGTGCGCCTGCACTAGCGCGTACAGCAGCGTGCGCTCGGGCAGGTGGCGCGCGTAACGCGCAGCGGCGTGGGCGGCCGGCAGTGGCGCGCACACCTCGGCCTGCCGCCGGGGTGCGGTCAGGCGCGGCACGCAGCGCTCCGTTGCAGGGACGGCTGCTCAGGGTTGCGCCCGCGAGCACGCGTTCATATCGGCGTTTTCTGATCTTCGCGTCAGACATTGCCGCGGGGCGGGTAGGAAGTCTCCCGCCTCGGACGCCAGAACGCACAAAGCCCGGCACGAGGCCGGGCTTTGTGGTCTTGCTTGATGGATCGCGGGGCTTAGAAATCCATGCCGCCCATGCCGCCCATGCCGCCGCCGGCCGGCATCGCCGGCTCGTCCTTCTTCGGGGCCTCGGCCACCATCGCTTCGGTGGTGATCATCAGGCCCGCGATCGACGCGGCGTTCTGCAGCGCGGTGCGGGTGACCTTGGTCGGGTCCAGGATGCCGAACTCGATCATGTCGCCGAACTCGCCGTTGGCGGCGTTGTAGCCGAACGCACCCGAACCTTCGACCACGCGGTTGAGGATGACCGACGGCTCATCGCCGGCATTGGTCACGATCTCGCGCAGCGGGGCTTCCATCGCGCGCAGGGCGATCTGGATGCCGTGGTTCTGGTCTTCGTTCACGCCCTTGATGCCGGCGATCGCCGCCTTGGCACGGATCAGGGCGACGCCGCCGCCCGGGACGATGCCTTCCTCGACGGCCGCACGGGTCGCGTGCAGGGCGTCTTCGACGCGCGCCTTCTTTTCCTTCATCTCGACTTCGGTGGCGGCACCGACCTTGATCACCGCAACGCCGCCGGCCAGCTTGGCCACGCGCTCCTGCAGCTTCTCGCGGTCGTAGTCGGAGGAGGTCTCCTCGATCTGCGCCTTGATCTGCTTGATGCGCGCCTCGATGCCCGCGCCTTCGCCGGCGCCATCGATGATGGTGGTGTTTTCCTTCGACACCTGGATCTTCTTGGCGCGGCCGAGGTCCTTGATGGTGGCCTTCTCCAGCGACAGGCCGACTTCCTCGGAAATCACCACGCCGCCGGTCAGGATCGCCATGTCTTCCAGCATCGCCTTGCGACGGTCGCCGAAGCCCGGGGCCTTCACCGCGCAGACCTTGACGATGCCGCGGATGGTGTTGACCACCAGGGTCGCCAGCGCTTCGCCTTCGACTTCCTCCGCCACGATCAGCAGCGGCTTGCCGGCCTTGGCCACGCCCTCGAGGACGGGCAGCAGGTCGCGCACGTTGGAGATCTTCTTGTCGTACAGCAGGATGAAGGGATCATCCAGGTCGGCCGACATCGACTGCTGGTTGTTGACGAAGTACGGGCTCAGGTAGCCGCGGTCGAACTGCATGCCCTCGACCACGTCGAGTTCGTTGTCCAGGCCGCTGCCTTCCTCGACCGTGATCACGCCTTCCTTGCCGACCTTGTCCATCGCCTGCGCGATCAGGTCGCCGATGTTGGCATCCGAGTTCGCGGAGATCGCGCCGACCTGGGCGATTTCCTTGCTGGTCGACGACGGCTTGGACAGCGACTTCAGTTCGCCGACCGCGGCCTTCACCGCCTGGTCGATGCCGCGCTTCAGGTCCATCGGGTTCATGCCGGCGGCGACCGCCTTCATGCCCTCGCGGATGAACGCCTGCGCCAGCACGGTGGCGGTGGTGGTGCCGTCGCCGGCGTTGTCGGAGGTCTTGGAAGCGACTTCCTTCACCATCTGCGCGCCCATGTTCTCGAACGCGTCAGCCAGTTCGATTTCCTTGGCGACGGAGACGCCGTCCTTGGTGATGGTCGGCGCGCCGTAGCTCTTCTGCAGCACGACGTTGCGGCCCTTCGGGCCGAGGGTCGCCTTCACGGCGTTGGCGAGCACGTTGACGCCGCGCACCATCTTGGAGCGCGCGTCTTCGCCGAAACGAATGTCCTTGGCAGCCATTGCGAATTACCTCGAAAAATTATTCGGATGAGAAATGTGTGGGAGCGACGCGCGATCAGCCGAGGATCGCGAACAGGTCGTCTTCCTTCACCACCAGCAGCTCGACGCCGTCCAGCTTCACTTCGGTGCCGCTGTACTTGCCGAACAGCACCTTGTCGCCGACCTTGACCTGCGGCGCGCGGACCTGGCCGTTGTCCAGCACCTTGCCGGTGCCGACGGCGACGACTTCGCCCTTGATCGGCTTCTCGGTGGCCGAATCCGGGATCACGATCCCGCCGGCGGACAGCTTCTCTTCTTCCATGCGCTTGATGACCACGCGGTCGTGCAGCGGCTTGATATTGGACATGGCAACCTCGGTAAATGGTTGATTGACGTGGAAAAACCCGGCGATTTTAGCAGTCGCGCGAAGCGAGTGCCAAACCGCGGACAACAGAACCGGGCGAACCCGGCATGCCACCGAGATGGGGCGGGCCCGCCGACTTTCAAGGGCCGCACGCGGATGTCCGCCAGGCCCGCCGGATCGGGGCAGCCGCTACCCTATGCCGGTGAGCGCCCTGATCTGCTTCTGCACCTGTCCCGACGCCGACAGCGCCGAGCGCATCGCCACCGCGCTGGTGGCCGAGCGCCTGGCCGCCTGCGTCAACCTCCTGCCCGGCCTGCGTTCGGTCTATCGCTGGCAACGCAAGGTCGAGGCCGCGGCCGAGGTCCTGCTGCTGGTCAAGACCAGTGCCGAGGCCTACCCCGCCCTGCAGGAACGCCTGCGCCAACTGCATCCCTACGAACTCCCGGAGCTGCTCGCGGTCGAAGCCGCGTCCGGCCTGCCCGAATACCTGCAATGGCTGGCCGCCGAGAGCCGACCGGTAAACTGAGCCAATGACCGCATCCACGATCCGCCTGCGCCGCTGGCTGGCCGGGCTCGCCCTGCTGCTTGCGCTGCCCGCGACCTCGGCCGTCGCCCAGGACTTCGAACTGCCGCCGGTCGACGAGGTCTTCGTCCTGTCCGCGCAGGCCACCGCGCCGGACCGCATCGAGGTGCGCTGGCGGATCGCCGACGGCTATTACCTGTACCGGCACCGCACCTCGGTCAAGGCCGATGCCGCCTTCACCGGCGCGACCATGGCGCTGCCGAAGGGCAAGGCCTACCGCGACGAATTCTTCGGCGACGTCGAAACCTACCGCAAGGAATTGCTCGGCACCCTCACCGGCACGCCCGCGGCCGGCGCGAGCGCGACCACCCTGACCGTGAAGTACCAGGGCTGCGCCGATGCCGGCGTGTGCTACCCGCCGCAGACCCGCACCCTGAAGGTCGCGTTGCCGGGCGAAGCGGGCGCTGGCGGCTTCGGCTGTAAGGCGCGCGGGCTGCATGATTATGTCGTCAAGAACGGCTCTGCCGATCATCCCAACGCCGAGGTGAAATTCGCACTGGGTGATGTGGTCAACACCATGATCGGCTGCACTAATGGTGAAACGATCATGCTGTGCCACGACACCTCGCTGCCGCGCCCCTATTCTCTCGGCTTTCGGGTGCAAGGCACCGAGGGGCTGTGGATGGACGTCAACAAGTCGATCTATCTGGAGGGCAAGAGCCCACAGCCGCACCGCTGGGAGCCTGCCGAGGGCTGGTTTGCGAAATACGATCACCCGCTATGGAAACGCTACGCCGATCTGGCGGCAGGGGCCGGGCATGGCGGGATGGACTGGTTCGTGATCCACGCTTTTGTCGAGGCGCTGAAGGCCAAGGCCCCGATGCCAATCGACATTTACGACGCGCTGGCCTGGAGCGCGATCACGCCTCTGTCGGAACAATCGATTGCTGAGGGCAATCGCACGTTAGATTTTCCCGACTTCACCCGAGGGCAGTGGCGCACCCGCAAGCCGATCTTTGCGCTGAACGACGCCTATTGATCGACGCGATTTAGGCCAAGCGCACCGCAAAGGCGAAATTGGTAATCTTGTCGGTATCCTTGACGCCCGGCGCGCTTTCGACGCCGCTGGAGGTATCGACCAGCGGCGCTCCGGTGCGCGCAATCGCCTCGGCAACATTCGTCGGATTTAGCCCGCCTGCCAGCCCCCACGGCAAGGCACCGCGATATCCGGCCAGCAGCGACCAGTCGAACGCCAACCCCATGCCGCCGGGCAGCGCGCCTTTGGGGGTCTTGGCGTCGAACAAGATCAAGTCCGCCGCCCCGGCATAGGCTGCGGCGCGTGCGACATCGCTGGCGCTGGCGACGGGCAGCGCCTTCCACACCGGCTTGCCAAACCGCGCGCGCAACTGGGCCACGCGTTCGGGCGATTCCGAACCGTGCAGCTGCAGCGCGTTCAGCTTGGCTGCCACCAGTGCGTCGGCGATGACAGCATCATCCGCATCGACGAACAAACCGACCATGGCGATCTGGCCAGCTGCGCGCGATGTCAAAGCGCCCGCGACATTCGACGTAACCGCACGGGGCGACGCTGGATAGAACACCAACCCGGCATAGTCCGCCCGCGCCGCGATGGTCGCATCGAGCGCCTCGGGTGTGCTGATCCCGCAAATCTTGATTTTCGCGGGCATGCGGTCAGTCGGGGTTCTGGATCAGCCGCACCAGCGTGCAGTCGGGATCGATCAGGTAGCCGATCCTCAGGCCGCTCGCCTCCAGTTGCGGAGCTTTGAAGCGCGGCCAGCCGGTGCTTTTTTCCTCGGCTCCCGCCGCGTTCACCAATGCCACCATGGCATCGAGATCATCCAACCGCAGGCAACAGCCGAACGAGCTCGTAGCTGGGTCGAGGTCAGGATAGGGGAAGAATTCGAGCTGCAAACCGCCGCGCTGCAGGATCATCCAGCCGCGATCCTTCCAACTCGTCGCAAAGCCCAGCTTCGCATAAAACGCCTCTGTCACATCGAAATCGCGCGATGGCAGATTGGGGGTGACGTGGTCAGCCATGGCTCAGCGCAGCTTGTCGGCCATGCGGGCCGTATGAGTGATTGCGGCGCGGCTATCGGGGGCGGAATGGCTCATCACGATCATGCTGGCCTTGGGGAACGCCGCACCAAACGCGCGCGCTGACGCGGCGTAGTGCTCAGTGTCGGCATCACCGAGATTGCCGAGCGACTTGGCCTTGCTGTCCTTGATCAGGCAGCCACCAAAAGCGATGTCGGTGCCGTCGATCCCAACGGTGATATTGTCACTGGTGTGGCCGGGGCCGGGGTAAAATACCTTGAGCGGGCCAAAGTTGGGCGCGGTTGCTGGTTCGACCCAGCCATTGGCGGCGAAAGTCAGGCTGTGTTGCGCCGCAACCATCCCCTCTTGCGGGGCAAGCTGGTTCGACAACGCATTGGCATAAGTCGCAATCCCCGCCGCATGCAGCGCGTCCATACCGCCCATCTTGTCCTGATGCGCGTGAGTCACCACCGCCAGCGCGACCGGCAGGTTGATCTCCTGCTTGATCCAGTTGAGGATCTGGGCGGTCTGGTCATCGGTCCAGGCGGTATCGACCACCAGCACGCGGCCGCCATCCCTGACGATCAAACCGTTGGAAGCGACTGCCCCGAAACCCGGCATGTCGAGATAGGAAGTGTGCTGCCAGACATTCGGTGCGAGCTGGCGGAAAACCAGATCGCCAAACCGTTGGTCGCCAGTTTCCATTTGCTGGCCAATCGTCGGGCGGATTTCACCGGGCATGCACCCGCTCAGCATCAATGCAGCGGCTAATGCGGTGCTCAGCTTCGCGACCGGGTGCATAATATTGGGCAATTCCATCAAGTTTTCCTTTTATTCAGCATTAAAAACCCCGCAAATGCGAGGCCTAGTAAATAGATGATCTTAATTTGGTTCACTGTAGCAAAAATATGGGGCGAATTCAAACATGAGGTGCGACAGTTTCAAAAGCCATATGATAATCAACAAGCTGAGCAAATTTCTCTAATGGTGTAAGCCAATCTAACGCCTTTCTAGGACGAGTATTCAGTGACATGGCAACTTGATTTAAATAATGCTGATCTGCCTGATTTAAATCAATCCCTTTAGGGAAGGTGCGAATAAGCGGGGAAATTCTTCTCGGCTGACTCAGTCATTTCATTTCTTCATGTTTGAGCCGATTTTTTCTCTCGTAAATGCCTTGAATCAGCCTATTTAGACCGTTTCTTCGCCATTTAAGGCGTTATCCCCAGTTTTTAGTGAGATCTCTCCCACTGACGTATCATTTGGTCCGCCCGAAACAGGTTGGCCAGCGTGAATAACATCGCCAGTTGGTTATCGTTTTTCAGCAACCCCTTGTATCTGGCTTTCACGAAGCCGAACTGTCGCTTGATGATGCGAAATGGGTGCTCCACCTTGGCCCGGATGCTGGCTTTCATGTATTCGATGTTGATGGCCGTTTTGTTCTTGCGTGGATGCTGTTTCAAGGTTCTTACCTTGCCGGGGCGCTCGGCGATCAGCCAGTCCACATCCACCTCGGCCAGCTCCTCGCGCTGTGGCGCCCCTTGGTAGCCGGCATCGGCTGAGACAAATTGCTCCTCTCCATGCAGCAGATTACCCAGCTGATTGAGGTCATGCTCGTTGGCCGCGGTGGTGACTAGGCTGTGGGTCAGGCCACTCTTGGCATCGACACCAATGTGGGCCTTCATGCCAAAGTGCCATTGATTGCCTTTCTTGGTCTGATGCATCTCCGGATCGCGTTGCTGCTCTTTGTTCTTGGTCGAGCTGGGTGCCTCAATGATGGTGGCATCGACCAAGGTGCCTTGAGTCATCATGACGCCTGCTTCGGCCAGCCAGCGATTGATGGTCTTGAACAATTGGCGGGCCAGTTGATGCTGCTCCAGCAGGTGGCGGAAATTCATGATGGTGGTGCGGTCAGGCAAGGCGCTATCCAGGGATAACCGGGCAAACAGACGCATGGAGGCGATTTCGTACAGAGCATCTTCCATCGCGCCATCGCTCAGGTTGTACCAATGCTGCATGCAGTGAATGCGTAGCATGGTTTCCAGCGGATAAGGTCGCCGGCCATTACCAGCCTTGGGGTAAAACGGCTCGATGACTTCCACCATGTTTTGCCATGGCAGAATCTGCTCCATGCGGGACAAGAAAATCTCTTTTCTGGTCTGACGGCGCTTACTGCTGAATTCACTGTCGGCGAAGGTAAGTTGATGACTCATGATGAACCCTGTTCCATGGCTCCAGATGACAAACATGATCTCATATCAGGGACTTGTTCGCACCTTCCCTAGGATGTCTTTTAATGAGTTCAGCAAATTTTCTGGCTGAAAAGCCTTCTTTTCTTGACTCAAGCATTAATGCAGTACGATCTTCAAAGTTAAGATGATGGTATGACAATTTTATATACTCCATAAACCCTTTAAATTAATTAGGTGGTTTATGTCGCACTTCAAGTTTTACTCTGCCAACTTTAAATCAGTGGCTCCACTAACACTCTTCACTTATTTATTTAAAATTTAGCGACGTTAAAAGACAATTAAGTATTTTTAGATAATGGGGTTCTAGGGATTTTCCGTCCAAAAACGACAAAGTGCTCTGGAGGCCGCGCCGTCCGTGGCCTCCAGAGGGGTATTACTTTTCGCTGACGGGTAAATATCCCTCGATTGAGCGCATAAGCTCCTCCAGATCTGGCAATTTTTCGCTCAATTCGAAGTGGTAAGTCCCCTTGAGGTTAATGTTGTGCCAGGCCACAGGGGATGCCTGTTTGACGATATCTATTCTCTTGGTATCTCCTTGGTATTCGAAGCTGGTCAACAGCTGGCTGAGTATCCTGGAGTTGAAGTAAACGATGGCATTGGTGACCAGGCGAGCGCACTCATTCCATAGCTGGATTTCTTCGTCTGAACTGCCCCGGAACTGATCCCCATTGACGCTGCTCACGGCCCGACGCAGTTGGTGATAGGCCTCTCCCCGGTTCAGCGCGCGCTGAACATAGTTTCTTAAACTGGCATCATCGATGTAGCACAGTAGATAATTCGCTTTCACCAGGCGATTGTATTCCGTCAGGGCTTCCAGCAGCGGGTGATTGCGCTTGTACTCCGAGAGCTTTCTCACCAAGGTGGCTTGCGTTGTTTTCCGCTGCTTAAGTGATACTGCAATCCGTTGGATGGTATCCCAGTGCTGCGCAATACGATGGGTATTGATTGGCTTTTTTAAGCACAGCTGAATTCGGTGTTCTTTGTCTTCCTTGACATCAAACATGTCATTGATCACTTTGCCAACCTGGGCATAGCGTGGGGCAAACTGGTATCCGAACAGATCCAGTAACGCGAAGTTCACATGGTTCACCCCATGGGTATCGGTTGAGAGCACATCCGGAATGATGTCTGACGTATTGCTCATCAACAAATCAAAGATGTAGTGCGATTCATGTTCGTTGGCGCCGATCACTCTGGCGTTGATCGCAGCGTGATTGGCGATCAAGGTCATGGCAGAAACACCTTTTTGAGTGCCAAAGTACTTCGACGAATAACGGGTTTTGAAGGTCTCGCGCCGGGCTTCGAACTTTTGACCATCGGCACTGGCGTGGATCACATCTTCCTGGATGTTGTAGTACCGGAAGATGGGTAGCTTGGCTGTCGCGTTATTGATGTTGTCGTTAGCAGCATTCAATGTTTCCAGGCGAAGATAGTTCGCCTGGATAGTGCTGAGCTGATCATAGGTACGATCAGAGATCTGTGCCATGCCGTAAATGCCTTGATTGGTTGCATTGCCGACCAGAATTGCCAACAGGTCATATTCATGGGAACGGCTTCTGGATTGGGAACCCAGCACATGAGCGAAGCAGTCAATGAAACCGGTGTCACGATCAACCATGCGCAGTACATCCGCAATCCCCGTTGTGGGAATTTGCTGGAAGAAGGGATTGTTGACCAGATGATGTTTGCTGGCCGAAGGCAGGCGCCAGAAGCGTTTACCCTGCGGATTACGCAAGATGATATTCCGGTTGTCTTCCTGTTCAAGATATTCGCCGACTTCGTACAAACGGGTATCCAATTCCATGGCCATCTGTTTGATCAGCTTTTCAGGCTCCTCCGCTAATTTTGTAAAATGGCTCTGTTGAAGCAGCGTATATTTGTTTTTTCGCCAATGTTCCCCGTCGATCAGGTCGGCGTCGAGTGCCCGGTATTTAGTGATATCAGGCAGCGTCAGCTGGCCATTCAGGCGATCAGGAATCTGTTGATAGAGGAACCACTCATAACGATCGATCAGGATATTCCCTTCACCATCCAGCAGGAATTCACGTGATTTTTTGGAAAGGAGTCTGGTGTCGGCAGTTTGCAACTGAGCGTCCTGGCCGTTGAGTTCGTTTTGTGTTTTCGCCAAGGCGGCCGCTAAGTGCTGGGTGCCGTCGCAGCCTTCGAAGCGCAGACATAGGAACAACTCTCGCAGCAAACCTTTCCGCAGACTTTCTTTCTCGTCGCAGTACTGCCACATGGCTTCATCGACCGATCGTCGCTGCTCGTTCAGGAAGAGACATACAGATTCCAGATCCCTTTTGGTCAGCAGGCTCAGTGCTTGCTGTCTTACTGTTGCAAACGGTAGTTGCAGATCAATGCTGTCATCAATGAACAGGTGCAGTACTTCAGCTGCCTTGCTGACATTTTTAGCTGCTTTTTGCCAATCCTTAAACACCGCTTCCTGCGCATAATCCTTTGCCTTCTGTTTGGTCTGTCTGACATGATGCACAAAGCCATCGGCAATACGTTCCAGCGCTTGCTGCCATCGCGTTTGAAGATAGCACAATAAATACAGCCATTGGCTGCCTACGGTTTGACGTTTCAGTTTGGCACCGTAGTAGTCGACTTTCTCTGCCAGGTGTTGCAGATTTTTCTGCGACAGTGATAGCGTGCTCAACAGCAGATCCACTTCCGGCATCCAATGCTGGATATGGCGATAGACAATCAGTTCTTTCTCCAACTCGGTTCCGGTGAAGTTACGAGCCGATTGTCGCAACTGTCGGAACGGCAGTGGACCTGTGCCGTTCACGAGCTCCGCCAGTGCTTGCTTAAGACCGCGTGACATTGCACGCTCAAGGTGCGCGGCCATGTGTTCCTGTTCGTCTCCCACCACCTGACTGATGATCTTTTGCAGCGTGCTGTAGGCAGGGATTGCGATCTTCTGCCCCGAACAATATTCATTGGCCGCATCGAAGAGGTGCCTAGGCGCTGTCCAGGCTCTGGCTTGCTGGGATAAGTAATCTCTCAACGCCGCTCCATGGTCTTTGACATTTCAGCGCTGGTAGTTGCAGAGCTGGAAAACACGTTGGTAAATCCGTTCGTTCTCTTTTGGCGTGAGATTAAAGGGTCTACAGCCTGGGCCTGGTAGAACGGTTTGATAAACGTATTTGAGGTCCTGCTTGATCTGATGAAAGCCGGGATTCAGCACCACCGGCTTGGCTTTGAAATAGCCCAGCAGTACCACCAGCATGTAACGCTGGCCCCGATGACGGAGGCTTTTAGCGATCGCCAGTTCCTTATCGTTCAGCGAGAAAAAGAAGCGTTGGTCGGCGGAGGTGAAAGCGGGGGGTCCATATAACTCATCTTGTTCTGCCTCGGACAAGATTTGGACACGTTCTTCGAATGCCATGGATTTAGCCCAAAAAGACTAAATCTTACTCAAACAGAGCCCAAATAGGGATCTCGAAAAAAGTAATACCCCTCTGGAGGCCACAGACGGCGGGGCCTCCAGAGCACTTTGTCGTTTTTGGACGGAAAATCCCTAGAACCCCTCAGTGGGACGAAATGATCCGGACCGCTGGCTCCCTGAAGCTGGGCAAAGTACAGGTTTCAGTGCTGGTCCGTTCATTGCTGAAAAGTGAACGTCCTTCCGGACTGACTCAGGCAATCATTGAAGTGGGGCGCATCAACAAAACGCTGTATCTGCTTAATTATATTGATGATGAAGATTACCGCCGGCGCATTCTGACCCAGCTTAATCGGGGAGAAAGTCGCCATGCCGTTGCCAGAGCCATCTGTCACGGTCAAAAAGGTGAGATAAGAAAACGATATACCGACGGTCAGGAAGATCAACTGGGCACACTGGGGCTGGTCACTAACGCCGTCGTGTTATGGAACACTATTTATATGCAGGCAGCCCTGGATCATCTCCGGGCGCAGGGTGAAACACTGAATGATGAAGATATCGCACGCCTCTCCCCGCTTTGCCACGGACATATCAATATGCTCGGCCATTATTCCTTCACGCTGGCAGAACTGGTGACCAAAGGACATCTGAGACCATTAAAAGAGGCGTCAGAGGCAGAAAACGTTGCTTAACGTGAGTTTTCGTTCCACTGAGCGTCAGACCCCTGTTACCGATGCAAGAACAGGGGAGTTTCATGAAATGCCTGTTTAGGAGTGATTAAAGGTAACTTGTGCGCAGAAGGTCAGGTGTGTGGTGGTTAGTACAGACTAGTGAATGTTGTAACTAAACTATATTTTTATTAAAGGCCGGAGGTGGTGTTCCTCCGGCCTTAATTACGTTTCCGTGTTCATTAGTCGATGAACTGGCGGATCAGTTCCAGAATGGCAATCAGCGCGTTTGCAAGCGCCGCTACCGCCCTCAGAACGATGATTAACAGGTTAATCATCCGTTTTCTCCATAAATGGAGTAAAGACACCGTGGCTTGCTCTTACACTGCCTGTCACCACGGCTTCTCTTCGTCTTGTCAGTTGTAGAGAGTCTCACTCCTGCCAGAGCACAGATAACCAGCACCACCTGTATTACCTGTCAGGACTTTGAACCTGTTCATGCCGCATTTAGCGGAATGCAGGGAGAGACTCACCACAGAGCTAACCCTCTGATTATACGTTTATCTAACGTTCAGGCAAACCGTTAACGCACAGTCACTGCCCGTCATATTGCATAATCAGGCTTCACGGATTATCATACTATTGTCAGTTGTAGAGAGTTTCCCTTCCGGGCTGAGTTACCAGCTCGCACCGGAACCGTAAAAAAGCCGACCTCACCAGTCGGTTTTTTTACGTCTGCGGTTTCCCGCTTCGTTTAAATCTATTTTAAATGAATAAATTGTTCTGCGGCAAACCCAACAACATAAGGACGTTAGGGTTGATGGTTGCCGAAATCGCGGTGCGTTACGTGAATTCTGAGGTTTTGCGAGGGGGATTGGGCGCGAGAATTTACGAGAGAGCGCCGGAACAATGCCGGGATCACAAACCATCACCCGTGAAAGAAATCTTCCGGCATTGCCCGGTCAGGTAGTATGACATTCATTGTCAACGGCCATCAATTTATAAGCTGCTTTGCACTTCATAAAAGATCACCACCAGGGCTGCTAAAACAGTACCGATAGCCAGCACGTTAAAAAGTACGTCCTTCATCTTTACGAACGACATACTGATTTGCGTCCTTTCCCTTTTGTCAGCCTTCTCTATCATCCAGCGTTGGTATGAATCACTGTTACTTTTTCTGTCCATGTTCCCCCCAATTCATCAATGAGCACCAGGCGGCCACCAGGCTTCTTGCCAACAAAGTAACGGCCTCGCGGCAGACGTTCGCCAGTCTTCAGCCGTTCGATCCAGTCCTGAAATGCAGGGCGCGGTTTATAGCTGTAGCGGCCAAAATCAGCTAAAGACTGCGTGACCATGACTGTTTGGCAGCCATGCTTTCTCATATCACGAAACGTATTTTCCAGTGCAGCCAGTGTATTCATTTGCACGTTCTCTCTGCTTTTCCCATGAAGATATTAACGACACTCAAAACTAACACCGTTGGCATGATCACGGCAGCATAGCCGACAGCAACGGCCTGATATATGGTCAATGAGTAGTCGGGCTGTTTATACAATACGACTGAAAAAATGCTCCCCAAACAAGCAAGCAGAGTTAAAAACAAGTAATCGACAAATCTGTTTTTATAGATAACCCATGCAACGATGCAGGGATATGACACCAGGCACAGGATAATCGCATTTGTGGTATGCACGTTTCGCTCCTTGTTATTTAAGGGTTGTCAGCCAGATCAAACAGATTGTTCAGGCTGGAACGGAATTGTTTTACCGATGATACCAGCTCCTGACTCCGCGCTTTTTCCTGCGCCAGTTCACGCCGTAGCTGCGCCATCTCGTCTCTGTTACGCTGAAGCTCAAGGATAGCCGTCATAAAGGTTTTGCTGGCTGATGCCTGTCCGGTCGCTTCCTGCGCCTTTTTAATGGCCTGATCTTCGTCGTCATTCGTTCTGATTGTGTAATGCCCCATGATACCCCTCTTTTGCTGTCATTTTTGCGCTGCCGGCGCGAACCCGGGAAGAAACTTTGCTGGCAAAAAACACTGGCCAACAGATGTGACCGGGAAAATTTGCTGGCAATTAATTTTCGATGAAAGCCAGCTCGCAATCGCCGCATTCAATATTCAGTCCGGCTTTGCCCCACACGGCAGCGCCACACCCGCGACACTGATATTTAACTTTATTTCGTTTTGGCTTGTCCTCAAATGCTGCAACTGACAAATCATTGTCATTGCTCCCGGCCATATCATCTGAATGGCTCCCGTTCTGCGGTGACACTGACGGCAGCAGAGCCATAGAAAGCACCGCTTCTATATCAATCCCGGCCTCAGCATTTTGATGCGCCAGAGCAAGCGTTTCGCGCCATTGCTCTATTACGGCGGTCATATCTTTTTGTTGTTCGACCTGGACAGGGAAGCGATCAAACCAGCTCAAAGCAAATTGCCCCTGGAACAGTTCCAGTGTGACGCGCTGGAAGCGGCCACCAGGGATCGGATAGTCATTAATCTTCTGGCCGACTTTCGCACCACCAGGTCTCCCGGTGGAGGAGGGCATAAGTCCGATACTTTCCATTTTTGCCGCCCACTGCGCATTGTGGTACGTCTTACGCGACGGGTTGCCGTAGTGGTACTGCCACATATGGCACTGCTCATGAACCAGCGTTTGCATGACTTCAATAAGCGGGTACACCGGGAAGTATTCAGGATTGAGGGCGATTTCATCAATCATCCTGCCGCTGCCGTCAGCAGCAACAAAGCGCCTGTAACTGAAATAGCCCATTGTGTTCTTGCCGCGCTGGAACGTAATCAGACAGTCAGGGAGTTCGCCGTCAAAAAGGCGCTGGTTATAGAAATCAAACGCCTGTTGTAGCTCGCTGTAAGCGCGTTCCGTGGCTCTTGTCATGCTGAAGTTCGCTTAGCGGCGTTCCGATATTCCTGTAACTCTGCAACAATAGCAGGGAACACATCAGCGCAACGCTGTGCCAGCTTAACCGCCTTTGAACAAACGCCCATACCATGTGCTCTTTTGAGCGCCTCCAACAAATCTGCCAGTTCCTCGTCAGTGATTTTTTCAGTCATCTATTAAGCTTCTCCATTATCTGTATCGTACGATACAGATAATATAAACCACACCTTTGATAGCGGCAATCTTTTTTGCTGGCAATTTCACGCCCAGGGCGGGCATCGAGCGGGTAATATTGCTGGCAAAAATCAACGGCCAAACCGGCTGCAGGAAACTGGTTTGCTGGCAAGCGTGATTTACTGCTGGGCTTGACACCTTGCCATTGTATGACGCTTGTTTTAGTGTCAAATGAACAACCAGCGCGAGAAGAATATAGGAAGCAAAAGCAATGGATATCAAACCTAACTCAGTGATCCACCTGGAGCCAGGCGAAACATTACCCGGCTATACCAATCTGAAACCCGTACCTGATAAGTATTTCGATGAGTTAAAGGCACTCATAAATAAACTCAATACTCAATCCGGTAATATTTACCTCAAGTTAAAACAGATGTACGCCTTTTTGGATCGTTTTAACAAAGAATTTGTGAGCACGTTTACCTCCTGTCAAAAGGGGTGCTCTTCGTGCTGTAAAATGGATGTTCATTTAACCGCGCTTGAGGCAACACATATTGCACAAGCAAGTAAACTTACTGCCAGAGACAACCCGCTTACGACCGGGCATGAGTCAAAATGTCCGTTTTTGTCTGAGAAGGGAACATGCTCAATCTACAATTACCGCCCGCTGTTATGCAGGACATATCATGTACTCACTCCGCCGGAGATGTGTAATGACCTGGATGCACAAGTCATGCAGTATGGTTCTCAAAGCGCGAACATGGGAAATCACATCTACAAAACAATAGCAGAGTGGATCTATTTTCAGACGTATCACTGCACTGGTAAGTTAGAAACCAAAGATATCAGAGACTACTTCCCTTATCCCCGCGAAGATATCCAAAGATTTCTTCACCATAACCCCCCGCGCCCTTTTTGCTAAAAAAAAGCCTCTGACGCAGTGTCAGAGGCTTGTTAGATTACTGTTCGTCACCAGCAGTGCTGGAAGCATCTTTTTTGATGAGAAACTCATCAAGAGAACGGCCAGCTTTTAACGCTTCGTCGATTGGTTTTGGTGTCCGGCCACGACCAGACCAGTATTTCGTTTCGCCGTTTTCATCAAACTGATATTTAGGCGGCGCTTTTGGCAACGTCTTTTTGCGTGTTTTTTGCGCATCTTCGGACAGGCCAAGCAGTTCTTCCGGTGAAAAACCTTCTCCGGCAATCAACTGGAGCAGTTCCTGGCGCTTTCTTTCGCGCTCTGCGCGTTCTGCTGCCTCACGCTCTGCTTCTTCACGACGTTCTTCGATCACGGCGTTAAGCTTTTCCTGCATTTCCAGCAGTTGTTCAAAGCTGGTTTCTCGCGCAAAAACACGAACAGAGCGAATATTCAGGAGTAGCTTTTTTGTTGCGTCAAACGTTTCATTTTCACTCATCGAGTTAATCCTTATTTTTTACTGAACTGAAACCCAAGTTTACCCGTAGTTTTATCCTGCAAAACAATTGCAGCGTCAAACTTTTTCCCGGTTTTATTACTGGTAAAGCCTTTAATCTCTCCGGTTTTACCTTTTTTGATTAATGTCTCAACCTGATTTTGTGTCAGTTTTTTTCCTGACACTTCAGACCAGATTTTAAACTCGCACCCGGAACAGAAAAAGCCTTTAGGCCGGATAATAATTTCTTTACTGCATGAAGGGCAGGGGGCTTCGAGCCGGGACATGGAACCTTCTGATCTGGATTTTGCTTCCATATCCGGTTTGCCGTCTTTGTCCGGGAATGTTGTCTTGCATTCAGGGTAGCAGGAGCATCCCCAGAAAAAGCCATTTTGCCCCTTACGCTTACGCAGGAAACCGTTGTTACAAACCGGGCAGGGCGTGGCATTTGAAGAAATCGAAATTCCGTTCCTGTCCAGCTCGTCGATTAACCCCTGGACGTACTCATCATTTTCCTTAATAAACTCCTCAACTGTCAGCTCTCCGGCTTTGATCTGAGACTGCTTTTCAGCCCACAGAGCGGAGATATCCGGTTTAGTGATTTCAGGAGGCAGTGCAGCGCAAAACTCCTGGCCTTGTTTTGTGGTTTTCCATACCAGCTCCGAATACCCCTTTTCTTTTTCGATGGAGATAAGCCCGGTATTTGCCGCCAGTTTCTCAAGAATACCCGCGCGGGTGGCTTCCGTTCCGATACTGCCACGATCACTGCTGCCCTCGTCTTTCGCTTCCAGCGCCTTTCTGAGAGCCGGATCATCAATGAATTTTGCCGCACTCGTCATGGCGGCCAGTAACGTTGACTCTGTGAAATAGCGAGGTGGTGTAGTCTTTTTCTTGTCCACGTCTGCCGATTCACACAGGCCGCTGTCATTAAATTTCAGCAATGAAAGGTCAAAACCGTCCGTTCCGGCATCTTCGGTTTCGTCCTCGTCATCACTATCCTTACCCAGCGCTTCCCAGCCCTTTTGTACCAGAACGCTCTGTGTGGCCGTAAAGGTATCCCCCTTAATATCAAAGTGGATTTTCGTCTTGTTGCGGATCGCATCCGGGTAGAACAGCCCGATAAAGTAGACGGACACCAGGTTATAAACGTTCCGCTCTTTTTCATTAAGCTGAATACCGGCTCCGCTTTTTGTCGTCGGGATGATGGCGTGGTGCGCCTCAATCTTACTGGCATTAAAGGCTTTGTGTTTCTGGCCTTTATCCATATCTACGATCGCAGACGCCAGTTCGGGTACGGTGGCCGCTATAGCAGTGGCAATATCTCCGGCCTGGTAATAATGCTCATCTGAAAGATAGCGATTGTCAGAACGTGGATAGGTCAGAAGCTTGTGAGTTTCATACAGCCCCTGCATCACATCGAGCGTATCTTTTGCAGAATAACCAAATCGCTTTGCGCAGAGCTGCTGAAGCGTGGAAAGGTTAAGCGGAAGCGGAGGCTTGCTATTTTCCGGCTTTGTCGTCGCGATAGTAACAATAGCATCCTTACCCGTAACACGTCCGGCAATATGCGCGGCCTGAGCTTCGGAGATCAGGCGTTTTTTCTCGTCTATCTGATCGTCGTCTGTTGTCTGATATTTCGCCTTAATCTGATGCCCGTTCATCGACAGACTGGCGAATACATCGTAATAAAAGCTTTCTGTGTGATTCTGGTTCGCCAGCGTGCGCATGTTCACCAGACCAAGAACGGCACTTTGTACCCGGCCAACGTTCAGAACGCCGTCATAGCCCTTCTCACGGCCTTTTAATGTACATCCCCGCGTCATGTTATAGCCAAAACCCTGATCGCACAGGGAACGCGCCAGGGCGCTTAACGTCATACCGCGAAATTTATCGTTAGGTTGTAAATTCGACAGTGATTTTTGCACTGGCGCAAGGTTGAGGTCGGCAACAAGCAGTCGCTGGACGGGTTTCTTGTTTCCGGCATAACCCAGAATCTCATCAACCAGCAAACATCCTTCATCATCGGGGTCGCCTGAATGAACGATGCTGTCGGCTTTATCGATAAGAGACAAAATAATGCGGGTCTGTGCTTCTGATTCAGGCTTGATTTTATATTTTGGCGGATAAACCGCTTTAATGGGTAAATCACTATAACGCCAGTTGGAATATTTGTCGTCATAATCCTGTGGGTCGTAAAGCTCCAGCATATGACCATAACACCAGGTAACGACATCAGAACCGTGTTCAAAATAGCCGTTTTTCTTTTCTGTATTGGGATTTCCGCCCAGTCCTTCAAAAATAGCCTTTGCTAAAGACGGTTTTTCTGCAATAAAAAGTCTCATTAATCAATCCTCAAGGTAACTTGAATAGTCAGGCTGCGCACCATTCTTTTTAAAGATTTCTTCCCTTTCCTCTATGTCTTCTTCTGCCTCCTGCACACTAAGGTCAAGGGTTCCTTTCAAAAAGGCACGCGCATTCTTGATTACATCTACTGTTAATTCGTTTTTTGTTCCGCGAATCATGCCAATAGCAATATTTATTATCTCCTTTATTTCAGCAGGAGTCGTTCTGTCCAGCACCGCGCCAAGTTCTTTAAGGTCAATATTTATATCGTCTGGTAAGTACATTTTGGCACAAGCGGCAGCGGCTTTAGTCCGAAAAGCACCTACAGATATGATTCTGTCAATTCTGCCAGGGCGTTTTCTGATGCGCGGATCAATCCGGTTAGGATAGTTCGTTGAAAAAATAACATATGTCCCGGCAAGATTTCGCGGTGTATCAGCCCCATCAAGAAAACTTAACGTTCCGGCATCAGCCCGATAAAGTTCATCAACCTCTTCAGCTATTATGATAACGGGTATTTTCTTTTGAGCTGCGGCATAGCAAACATCTTTAAAGTAATCATCAGCATAAACAAATACATATTTATCCTGATATTTTGCCCCCAAAGCTTTTGCGATAGTCGTTTTCCCTGTGCCCGGAGGACCAGTAAAAAGCACTTTTCGCATTCCTGACTGACCATAACGGGTGTAGAAATCAATATCCGAAAAGAACTGATTAAAGTCATTCTCCAGCTCATTAAACTTTGGATGAACAGAAAAACGTAAAGCGTTTTCTATTTCTTCCTTCCTTGCCTTACCGTGATAATAAACGCCGTCGTAACACCCGATTTTCCAGATACCTTTACGGGGTAAAGAGCGGTTTAATTTAGCGCGTCCAGCTTCGCAAAGATTATGAAGCATCGACATACTTTTGGTTGTGCCAACTGCGTACTCCATTCTGACTTTAGAGTTAAGAATGAAGCGAATAATATGAACCACTTCATTTTGACCAAGATGAATCCGGTATGCTCCCGAACCATCTTTAAACATAAGCTTTTTAATCCTCCCGGCTTTAGCCATAACAGGGCTACTTCCCGTATGAACGACGGTTGAAGCAACGGGTTCGATATCAAGATTCGAATAAATTTTACGATTCTTTCTGTTTATAAAAATCTCTGCCACTTTAGGATAGTAATCACAATCCTTTACGACAGTACCAAAATTATCTTCACCGTAATATTCTTTATGGAGCCGTAAAGCCTGCTCTACCAGAGTTAATTTACCCATATGCGCACCATGTATATTAAAAACCGTGACGTTGCCTGAAGATTTTCTTCAGGCAGAGGAGGGGTTGGACAAGCGAAGCGCGTCAGTTTTGTTTATGACGCCACTCCCACGGAGGAACGGGATTACTGTCAGCCCACAGGCCGCGCTTCTGTGTCTGAGCTTCCCGTTGCAGAGCCGGTAATGAGTTATCGGTGTTGTACCTGTCATAAACCCATGCAGCCCCTTTTAGCACTTGCTGGCGGTTAGCCTCAGTGCCGTTCGCTGTCACCACTCGTCCCAGGACTCGCCCGTAGCGATCTGTTTGCGTATAAGAGACGGTAACTGATTGCCCTGCCAGCAGGGCTTTAAGTTGATTGGTTGACCAGCGACCAAAGGGTTGTTTTTTTTCCGGTGCATCGATATTTATCAATCGGACTCGAATCGGAACTTCATACACAACAATTTTCGCGGGTAGTGTTTTAACTTCGATGGTATCTCCATCGAGAACGCGAATAACTTTCCCCTGAATCTGAGCAGCACACAATGTAGCTGGCAACAGGGCAACAGCAAAGGAAAGAACATTAAAAAAATGTCTCATTGCTTTCTTCCCTCCCATATTGCTGAGAGTCTTTTAAAAATGGATAAAACGACGACTAAAGCCACTGCGATAACAGCCAACGAAGGAAGTACATAGCTGTATAACTCAACCATGAAATTAATAAACTCAATGAGCGATTGCGGCTTTAAGGAAGCATCCCACAAAACGATAACAAAACGATAAAGCCCATAGACAATTGCCGGAAACCAGACCATAAACAACAAAATTTCAGTAAAAACAGAAGCGACCGATTTGACACTATCGATAATTTCAATTCCGGCAATTCTCACACTTCTTGCATCAGGTACGTTAATAATTTTCATCCTCCCACCCCTGTAAAAAATGTTCGCAAGTTCCAGTCTCAAACCTGAAACTTGCGTATTCACATCAGAATTAAATCAAACAGAATTAAAAGTTTTTCAATCGGCCAAAGCTTGAAATAATTTTACTTACTGTACCTGCATCAGCCGCAGGACATTCATTTAGTTTTTTCTTTCTGGCATCTGCCGTGTGATCGGGTAAAAAACCATGTTTATTCTTTTTCCTGATTGACATAAAACTTTTATACATCGGGTCACATTCTGCCGGACTACTTCCGTCAAGTTTTCCGGCAAGGCATAACACCATTGCACATGGATCGTTCGGGTCGGCCTTTTCCTCAGCATGAGCAGTTCCGGCAGCGAACGCACAAAGCAGCACTGCCGTGGTTACGGTCTTTTTCATATACACCTCATGGATAACGGGCAACTAACGCCCTGCGGTTGTTCAACCCCGGCTCAATAAAATTACAAGAATTTTATTAATCCGGCGTTATCGTGATAAATAAACACTGGTAGTCCGGCAAGAAAAACAGTTCATTTTATAACGATACTGTATGACACCGTTTGCACCGTTCGCCCTCAACCAGTTTTTAGCTGTGAAAAAGTCTGTTCCGTTACTGGTTTCAACAATCACTGAATCAGAATGTGCAACAGAATAAAAAACAGCATCATCGTAAAGGCGGTTTTCAGGCCTGAAATTATGGATAACCTTAACCCACGATGAATTAACCTTGTCTGATTTAATAACTGAGTATGTCGGTTGCCAGTCCATTAATTGTGTATTCACCGTTTCAGGATTCTGTTCCCAGTCAACCTGTGGTGGTTCAGGCGGAGAGGAACAGGCAGAGAGAAAAAGGACACTGACCATTAACATTTTTTTCATAGTAAAACCTCTGACTCCAGCTCACCGACGGAGAGCATTTTTTCTTTAGAAGGATATTTAAGCCCTTTAACACCCAATACTTTTTTAGTCTTATTCAGAGAGGCGGTTAACTCGGTAAGTTTGGGGCTTACCATCATCAGCCTGTCCATAAAATACGGGTCGAGGAAGTAGAGGGCTTTCTCAGCTTTAACCGGGTTTTCACCTTTAAGAATGATAAATTCTTCTTTAAAATCCAGCGTTCCCAGCTCCTGCGGGAGCACAAGGGCGCGCTGCGCCTCACTTTCTGAACTGCTTTTCGACGTTGAGCGTCCGCT
The DNA here is from genome assembly GCF_048822715.1 of Klebsiella sp. C239. Classification (NCBI taxonomy): domain Bacteria; kingdom Pseudomonadati; phylum Pseudomonadota; class Gammaproteobacteria; order Enterobacterales; family Enterobacteriaceae; genus Klebsiella; species Klebsiella sp. C239. Next base: position 23,994 of record NZ_JBMEZK010000016.1, on the reverse strand, counting down.
TGTCTTGCTTGAACCTGTCGATTTGGTGGTGATATAGCCCAGCTTTTCCGAAATCTTTTTAGCGTCATCTTCTTCACTGACAGCGTAGATAATCCGGCAGGGATGCGCACTCATCAGCGTTTTGGCACCTTCAACACCATAGATTTCATTAAGCTGACTGATATTCTGGTAAATCGTCAGAAGTTTGAGTTTAAACCCGGCAATATAACCCGAACCTTTTTTAATGATTGGCATGTAACCAATAGACGGAAACTCATCCAGGAACATCAGACAGTCATGTTTCAGTGTCGGGTCAAAGTCAGGGTTTTCTCGTAACGTGACTTCCACAACGAAGTTAAAGAACAGGTTGAGGAAGTCATAGGCCAGGGACATATCTTCAGCATTAACGCCAACATAAACAGTGATATCTTCCCGGCGCAACTGGCGAAGGTCGAAATCATTGCCGTCTGTACATTTGCGAACAGTCGGAAGATAAAACAGACTCATTTTCTTACGAAACGAACCATCAATACTCGAACGTTGTTCGTCTTCGGTTTCGTGATACTCCCTGATTTTGGTCAGGGCATCGCGCAGATGATACAGCGCGTTTTCATCAAGTCCTTTTGTTCCCTCCAGGTCTTCTCGCTTACTGAGTATCAGCTCCCGGTCGATGTTGCTGTACAAATCGACTACAGAACCAATTGAGAAAACAGGTTTAAGCCCGAACTCACCAAGCCAGGAGGGGTCGTAGTTAATAAAGAAATGAAGCAATTTTGCCAGCCCCGTCCAGTACTGCCCCGCGAGGTTATTAAAGTGTGCTTCCGCTCCGGTCAGACCGTAAGACGGGAACAGGATCTCAATCAGCTTCAGCAGGTCTTTAGCCCCGCTCTCTTCTTTTAAATCAATATAGAAAAGCGGGTTAAACTGATGCGTTTTACTGTTGAAAGGGTCAAGAAGATAGACCTTATTACCCAGCAGTTTTTCACGTACCTTACTGGTGATTTTCCACAGTTCCTGTTTTGGATCTAATGCAATCAGGGAATGTTTCCTGACCAGCAGGTTTGGAATACCTATTGCAGCCCCTTTACCTGCGCGGGTTCCTGCGCCAAGTGATACAAAATCTGGTGCGGTATACCACAGGTATTTACCTTTATATGCACCTACAAGAATATCAGTATCGTTTTCTTTCTCCCATTTCAGAAGTTTCGATTTTCTTAAATCATTATCACTGGCAAACTTCGCGTCACCATAAAGAGCAACATCCGTTTTATTCAGTTGCCAGATAATAAAAACAGGCACAATGAGAGACGAAACCATACCTGATAAAAGAGAGGGGATTGCGGTTAACCTGATATCTGTCCGTATATTACTCTCTGTTATTATCCGCCACAGCAGCATGGAATCAAAATTCTTCCATATATAAAGCGGCGTTTTTCCGTTCAGGAAGTAAACAGCAACTGAGCCAGTATAATACGTCACAAGACACATAACCAGACCGATAAAAGCCCACTGGCCTTTATCGGGTAGTTTCAGAGACATAATCACTCCTTCAGCTTTTCAAAGTATTCCTGAAAATGAATATCACGATAGTAAATACCCGATGCAAATCGGTTATCTTCCTCATCGATGTACTTAATACTCATAATCACATCGACGTTGCTTAACACCCTCCGCAATATAATGTTATAAGGCAAATTCTGACATTCAGGGTTCATATAGCACCGTTGAACCAGTCCAAGCACAGCATCTTCAGGGGTGCTCTCATGGACGGTTGTAAGGTTCCCTGCATGGCCGGAACTTGAGCCTTTGAGAAAATCCCAGGCTTCCGCGCCGCGAACCTCAGTCATGAGGATTCTGTCCGGGTTCATACGAAAACCAGAACGTAAAAGAGAAGCGGAACTGACAGTGCTACTTTCCCCTTCTGACGGGTAATACAATTTCACATGATTTTTGTGGAACCTGAACTTTGCTTCATCTGTATCTTCAATTGAAATACATCGTAAATGATGGGGTATGTACTGAAGACAGGCATTTGCAAAGGTGGTTTTACCCGCCCCCGTTCCGGCACAAAATACCATCGTTTTACCCTTAACCAGGCATTCAGGGACAAATTGTTCAAAACAATTATCTTTAAACATTGAAGATAATTCATCTTCTTTATCCCTGAATTTCCCCCCTTGATTTAGCCTTGAGTAAAACCCTTGTTTAACAAAGGTATCATGGTCGATAAACACACTGGACGGCTTACGGATTGTAATAGACACCGTTTCCCGTTCCGTTGCCGGGGGAATAACTATTTGTACACGCTCCCCTCCGGGGAGCGTAACAGAACGTAAGGGATATTCTGGCGTAACCGACCCACCATCATGATAATCAGAAATTGCCCCTGCAAATGACATACAATCTTTAAAATCCATTTTTAATTCATGCTGCTGCCATTTCCCACTCACTTTAACAAACAGTTCATCAGGCCGATTTACCGCGATTTCAGTTAAACCATCGACTTCATTAAGCCAGTGGTGGAAGTATTCATCTATTATTTCATAAACAATATGTCTGTTCTCTGCATCCTTCATAATTCACCTTTTCCTTTAAGATCTTCAATAAAACGCATGACTTCTTCGTAATTAAATCGATGCGTTTTGATTTGTTTCAGTGGTTTGGGGAAAGGAACGCCATTTATTGGTATGCCCTTACGAATATGATGGTATATTTCGCTTTCCCTTATTCCTAACAGCATTGAAAACTCTTTGATATCCAGCGTTATCAAATTACCTCCGGGTACCCACCATTTTTAATTTGTAGATGCTGGAGAAATCCAAATCCTGACCAACGATCAGAGTAATGATTTCCCCCTGGTTTTTATAAAGCGTTGGAGGGATATTTACGCTGTTTGCAAACGCTTCGCGTGCTATATCAGCAAAAGCCTGGCGACTGTTAGCTGTATAGTCGGTCTGATTGTCTTTATTACTTTTAGCCGCTCCACTTGCGGCCTGTGCCACATCGGGGATCATGCCAACCATCATCGCGCCCATAAAGCGATCTGCAAAATGTGTGTCAATCCAGCCTGAAGCCCCGGCCTCACCCAGCGCTCCCGCCGCCTGTGTATCAATCAGCGGAATATCAATGAAAGGTTCCTTACGTGTTCTAAGCTTCGTAGCAGCGATAAACACGGCTCCCTGACCATGATTGAACGTGCCCGTTTTATACATCAGATATGCGGCTGTTCCCTTTTCAATTAGCTTTACATTCCTGTTTGCACTGTATACGTCCTCATTAATCGTACAGACCAGCTTGCCAGCCAGATCAGAAATAAATCGTCTGTCCAGCGAGCACTTAATCGCGGTATTTTCAGGAATGAAAAGGTTAGGGTCATAAGGAACGCGCGTAATTTTAGAAAGCTGCGCGGGTTGCCCTGCATTAACAGGCTGAACCTCTGCCTGTTTGTCACTGCCGTCCCCCTCGTTCCTGGTATTGCTGGCCGTTGATGAGCTACCACCGGAATTTGAGGAAGCAGAGCTGCTCCCCCCATAGGCCACATCCAGCGCACGACTGAAGTTTTGTTGTACTTTTTCCGGTGGCGTTTCCGCTTTGCCGCTGCTTTCCTTCCGTTCTTCCGTCTTAGCCGGTTCTTCCCTGGTGTTGAATGGATCAACATCATCGCTGAGTCCTGTCGCGCGTTTTACTGAACCAGTAGATACCGCATTACTGGCAGGCTTATCATCACCGCTGGACATTGCACGAATAATCGACGGGATATAGTAGACAGACACCCCGGCGGCCAGCAGAAGGAAAGCGGCCACAATAATCACCAGCCCCTTACGCGATTTTTTAAGCTTCTCGATACCCAGGCGTTTTACTGATTTACCGTCATCTTCATCTCCCTTATCCGTTTTATCGTTTTGCTCAATTTCTTTCTGATGCCGTTCCCGTAGTGCCTGTTCAATTTCTACAGCGGTCGGGATTTTATTTTCCTGTTCGCTCACTGGATCACCTCTTTCTCAACGTTCGGGGAAACGGTATCTCCTGCCGGAAGACGGACTTTGCCAAAGCCCCGGTTTTCAACCCCAACAACCTGATTTCCCATACGCAAAACAAAGCGCTGGTCTACAGGAACACCAACAACGGTGAAACTACCGCTGTTTTTGACTACCGGGTTAGTCAGCGTTTCCTGTTCGCCGCTCATAACAAAGACGCTGGGGATTTTCTTCAGGGGGCTGAAGCCAAACCAGGTATAGCGGCCATCGTCATACGCATAATCCGGGCTGATTGACTGGCTGCCGTCAGCTACCCGCTTCCAGTAATCCCAGTTCTTGGGCGACTTCGCATTTTCAAGAGAACGGTTGATTGCCTGCTCCTCCTGCCGCTTGTTAAGAGCCTCAATCCGTTTCTTCTCGATTTCGGCTTGCTCCTTCCGGCGTTCCTGCGGGTACTGGTAATTAACAACAAACGCGATCTTATCCGGCTGCCGGAACGTTCGGGCGTTCAGCTCCATGCTGTAATTACGTTTTGTTGTGCGAACAAACAGGTTTGTTCGCCAGCGTTCCAGGTCGTTTTCAGGATCAAGGGCTACACTGACCACCTCTGAAGACTGGTTGCCATTGTCATCGGTACTGTTCTTCTGTACGGTCTGTTTGACGGGCTTCACTTCGAGATACACCAGGTTATCTTCTTTGTTCACTTCCCAGCCCTGGGGAAAGCCGGTTCTGGCACTGATGACCGTTTCATCCTCGTCAAATACCAGTGTGGTTGTATAGCCAACCGCACTGTTTATGACTGTCGTGTTTTGCGGGTTATAACTGACAATCTGATTACGGGGATCAAAACGGCTGGCTGCTGGCGTAACGGCTGCATGGCAGACGTGCGACACCAACAGAAGCGCCACAATTAGCGCTCCTTTATTCATTTTCATAGTTTTCACCCTTTCACTTCTTTATCGCGTACATAGCTCGTTACAACGAATTTAAGCGGGTTATTGTTTCGGTCACCCGATGCCATTTCGACCTGTGGTTCAATACGGTAGGTCAACCGGACGTTCCAGTATTCATAATCATCCTGGCCTGTCGCGACATTTCGAATGGTTAATTTAAACCGGATATATGCTCCCATATCCTTATCATCGCGCCGGGATGACGGACTGATAATCACGGACGGATTATCCTGAACAGATGCGGTTTTTTCCGCTTTATTATAAATAACCTTTGGTGACTGGTTGCCGTTGATTAAAGCGTTGTAATCCGTCGCCACATTCTCAGCGCTGTATAACAGAACATAATCATAATCATGCTGGAGACTGAAATAGTTATACCCTTCACGACGCTTCACATACTGAGTAATGAAGTATTTCGCCAGCGCTTCATTTTCAGAGAGGTTTTCTTTTTTAACAGAAGTCAGTCTTTCAGCAACGCCAGTGACACCATTAATAAGATAAGCTTCGACAACCGTACTCTTTAACGGTAGCGCTCCATTCAGTGCCAGCAGAGACAACACACCTACGGCAATTCCTGCAATACCACCGAATTTATAAATGCGGTTCATTTTCTCCTGCATCAATACATTTTTCTCTTCAAAAGTAGTTGAAGAGTCTGTTACTTCTTTTTTCTTGTTAAAACCGGGAAGTTTTAATCCTGAGAGTTTAAACCCCATTGCGCATTACCTCTGCTGAATTAACAGGTTCGCTTTTTCCGGATACCGGAGGTTGTTTATGTGACGCCTGGCATCCGACAAGGCAAAGCGTCACGATAGCCGTGATAAGTAGTTTCATAATGTGAGAACCTAAATAGAGGAGTGAATATTTACTGCGGAATACTCAGAGTTGACAGATTTAAATAATAAATCGGTTAACCTCCATATTTCTTTTTCGCCGCATCTATCGCAGCCTGGCGAAGCCTCTTAGCGCCAATATTAACGCCCTGCCCGGTCAGATTCCCCAACTTACCGGATACACCAGGAGACTGGTTGAACCCTCCATCCTGACGGCGAACGCCTTTCCATGCGCCAATCCCTGCATTTTTACCCATACCAAGCAGATTACGCCCCATACGGGAAGCGCCGAACACGCCAGCACCAATCCCCATTGCGGCTGCCCCTTGCATCGCGCCTTCAACACCTACCCCTGCGAGCTGGGAAGCATAGGTTTTGGCTTGCCAGATAATCCAGGCCATAAATGCACCTGCAACCCCGGCCTGAGCACCTGTTGATATCAGATTTAATTCATCTGCGTTAGCTATCGAGATTGTCAGAATGCCATTAAGGAACGTCATTCCCGCTTTAATTGCCAGTCCACAAAACAAGAATATGAAGCATGAGCTAAATATTAACTGAAGCCAGCTATTAAACATCTGCCTTAAAAAACCAAATGAAAGACAAATAATAAACAACGGCGCGGTAATAGTAAGTATCTTAATAGTAACTTCGGCGGCGAGATAAACTATTGAAGTTAGCAATAATGCAATTATCCCTCCAGCATATGTTAATAAAGATGCGATTGCCCCATCTGTTTTCACATACTTCGAAGTATCTTTGGACATAAGATATGCAGCTACCTGCTGAACTTTCTCCCAAAGCTCGTCAACCCATTTCCAAGGATCACCTCCTGCAAATGTTTCCTTCAGCCCATCAATGGCCTGAGTTGCACTATCTAACCACCCCCCCATATTTTTGACAAAAACAAGAATTAACCAGAATCGACATAGATTCCATAAAAAATCCTGCACTGCGGTTTTTTGCTTCCCAACTATTGTGGTATAAGCATACCACAATATATAAATGGAAATACCATACTTACCCAACTGAGACGCTATTGAAGAAAAGTTATCTAACTGACCAGTCAAAGACTGGTCAAGAGTTTTAACAATAACGTCATGAGCGGCCTGGAAATACCTAGAAGTTGCCATAGTGGCTCCTTTTAACTTCCATCTTTACCCAATACATTTTTGAATGCATCTTTATAGTCAACATGCTTAGGATGTAATTGCTTATACCTAAACAAACCTTCCTTAGCGTTTTTACAATTTTCGCTATCACTCCCAGACTTTTTGCATTCAGCTACTTTTTTCGTTGCATCGTCTACGTGAGACTGCCACCAGTCTACAGATTTAACCTCTTCACACCCGGTAAGAAAGAATGTAAGCCCCAACGCCGCAACTAATCCATATTTTTTCAAAATGCCCCCTCAGTTCATTTCATAACTCTGCTGCTCAAATGCTGCCTTATAATCAACAACTGGAGTTTCTTTATTAACAGCCCCTAATTGTTTCTCCTGGAAAGCAGCCTGTAACATTTTCTCCTTGTATTCTGCAAGATCGCGCTGCTTATCGCGATACATTTCATACTGAAATTTGAGCTTGTTAAATTTCAGGCTTGCCAGAGATACAGCGTTTGTCGCGTCCTGCGTGGCTTTCGTGTCCTGGGCGTTCTTCACCTGGTCGATAAGGTCGGCCATTTCCTGATTATCTTCACGCAGTTTACTTTCCAGCTTATTGCCGTACTCGATCCCCGCCAGTTGGGACAGGAACGAGGCTTCACAGCCCCGCACCAGGTCGCCCGTATATCCCAGCCCCTTACAGGTGTTTGTCACCTTATAATCGGCCAGTAGTGATCTGGCTTGCTCAGACAGGGTGGCTTCCGGGTTCTTAATGTAATCATCAATGAAGGAGTTCCCCTGGTCGTAAATATTCTCCAGCTCCTTACTGACAGATTGCGCAGACTGCACCAGTCCCTGAACATCACGAATGCCCGTTTTGGTCAGCAGCTCCTGCTTATAGGCATTAATCTGTTTCTGGTAGTGGTTCACGGTGTCCTGCCACTGTTTGAGGCGTTCTGTCCAGCGCTGCGCTTCGACAGCCCATTCAGGGTTTGCATCAATGGCAACGGGAACACCAGCCTGAGCACCAGAAATAACCGTAACAGAGGCGATAAGTGCCGCAACGATATGCTTTTTCATAGGGATTCCTTAAATCAGGTTTGCACGTTCCAGATAGGTATCAAGCCACTCTTCCGGCTTCATACCCTCTTTCCAGATTTCATCGAACAGTTCAAGCTGGGGTTTCGATGCGCTGAGAACCGGTAGGTAATACGCCGCTTTTCCCAAATCCAGTCTTGCGAAAGCCGCAAAATCATCACTTTCCCCCTTCCTCTGTGGGTTTTTGACGACCAGGAACTGACGAGATAACGGGTCAATGGCTTTAATTTTGTCAAAATAAAGTTCTCTCACTTCCAACTCGTCTACGTACTCACTACGTTTCGCTTTGGGGTTCGCCAGATAAATATGTGTTGCGCACTGCTCACGAACGGCAGCCGCGATAGGTGATTTAATTAGTTCATCCGGCGATTGTGTCGCTACGACAAGCACCATATCCAGCTTACGCGCGGTTTTGAGTTTGTTATAAACAAAATCTCTGAACGCTTCGTTGTTAATCCATTGCCAGAACTCATCCATGTAGATAAGGAGTCGGCGGCCATCAGCCAGCATGGTGACACGGTAGATGAGATAGAATGAAGCGGCGCTGGAAAGTACTTTGTTATCCAGAAACTCCGTTCCGTCTATACCGAAAACGTCCAGGTTGTCCACATCAAACGTATCGTCCGGGTTATCAAACACCCAGCCAAATTCCCCTCCCTGCACCCAGGCATTCAGGCGTGCTTTAAGCCCATGCCGCCGGGTTTCAGTATCATCAGGCTCCAGAATGAGTGGTCGCAACTTACTGATCGGATAAGAGCGGTTTGACCTCTGCATCAGGCGCTCAACGGCATCAGAAATCAGGCGGTTCTGGTAATCATCAAGCGGCTCACTGTTAAGCGTACAAAGTAGCCTCACCAGGTCTTTCATAAAGGAAATATTTCGTTTGGTTGGTGGCAAAGCCGCAGGGTTCCAGCCAGTCGGCTCTCCTTCTTTCACCCGAAAGTAAGCACCTCCCATTGAACGTATACCGGGTTCCGCTGCCCGATCTTTGTCGAAAAATACTGTAGTTAACTTCTTTAATTTCCTCTCAGGTGGAAAAGACTCCGGCGTTCCGAACTGCTGGGCGGCGAAAGCCTTAGTCATCATCACTACCGTTTTACCCACGTTTGACGTACCAAGAATTTCGGTATGCCCCAGCGTGGGGTTTTTACCGAAGTAATTTTGATGCTCGGTAGTCATGTGATAGTTCAGGTTATAAATATCATTTCCTGAGCCGCCCAGGGTGATAAGGTTGTTACCCCAGGTATTTCCTTTCTCCTTGCCCGTAAAGAAATTATGGAAGCTTTCCATTTCGGCAAAGTTCAGACTGCTGATAGAACTCAGGCGTGGCCGTAACGTGTAGTTACCAGGTAACTGAGCAAAATACGCTGCGCCAAGACTCAAGGTTGAATAGGTTACGATCAGCCCTAAATCCTCCAGGGTCGTCGTTACAATATTGGTGTCCTTCACCAGACGCTCCGGCGAATCTGCGTAAACAATCAGTGTCTGGTGACTTTTCCCGAAAGAAATATAGCCGCTGGAGACCATATCGAGACCAACTTTCAAATCAGCGAGCAAGGATTTAGCGGCATCATCGGTCATTTCGAGTTTGTCGATCTGATCATCCAGCGCCTTGATTGCAGACTGCTTGTCTATCGGAGTTAAAGAGGAAGTCTGTACATACTCAACCGGGAGATACATCAGTGCATCAAAAATTCCGGCATCCGTTTCCTGAAAGTAGTCCTTGATCTCGATGCAACGAAAGTACCGGGCATGGTCAGAGGCAGTGATTTGTCCAGCATCGTTACCAAAGAACAGGTCTTTACCACCCAGGTATGTATAAAACGGACTATTGGTGACTCTGACTTTCTGCCAGCGCCCGGATAGCAGTTTCTGGAACAGCGTAAGCTGTTCTGAATAAACTATATTATTTTCTTCATATAACCCAAGACGACGGGAATGAAACCGGGAGAGATAGGTGCTCAATCTGCCACATATTTCATTCATATCATTAATGGGTTCTTCGAAGATATTTTTATTACCCTTTTTCCTTGAAAGAAAATGCGTCACTTTATCTTCAGCGCTGAACGGTTTATAGCATACGGTTAAGTATAATTTGTTTTCAAAATACTCAGCCGCCGAAAGCGATTCGTAATAATCGTTCATCACTCTGTTGACGAATGGGATCTTGCTGTCAAATACAGGTCGCACTTCTTTTCTAACCCGAATACGATGCGTATAAAAGGTAACGGGTTTCCCATCAAAACTACGTATCAGCGTATTGAGCTGGTCAGTAAGCAAGGCTAGATCCGCTTCATCTACACATTCAAAATAAGCTCCGTCAATCTGCCAGGTCGCCAGTAGATCATGGTTTCTGGTAACAATGAGGTTATCAGTGATGTGTGATGAATACGGGATTAACTCTTCAAGAGAAGACTGGTCTTTAAGCTTCATAAAATTGTCCACTTTCGATATATCGACTGCGTCGTACGAACTCCCCGCATAATGGACGGCATTGAAGCGCTTGTTTGCCAGAGGATTACCTTTGATTTGCATTCGCAGATAAAGCAGGTCAAAAAAGCGTTCATCTATCTTCGTAACTCGCTTGATGGCATACCAGCCAGGGAGGATGAGGGCATACATAGCCTCATGAATCCAGACACCAAGCAAAACGCAGATAACGCACATTCCAAGAAAGGGGTAGAGCGGAACGCCCAGCCCCCTAATCAAAGCGGGGCGTGTCAGCCCTTTAAAAACGGTACTCATTTTTACGCCCCCTTTTATTACATATTACGCTAACCAGTCAGGCAGATATGGCGCAACAATAAAGATGATAATCCCGATAATTAAAGGCGTAATCCACGCTGCATGCTGGCGTGAGAAGATAGCGATATAACCAATTACCAGCGCAATGATGGTGATTGCTGGCTTACGGATATCCGTCAGAAAATCGATAATCTTCTGCAAGAAGCCAGTTGTTTTAGTGGATACATCATCAGCAAAGGCGGGTTCTGCTACACAAAGCATCAATGCAGCCATAAATACAGAAAGAGTTAAATAACGTTTATTGAGTTTTAACATCGTTTGTTTCCTTTTCATCTAAAACAGTGCCACGCATGGCATATTGGGGATATACGGTAACTTCTTTAGGTTTGATACTCTGTGTTACATTCTCCTTTCTGATTGCATCTTTAACTGAAGGAACCACCCAGTTTTTTTTGTTATCAGGCGGATTAAACCCTATGCGCTGTATATAACTGGTGTTATTAAAATCTGATTCAGGTTTAGTTCCTGTTTCTGGATTGCCGGAATAATAGCAACTCAGGCCACGTAAAATATCGCCACCACGTTTATAACAATCCACCAAAATTTGCTCTGAAACCTTGAGATTTTCGCAGGGGTCAAACATTTTCTCAGCGGTTGTATTGAAGTTTGCAAAATTCGTACTCGTTATTTGCATAAGACCGACTGAGTAACGATGATTTCGTGATTCAATTTGATTTACGATCTGGAGTGCAGCCTCCTTAGTTTTGGGAAAGTAGGACACTACGCCTTTGTCACCGGGCTTACGTTCAACCTTCGGTATTATCTCGGCAATAGCATATGGGTTAAAACCAGATTCAACCCTTGCAACTTCATGCGCAGTATCGGGATGAACGCTGGCCGCGCATTGCAAAGCAAGCGCCGCAAAAGCAGTAGTAGATAACATGATTTTCTCCCGGCCAGAACAGCGCGGAAAGTTTAGACTGAATGGTTAGTCATCGAAGTCGTCATCGTCTTCATCGTCTTCGTTTATCAGCTCCTCAATAGCCTGGCTGGAATATTTTTTTATGAGGTACTGGACAACACCAGAGCTTGAAATACGTCGCCCCCTGCGATAGCCAATCTCCAGAGCAATTTTATCCAGTTCCTCACGAGAAGCTGAGGGCAGGTAGAGTGTATTACGTTGGGGCTTGCGTCTCGTTGCGGTTTTTTTTCGGGTAGCAGTCATTTTTCTTCCGTTTCATTTTGTGGGTTAAGCTTCTCTCTGTGATGTAGTGGATGAAAGCCATACTTCTTTGCTGCGGATTATCCATGAGTAGAATTTCAGCAAAATCGTGTGGAATTGATTTCCTTAAAAGATTTGCCTGAGCTGTTGTATGTGATTGTCTGTACAAAAGCTCCGCCATCACATCTTCTGGTACAGGTAAAGGCTCACCGCCAAATGAGATAAAGCGTTGTACGTAAGGGATAGCAGTTATTGTAGTGGAATGAACCTCTTCAAAATCTGCCTGGATAAAAAGATAACCGGGAAAAAGCGGCAAACGTCTTTCTCGATATGAAATTATCTTATCCGGGCGACGATACCTTTCAGTCTCCATAGGACAGAAGTAAGAGAAGTTCAGGCGTTCGAGATGAGCAAAAACTGCTGCAAATCTCGTAGTGGTGAATTGCAAAACATACCATTCCATAGTTTTTCCTTTCAGGCGCTCTCTCGACTCGGATGACCCCGAATCAGAGAAAAAAAACAAAAGGACAAATTTACATCTCATAAAAACTTTATCAGCTACATGTGCTGCGTTCAACCACACAAGCAGATCTTTAGATCGCATTTACGACACATTTCATTTTGTTTGTGCTTGTATTTTATTTATATCTAGATACATATGCTATTTGATAACAAAAAAGCAGATCGATTGATCACCATGCGCTTATTTTATAGTCAAGTTAACTAAATTTTTTACCGCTAGTTACTTTTTACAAAAACTCTGCTAACAAGATAAATAAATCGATCTTAATCAATAAGTTACCGGAGAGTATGAATTATCCTAAACGAATTCCGATTTTCACTTTCTGTTCGCTTTGAATCATCGACTGTTTTATTTGCGAGAAATTTCTCATCTGGAGTTGCTGTTTCTTAATCATCTCCGCGCTGTTCAGCACCAGCTCTTTACTGGATGAAGAGATTCTGTCTATGCCCTTAACCCCCAGGTTCTCTAGCTGCCACTCATTCCTGTGTGCAGTCTTCCAGCCATGCTGTACACCGTTCTTATCAAGTGCAGGGATTTTCACCTCCTTTTGTCCTAACTTCTTCAGCTTAACAAGATCACCTTTCTTAACGTTCTCGCGAGTGGTTAACTCACCAAAATCAGCCCCCCAATATGTTTTCTCCACGCCCTTGTTCAGTGTCTTAAGCTTTATGAAATGCTGCTTTGGTTTGGTTTTATCGTTCTGATAATGGTCGTAGCCAACATCAACAACCTCATAAACGCCCTTCTGTCGTTTTGGCGCTGTTTTGTGCGCATCTTTAATAGACTGGTTAAGTCCATGCTGCTGCTTATGAGTGGCTTTAACGTCATAGCCCTTCATCTTCAGCTCTTCACAAAAACCTGTACGAATTTCCCGTAAATCTTTTTTCCTGATATCAGCTCGTTTACCGTCATTATCACGAATACGAAAAACGACATGCACGTGTGGATGTTCTTTTTTGTCGTTATGATAGCCAAGCACAAAACGATGATTTGGGTACTTCTTGTTCATCGTTTTCCTGACAGACTCAAGCAGATCTTCAGGTTTTACCTTTGCTGATACAGGCGGTGAAAACACAATATTTTGGGTTACTTTTTTATTTTCCTTACCTTTATCATCGAAAACATTTTGAGGGTCATTAGCACGATCTATCATGTGCTCTTTAGCCTCCTGAATCTCATCACCTTTCCATACCTGACCGCTTTCACTCATCACTGGCAGCTCTGACTCCCGGCTCATATAGTCAATACTGTTTCGAACTCCCTGCCGGGTAATCGCACCTCCTGAGATTTTGACAACAACCTCCTTACTGGCACCCTTGCGGTTGATACGTTCCTGAACGTTGCGTTGATAGTTTTTACCACCATTTTTAACTTTATGGGCGAAAGCAGACTTGCGGCCAGCTTCAGAGGACTTACGCTTAACCCTGAATTCCTTGTCAACATAAACGCCCATGATTACACCTCAACCTTGTTAGAAACAGTTCGCCCTTTGCATAACATAATGTAGTTTTCAAACTCACTTTTGAGACTCATTATCTCTGAACTCAACCGCTCAGCGTCCTGATAGAACCCATCTTTATCAAGTACTCTGGCATTATCATTAACGATAATATAATGAAAGTTTCGCCCTATTTTATCTATTGCATTACGGCAACGATTCATCACCAGAAGTTCCTGATCGAAAAAATCAAGTTCATTTTCAAGTGTCGTCTGGATTCGATAACGACATTCTCTGGATAAATTCCAGCCATGACGATGAGCCGCTTTCTCTATTAAAGTTCTTTGTTTCCCTGTCAAATACATTGTGGTTTTGATAAAATCATCATTGTCTTTTGACACATTAACATCTTCATTTTTAACCTTGCTTTTCAGTAAAGCATTGGCAAGCAGCTTCATTCCTTTTGCCACGGTTAAACCCGGTTCATCTGGATAAAGTGTTTTAAGACAATCAAGTAGATCATCATGTTGGCTTTCTTCAATCCTGAATTGAACTTTTTTCATAAAACTCTCCAACAAGAACCGACTGTAGGTCACCGGGCAAACGTTGCGGAATGGCGTCAGAGACGTCATTTTGCGGCGTTTGCCCTATCCTGCATCGCAGTGAACTACCTCCACACATAAATTGTGCTTCAGCGTCCATCGAAATGCAAAAAATGAAAGGCTATCGTGGCTGTGATCTGGTGCGTCTGCGACCGGAGACAACGGATTCGCGGCTAACTTGGGCGGAAATAAATTCGCTACGCGAATGGCCTGGCAGGGGGCGCGAGCGCTGTTTTACGGAATATACAAAAAAAGCACCTCCCGTAAACGGGAGGGCTTCGGCGATTCAGGAACGGGAATTTTATTCTGCCTCTGGTGTGTCGCCTTCCATGCCCTGCCGGGCATCATGGAGCCAGCGGCGGAGGTTACTCATTCTTTCCCGGTTTGCCCGGCTGGGACTTTTTCCCCTGTTACCGCTTAGTATACTCCAGACTCTTAACCCGGCCTCGTTAGTCCAGTGCAATACAATTTCCCCTTTGCTGTTAAATCCCAGCGAAAACCGGACAGCTCCCCGCCTCTGTTCTGCACTGATAAAATCTAAAAACTCCTGTTTTTTCATAGCACCTCCTGTTTTTCTATCAGTGCTTTTGTTTCTTTCTTTTCCAGGGCTTTTCTGAGTAATGCCATGTACTCAGGAAAAGCAGAGAATGGCATCAAGGGAAAAACCGGACGCCCACCCTTTTCAACAGTCTGTATTGCTGATAACATGCGTTCCGACATTTTATATTCCTCGCGAGGGAATTGAGTGTCACGGTATCAGGTTGCCTCCACAACCTGATACCACCCCTAATTGATTAACTCCGCAGTTCTCTTATCGCTTCATTTTTGGCTTCCTCCAGTTCTTTAAGGGTATATGCGAAATTCTTCCAGTTAATTACTTCGTTTATAACCTCAGATTTACTTAAACCACACTCATTAAACCAAAAGTTAATATTTTTCTTGAGGGAATTTTTCGCCGTCAGTTCCTCGGACAACAATTCACTAACAGACGTGATAACATAACCACGACCGCGATTTTTATCTTCGAAAGAATGAACGGCAAGGAAGAGAGTTTCTGAATGGACAAAAGCAGAGCAGGTGATTTTTTCTTTCTTAGTGTTTAAAGCCTGGAAAGTGATAACATACGTGTTCATTTTAGTCTCCCGCCCGTTTGGGCTACTGGATCATGGTAAGGAACTATTCCCGACCTACAAATAAATTATACCATCATATGATGGTAATGCAATTTATTTAGTCACTTTATCCTGATTTTTTTCTCTCTTAACGAGCTGGTAATCTGGATGTTCATCAGCCAGGAGCAAAAGTAATTCATACGTACCAGCGGCTAAACCACGAGACGTTTTACCGGATGTTTCTTTGGCTTGCCAGGCTGATAACGTAAAACCAAACCGTTCAGCGGCTTCCTGCTGCGTAAAGCCAGCTTTAATACGTGCTTGTTTCACCTCTTCAGGTGTTGGCTTAAAACTCATGATTTTGTACCTTCACAATAGTATCTGTATAGAATTTCAATAAAATTGGATCATCAATTTCATCTTTAACGTTCGAGAATTCTTCGTAATAAAATGATTTTTGGAAAACAATCTTTTTAGTTGTTTTTTTATCCGCTTCTTTAGAGCGTACCTTCATCAGTTTTTCAAGTTCAATAAACAAACGTGTTGCATCTTCAGACACAACAATCCTGTATGTTACATTACCTTTGTTTTTCCTGTCGCTCAGGACTTCATTCATTTTTTGCCTCATAGCTGTTTAATAAACCCCGCTACCTTTATGAGCTGATCTACACTCAGGCCACGAATTACCATTTCATATCCGTCGCCCCGTTCTGATACGTTACCATCTAACCCATTCTCAACTTTAAACCCGGTCAATGTCCCATGCCAGCTTTCAAGATGCACTAAACGAGATAGCATTCCTTTCAGGATCAGTTTTTTCTCGCGTTTTTGCTGTAACTGTTGTTCATACTCTCGCGCCATATCTACATTATCTAAAGCATCCGACAGGATTTTCTTTTCAATATCGGCGGCGATTTCTACAGGGTTACGCTCTGGCGATACTGTGCAAGTATGGTAAGGACTTCTCCAGCTGCGACTATCTACGCTTCCAATGATAACTAACCTTCCTTTCTCCATTCGAATATGTATAGAGTAATTTTTAAAATCAGGTGAGGTTAGCTTAATCCTGTACTGGCAATCATCGAGCAGATTTACACGCCAGCCGTTCCCCAGGATTCGACAAACGATTTCAAACACCGGTTTATACCGTTCAAAGAAATTTTTCTGTTCTTTCATCGATTCAGCCTTTTGAACTCAATAAAAAAGCCGTAAATCGAATTACGGCAGTTTTAAGACTATTCATCAAAGTGTCCATCATCACTTGCAGCTTCCTGGGCTTCGCATTCCTGCTGATATGCTTCTTCCTTCGCAAAAAGATGCGCCCATCCTTCTGCGTTTAAGCCACGGTGCAAGACTGAACCATTTTCATTGCATTCTTTGGCTGTAACTTCGATCTCATCCGGGCAAATGTAGGCTCCGTAACTTTCAAAAATGTTTATCAGCTCCGCTTCCGTTATGGTCTTGTTTTTCATCAACGTGTCTCCGAATCAATCTTTGCCATGTTCTAGGGGGCTTTCGCCCCCATTCCGGTTATGCGCTTGCTTCTACACGTGTCCAGCCTGACGCCTTACGTTTACCCGCTGTACCATACATTTCACGAATTTCTTCAATGCTGTGTTCTTTACGGTTCCAGCGGCTTTTGTGTTCTTCAGGACGGTAAAACCATTGTTTTTTCTTAGATGCCCACTTACAGCCCATTTCCTTTAAAATGTCTTTGTGTTCTTTAGTTTCTCCGCTAATCCAGACCCAATTACCAATAACTTCATAGACAATCCCTGTAAGGCCGGAAAGCGTATTCAGAACTTTTTCCAGATCTTCACCGTAGTTGTAACGTGCGTTTTCATCAGTGCTTTGAAACTGATTGATTTTATCAATGTTAGCCATGAGAAAATCAAACGCAGCATTTACTGCTTTCATCAGCTCGGCACCCAATGGATTGCGGTCTGGATGATATTTTAAAGCCGCTTTTTTGTATGCCGCCTTGATGTCCTTTTCAGTCAGATCACCGGATAAACCAAAAACGTTTAATGCTTCCTGAATATTCATTTTTCGCTCCCGCCCGTGTGGGCTTCTGGAATCTGGCAGGGAACCATTCCCAACCAACAAATTCATTATACCATCAAATGATGGTTATGGAATCATTTTTAATGCTTTACATTGTAAAGATTACATAAAGATGTATATTGCTTTACCGCGCATGAAGGGATTTCCGAAAGAGGCGCGAACTGTAGTTACATAATGCGCTGTCGTAACATCGCGCCGGAGACGTTCGCCAGGACTGGCGAACCAACAAGCCCGAATGAGAGCGATAACCCCCCTCACCCCTGCCAGGCCAATTTCTGACTATCAGACGATGTTTAGCCTGTCGCAGTTAGCGCGTGAGCTTGCGAACGGTACGCCGGGTCAGTGTGAAACACTGGCGCGGGGCGCTGTATCTGCGCGTTATGAGATGCGTTAGCAGCGAATTACGGGGCGGGTTGCTGAAACCGATTGATGCCTGACAGCAAAAAATGAATCCGGGCGCCAGCTGCTGCACGAAAATTGCCAGCAAAAAACACTTGGCCATCCTCGCCGGTCGTGAAATTTTGCTGGCATAAGAAATAATCCCCCCGGTATGAGGGGCTTGTCTGAAAGGTTAGTGGTTGGGCTTACTGAGAGTGAACTGTAACCCGGCTACTGCTGCAAGCTGTGCAAGTGTTGTGATGGTCGGGTTTCCGTTCGGGGATAATGCGCGGTAGATACTCTGACGAGCAAGGCCGGATTTTTTGGCCGCCTCTGTTATACCCCCTGATTAGGGATCAGGTTAAAAACGAGCTGTATGACGTTCTAAGCGCATTTTACCCGCTCCGTTGAACCATGACCGGGTTAAAGCGGTTAAAACGCCTCTGAGGGCTTTTGAGAGCATTTAAGAATTGGATCGGAAAAGGATCCCGTCTGGATCTTTTAGAGAGATTACACCGCTCGCCGCAGCCGAACGACAGGGCGAAGCCCGCGAGTGAGCGAGGAAGCGGAATTTCCACGGGGTTTCAATAGAGCACTTACGCGCTAAGGTTAATATTTGCTCAATTTTTGGTGGTGCAGTGCTCAGGGAGGCCAGACGGATCTATCCTCTGGATTTATGCTGAGTTATCCACAGACGCTGTGCATTAAAAGCCTTATATTTTCTTCTTGATCTTAAAAACTTAAAAACTTAGCTCGCTTCAATTACCTGAAAATTATGGAAAAAAATTGCTAAAGGTGAGAGGATTTTTCACGTAAGGTGAGAGGATTTTTCACGTAAGGTGAGAAGATTTTTAAGTTAAGGTAGTTAGATTTTTCACTAAAGATGAGAGGATTTTTCACGTAAGGTGAGAAGATTTTTAACGGTTTCCACAGTTTGACTGAACATCAAGTGAAACATGCGGTTGTTGCTATCTTTAGATATGAAGATCCTCAGATCTTCATATCTAAAGGTGAGAGGTTTTTTAATTAAAGGTTGTATTGTTGTCTTGAATTACAACCTTTGTGGGGTTATGATTTGCCTACATAGGAAAGGTTATATGAGGCTTATCGTGAAGACAGTAACGGGATTAACGAAAGTTAGACATAGAAATGAAGTTGGGGTAACTCTTGCATCCCTTTCCCTTTCAGCAAAAAGAGTGCTTTTTCTGGCTCTTTGCCAGATTGATACAAAGGAAATGTTAGATGATGATATTTTGGAGGTTGATGCTGACTTTTTTTCAAAAGCTACTTCTTTAGATAAATATGCCTCTTATGCAGCTCTGAAAGAGGGAGCTAAAGTTCTTTCTTCAACTACGTTAGTTTTAAACAGAGATGATTTAAAAAATTTGGCTGATGAACTTGGGATACTATCATCTAAGAATAAAATACCTGATCGCTTGGATTTAAACTTAACAGAATTCTGTGCCTATTACGATCATCTTGCAACTGTACGGATAAAATTCACAAATACAGCTAAGCGATATTTTTCTAAGTTGATTGGTTCTGAAAATAGATATACCACTCAGGTATTGAAATCAGTTGTGTTGTTGAACAGTGTAAACTCAACAAACCTTTATCAAGTCATTAGGAAATATTACAGTCAGAATAGTTCAAAAAAATCTTTTGATATATCCGTGGATGATTTAAAAGAGGAAATGGGACTTTATACTATTGAGGAAGGGGAGAAGAAATATAAGTATCCTAAATACTCATTTTTTGTTCGTGATGTTATCAATAAAAGCATTAATGAGATAATTGAGAAAACGGAAATAAATCAGTTATCTTTCTCTGTTGTTGGGAAAAAAGGGAGAATGGCTCACATGCTTAGATTTGAGTTTAGTATAAATGAAAAATCCTCATCCTTTTCGGAAGATGATATGGCATTTTTAGAGGAGTTTGACAAAGTCGTTCCACCAAAAAAGAATAAGTGAGGCAAAACATGGCTAAAATATATGAGTTTCCGCAGGGAGCCGAACGAAGTAAGCTGAAAAAAGAAATCATCCGGGAACGTAAAAAACGATTGCGAGAAACGAACGGTAACCCGGTTATCCGGCACGCTAAATGGTTCTGGTTTTATCTACGTCTTGCTACGGCTGGCGCACTGCATTTAGTCTCTGTTATTTCTCTGGCAGTCCTGGGGGCTTTCAGTAAAGCTATTTTCTGGATTGGTGGAATGCTCTGTGTTGTTACATGGTTCCACCTTGAGCGCCAGTTCTGGACGCCGCAAAATTTCACGATTCCAGTAATCGTAACGCTGTGGGGATTGAGTTTGTTTGCCACTCCCCTGATGGAGCTGCTTAACAAAAAAATGCCGTGGTATCGTCTTCTGGTTCCTGATGCAAAGCACACTAGCACTGAGGCAACCAATGATGATCAGCCGTGAAGCAACAATGTTATCCAGTCGGCTTGCAGTGCTTCTTTCAGCCTTTTATCATCGGTTAATCATAGCGCACGAGGCGAGTTCTTTTCACTGCGATGCAGGATAGGGCAAACGCCGCAAAATGACGTCTCTGACGCCATTCCGCAACGTTTGCCCGGTGACCTACAGTCGGTTCTTGTTGGAGAGAGTTATGAAATATCAGGTTAAAGAGTTTATTAACGAAAAATATTCTAAGGCTGTTAATATTTTAAAGGATAACCTTAAAGAACACTACCATATTTTTTATGGTTTGAGATTAAGTGAGATTCTTTTTCCTGCCAGCGAATACGGCTCTGAAATGTTTTTTCAGGAGTTTGAAGCGATTAACAGTGTAATATTGCCTTTGGTGATTTTTGATTTGATAGACCGAAAGCCGATTATGGTTATCGGCTTCGGTGAAGTATGTGGAGTTGATTCACTTGTTGATTCTGGTATAGAAGTTGTTTCTTTAGACGGTTTAAGCGATCTGCTACTGGTTGAAAAACTGACGCCATTATTTAACTAAACCTCTGGATAACTATCTTTTCAGTTTTCCAGTAAGATTTTTTCTATATCTGAAAGCACTATTTTTTCAATGCTTTCTATATAGTAATGCTCATTAAAACCTGTCATTTCTGTAAATTTTAGCTCTGCATCATCTTTCGAATAAGCAATAACAACTCTGAAATCATTTTCCCACAAATCCCACCTGTATTTGTCTTTTATACGAACCCTGTACAATCCTTTTTGGATAGTGCCATCTTTTTTCTCTTCCTGTACTTTTTTTAATTTTTCATTTTGCACCTGTTGTTCAAGCCATGATTTATTCATAAATCCCCCACGGTTAACGTCTTTAGGCTCGGTTTTTACTTAACGAAATCTTCCGGTTTTACACCTGTTTTTACCTTCATATACTTGCCCTCCCCCCTTAGCTTCGGCTGAAGTTCGGTAAAGTACCATCCGGCAACGGTAATAATGCCTAAAAATACAAAAATAGCAGGCTTCAGAACATCAATAGCTGATACAGCGCATAACTCAATATTGAGATTAGTACAAGTTCCCTCATCAGGTGCATAGAACCCCCATAAGCCTATACCTATAAGGAACATCCCCAATATCGGTTGGATGTATAACAAGTAGATATTAATAAGAGTTTTAATATATCTGAATATGAACATTTTTCTTTCCTTAGGTTTCTTTCTATTTTGGATTTCCAATTCTTAACCAATGTGATGGTTCGACAATCCATTCTCCGCAGTCATAGGCAACGGCCTTATTATGCCTGTTAGCGAACCATACTAACCAGGCTAATAATCGCTGATTGCCGCTGTATTTGGTTTATCTCTAACCATCACAACATATCTCTTTTTCTTAGCCATAACGCTACCCTAATTTTGCAGATTCAAGCAGCCAGTGGTTTTTCAGGTTCTCGTCCAGGTTATCGAATGCGGCCAGCGCTGCCTTTAGAACGGTTGTCTTGCTCTGGCCTGTTCTCTGCGCCTCCGCTTCCAGGATCTCCTCAAAGTACGCTGGCAGTCTGAAGTTCATCAACTTTGGTTTACCCGCTACAGGCGCTCTGGTAGCGCCGGAGATAAAACGCGCGGTTTCTGCGTTTGTTGCTGGTTGCTGAGATTCATCGATGTTCGGGCGGTTTAGTTTTAAAGCCATGAAAATTTCCCCTTGTACGGTATGCATTAATTGTAAATATCATAGTATCTTTATGGTGTATTTACAATGTAAAGATTTCGATGAATATTGTTGATATTTCTATAAAATGCCAATTTCCTGTGCCACAAGTTCAATCTGTGCTTTCGCTGTTGAAAGGCTCGATGCCCGGCTAACGTCATGTACCCCTGCCCCTTCATTACAGGCGCTTTCATACACATCCAGCTCGGATATCCGGGTTTTCAGAGGTTGAATCCAGATGTTGTCCGAACGCAGTAATTTATCCAGATCAATGGCCGCTTTTCTGTGGCGGGGTTTCGCTGAGTTGATTCTGGTGAACAGCACCCACGGTTCCAGAGCTGCGTTAGCTTTCTGAGCGGTGCGGATTTTCTCTGTAACACTGGTCAGTGTTTCGCTTTCGAAATCAGAGGACGGCTTAACCAGTGTCACCACGATATCTGATACTGTCAGGGCGCTACGGAACTCCTGGCTGTCGTGGCCGGGGCAATCGACAATGAGAACTTCACACAGCTTACTAAGGCGCTTAATTTCGTTGCTGACGTTTCCGTAAGCTGCGTGAACCGGGATAGTGAGTAAGCCGTTATCTGTCCGCTTTTCGTTCCAGCTCAACAGATCGTGGTTTTTATCTGTCTTCAGGATAATTACCGACTTACCTTTGTTGACCAGCATTGAGCCTGTGTTAGCCACGTAGGTGCTTTTGCCTACCCCACCTTTATCTGATACGACAAGCAAGATTTTACCCATTTCAGAATCCCTCTCTTTATGTTGTAAAGCTCATGTAAAGATATGAATGTCTTTACATGGTGTGTTTTTCGTAAAGATACTTTTGTCTTTACAGTGTCTTTATAATGCAATGGCTTTACCATGTAAAGCACAAATAAAGATATATTTATCTTTATGGTGTCTTTACATGGTAAATGTTGCTGTGTCTTTATGTGCGCTTTATGGTGTAAATCTTGGTGTGTCTTTACATCATCTTTATGTTGTAAATTTTTAGTGTGACGTTGTCACTATAGGGCTGGGGTCTGTTTGCTGGTTCTTTTTGAGTGTGCCTTCCCTGAACCAACTGAAATGGGTACTGTATGGGTGTGTCTGGTTAACTCAAAATGAACTGGTTCCCTATAATGACTCAAACAGTACCGAAAGGCTTTGTCAGAGCTTACTTACGCGCATCCACGACTGAACAGGATGCAACACGCGCCCTGGACACGATAAATACCTTCGCCATCGAGCGCGGCCTGAGCATCTGTAACTACTACATTGAAAATGAATCAGGTTCTAAGCTTGAACGCCCTGAGTTGTTCCGGCTCCTGAAAGATTGTCAGCAAAACGATATCTTGCTGGTAGAGGATGTGGACAGGCTTTCACGCCTGGTAGGGGAGGACTGGAACACACTGAAGAAAATGATCCGGCAGAAAGATATCCGGGTTGTGGCCGTCAACGTTCCGACAACCTGGCTCGCATCGGGTCACAATGATTTTGACAGCCGAATGTTTTCGGCCATAAACGATATGTTGCTGGATATGCTGGCCGCCGTCGCCAGGCGAGACTATGAACAGCGCCGGGAACGGCAGCAGCAGGGGATCGCCAGGGCGAAAAGGGAAGGGAAGTATAAAGGCCGCCAGGTTAATCAGTCTCGCTATGACGCCATAAACAGGCTGATTGCGAGCGGCAGCTCCTGGAGCCAGATTCAAAAAGTGCTGGGTTGTAGCCGGGCGACTATCAGCAAAGCTGTGAAGCAACAGACCGTTAACAAAATGAACCATGAACCTGAAGGTAGGGAGTAGTTACAACATAATAAACAGTGTGTTGAAGAATAAAACTGATTCTTTATACTGTATATGC
>NZ_JBMEZK010000015.1:0-69072 GCF_048822715.1 Klebsiella sp. C239 | reverse complement strand
GGACATAACGCAGAAGACGAACCGGGAGCGCAAACTACGCTGAAGCCACAGATAACATAAACAACCACACGGCAGTGCTTCCCCTCTCCAGGAAGCAGTCCGGCTGGCGTTCAGGCCCGCGCAAGCGCAGCGCCGCCGGGCGAGACGTCAGGCGCGGTACCCGTGATGTTGCCGGGTGGCGGCTGCGCCTTACCCGGCCTACAAGTTCCTCTCACAGGCTCACACCCCGTAGGCCCGCGCAAGCGCAGCGCCGCCGGGCAATGACCGCCAACACGAAGCCGCCTTTATGCCGGATGGCGGCTCACGCCTTATCCGGCCTACAACGACTGAACCCGCAGAAACATTTATCCGCTCCGCTATTCCAACCGCCAGCTCAGTCTGTAGGCCCGCGCAAGCGCAGCGCCGCCGGGCAACGACCGCCAGTACGAAGCCGCCTTTATGCCGGATGGCGGCTCACGCCTTGCCCGGCCGACAACGACTGAACCCGCAGAAGCATTTATCCGTTCCGCTATTCCAGCCGCCAGCTCAGCACCGGCCAGCCATATCCGGCACCGGCCGCCTGCAGCTGCGGACAGGGATTGACCAGCCGCACGCGATCCGCATGCAGGCACAGCGGCAGATCGTTAATGGAATCGGTGTAAAAAGTCACCTCGCCGTCATACTGCGGATGCGCCTCGCGCCACTGCGCCAGACGCGCCACCTTTCCCTGCTGATAGCTGGGGATCCCGGCAATCTCCCCGCTGTAGCCGCCGTCGACCATCGCCACGTCAATGCCCAGCGCCTGCTCAATCTCCAGCGCGGCGGCCACCGCCTGCACCAGCAGGCTAACCGAGGCGGAGATAATCAGCATCTGCTCCCCCTCGGCCCGCAGACGACGAATCAGTTCCCACGCCTGGGGATAGACCCGGTGCAGGATCGCCTCGCGCACGCAGCGGGCCACCAGCGCGTCTACGTCCGATTTCGGTATTCCGGCCAGCGGCGCCTGGATCAGGGCCACATAATCGGCGATATTCATCTCTCCCCGGTCATAATCCGCCATCAGCCGCGCCTCGCGGGCAAGATACCCCTTCTGCGTCGCCAGCCCTTCGCGAACCATAAACTGGCTCCAGATCGTACTGCTATCGCCCTGTATCAGGGTGTTATCGAGATCGAAAATCGTCAGCGTGTTGCCCATGGTACCTTCCCTTACTGGTCAAAATAAGCTGCCGGGAGCATGCGTAAAAAAGATGACAGGAAAATGAACCGGACGCCACCGCGCCCGGCTCGCCGTCAGCCGGCGCGGACCTTGCCGGTGCGGAACACCAGCACGATCCCGCCGACGATCGCCACCATACCGACCATCGCCGCCGCCGGCAGCCGATTGCCCAGCAGCAGATAATCCAGCAGCACCGTGATCGCTGGCACCAGATAAAAGAGGCTGGTGACATTGACGATATTCCCCGCGCTCAGCAGACGGTACAGCAGCAGCTGGGCGACCACCGAAATCAGCAGCCCGAGAAACAGCACCGGAATAATCAACCCGACGTTAACGGTAAACCGGAAGCCGCTGACCGGGGCGATCAACAGGCACAGCCCCAGACTAACGGCATACTGAAGCGGCAGGACATCCGCCGGCGACTGGCGGCTGCACTTTTGCCACAGCGCGCCAAAGGTCATCAGCAGCAGAGCCGCCAGCGCAAACAGGATCCCTGTCATCGCCATCGGCGACGCCGCCAGGCTGCGCCACACCAGCAACACCAGCCCCGCCAGGGCAATCAGCAGCCCCAGCAGCCGCCGCCCCTGCAGGCGGCGCTCCACCACGCAAAGCGTGAGGATGGGCTGGATCCCCATGATGGTGGCGATAAGCCCCGGCGTCACGCCGTTGGCCATCGCCTCGAAGTAACAGACCGAATAGCCGCCAATCAGCATCAGGCCGGTGGCCGCTGTCTGCAGGCGAGTGCCCGGCGCGGGCAGCCAGCGCCGACGGACGATGGCCAGCGGCGCCAGCGCGACCAGGGCAATCAGAAAACGAAAGACCAGCAGCGCCATCGGCGAGGCGTTGTCCAGTCCCCAGCGGGTAAAAATGGCCGCGCTGCCCCACAGCAGCACAAAGGTGGCCGTTGTCGCCTGCGAGGCGAGCAGAGAATAGCGAACGTGCATAGCATGCTCCCGAACGTCAAACACAAGGTATCAAGCGTCATACCGGCAGGTAAGCGCCTGGAAAGACGGCGTTAAGTGCCGAAAACAACCCGGTCTGGAGGGGGAGGCGGTGGGCAGAGCGTGGCGAAGCAATAATGAGGCGCAGACGTCATCCACCCCGCGTCGAAAGCGGCGCCGGGTAAAGTCTCGGCGGCGATGGCGTTATGCGTCATGGAATGCCTCGTGAGATGTTGATGACAGAATCCTGGCACAGACTGTTGCGAAGTGACAACTGCCCTTTATGGCTGATCCATCCCATCGTTGTTTATTTTTAATCGTAAATAAACGTAAAGGCGGCATCAGCTTATTTAGCCGTTCTTTTTAATCGGCTATAAAACAAAGCAGTCTGCTTGCTACTTCGAAAATAACGATATGAAGCCAAAACTGAAGCATGCTCTCTTGTTAATTCCTTTTTTGTTGTTGGCAGGATGCTCCTCCTCACCGAAACAGGCAAAACACACAAAATCTCATGCGGATATGACCATTGATAGCGGATCGGACGATCTGATCCCGGTGGTAGCGGCTCTGCATGACCAGATGCACACCTGGCAGGGAACCCCCTATGAATGGGGCGGGACTGAACAAAGCGGCGTCGACTGCTCGGGTTTCGTCTGGCGTACGCTGAAGGATCGCTTTAACCTGCCGATGGAGCGGATCACCACCCGCGAGCTGCTGCACATGGGCGTGCGGGTCGATAAGCGTGATTTACGTCCCGGCGATCTGGTCTTCTTCCGCACCCGGGCCGGCATGCACGTCGGCTTTTACGATACCGATCATAATTTCCTTCACGCCTCGAGCAGCCAGGGCGTGATGCGCTCTTCGTTGGACAACCCTTACTGGGAGTCGGCGTTCTATCAGGCGCGCCGTCTGCCGAAGGAGTATAACGCGCAGATCACCATGAACAGCGACACCCTGCATCTGGCGAAGAACCGCCGCTAAAAAAAAGCCGCAGCCTGGGCTGCGGCGGGTGGTTCTGAGGTTGATCAGAACTGGTAGGTCATGCCCAGCGCGACGATGTCGTCATCGTTGATGCCGAGTTTGTTATCGCTTTTCAGCTGGTTGATTTTGTAATCCACGAAGGCGTTCATGTTTTTGTTGAAGTAGTAGGTCAGGCCCACGTCAATGTAGTTAACCAGATCTTCACTCCCCACCCCTTCGATATCCTTCCCTTTCGACAGCACATAGCCGAGGGACGGACGCAGACCGAAGTCGAACTGATACTGCGCCACCGCTTCAAAGTTCTGCGCTTTGTTGGCAAAGCCGCCGCTGATCGGGGTCATCTTACGGGTTTCAGAGTACATGGTCGCCAGATAGATGTTGTTGGCGTCATATTTCAGGCCGGTCGCCCAGGCTTCCGCTTTCGAACCCTGACCGCGGGCCAGCAGGTTCTGATCGTTGGTACGGTCGGAGCTGGTGTAGGCCGCGCTGACGGCGAAGTCGCTGCCGCCGAAGTCATAGCTTAACGAGGTCCCAACGCCGTCGCCGTTCTGTTTCTTCGCTTCACGACCTTCGTTTTTACCCTGGTACTGCAGGGTCATATCCAGGCCATCCACCAGACCGAAGAAGTCGGTGTTGCGGTAGGTCGCCAGGCCGCTGGCGCGCTTGGTCATAAAGTTATCGGTCTGAGCAGAGGAATCGCCGCCGAATTCCGGGAACATATCGGTCCAGGCTTCCACGTCGTACAGGGCGCCAAGGTTACGACCATAATCGAAGGAGCCGTAGTTCTTCAGCTTCAGCCCGGCGAACGCCAGACGAGTCTTCTGGCTGGAGTCGCTCTCGGTTTTGTTACCGGAGAATTCAGATTCCCAACGGCCATAGCCGGTCAGGTCTTCGTTAATCTGCGTTTCGCCTTTAATACCGAAACGCACGTAGGTCTGATCGCCATCCTTGCTGTCATAGTCGCTGAAGTAATGCATGGCTTTGATCTTGCCGTACACATCCAGCTTGTTCGCGTTCTTATTATAAACTTCCGCTGCCTGCGTCGCCGTTGAAGCCACAAAGCCCATCATCATTAATGCCAGAGTACTCTTTTTCATTATTCAGTCCTGGTGATTTATTTATACGCGCTATTCAATTGCGGGCGCTCGCCCATCAAAAACAGGAGGTTTTTTAACGCCGGGAGATTAAATATTTATGACAAGGTGGAACTTTTTATAAAAAAGCGTATTTAAATGTATCTGACATATTTTTGTCATACTCCCTCTCCAGAATGCCCGATCCCGCGCAATAAAATGGCGCGCCCGCCGCCCCGGGTGTTGGCAAGCGGGCCGACTCCTGCTACAACATCAGCTCGATATCGATATTCCTTTTGAACGGCAGAGAATCATGAGTGAAAGCCAGACGCTGGTGGTAAAACTGGGCACCAGTGTTTTAACAGGCGGGTCCCGTCGCCTGAACCGCGCCCATATCGTCGAGCTCGTGCGCCAGTGCGCACAGCTGCACGCCATGGGACACCGTATTGTCATCGTGACCTCCGGGGCCATTGCCGCCGGGCGCGAGCACCTTGGTTACCCGGAACTGCCCGCCACCATCGCCTCCAAGCAGTTGCTGGCGGCGGTGGGACAAAGCCGTCTGATCCAGCTGTGGGAACAGCTGTTTTCTATCTATGGCATTCACGTTGGCCAGATGCTGCTGACCCGCGCCGACATGGAAGACAGAGAACGGTTCCTCAACGCCCGCGACACCCTGCGCGCCCTGCTGGATAACAGCATCGTCCCGGTCATTAACGAAAATGACGCCGTCGCCACCGCGGAAATCAAAGTGGGCGATAACGACAATCTCTCCGCGCTGGCCGCGATCCTCGCCGGGGCGGATAAGCTGCTGCTGTTAACCGACCAGCCTGGACTGTTCACCGCCGACCCGCGCAGCAACCCGCAGGCGGAGCTGATTAAAGACGTCTACGGCATCGACGACGCGCTGCGCGCCATCGCCGGCGACAGCGTCTCCGGTCTCGGCACCGGCGGCATGGGCACCAAGCTGCAGGCCGCGGACGTCGCCTGCCGCGCGGGGATTGATACTATTATCGCCGCCGGCAACCGCCCGGACGTCATCGGCCACGCGATGGAAGGCCTGCCGGTAGGCACCTGCTTCCACGCGCAGGAGTCTCCGCTGGAGAACCGTAAGCGCTGGATCTTCGGCGCGCCGCCGGCCGGTGAACTGACCGTCGATGCGGGCGCGACCCAGGCGATCCTCGAACGAGGCAGCTCGCTGCTGCCAAAAGGCATCAAAATCGTCAGCGGCAACTTCTCCCGCGGCGAAGTGATCCGCATCCGCAATAGCGAAGGACGCGATATCGCGCACGGCGTCAGCCGCTACAACAGCGACGCGCTGCGCCTTATCGCCGGCCAGCACTCGCAGCAAATCGATGCCATTCTGGGCTATGAATACGGCCCGGTGGCCGTCCACCGCGATGATATGATCATCCGTTAAGGAGCTGAAAATGCTGGAACAAATGGGCATTGCCGCCAAAGCGGCCTCCTGGCAGCTGGCGTTACTCTCCAGCCGGGAAAAGAACCAGGTACTGGAAAAGATCGCCGATTATCTGGAAGCGCAGACCGACGATATTCTGCGCGCCAACGCGGAAGATTTAGCGGAAGCTCGCGTCAATGGCCTGAGTGAAGCGATGCTCGATCGCCTCGCGCTGACCCCGGCGCGTCTGAGCGGCATCGCCAGCGATGTGCGCCAGGTGTGCAATCTGGCCGACCCGGTCGGCCAGGTGATCGACGGCGGGCTGCTGGACAGCGGTCTGCGTATTGAACGTCGCCGCGTCCCGCTGGGGGTGATTGGCGTGATATATGAAGCGCGTCCCAACGTGACGGTCGACGTCGCCTCCCTGTGCCTGAAAACCGGCAACGCAGCGATCCTGCGCGGCGGGAAAGAGACCTGGCGCACCAACGCCGCCACGGTGAAGGTGATCCAGCAGGCGCTGCAGGAGTGCGGTCTGCCGGCCGCCGCGGTACAGGCTATCGAGAGCCCGGATCGCGCGCTGGTGGGGGAAATGCTGAAGATGGATAAATACATCGATATGCTGATCCCCCGCGGCGGCGCGGGCCTGCACAAGCTGTGCCGCGAGCAGTCAACGATCCCGGTGATCACCGGCGGGATTGGCGTGTGCCATATCTTCGTTGATGAAACCGCCGAGATCGCCCCTGCGCTGAAGATCATTGTCAACGCCAAGACCCAGCGGCCGAGCACCTGCAATACCGTGGAAACGCTGCTGGTACACCGCAACATCGCCGACACCTTCCTGCCGGCGTTAAGCAAGCAGATGGCCGAGAGCGGCGTCACCCTGCACGCCGCCCCCTCCGCCCTGCCCGCGCTGCAAAATGGCCCTGCAAAGGTCGAGCCGGTGAAAGCGGAGCAGTATGACGACGAGTATCTGTCGCTGGATCTGAACGTCAAAGTGGTGGCTGATATGGATGAGGCTATCGCCCATATCCGCGAGCATGGCACCCAGCACTCCGACGCCATCCTGACCCGCACCCTGCGTAACGCCAACCGCTTTATCAATGAAGTGGACTCTTCCGCCGTCTACGTGAACGCCTCCACGCGCTTCACCGACGGCGGCCAGTTCGGCCTCGGCGCGGAAGTGGCGGTCAGCACCCAGAAGCTGCACGCCCGCGGCCCGATGGGGCTGGAAGCGTTAACCACCTATAAGTGGATTGGTTTCGGCGACGATACCATTCGTGCGTAAATGAGAACGGGCGATGCAAAAATAGGCAGTTGATTCCACTGACTATTGACGCATCGCCCGCTAAGTTCTAACCTTTTGCCTCGTGATTCACGCTCGTGAACACCTCTTGCAGGGCCGATATAGCTCAGTTGGTAGAGCAGCGCATTCGTAATGCGAAGGTCGTAGGTTCGACTCCTATTATCGGCACCATTTCAACTTCCTCAAACATCCGTATTAGTCCGTAAATCATCTGATTTATAACATTTTTTCTTATTTTGATTCCATAGTAGTCCGTAACCATCCAGTAGAATCCAGTACTGAATGTGTATAGGATTGTGTATATGTTCCTGTTCGTTCTGGATTCCTATACACATGCCTTTAAACGATATGCAGATTCGCCGCGCTAAGCCTGAAGCTAAAGCCTATACACTTGGAGATGGGCAAGGGCTGTCTTTGCTTATAGAACCTAATGGAAGCAAGAGCTGGCGGTTCCGCTATCGTTTTGCCGGTAAACCCAAAATGATCTCGCTGGGTGTGTATCCGACAATCACACTTGCAGATGCCCGTTCCCGTCGTGACGATGCCCGAAAACTGGTCGCGGAAGGAAAGAATCCGAGTGAGGTTCGAAAAGAGCAGAAGATTGCTTTGCAAACGGAATCCGAAAGTGCGTTCGAAAAGATAGCTAGAGAGTGGCATCACATGAAGTCCGCCAAATGGTCGGCAGGATATGTGTCAGATGTCATAGAAGCGTTTAAAAACAAAATTTTCCCTTATGTTGGAACAAGGAAAGTGGGAAACATAAAACCGCTGGAGCTGCTTAACGTACTGCGTAAAATTGAAAACGCGGGGTGTTGAAGAAAATGCGGGAAGTGCATCAGCGTTGCTCCGAAGTGTTTCTCTACGCAATTGTAACGGGTAGAGCGGAGTACAATCCTGCGGCAGATCTTTCCAGCGCTCTCGAAGTACACCAATCCAATCATTTTCCGTTCCCAAAAGCAGATGAGCTACCCGATTTTCTGCGTGTCTTAGACAGTTACACTGCGAGTCACTTGTCCAGATTGCTACGAATTACTCATGATTACGGGTGTGAGAACCATCTAATTGCGTGCGGCATTATGACAAGATTTTGATCTGGATTACGCAATTTGGGAAATTCCTACTGAAAGGATGAAAATGCGCAGGTCACATCTTGTGCCATTGTCGACTCAGGCGTTAGATTTACTCAATGAACTGAAGATCATGACTGGGAACTATCGTCATGTTTTTCCGGGGCGGAACGATCCGAACAAGCCGATGAGTGAAGCGAGTATCAATCAGGTTATCAAACGTATTGGGTTTAGTGGACAGCTAACTGGTCACGGATTCCGACATATGATGTCTGCTATTTTACATGAAAATGGGTTCGATTCGATATGGGTTGAACTTCAACTTGCGCATGTTGATAAAAAGTCAATACAAGGAACACACAATCATGCACTGCATATTCAAAAAAGAGTATCAATGCCTCAATGGTACTCTACATATATTCTAAGGGATAAAAAGTGATAATAAACGATAAGCATTTGGAAAATATTATTCAAGCCTCTGATGAGGACTCGTTGGCTATTTTTGTTGGTGCAGGAGTTTCCAA
Organism: Klebsiella sp. C239; assembly: GCF_048822715.1. Lineage (NCBI taxonomy): Bacteria > Pseudomonadati > Pseudomonadota > Gammaproteobacteria > Enterobacterales > Enterobacteriaceae > Klebsiella > Klebsiella sp. C239. The sequence goes on along the minus strand of NZ_JBMEZK010000015.1, from coordinate 60,592 downwards.
ATCATCAGAGAGTGAAAATATAAAGCTACCGTCATGGTCGGACCTGATTGATGAGCTAAAACTTGATTTAGGCATAGATTACGAAATTGATTATTTGAAAGTTGCACAGCTTTATTATCTCGAGTTTGGTTCTCATATATATTTTAAGAAAATTAAGAAGTACTTCCCTGACAATGTAACTCCTTCGAAATTGCATGATTTAATATTTAATATAAATCCCCATTGTGTGATTACTACTAACTGGGACTGTCTTTTAGATACTGCAGTCATTGAAAATGCGTATATATATGACATTGTCTGCAGTGATAAAGACTTGATGAAGTCTAGTCTGGATAAAAAACTTATAAAGATGCATGGTGATTTTAAAAATCACAATATTGTATTTAAAGAAGATGACTATATTAATTATGACGCCAATTTTCCTCTAGTATCTAATTACATAAAGAGTGTTCTGTCGACCCACACAGTAATTTTTATAGGCTATTCTTATAACGATATAGATATTAAGCAAGTTATAAAATGGGCCCAAAATCACTCCACTGTACGTCCTCCAATGTATCTTGTTGTATACGAAGATGATTATGCTCAAAGAAAATATTTAGCTAGCCATGGTATTACGACTATCAAAGTTAGCAGCTACCAGACGGAGTTCTTTACAGATAAGAGAAGCTCAAGCCTTTACGGTTTTTTAAAGTCGATAAAAGAAAAGAGAGTCAGTAACAATGAAGATAAAAATATAATTAAGCATGTATATACTAAATTGCAAGAACTCAACTCCCTGAATGCTATTCTAGCTGAACAAATTACTGAATGCTTAGGGGATTCAACACTTTTGTTTCGAGAAGTTAATGGCGAAATAATGGCTTTTTTAAAGTTTTATAACTCAGAGGTAACTCAGAAAACAGATAAGGGCATGCGGTATGTGTATAAAAGATTCAAGGATGTACTTAAAGATAATGAAGAGTCAAAAAAATATAACATTCTTCTAACTCCAATTTTTGATATTCTTTGGAAAGCAGATATTTCCGGGGTAATAATTGATGACAAAGATAGCGAGGCTATTCTAACTACAGACTTTGTGCCTGAATCAAAAAAGTTATCAGATAAAGAAATATTTACCTTTGAGTATAATTTCGACTTTGATTTTAGTAAAAAAAATCACACAGGGAAAAGTGTCGATTTTGATAATTGTGATGTATATGCATTCTTCCAGATAGGAAATTATGAAATGGCCTATCATGCTATTGAAAATGTTATCAAGCACGATTTGAAACATAAAAATTATGCCTCATTACTTATTTCCCTTCTTAATTACAATATGATATTGCATGTGCTTAAATATCGTCTTGGTCGTAATAGCAACAGGTTTTTAGATACAGAAAGTTATAATCTTAAAGAAAGGTTTGACAGCTTTCCTAAAAATGTAAAGCGGACATTAAGTTCATTATTAGATATAGTAACCGTTGATTATATGTTTAAGTTTATTTATTCAGTAGATAAAATACTAACTAAAAATAAAGACAGGGAAGGAAGGAAGCCTCTACTTTACTGGGATGCAGATGAGTTCAAGTCTGATTTTTTACATAAAAATATATTGCATTTCATTAAGTTAAATGGCTGCCTTATAGATAGCTATTCTGAGTTTAAATATGCGATAAGTAAACTGTTTGAGATTAAATCGGTAAAGCGTAAGTCTCAGGAGAATAATGAAACCATATATTACACTATAGAAGAATTGTATTCCTCTATAAAATATCTAGATAACAAAGAGTTGGCTGAAAAATTCAGGTATAAAAAGCGCGGCAAGTATTTAACGCTTCAATTGGATACGGAAAGCAGTGATTGGCTTTTGAATCATGCTTTTGAGGAAATGTATTGTGGGTATATGAAAAAGGCGAGTAATAGTGACTTCAATTTAAATGCTTTCAAGAATGTTATTCTTTTGCTTGCATTTTCAGATGAGCCCCATAAAGATAAAAGCCCTCTTCACAAGAAAATAACCTCGCTTGTAGAAAACGGTTTTTTCTATTCCGATTTAATTGAATGTATTTCTGACTACGTGACAATTTGCTTCAATAATAAAAGAGATGGCTTTGATAAGAGTTTTGTGGCTGAACTGATGAACTCCATGATAAAGTTATCTACTTCTACAATTGAAAATGAGAATGACCATGGTTATCTTATTCTTAGAAAGGCTCATAATATTTTCTTGATTGCATCAGAGTTAAGCGTGGAATTCAATGACATTAATCACCTTAAAGAATTAATATCCTCGATTAGTGAATTACCAGTTACTCGACAGGCTAGTTACATTGAGTCATTATTATATGATTTATTTATTGTTGGTGATGATAAAATAAAGGGTGATATTAAGGAATACGTTAAGAATATGGGGATTGAAAAGCTTGATTATGAAAAGAAAAATAGACTTAAGCTTTTTTTAGTTGCATCAAATATAATTGAAAAAGAAGAAGGTTTAGAACATGAAATACTGGAGATGATAAGGAAGTTACCTGCTAATAAATTTAGCACGGAATTGTATTCCATTCGTAGTATGTTGGATTTTTTAGTTAGAAATGGCGAAGATTCATTTACTGTAGCTCTTGAAGAGCTGAAAGAAACGATAGCTAAATTAGAAAAGAAATTCTTTAATTGAAGATTACATGGGATAGTTAATGAGAGTGAATCTTAGAGATGTAATCTGCCAGGATTTGATAAATTTTCTTTATCAGACCTCAGCGCGCAATGCTCTCCCCGCCACGCCTGCCCGCTTAAGGGGGCGCTTTTAATGCAGGTACATGACCAGCCTCAGGGCAGCCAATGCTGGCGCTGGAGGGGGATCCAGTGTCGCTAAACGCATGCAAAACCATGCACCTTATGCATGCATGGCTTTTATACGTAAAAATGGCGGGATTTTCGGGGTTTTTTAAGCGGACTACTGAAGCAGAACCTGATTGGGGGATTCGAGCACGCAGTTACTGGTGCTGCTATCATTGTCACTTCGAACAAAATAAGAGCGGCTAGATAGAGTCTTTTGTATCGATTGTTTTTATGCTGGCACAGTGTACCTTGGAGAGCCTCGGTCTGTTCGGTTAGTTGCAGGGCAATACTTCTAGCATGTACTGACAGCGGCAGCAGTGCCAGTACATAAAATACGGTTATCTTCATTATTATCTCTTGTTAGCGGAAATCGCATCTTCCCACGCTGCCGGAATTTGATCCCATTTCTGACGATACCGAGCTTTGACACATGGTGAGGGATGGTAGGATTCTGCAATATCATAACCACGAGCCTTTAGCCCTTTTCTCGCTTTTTGGGCCTGTTTTCCTACCAAAATTATGGTTTTTAGGTTAGATAGTAAAGGGAGTAGCTCATCTAGAATTTCAATGCCTTTACGAACATGTAGGGCCTGATATGCTCTTGAGTTATCCCAAGCAGGAATGGTATTCCACAGCAGCGTTCGTTTTCTATCCAAGCCTATACTTTGCATAAAGCAAAAGATTGCTTTGGCCGTGTCATCGTTATTATCACGTGAGATAAAACCAGAACCACCGTTTCTAAGGTCAGTTTGGGGGCCTGGTTTCTCGAAGAGGAAAATAAATTCGGCATTGATCCCACCATCTAAAGGATCAAAGTCAGGGATGAATACATTGTCACCAAGCCTTTCACGTATGCTTTCGACATACGCTGTTAACGGCTGCATATGAGGAGCTGTGAGTAGGCTCTGTCTGCGGCGTATGTTTGATTCATACTTGAGTGATTTTGGTTCTGTTGAAAGAACTGACTCCACAACCATTTTCTACCCTCATGAATGCTTAGGCTCTTTCTTGAGTCAGTTTACCTCCTCCTGCTTAAAATATCCTCAGTTCTATTGACGATCTGTTCGGCAACTGCTTTGGCCGCTAACTTTCTTGCTGGGATCTGTCCTCACGCTCCCCCTACGTCAGACTGATCCCCTCCCGGAAAACAGTACCACTATACATTAAGATAAAAGCCTCTCTGAGCTTACGCCAGGGTTACTTTTTCCCCTGCGGCCAACGCCCCCCTAACCTCAATGTTCATATCGCTGAGCCAGGGCATCAAAACTGCCATCATTGTTCAAAGATAACCCCCATGTGCTCAGCAGTACCTCAATTATCCATGGCTCATAGCCCCGTGAAGAAAGTGGCTCGTCTTAATAATAATTTGCGCCCAGCCCCCCCTGTTCAATCCGTTAATCCAGTAATTTCATCTCCAGCGCCCGGCTCATCGCTTGAGTGCGGCTATTCACTTTAAGCTTCGCGTAGATGTTTTTGATGTGCCATTTGACCGTCTCGGCAGAAATAGCGAGGGAGCGGGCGATTTCTTTGTTCATCTGACCTTCAGCGATCAGCTGTAATATCTGAAATTCTCGCTCGCTGAGTTCCCCATGAATATCGGGGCTTCCACTATTTAGCGGTGTTCTGTCTGCAGGCGCGCGCTTGTCTGCCCAGGGACCTTGCACTCCCCCTTCCTCTGTACAAGCCGAAGAAGATTCATTCATACCGGCAAGCAAAGGTTGCAAGGTATCGCCAGCGTCAAGAAAGAGGCCCTTGAGATGCTGGTGTTCAGCCAGCTGCAGCACTGGTTGAAATGTCGTGCGCGCAGCGGCAGTTTTGCCGCTGTTCCACAAGGCTAATGACCAGAGCGTACGCAGACGCGCTGCGGTTAACCTGTCCCCCCGGCTTTCCTGATCGGAGACCATCTCAGCCAGTAAAATGCAGGCTTGCGGCGCCTGGCCTCTGGCGAGAAGAAGCCGGCTGCGGCTAAGGGATGCAGACATAACGATGGCGCGTTGGCAGGGATGTTCGGCATCCATTCTGAAGCTGGCGGTCATTTGTTCAAGCTGCCGTTGCAGTTGCTCTGCGCCGGTGAAATTGCCGCGCTGCAGTCGCACCCTCACCTGCTCGGCTAACATCATGGCCTGGAGCCGTTGCCAGCCGCGAGACACCGCAAGGCGCTGCGCATGCTCCAGCAATCGCTCGGCCTCATAGGGCATATCGCTATCTAAGGCCTGACGCGCGAGATAGGTATAGCAACGACTCAGCGCGTCGGGTGGACTGAATCGGTCGATGAATTCGAGCCGGTCGGCTAACAGATGCTCGGGCGAGTCACCCCTCTGACATTCATAGGCTATCTCCGCCAGCAGCGGCGCCAGCGTCGCGCCACTGGTCGACTGGGTGCCGGTATAACATTCAGCCTGGCGCAACGTTTTCTCTGCGTACCACCCGGCTTTTCCCAGATCGCCCTGACAAAGATGACACTGGGCAATGATAAAAGCGCGATATACCGAGACAAACAGATTATCTAAAGGACTTTCCGGAGAGGGCATATGCTGTTGAACCTCCAGCGCGTCGTGATAGCGCTGGTTAACAACATGGCAATAGCTGAGAATATTGCATATCAGACCATCAACCCAGGTGTCGCCGCAGGGCACTTCGGCCAGCAAAGGCTGAACAATAGCCAGACTCTCCGGGATGTTTTCAGCAAAGGCTTCGCAAATTGCCCGCACAACGCGCAATTTACACCAGGTGCTGCGGGTTAAATCATCACGGTGATGAAGCACCATCTGATCGAGGTTATCAAGCAGCTGCCTCGACTCATCAAAGTGGAAATAATGCGCCAGTGCCCAGGCCAGGTTAATTTGCAGGTCAATGCGCGCAGGATCGGTGCTGGGCGGTAAATGATGCATCCATGAGATCAGGGTATCGATATCCCCTTCTTCCGCCAGTGACTGAGCGCTTGCGCCGTCCTGCCCGGGGCTATGCACCGGCTTGCCTGCGCTGAGCGCATGGCGTACCGCCTCAGACCACAGCTTCTGTTCGACGAACCAATGACTGGCTAATTCATGTAGCTGTTTGCGATCAATAGCGTTGTTCTGCTGCAGCATGGTCCGAAGATTTTCCTGCAACAGAGGATGGTAGCGGAACCAGTAGCCTTGTTCGTCAAGGGCTGACAAAAAAAGGTTGTGTCGCTCAATCCAAGCCAGCATTGCTTGACTGTCATCTCGTCCTGTCACTGCATTGCATAGTTCGGCATTTAACCGACTGAGGAAGGACGTTTTCACCAGGAAATCAAGCACCTCTTCCGGCAGCGGGTCCAGGACCACCTCTTTAAGATAGCGGGCAATGGACCGTGTTCCTCCATGCATATTGCGCAACAGATGCTCGGGATCATGCTGTAATTCTGCGGACAATGAAGCGATCTTCATCCCTGCGATCCAGCCCTCTGTCGCGGACTGCAGCCGCTGTGCATGGTGGTTGCTGAGGGGTAGCGCAACCGTGCGGCTAAAATAGTGTTTCGTTTCTTCGAGCGTGAATTGCAGGTCTCGATCATAGATCTCCACCAGTTGGTCCTGGGCCTGCAGCTGGCTCAGCGCAAGATTCGGGTGGAAACGGCTGCCAATGATCAGATGCAAGGCGGCAGGCGCATGCTTGAGTAAATACCCCAGCGCTTCATAGACCCCACGATCGTTAATCACGTGGAAGTCGTCGATAATCAGGTATATGTCATGCGGGCAGTAGTGTAGCTGGTTAATGAGCCCGGCCAGCAGCTGCTCGGAGCTGGAGAGCTTCTGTTCTTCCATATCACGCCAGAAATCGGCGTCCCAGTCAGCATAGAGTGGACGCAATGCTTGCAGCAGGTAAGGAATAAACTGCCATACGTCATCATCATCCTCATCGAGGCTCAGCCAGGCGATACGTTCCCCCTGGGCGACCATCTGCTGATGCCATTGCGCCAACAGCGTGGTTTTGCCAAATCCAGCGCCGGCGCAAACGACGCCCAGCCGGCACTGCTGAACGGGATTGAGAAGCTGAAGAAGCCGGGGGCGCTCCAGCAATTGTATCGAGGAGCGAGGCGGGACGAATTTGGTCAGGATTAGCGGCAAGCCTCGCGTCAGCCGCAATGGCCCGGAGACCAGTGATGGTGATTGGCGACCTTCTAAATCCAATGGCTTCATCCGTGGTTATCTACTCGCTTTGTTTTTTTCAATTGTACGCCAGCCCCCGGGATGACATGGGGCCGCCAAACTTTATAGCTACACAAAATTTAGAAAGTTTGACCTCAAGCATGAAAACCCCCACCTACCCCCCCATGAAGGTGGCTTCGCACTCCCTTTAACCGCTCGTAGATTCATTGCATGGGTGTGGCCAGGGTTATCCGCCCTGTCTGTTGGCCCCGCCTGGGTGACCTTTATTGAGGAGAATTAAATCATGCTCAGCAAACAGGCGTTATTGCAGGCTTACCGCAAGATGCGGGAGATCAGGACCTTTGAAGAGCGGTTGCATCAGGAAAATACCAGCGGTGATATTCCCGGCTTCATTCACCTTTACACCGGTGAGGAGGCCATCGCGGTGGGGGTCTGCGAAAATTTAACGAGCGCAGATTTTATTGGTTCAACACACCGTGGACATGGCCACTGTATTGCTAAAGGGTGCGACATTCACGGCATGATGGCCGAAATATTCGGTAAGGACAGCGGGTTATGTCGCGGTAAGGGTGGGTCGATGCACATTGCCGATCTGTCGAAAGGAATGCTGGGAGCGAACGCTATCGTTGGGGGAGCCCCTCCCCTGGCCATCGGCGCCGCGCTAACGGCAAAGACGCTAAAAACCGGCAACGTCGGTGTCTCTTTTACGGGCGATGGGGGTTCTAATCAGGGCCTGGTCTTTGAAGCCATCAATATGGCCGTCGTGCTCCAGCTTCCGGCCGTCTTTATTTTCGAAAACAACGGTTACGGCGAAGGGACCGGTCATGACTACGCCGTGGGTGGGCGTGATATCGCCCGACGCGCCGCTGGCTTCGGCCTGCCGGCAGTGACCGTTGATGGCACCGATTTCTTTGCCGTTTATGAGGCCACTTCAGAGGCGGTCAAACGTGCGCGAGAAGGCGGTGGCCCAAGCGTCATTGAGGCCAAAGCCTTCCGCTGGCACGGTCATTTTGAGGGGGATCCCGCGCTATACCGCGCGGAAGGTGAAGTGCAACGCCTGCGTGAACAACATGATCCGCTGAAGATTTTCACCGCTAAGGTCAAACAGCATATCACCCAGGAAGAACTGGCGGCGATTGACGAGGAAGTAGAAGCCCTTGTCAACGATGCGGTATTGAAGGCCCGCGCCGCCGCCTATCCGGCTCCGGAAGACCTGCTGACAGACGTTTATGTCTCATACTGAGGGTGATAACTATGGCGATTAAAACCTATCGTGAAGCGGTCAAGGAAGCCCTGGCTCAGGAAATGGAACGCGATGAACGCGTGGTGCTCATCGGTGAAGATTTGCGTGGCGGTCATGGCGGAAATGCGCCCGAAGAGGCGAAGATAGAAGCCTTTGGCGGTGTGCTCGGCGTCACTAAAGGGCTGTGGACGCAGTTCGGCTCCGATCGGGTGATCGACACGCCCATTACCGAGTCGGCCATCATCGGAATGGCGGCCGGCGCCGCAGCGACGGGTCTGCGGCCGGTCGCGGAATTGATGTTCATGGATTTTTTTGGCGTGAGTCACGATGCGCTGTACAACCAGGCGGCTAAGTTCCGCTACATGTTTGGTGGCAAAGCCAGAGCCCCGCTGGTGATGCGAGGTATGATCGGCGCGGGGTTTTCCGCCGCGGCCCAGCATTCACAGTCACCCTATAATATCTTTGCCACCACGCCAGGGCTGAAGGTGGTGGTGCCCTCGACGCCTTATGACGTCAAAGGTCTGTTAATCCAGTCAATTCGCGACGACGACCCGGTGGTTTTCTGCGAGCATAAAATGCTGTACGACCTCAAGGGCGAGGTACCGGACGAGAGCTATACCATCCCGCTAGGTGTAGCCAACTATACCCGCGAAGGAGAAGACGTCACCATCATTGCGTTGTCGGCAATGGTGCATAAAGCCAATCAGGTGGCGGACAAACTGGCCAGAGAGGGGATCTCGGTCGAGGTGGTCGACCCGCGGACCATTTCGCCGCTGGATGAGGAAGGGATTCTGGAATCGGTGGCGTCCACGGGGCGGGTAGTGATTGTCGACGAATCCGCGGCACGCTTCGGTTTTGCGCATGATGTCGCGGCGCTGATCGCGTCCCAGGCATTCCATTTCCTCAAAGCGCCCGTTCTGCTGGTGACGCCGCCACACACGCCGGTCCCGTTCTCCCCTGCTCTCGAAAAACTCTGGATCCCTGGCGTAGAACGTATCGAAGCCGCCGTCCGTCAAGTGCTGGAGGATTAACCTATGAGCGAAATCAAGACGCTTGAAATGCCAAAGTGGGGGCTTTCCATGGAGGAAGGCTTGCTCGCTCGGTGGGCAATCCAGGAGGGTGACAGCTTCACCCCAGGGCAGGAAATCTGTGAGATTGAAACCAGTAAAATCGTCAATGTGCTGGAGGCCCCCTTTGCCGGTACGTTACGTCGGATACTCGCCCGAGAGGGTGAGACGCTTCAGGTAGGCGCCGTGCTGGCCCTGGTGGCTGACGCTTCGGTCAGCGATGCTGACCTGGACGAATTCGCTGCCACTCTGGCTACGGCGAAATCCGCAGCCCCTGGCACGGAGGCTGCCGCGCCGGACGTAGCGGCACAGGCAGGCGCTAAGCCACCTTCCGTTGTTTCGCCGCCATCCAACAGCCCCGAGCCCCCCGTTGGGCAGACCGACATCCCCGTCAGTCTGCAAGGCGTGACCGATGTGACTCAGGTTAATGCCACGCCCCATGCTTTACGACTCTCTGCCCGCTGGGGTGTCGACCTGAAAAAAGTCCGCGGCAGCGGGCGCGGGGATCGTATCTCTGTTTCTGATCTGGAAAGCGCGATCCTTGCCGCCGGCGGTCGCCTGGCCTCCCCGACGCCCCCCGTTCGTCGCAGCAAAGCGCCCCGCTCGCATGCCGATGACAGCCAGGTATCGGCCACCCCGCTGGCGCGCCGTCTGGCCGGCAAGCTGGGTATCAATTTGCATGACTGCCGAAGCAGCGGTTCACGCGGCCGGGTGAGTCGCGATGATGTGCTGGCCGCGGCGTTGTTACTCGACGAGCACCCGCAGACCAGCCCGGTACAGGAGAGTACCCCGGTACCCTATGAAAGCATCCCCATGTCCGGTATGCGGCGGGCTATCGCCTCTCGCCTGCAAACGTCCAAGCAACAGTCTCCACATTTCCGTTTGAGCGTCGATCTCGATCTGGAACGACTGTTAGCGCTACGTCAGGAAATTAACCGCGAAGTACCCGGCGTCAAGATTTCGGTTAATGACCTGCTGGTGAAGGCCTGCGCCCTGGCGCTGGTGGCCGTGCCTGACGTCAACATCCAGTTTGATGAAGCGACACAAAGTATCCGCCGCTTTGCGGATGCCGACATTTCGGTGGCCGTTGCGCTGCCTGCCGGGCTAATTACCCCTATTGTTCGCTCGGCGAACCGGAAATCAATTAGCGACATATCGAACGAAATTCACTCGCTGGTGACCAGGGCCAAAGCGGGCACGCTGAAGCCGGAAGAGTTCCAGGGGGGGACCTTTAGCGTGTCAAATCTGGGGATGCTTGGCGTCCGGCAGTTTGACGCCATCATCAATCCACCGCAAAGCGCAATCCTCGCCATTGGCGCCGGCGAAATGCGGGCGGTAGTACGCGACGGGCAAATCGTCGCGCGCCAGCAAATGACGGTATCGCTATCCTGCGATCACCGGGTTATCGATGGCGCGGCAGGTGCGGCTTTTCTCCGGGAACTCAGGCGACTGGCTGAAACCCCAACCTTGATGTTTATCCAGGAGACGAGCTATGCACGATAAATACGATGTGCTGATCATCGGCGGTGGTCCTGGGGGATATGTGGCCGCCATCCGTGCCGGCCAGCTAGGGCTTCGTACCGCATTAGTGGAGAAACAACATCTGGGCGGCATCTGCCTGAACTGGGGATGCATTCCAACCAAGGCGCTGTTGCATGGCGCTGAGGTCGCGCACAGTATCACCCATGCCAGTCAGCTGGGCATCAGCGTGGGTGAGGTGAACATCGATCTGCAGAAACTGGTGCAGTTTAGCCGTACCGTATCGCAACAGCTCACCGGCGGGGTGGCGTACCTGTTGAAGAAAAATGGCGTGCAGGTCATTGATGGCACCGCGCGGCTGCGCGGCAAGGGGCAAATAACGGTCGAGGATGCCCGGGGGGAGATGCGCGATTACCGGGCCGATCACGTGATCCTGGCCACGGGCGCCCGACCACGCGCATTACCAGGCATCGCGCCAGATGGCGAATATATCTGGACCTATTTCGAGGCGCTGCGGCCTAAGCTATTGCCCAGGTCGCTATTAATCATCGGTTCAGGGGCGATTGGCGTCGAGTTCGCCAGCCTTTATAACGATCTGGGCTGTAAAGTGACGCTGGTCGAGCTGGCGTCGCAGATTTTGCCAGTGGAAGATGCCGAGGTGTCTGCAGCAGTGCGTAAGTCATTCGAAAAACGCGGTATTCAGGTCCATACCCAGACCCTGGTGACGCAAGTACAGCTCACCGGGAGCGGGGTGCGCTGCACCATGGAAAACACCGGCGCCGAATATTCTCAGGACGTCGAACGTGTACTGCTGGCGGTTGGCGTACAGCCGAATATTGAAGATCTGGGGCTGGAAACGCTGGGCGTCGAGTTAGACCGCGGTTTTATCAAGACGGACACCGCTTGTCGCACTAACGTATTCGGGCTTTATGCCATCGGCGATGTAGCCGGCCCGCCGTGCCTGGCGCACAAGGCCAGCCACGAAGGCGTGATCTGCGTTGAGACACTGGCTGGTGTCGAAGGCGCCCGCCCGCTTGATCGCGACTATGTGCCCGGTTGCACGTATGCCCGGCCCCAGGTTGCCAGTCTGGGCCTGACGGAATCGACGGCCCTGGCCAGGGGACGGCCCGTCAGGATCGGTAAGTTCTCCTGGCAGAATAATGGTAAGGCGCTGGCCAGCGGCGAGACAGAGGGTTTTGTGAAGACGATTTTCGATGCTGAAACCGGCGAGTTGCTGGGCGCGCATATGGTTGGCGCACAGGTCACGGAACTGATCCAGGGGTTTGGCATCGCCCGTCACCTGGAGGCCACAGATGAAAGTCTCCTGTCGATGATCTTCGCGCATCCAACACTTTCCGAAGCGATGCATGAATCCATCCTCGCGGCCTGCGATCAACCATTGCATCAATAAGAAATAAGGGAGGCGATAGCTGCGCGATACGGAGTACGTTGCCCGTTATCCCTCCCGCCCGCCCCGGCAGAAGCTCCACCAGAACGGTTACGGCAGGATCTATTGATCTGAAACGCTAAACGCCAGGCGTAAATTCTGTATGTTTAGTAGACAACTCAACGACAGGAGGAGCGCTCTATGACACAGCACGAACGATTTTGCCAGGCCTGCGGAATGCCGATGTCCGCACCCGATGCGCAAGGGGCCAGCGATAAATATTGCGCGTATTGCAGCGACAGCGACGGTAATCTGAAATCCTGGGAAGAGGCCGTATCCGGTCTGGCGGCTTTTCTCGACTCCTGGCAAAAGGTGGGCGTAGCGGAATCACGGAAACGGGCAAAACGTTACCTGACGGCGATGCCTGCCTGGGCGCACAAAGCGGACGAGTAATTTGCCCGGGCGGCGGGAAAAAATCATTCCGGGGGACAGACCGCCATGCCGACAACGATGCTATAACGTTTTTGTACGCCATCCGGACGGGAATAAATGCGCGTTTGTGGATGACGACCTGCAGGCAGGAGCATGCATGGATGGGTTCTTCATGCGGATGAAATAAACGCCTGGCGTTCTCCTCCTTGTCAGGATGCGTTATTGCCTGGTTTTTTAAGGGTTCGGTTTCTGTATTTAACCCGGCACTTTTCACGTTATACAACATATTGATGTGATGAATCTCTCATTTCAACGACACCAACTGGACAGTAAGTTATCGCGTGTGTTAGTTATTTAATCACGCAAGAGAACAGATTTAATTTAAACAAAAGTTAAACCTTTCTCACTTTGCTAAAAAATTGCATTGATAATGCTTTGGATTCCCGAACCATTATCAAAAGGGTATGTGAACAGAAAGCCCTCAGAGACGCGAGTCTCTGAGGGCTTTTTTTTGTTTTTTATCTCAGGAGTAAATAAATGTCTAAAGAACGTCGTCTCTCAAGAATATTCGCAAAAGATGGTAAATCCGTGACCTTAGCGCTGGATGGCTACTATTTTTCCACGAAAACAAATGGTATTGATAATACGATAAATCAGCTCCCTGCTCTGGTGGAACACGGCCTGGATTGCGCGCTCGTCACGTACGGCATGTTGAAGAATTATCGTGAAGCGCTGAACAGCGTTCCCGTTGTGTTACGCGTCGACAGCACGGTCAGTATCTTTGACAATACCGTTCCCGATACTACCCCCGTTTTTTCCGTCGAAGATGCGCTTAAAGTCGCTGCCGAGGGAGTGGTCTGCATGACCTTCCCCGGCGCCTTCAATGAAGAAAAAACCCACATTATGGCGATGCAACTCGCGCAGGCAGCGGATCGCTGGAACGTACCGCTGATTGTCGAATCGCTCCCGTATGGTTATCCCGTCACCAGCGATGACTCTAACAACCCGGCGATCATCGCTGCATCGGCCCGCGCAGCGGTGGAGCTGGGCGCGGACGTCATCAAAACGCGTTTTACCGGTTCACCAGAGGACCGACTGATCGTTGAAGCTGCTGGCGTGCCGGTGCTTGCCTTAGGGGGGCCAAAAACCGGCATCGATGGTTACTTCAAATTTGTTCAGCACTGTATGCAGATGGGTGCGAAAGGCGTGGCTGTGGGACGAAACATTACCCAGGATCCGCAGCCGGCGAAAGTGGTAGCAGGTCTGAATGCCATCATCCATGAAAACGCAACAGCGGAAGATGCATACAGCCTCTACATGGCTAAATAACATCGGAAATTAATATGATTTTAAATAACACCATCATCCCTTCCATCAGGAAGTATAAATACTTTGAGAAAGCATTAACCTGCCAGTCAGAATATGTGCTGCTATCCGAAGCGAATATCGGCAATCTGCAGTCGCTGATTGGCAAATGCCATCAAAGCGGTAAGAAAGCCCTCGTTCACCTTGAATTACTGGGTGGTTTCAAACCGGATCAGGCGGGGATCAATCTACTGAAAAATTATTACAAGGTTGATGGTGTTATTTCTTCCAATCTCTCCGCGCTACGCTACGCCAAAAAAGAGGGATTGCTGACCGTATATCGGGTTTTACTTATCGATTCGCGATCGCTTGATCAGTCGCTCGATATTGTTAAACACAGTCCACCGGACGCAATTGAAATCTTACCTGCTGAATATGCCTGCCAGTGTCTGGAGTTGATTAGCCGAAATTTGAAAGGCTTTGATGTGGTATTCATCGCCGGAGGCTTTGTTAAGCGCAAATACCTTGTAGATAAAATATTCCATGCCGGATTTAAAGGGATAACCACCAGCGAGCCCGGCTTATGGTAACCAATAAGGAGTCCACGCGAATGAAAGATGAATACGTCATGGGCATCGACAATGGTGGAACCTTCACCAAGGCAGCCATCTATGACCGTAAAGGACAGGTGCTCGCGATCGCCTCAAAATCCACGCAGATGCTGACACCCCGGGAATTCCACACAGAGCGCAGTATCGATGAGCTGTGGGCCGCTAATGTCGAAGTGATTAAAAAAGCGATTGAGCAATCAGGTATCGATGCCAGCCAGATAAAAGGAGTGGCCGTCACCGGTCATGGTAACGGTCTGTATCTGGTTGACGATGAAGGTCACCCGGTGCGTAACGGCATTATATCCACCGACAGCCGGGCAAAAGAGTACGTTGAGAGATGGCAACGCTCGCCAGAATTCCTTACCGACATTTTGCCAAAAACAATGCAGTCCATCTGGGCCGGACAACCTGTCGCCTTGCTGGCATGGCTGAAGGACTTCGAGCCCGAGACGCTGCAAAAAGCGCGTTATATTTTTATGGTCAAGGACCTGATCCGTTTTTACCTGACCGGAGAGGCTTTTCTTGAGCTGACCGATATCTCAGGCACCAACCTGATCAACGTACGTGACTGCAAGTATGACGATGAACTACTGGCATGGTGGGGACTTGATGAACTGCGGGACAAATTGCCCCCCATCAAACGCTCAACGGAATGCTGCGGAAAAATCACTGACGACGTGGCCCGTCTGACCGGTTTATGCGCAGGTACGCCGGTTTCTGGCGGGGTGTTTGATATCTCGGCCTCTTCCATCGCCTCGGGGATCAACAGTCTCAATAAGATGGCGATCGTCACCGGCACCTGGAGCATAAACGAATACGTTACCGACCACCCGGTTATTGATAAAGATCTGTTTATGACCTCCATTTATCCCATTGAGGGTAAATGGCTCATCACCGAGGCCAGCCCCACCTCCGCGAGCAACCTGGAGTGGTTTATTAACAACTTTATGGAGAGCGATCGGGAAACCTCCGCCGAACAAGGATCGTCGGTCTATGACCTGTGCAATAAGCTGGTTTCGTCAACGACGCCGGATGAAAGCCACCTGCTGTTCTTTCCGTTCGTGTTTGGCTCTAACACCATTCCCGACGCCTCGGCCGGCTTTATCGGTGTAAACAGCTTTCATAAAAAAGCCCATTTTCTGCGGGCGATTTATGAGGGAGTGGCCTTTAGCCATCTCTACCACACCGAGCGTTTGCGCAATATTAACCCGAAGTTAAGCCGCACAATTCGTATTGCTGGCGGTGTCACGAACTCCCCGGTCTGGCTGCAGATATTCGCCGATATCTTCCAGGCCACGCTGGAAATCGTTGACGTCAAAGAGCACGGGACCCTGGGTACCGCGATGACCGCAGCCGTCATGGTGGGCTGGTTTGCAGAGGTATTTGCTGCCTCAAACGAAATGGTCCATGTCTCACGCACCGTCTCCCCTAATCCGGAAAATCACCGGGTCTACCAGACCAAATATCAGCTTTATAAAAACCTGTTATCAGAAATGCAGTCGCCGTGGAAAAGCTGCAGCAACTACATCGCGCACTAAGTGAGGAAAAAATGGATCTGAATTTAACGAATCGTACGGCCATCGTGACAGGCGGCGCAACCGGCCTGGGGAAAGAGTTTGTTCTTTCGCTCGCCAAAGAAGGCGTCAATATCTGCTTTACCTATATGCGGGAAGAAGAGCATCCCGAACGGCTGATCGAAACGGTGAAGGCCAGCGCGAACGTAGAGATCATCGCGGTTAAAACCGATCTCTCTGACGAACAGAGCCGGGAAAATCTGTTTGCCACCTGTATCGACAGACTGGGCAAAGCCGACATTCTGGTAAATAACGCCGGGATCTGGCTGAGCGGCTACGTCACCGAGATCAGCCCGCAGGACTGGGATCTGGTGATGAATGTCAATCTGAAAGCCATCTTCCATCTCAGCCAGCTGTTTGTAAATCACTGCCTGCAGCATGACCAGATGGGCAGCATTCTGAATATTACCTCGCAGGCCGCGTTCCACGGCTCCACGACGGGACATGCGCACTACGCGGCAAGTAAGGCCGGCCTGGTCGCCTTTGCTATCTCTCTGGCACGGGAAGTCGCCAAACAAAAAATCAATGTGAACAATATCGCCGTCGGGATCATGGATACTGCGATGATCCGTAAGAACATTGAGCAAAACCCTGACTATTACGTCAGTCGTATTCCGGTGGGCCGCGTGGCCCAGCCGCAAGAAATTGCCGACATCGGAGTCTTCATGGTTTCTCCTAAGACCAGCTATATGACGGGAGCAACTCTGGACGTTACCGGCGGTATGTTGATGCGTTAATCTAGGGAGAATCATTATGAAATGTCTGGCAATTGCCGATCTGTTTATCAATGCAGCGATGATGGAATCAGGACTGAAAGCGCTCAGGGATAAGGGAATTGAAGTAGAAATACGCGAGTGGTCACATGACTCCGTTGAGAAACTTCAGGAAGATAATCTGCGGGTTGAACAGGAAGGAGCAGAAGCGGTGGCCTTACCGGAAGCGCTGCTTCAGGGAATGGATGATATTGACATCCTGATCACTCAGTTTGCCCCCGTCAATACTGCGGTGTTCGATAAACTACCAAAGCTGAAATATGTAGGCGTGCTCCGCGGTGGCGTGGAAAACGTGAATCTTCAGGTGGCGAACGCCCGGGGCGTTGAGGTGATAAACACACCGGGGCGTAACGCTCGCAGCGTCGCCGAATTCACGGTCGGCATGATCCTGGCGGAAATGCGCAATATCGCCCGTTCACACGATGCCCTGCGTGACAAATACTGGCGTAAAGACAGCCCGAACCATCAGGCGATCCCGGAGCTTGGCGGAAAAGTCGTGGGGCTGGTTGGCCTCGGTCATATTGCCCAACTGGTCGCGGGATTTCTCAGTGGCTTTGGCACGGAGATTATCTTTTACGATAAGTACGTTGCAGACCATGAACGTTATGAGAAAGTCGATTCTCTGGACGAACTGGTACAACGCGCCGACGTTATCTCGTTACATGCTCGCCTGACGCCGGAAACCGAAAATCTGATTAACGCACACCATTTCGCGCTAATGAAGCGCAGTGCCATCATTGTTAACACGGCACGCTCCGGGTTAATCAATGAAAAAGAGATGATTGATGCGCTCAGATCCGGGCAAATCATGGGCGCCGCGCTTGATACCTTTGATGACGAGCCACTCCCTGACGACAGTGCATTCTATACACTGAATAACGTGACCATTACGCCGCATATTGCCGGGAGTACCATTGACGCATTCAGTAATTCGCCCAAACGCTTCGCTGAGATCCTTTTAAAGAAACTCAGTTAAATACTAAAAGAACCATTAAAGGTATTAACAGGGCCCAATGGGCACGGGTTAACTCGTGCCCAATTCGCCCGCCTTTTAAGGAATCATTATGGATATTATCAACAGCATTATTAGTCTGGGGGCATCAGTAATGATGCCAGTAATATTCTTTATTATCGCGCTTTGCTTTGGCGTTAAAATCGGTACGGCATTTAAAGCAGGGATGCTGGTCGGCATTGGTTTTGAAGGGGTGGGGCTGGTGATTGGCCTGCTGCTGACAAACCTGGGCCCGGCATCGCAGGCGATGGTTGAGCGTATCGGCCTGCAGTTAACGGTCGTTGATACCGGTTGGCCTACCGCATCGACTATTGGCTGGGGTTCGCCGCTGATGCTGCCCGTCATGGTGGGCTTTATCGTCATCAACCTGGCCATGCTTCTGTTGAAATTAACCAAAACGGTGAATATCGATATTTTTAATTACTGGATTTTCCTGATCATGGGGTCTGTGGTCTATGCCGGAACGGGAAATTACTGGCTTTCTGTCGGTATTACTTTCGCTATTTTTGTGTTGACGCTATTGGCCGCAGATTTAACGGCGCCGTATTTACAAAAAAACTATAATCTTAAAGGGATATCATTCCCACATCTTACCTGTATAGCTTACGTGCCGTTTGGCATTGCCTGTAATTACATCATTGATAAGATCCCGCTCATCAATAAAATCAATTTCGATCCGGAAAGTATTAATAAAAAATTCGGCGTTTTTGGCGAGCCTCTTACCCTGGGGTTTGTGCTGGGACTGCTGTTGGCTTTCCTGGCTGGATATGACATTTCCGCTGCCGTTTCACTGGCCATTAAGGTTTCAGCCGCCATGCTGCTGCTGCCGAAAATGATTGAAATTCTGGTGCAGGGATTGTTGATTGTCCGTGATGCCGCTGAAGCAAAACTGAAGGCTAAATTTCCGGGGCGCGATTTTTACATCGGGATGGATACGGCGTTATTGATCGGTGAACCTTCGGTACTGGCGACCGGTCTGCTGTTAATCCCTATGGCTGTGGTGCTGTCTATCATTCTGCCCGGCAACCGCGTACTGCCCTTTGTCGATCTGGCTTCGTTAATGTTCTTGCTGGCAATGGTCACGCCGTTCTGTAAACGAAATATGTTCCGCATGTTCATAACCGGAACCCTGATCGTGACCTGCATCCTGTATGTCGGGACGGACATTTCGCAAGAATATACTCAGGCGGCGGTGAACTCACATATTCCGGTACCGGAAGGGATGGCCGAGATCACCAATATCGTCGGCGGCGCCACGACGCCTGTCGGCTGGCTGGCCGTCAAATTTGGCGAGTTTTTTAGCGCCACACCTTAGTACAAGACCACTTAAGTAAACAGAGGGCAAACTGTTGCCCTCTGTTTCTTCCTCTCATTCTGTGCGCTGAATAGCTGGCTCAGCGACGCTCCTGGTTTGAACATCTGACCAGCGCATCCGCCCCCTGCGCGGCGAGGTGGCTTATTTCTTTTATGATCCCTCCCGTTTTCAACCCTACCTGCTATGCTCCTTCTTTCCCTGTTCACAGGAGATCCCGATGCTGACTATCTGGGGCCGAAAAACTTCCTCTAACGTGCAGGCGCTGATGTGGTGTGTTGGCGAGCTTGGGCTGGACTATCTCCGCTTCGACGTGGGCCATCGCTATGGCGGTACCGACAGCGAGGCGTTTTATCAGCTCAATCCCAATCGTACGGTGCCAGTGCTGCAGGATGGCGATAATCCGCCGCTGTGGGAAACCGGCGCGATCCTTCGCTATTTAGCCAGTCGCTACGCCGACGACGCCTTCTGGCCGGGCGACCTGCTGGCTCGTACTGAGATTGATCGCTGGGCCGAGTGGTCAAAGCAGAATATTGCCCTCGGCTTTACGGCGCCGGTGTTCTGGCGCGTGGTGCGCACGCCCGCCGCCGAGCGGGATCCGCAGGCCATCGCCGCGGCGGTGACGGCCCTGGAGCAAAAGCTGACGATTGCCGAGGAACGTCTCGCCGGCAGTCGCTATCTGGCGGGCGATACGCTCACCCTGGCCGACATCCAGTTTGGTCATGTGCTGTACCGCTACTTTGCAATCGATATCCCCCGTCGTCCCCTCCCCCATCTTGCGGCCTATTATGCACGGCTAACCGCACGGCCCGCCTTTCGCCAACACGTCATGGTCAGCTACGACGAGCTGAAGGTCTGAAGATGGTCGGTCGCGCCTCCCGACGCTACCGACACGCTGGTTAACGCGCCATCAGGACAAACACGCCCCAGCCGAGATATTCCCGGGTCCAGGTGACATGGTGCAGCGGCGCGGTGGTCAACTGCTGGCGAACCTCCGGCGCGAAGTCATCGTGCGGATTGGCCTCCAGCCAGCGGCGCATCGTCAGCCATTTCGCCGCTTCATAACGATCCCAGCCCTCCTGGTCCGCCAGCACCATCTCCACTACGTCATAGCCCAGTTCGCCGAAGTGGGCGACCAGCGCCGGCAGCGTCAGGAAGTCGTCGGGAGAGTGCGCGCCGCAGGCAACCGCCTCTTCCGCCGTGGCGGGGCGTTTGCGCCACCATGGCTCGCCGATCAGCAGCATACCGCCTGGGTTAAGGCTCTGCTTCAGCAGCGCAATCGTGCCTGCCACGCCGCCGCCGATCCACGTTGCCCCCACGCAGGCGGCAATATCGCACGGCCGACTGGCGACATACCCGCTGGCATCCTGGTGCACAAAGGTCACCCGGTCGCTCACCCCAAGCGCCTCTGCCCGGGCGGCCGCCTGCTGGCTGAACAGCAGGCTCATGTCCACCCCGGTGCCGACGATCTGATGATCGCGCGCCCAGCTACAGAGCATCTCTCCGGAGCCGCTGCCGAGGTCAAGAATGGAAGCGCCCGGCGCCATTCGCAGCGCCCGCCCCAGCATGGCGTACTTTTCCGGGGTAAAAGGGTTATGAATACGGTGTTCGCTTTCACTGATAGTAAAAATGCGAGGGATATCGATCATGGTTTTTTCTCCTTGAGAGCCATACGCCCGGGCAGCGACCCTGCCCGGGTCGCTGTATCAGCGGTTGTCCGCCTGCGCGCGAACGTTGGTCAAACCGGTGGTGTTGATCCGGTACGGCTGGCCATTCACCGACTTAATCAGCTTCTTGGTTTTGAGCTTTTTGAAGACCGCGAGGGTGCAGTCGCTCAGCAACAGCCCTTCCCGGGTGTAGCATTCGACGGCGGTAATGCGGCCGGAGGTATCGCGGACGTGCGCAATACGGCCACCTTTGGCGAGTACGTGTAAGGTCCGTTGTTCCTGACGGGATAAATTCATACTGAAACCTGTTCATTATCATGTGCGAAAACATGCCTACACCCGCAGGTGTGTGCGTAAGGTTTAAGCGCAGCGATAATCAGTCCGGCCTGGGCAGGTCGGGAAGCTGATTATCTGATAATGACATTCTCCAGCATCGAAGCCTCGGTGAGCATTGAAAGGTATTTACCGGCTGAATGTTAACACCTTCATCTGGTAAGGGTATTGCACAGATTAAAAACTGTGATCGGCGTTATGATTTACCTTCACCCTCCCCCGGCATTTTGCCTTTTCCGCCACCCGCTTTGTTCCACAACGTTAACCACCGCCTTATCTCCCTCGCATTGTTAAATAATTGTTGGTAGATCACAAAATAGAAACAAAAAGGCCATTCCGTACGCATTTTATAAAAATGTAGATATTTTTAATTTATGGCTACGAAATGAACATCACCCTGACCTTCCATTCCATTGCGAGGAACGATCCTGATGAACGCCCTGACCGCAGTAAAACCGACATCCGCGCCGTTAGCTCAACACTTCCCTGGCTTTACCGTCGCCCCTTCCGCCCAGTCGCCGCGCCTGCTGGAGCTCACCTTTTCCGCCGACACCACCGCCCAGTTTCTGCAGCAGGTCGCGCAGTGGCCGGTGCAGGCGCTGGAGTACAAATCTTTCTTACGCTTCCAGGTGGGCAAGATCCTCGACGATCTGTGCGGCAACCAGCTGCAGCCGCTGCTGATCAAAACGCTGCTCGACCGCGCGGAAGGCGCGCTGCTGATCAACGGCGAAGGGATCGATAACGTTAGCCAGGCCGAGGAGATGGTCAAGCTGGCCACCGCCGTGGCGCACCTGATTGGCCGTTCCAATTTCGACGCCATGAGCGGCCAGTATTACGCCCGTTTCGTGGTGAAAAACGTCGATAACTCCGACAGCTATCTGCGCCAGCCGCACCGGGTGATGGAGCTGCACAACGACGGCACCTACGTCGAAGAGCAAACCGACTATGTGCTGATGATGAAGATCGACGAGCAGAACATGCAGGGCGGCAATTCCCTGCTGCTGCATCTCGACGACTGGGAGCACCTCGACGAATTCTTCCGCGACCCGCTCGCCCGCCGCCCGATGCGCTGGGCCGCGCCGCCGAGCAAAAACGTCAGCAAAGATGTCTTCCACCCGGTATTCGACGTCGACCAGTTGGGTCGCCCGGTGATGCGCTATATCGACCAGTTCGTCCAGCCGAAAGATTTCGAAGAAGGCACCTGGCTGAGCCGCCTCTCCGACGCGCTGGAGACCAGCAAAAACATTCTTTCTGTACCGGTTCCGGTAGGCAAATTTCTGTTGATAAACAACCTGTTCTGGCTGCACGGCCGCGACCGCTTTACGCCGCACCCGGACCTGCGCCGCGAGCTGATGCGCCAGCGCGGCTACTTTGCGTATTCCACGAATCATTACCAGACTCATCAATAAGGGTTTTCAGGCGAAGGAATTGAGCGGATGTATGATTTCGTGATTATCGGCGGCGGCATCATCGGCATGTCGACCGCCATGCAGTTAATTGAGATTTACCCGGACGCCCGCATTGCGCTGCTGGAAAAAGAGGCCGGCCCGGCCTGCCATCAGACCGGCCATAACAGCGGCGTGATCCACGCCGGGGTGTACTACACGCCCGGCAGCCTCAAGGCGCAGTTTTGCCTCGCCGGCAACCGCGCCACCAAAGCCTTTTGCGAGCAGAACGGCATCCGCTACGACGTCTGCGGCAAGATGCTGGTCGCCACCTCGCCGCTGGAGATGGAGCGGATGCGCGCCCTGTGGGATCGCACCGCCGCCAACGGCCTGCAGCGGGAATGGCTGAGCGCCGGGGAGCTGCGCGAGCGCGAACCGAACATCAGCGGACTCGGCGGGATCTTCGTCCCTTCCAGCGGCATCGTCAGCTATCGCGACGTGGCGGCGGCGATGGCGAAGAACTTCGAATCGAAAGGCGGCGCCATCGTCTACAACGCCGAAGTCAGCGCCCTGAAAGAACACGCCAGCGGCGTGGTCGTCCACACCCGCCAGGGCGGCGAGTATGAAGCCTCGACGCTGATTACCTGTTCCGGGCTGATGGCCGATCGACTGGTGAAAATGCTCGGCGTCGATCCCGGGTTTATCATCTGCCCGTTCCGCGGGGAGTATTTCCAGCTCGCTCCGCAGCACAATCAGATCGTCAACCATCTGATCTATCCGATCCCCGATCCGGCGATGCCGTTCCTCGGCGTCCACCTGACCCGCATGATCGACGGCAGCGTCACCGTCGGCCCCAACGCCGTGCTGGCCCTGAAGCGCGAAGGCTATCGCAAGCGCGATATTTCGCTGGCCGATACCCTGGAGATCCTCACCTCGCCCGGCATTCGCCGGGTACTGCAAAACAACCTGCGCTCCGGGCTGGGCGAAATGAAAAATTCGCTGTGCCGAAGCGGCTATCTGCGGCTGGTGCAGAAATACTGCCCGAGCCTGACATTGCGCGATTTGCGCCCGTGGCCGGCCGGCGTGCGGGCGCAGGCGGTATCGCCGCAGGGCAAACTGATCGACGATTTTCTCTTCGTCACCACCGCGCGTTCCATTCACACCTGTAACGCGCCGTCACCCGCGGCGACGTCGGCTATCCCGATCGGCGCGCATATCGTCAGCAAGGTGCAGACCCTGCTGGCCAGCCAGAGCAATCCCGGACGCACGCTGCGTGCGGCACGTAGCGTGGAGACACTACACGCCGCTTTTACCCGTTAACCCCCTGAAGACAGGAAGCGATTATGCAACTCAACGATATGACTCTGTTTCGCCAGCAGGCGCTGATTGATGGTCAGTGGCGCGATGCGCCCAACGGCGACGTGATTGCGGTGACCAACCCGGCCAACGGCGAGCAGCTCGGCAGCGTGCCGAAAATGGGCGCTGACGAAACCCGACAAGCGATCGAAGCCGCTAACCGCGCCCTTCCCGCCTGGCGCGCCCTCACCGCCAAAGAGCGGGCGAATATTCTGCGCCGCTGGTTCGATCTCATGCTGGAGAACCAGGACGATCTCGCCCGTCTGATGACCCTCGAGCAGGGGAAACCGCTGGCGGAAGCCAAAGGCGAAATCAGTTACGCCGCCTCCTTTATTGAATGGTTCGCCGAAGAAGGTAAACGCATTTACGGCGACACCATTCCGGGCCACCAGGCCGACAAGCGCCTGCTGGTGATTAAGCAGCCCATCGGCGTCACCGCCGCCATCACCCCGTGGAACTTCCCGGCGGCGATGATCACCCGCAAAGCGGGCCCGGCGCTGGCCGCGGGCTGCACCATGGTCCTGAAACCGGCCAGCCAGACGCCGTTTTCCGCGCTGGCGCTGGCCGAACTGGCGAATCGCGCCGGGATCCCCGCCGGGGTGTTCAACGTCGTCACCGGCTCAGCCGGCGCGGTCGGCGGCGAACTGACCAGCAACCCGCTGGTACGCAAGCTCTCCTTTACCGGCTCGACCGAGATTGGCCGCCAGCTGATGGAGCAGTGCGCGAAAGACATCAAAAAAGTCTCCCTGGAGCTGGGCGGCAACGCGCCGTTTATCGTCTTCGACGATGCCGATCTCGATAAAGCCGTCGAGGGGGCGCTGGCGTCGAAGTTCCGCAACGCCGGGCAAACCTGCGTCTGCGCCAACCGCCTGTACGTCCAGGACGGGGTGTATGACCGTTTCGCCGAGAAGCTGCAGCAGGCGGTGGAAAAACTGCGCATCGGCGACGGCCTGCAGGAGGGCGTCACGACCGGCCCGCTGATCGACGAGAAAGCCGTCGCCAAAGTTGAAGAACACATTGCCGACGCCATCGCCAAAGGCGCAAAGGTGGTCACCGGCGGCAAACCGCACGCCCTGGGCGGCAACTTCTTCCAGCCCACCATCCTGGTCAACGTGCCCGACAGCGCCAAAGTGGCGAAAGAGGAGACCTTCGGCCCGCTGGCCCCGCTGTTCCGCTTTAAAGATGAAGCCGACGTCATTGCCCAGGCCAACGATACCGAGTTCGGTCTCGCCGCCTATTTCTACGCCCGCGATCTGAGCCGTGTGTTCCGCGTCGGCGAAGCGCTGGAGTACGGCATCATCGGCATCAATACCGGAATTATCTCCACCGAAGTCGCCCCGTTCGGCGGCGTTAAGGCCTCCGGCCTCGGCCGCGAAGGGTCGAAGTACGGCATAGAAGACTACTTAGAAATCAAATACATGTGTATTGGCCTTTAACAGGAGTGACGGATGAACAGCAATAAAGCAATGATGGCGCGTCGCAACGACGCGGTCCCGCGCGGCGTCGGCCAGATCCATCCTGTCTTCGCCGAGCGCGCGGAGAACTGCCGGGTGTGGGACGTCGAAGGGCGGGAATATCTCGATTTTGCCGGCGGTATCGCGGTGCTCAATACCGGCCACCTGCATCCGCAGATTGTCGCCGCCGTGGAGGACCAGCTGAAAAAGCTGTCCCATACCTGCTTCCAGGTGCTGGCCTACGAGCCCTACCTGGCGCTGTGCGAAAAGATGAACCAGAAGGTGCCTGGTGATTTCGCCAAGAAAACCCTGCTGGTGACCACCGGGTCGGAAGCGGTGGAGAACGCAGTGAAGATCGCCCGCGCGGCAACCGGGCGCAGCGGCGCGATCGCCTTCACCGGCGCCTATCACGGCCGCACTCACTACACCCTGTCGCTGACCGGTAAAGTGAATCCATACTCCGCCGGTATGGGATTAATGCCGGGTCACGTCTATCGCGCCCTCTATCCGTGCGCGCTGCACGGCGTCAGCGATGAAGAGGCGATCGCCAGCATCCATCGTATCTTCAAAAACGATGCCGCGCCGGAAGATATCGCCGCCATCATTATCGAGCCGGTGCAGGGTGAAGGCGGATTCTATGCCGCCTCCCCGGCCTTTATGCAGCGCCTGCGCGCCCTGTGCGACGAGCACGGCATTATGCTCATCGCCGATGAAGTACAGAGCGGCGCGGGCCGCACCGGTACCCTGTTCGCCATGGAGCAGATGGGCGTCGCGGCGGATATCACCACCTTCGCCAAATCCATCGCCGGCGGTTTCCCGCTGGCGGGCGTCACCGGCCGCGCGGAGGTGATGGACGCCATCGCCCCGGGCGGACTGGGCGGCACCTACGCCGGCAACCCCATCGCCTGCGCCGCCGCCCTGGCGGTATTGCAGATTTTCGAGCAGGAGAATCTGCTGGAAAAAGCCAACCAGCTCGGCGATACCCTGCGCCAGGGCCTGCTGGCGATCGCAGAAGATCATCCGGAGATCGGCGACGTGCGCGGTCTGGGAGCGATGATCGCCATTGAGCTGTTTGAAGAGGGCGACCACAGCAGGCCGAACGCCAGGCTGACGGCGGATATTGTCGCCCGGGCGCGCGACAAAGGTCTGATTCTGCTCTCCTGCGGACCGTACTACAACGTGCTGCGCATCCTGGTGCCGCTGACCATCGAAGAGGCGCAGATCAAGCAGGGGCTGAAGATCATCGCCGACTGCTTTACCGAGGCGAAACAGGCATAGCACACCAGACATGCGGACACGAAGTACGTTAGTAAGGGAATAAAGACGAGACCTGCAAAACAACAATAATACGCGTGCCCCGGCGCGGGAATGTCGGGGCGCTCTCCCAGGTGACACACTTCGAGAGGGTAAATGATGGGGCAACTGTCGCAATCACAGGATTTAGGGGCGGGGCTGAAGTCGCGCCACGTCACGATGTTATCTATCGCCGGGGTGATCGGCGCGAGTTTATTTGTCGGATCCAGCGTCGCCATTGCCGAGGCGGGCCCGGCGGTGCTGCTGGCCTATCTGTTTGCCGGACTACTGGTGGTGATGATTATGCGTATGCTGGCCGAAATGGCGGTCGCCACGCCGGATACCGGCTCCTTTTCCACCTACGCCGATAAAGCCATCGGCCGCTGGGCGGGGTATACCATCGGCTGGCTGTACTGGTGGTTTTGGGTATTGGTTATTCCGCTGGAAGCCAATATCGCGGCGATTATTTTGCATTCATGGGTGCCGGGCGTCCCGGTGTGGTTGTTCTCTCTGGTCATCACCCTCGCCCTCACCGGCAGTAACCTGCTGAGCGTCAAAAACTACGGCGAATTCGAGTTCTGGCTGGCGCTGTGCAAAGTGGTCGCTATTCTGGCGTTTATCATACTGGGCGCGGTCGCCATTACCGGCTTTTATCCGTATGCCGAAGTGAGCGGCATTTCGCGCCTGTGGGATCACGGCGGCTTTATGCCCAACGGCTTCGGCGCGGTGCTGAGCGCGATGCTGATCACCATGTTCTCGTTTATGGGCGCGGAGATTGTCACTATTGCCGCCGCCGAATCGGATACCCCGGATAAACATATCGTGCGCGCCACCAACTCGGTGATCTGGCGTATCTCTATTTTTTATCTGTGCTCGATCTTTATCGTCGTCGCCCTCATCCCATGGAATATGCCGGGGCTGAAGAGCATCGGCTCCTACCGCTCGGTGCTCGAGCTGCTGCATATTCCCTATGCCAAGCTGATTATGGACGGCGTGATCCTCCTGTCGGTCACCAGCTGTCTGAACTCGGCGCTGTATACCGCCTCGCGGATGCTCTACTCCCTGAGCCGCCGCGGCGATGCGCCGGCCTTCATGGGGCGGACCAACCGCAGCAAAACGCCGTACGTGGCGGTGCTCCTCTCCACCGGCGCGGCGTTCCTCACCGTGGTGGTGAACTACTACGCGCCTGCCAAGGTGTTTAAATTCCTCATCGACAGCTCCGGCGCCATCGCCCTGCTGGTCTATCTGGTGATCGCCGTTTCGCAACTGCGGATGCGTAAAATCCTTCAGGCGCAAGGCGGCGAGATCCGTCTCAGAATGTGGCTCTATCCGTACCTGACCTGGCTGGTGATCGCCTTTATCACCTTCGTGCTGGTGGTGATGCTGTTCCGTCCGGCGCAGCAGCTGGAGGTGATCTCTACCGGCCTGTTAGCATTGGGAATTATTTGTACGGTACCGATTATGTCGCGCTGGAAAAAGCTGGTATTGTGGCAAAAACTGCCGCTGCAAAATACGCGTTAACCCTGTTCCCGGCCCCCGCCGGGAAGAGTATTCAGGAGTAAGATCATGACCGCCATTTCCCAGGCGACGGCCATTGACGGGTACCGTTGGTTAAAAAACGACATCATCCGCGGGGTCTACCAACCCGATGAGAAGCTACGGATGAGCCTGTTGACCTCGCGCTATGCCCTGGGGGTCGGTCCGCTGCGCGAGGCGCTTTCGCAGCTGGTGGCCGAGCGGCTGGTGACGGTGGTCAATCAGAAAGGCTATCGGGTGGCGCCCATGTCGGAACAGGAGCTTCTCGATATCTTCGACGCGCGCGCCAACATGGAAGCCATGCTGGTGCGCCTCGCCATCGAGCGCGGCGGCGATGAGTGGGAGGCGGAGCTGCTGGCCCGCGCCCATCTGCTCAACAAGCTGGAGTCGTGCGAGGCAAGTGAGCGCTTACTCGATGAGTGGGACCAGCGCCACCAGGCGTTTCACACCGCCATCGTAGCCGGCTGCGGTTCGCAGTATCTGCTGCAAATGCGCGAGCGGCTCTTCGATCTGGCAGCCCGCTACCGTTTTATCTGGCTGCGCACCACCGTCCTGTCGGTGGAGATGCTGGAAGATAAGCATGTCCAGCATCAGACCCTGGTGGACGCTATTCTGGCGCGCGACGCCGAGCAGGCCAGCGCGCTGATGCGCGAGCACTTACTGACGCCGATCCCGATTATTCAGCAGGCGATGGCCGGCAAACTGCAGCCGCAGGCAGTGTGAGTCAGGTGGCGGGGTGGAGAGTGCGGGTGGGGCGGCAAAGTCTTCGTCACGCTCCTCCACGCCGCACGGGCGTGGAGAAATCGTATCTGTAGATCAATCAGGCGCGCAGGCGAACCGGCTCGCTGAAATCGTCGGCCGGTTCCAGCTTCAGATTAAAGGTGGTCAGCAGCGCTGCGGCGCGCTCGTGAAACTCGCGCAGCGTTTTTTCCAGTCTGTCGCTCACTTCCGGGTCGTCAATGTCGACCGCCTGCCATGCCCCTTCTTTATTGAACAGGCCAAACTGGTAGCTATAGGTGAAACGTGACTCTTGTGCTTCCATTTCCATCCACCAGCCCCAGAATTCACGCTTCTCCGGTGCGGGCTTAACGTTGACGCAAACTGCCAGGCAATCGAAAAAGAAACGGTTGTCATGGCACTGCTCTTCGCGAATGTAAGGCCCTAGCGCCGTGAATTTCTTGATCAACTTACTTTTCAGGTGTCCACTCGGTAACGTCATTGCGATCTCCTTTAGTGATGCAACTGTTTTACCAAACCAATAGAATTTAGCAATAAATTAACCAAATCTATGGTTGATCCAGCGGGCGATCTGTCGCAATGCGTGATCAAAATTGCGATACACCGGGTTAAACGGGATCTCCAGCAGTTTGCCATCGGCAGATGACGAGGTGATTAACCGCGACTCCTCTTCGGGGCTGAACGGATCGTCCTTCCAGAAGCCGGAGAGCATCGGCGTCGGGCAACGGCGTCCCAGCAGTCCCTGGGTTTTTAACGAGTAGCGGTTGAGCTCCACGCGCAGCGCTTCATCGGACGCGTCATGCATGCCCAGCCGCGAGGCCAGCACGTCGAGGTACATTTCCGGCACGCGCCCCTGATGCAGAGGATCCACCAGCAGACCGTGGACCACCGGCCCCAGACAGGCTACGGCCTTCAGCCGCTGCGGCTCCAGGTAACCGAGACGCACCGCGATATTGGCGCCAAAAC
Source organism: Klebsiella sp. C239 (assembly GCF_048822715.1). Classification (NCBI taxonomy): domain Bacteria; kingdom Pseudomonadati; phylum Pseudomonadota; class Gammaproteobacteria; order Enterobacterales; family Enterobacteriaceae; genus Klebsiella; species Klebsiella sp. C239. The sequence continues at coordinate 30,719 of NZ_JBMEZK010000015.1, read as the reverse complement.
GGAAGCCGAAGGCGGCGACCCGGGTATGGTCGATCCATGGCACATTTTCCAGATGGCGCAGCGCGTGCTGATGCAGCAGGCTGGTGTCCTGATTCAGCGTCCATTTTGACGAGAAGCCAATGGAGGGCATATCAATGGTCAGCATGGCAATGCCGAGCGGTGAGAAGTAGTTCTCATACAGGTTGTAATAATCCGTCTGCAGCGAGTCCAGCCCCCCACACATCAGCACCGTCGGAAACGGCCCCTCGCCTTTCGGCATATGCAAAAAGCCAGTGATCGGCGAACCGCCAGGGATGGTGAACTCCAGCTCGCGCAGGGCGCCAGGCAGCCGCTGGGCGGCCTCTTCATACGCCCGGTTGGCTAAAGCCTGCGCCTGTTCCGCCAGCTCATCGCCTTTAATATGCGGATAAGCGGCAATGCTGTACAGGTTCGAAGCATGCAGCCAGTGGCGGCCGCTCAGCAAAGGATCGGCTTCCTGCCCGGCCTTTTGCTGCCACTGCATCGCCTCTTTCGCCCACTCAAAGATCCAGTTGCCGCCGCGATAGCCGATGACGGTATCGAACAGCTCGGGATCCGTTCGTTCGGCCTCGCTCATCACAATGCGCGCTTGCACATCAAGGATCTCTTGCGGGGTTACGCCGCGCCAGATCCACATTAAGCGATTGATCAGACGGTACCAGTGTTCGACGTGATTGCCGCTCAGCGCTGACTGCATCGCCTGGGGTTTTCCAGCAGAAAACCGGCGCACCAGCGTAGAGGTTTCGGGATGTTTGAAGCGAGGTTTAAACAGCGTTTCGCTGAGGTTAGCCTGTGACATGTGCAGTCTCCGTCGTAGTGCCACTCCGGATATTGTAACCTGCTATAGGATAAAAAAAACCACGCCCGGCAAGCCGGGCGTGGTAAATAGCACTGTCCTGAAGAATTAACGACCTGCGATAGGCGGTACAAACACCACGCCCATATCCCACGGCTGTTCAATCCAGGTATCCTGCGGAATATCAACCACGTAATCATCCACCAGCGGACGGCCTGCCGGTTTGGCGAAAATGGTGACGAAGTGCGCTTTGGGATACATTTCGCGGATCGCCACGGCGGTCCCGCCGGTATCCACCAGATCGTCGATAACGATAAAGCCTTCGCCATCGCCTTCCGCACGTTTCAGTACTTTCAGCTCGCGCTGGTTATCATGGTCGTAGCTGGAGATGCATACGGTATCAACATGACGAATGCCCAGTTCACGCGCCAGTAAGGCTCCCGGTACCAGTCCACCGCGGCTAACGGCAATAATGCCTTTCCATTGCTCAACCGGCAGCAGACGGCTGGCCAGTTTGCGGGCGTGAATCTGCAACATGTCCCAGGTGACGACGTATTTTTCGCTCATGTGAAGTGTCCCAGCCTGTGTAATACGGCTTAAATAATGTTCGAGGGGGAAAATGGTTGCGCGAGATTATAGAGATCTGACGCACTAAAAACCAGTGTTAAGCGGTTTGCGCAACGCTTTTTGCGTTGTTTACACTACCTGCGGCGGTGGAAAGTGGTATTCTCACCCCCATCGCGCAAGCCCGGGCTTGTTGTGTATTTTAACGCTAACCCTCGTCCTGCAACCGCTGTATGCAGGAGTCTGTAAGGAGACTTACCGTGTCTGAACTGTCTCAACTATCCCCGCAGCCGCTTTGGGATATTTTCGCCAAGATTTGCTCCATCCCGCACCCGTCCTATCACGAAGAACAGCTCGCCGAGCACATTATGGGTTGGGCAAAAGAAAAAGGCTTACACGCGGAACGCGACCAGGTTGGCAACATTCTGATTCGTAAAGGCGCGACTGCCGGTATGGAAAACCGTAAGCCGGTAGCGCTGCAGGCGCACCTCGATATGGTGCCGCAGAAAAATAACGACACCGTCCACGACTTCGCCAAAGATCCGATCCAGCCGTACATTGACGGCGAATGGGTGAAAGCGCGCGGCACCACGCTGGGCGCGGACAACGGTATCGGGATGGCGTCCGCACTGGCGGTACTGGCCGACGACAGCGTCGCTCACGGCCCGCTGGAAGTGCTGCTGACCATGACCGAAGAAGCCGGTATGGACGGTGCCTTCGGTCTGCAGGCCAACTGGCTGCAGGCCGATATCCTGATCAACACCGACTCCGAAGAAGAAGGCGAAATCTATATGGGTTGCGCCGGCGGGATCGATTTCACCTCTAACCTGGCGCTGACCCGCGAAGCGATTCCGGCCGGTTTCCAGAGCTTTAAAGTGACTTTAAAAGGGCTAAAGGGCGGCCACTCCGGCGGTGACATCCATCTCGGTCTGGGTAACGCCAACAAGCTGCTGTCGCGCTTCCTTGCCGGTCATGCCGATGAGCTGGATCTGCGTCTGGTCGATTTCAACGGCGGTACGTTGCGCAACGCCATCCCGCGTGAAGCGTACGCTACTGTCGCCGTCGCCGCGGATAAAGCCGATGCGCTGAAAGCGCTGGTGAATACTTACCAGGCGCTGCTGCAAAACGAGCTGGCGGCCAAAGAGAAGAACCTGGCGGTGCTCCTGGAAGCGGTAGAGAACGACAAAGCGGCGCTGACTCAGGCCTCCCGCGACGGTTTCATCCGCCTGCTGAACGCCACGCCGAACGGGGTTATCCGCAACTCTGACGTGGCGAAAGGCGTAGTAGAAACCTCGCTGAACGTCGGCGTCGTCACCATGACCGATGACAACGTGCAGATCCACTGCCTGATCCGCTCGCTGATCGACAGCGGCAAAGACTATGTGGTCAGCATGCTGGAATCTCTGGGTAAACTGGCGGGGGCGAAAACCGAAGCCAAAGGCGCTTACCCTGGCTGGCAGCCGGACGCCAACTCGCCGGTGATGCACCTGGTGCGCGAGACTTACCAGCGTCTGTTCAACAAGACGCCGAACATCCAGATCATCCACGCCGGCCTGGAATGCGGCCTGTTCAAAAAACCGTATCCGGAGATGGACATGGTCTCCATCGGGCCAACCATTACCGGTCCGCACTCCCCGGATGAGCAGGTCCATATCGAGAGCGTCGGCCAGTACTGGACGCTGCTGACCGAGCTGCTGAAAGCCATTCCGGCTAAATAAGCACCACCACCGGCGGCAGCCCGCCGCCGGTTTCTCCCCCTCACCTTAGCGTCCCGCGCTTTCCATCCGGTAGTTAATAAACCACTCCCCGCGCGCCGCCACCCGCTGCTCAGCCACCACCTTAAAGCCATGGGCCGTAAAACAGGGTCTCGCGGTAATGCTGGCGTCCACCGTCAGGATTTGCGCAGGATACTGAGCGCAGAGCGCCTCGATAAGCGCGCCGCCGATACCCTGCCGGCCGTGATCCGGCGAGACAAAGAGCAAATCGATATGCGTCCCAATGGCGGTGATAAAGCCAACCGGTTGACTCTCTATCTCCGCCACCAGCCCGTTTGCATCAGCCAGCTTTTGCCGCCAGCGTGTCTCATCCACCTGCGCCCAGGCCGCAATCTGCGCCGGAGTATAGTTCCGGCAGGCCGTTTCCCGCACCGCGCGCAGGAATATCCGACAGAGCAGTGGTAAATCGTTGTCGCGGTAAGGACGAATGTGCATGGTTAAATCCCTAATAAAAGCTGCCTTTCCAGCTGCGGATCGAGGAGCGTCACGTGGAGCCCAACCAGGCGCACGCCACGTCCGCCGCGGCGCTCATCCCAGGCCTTGCGCGCGGTGGCAATCAGATCCGCTTTGTTCAGCTGCGGCCAGACGTGCTCCTGGGTGGTCAGCTGGAAGTCATTGAATTTCAGTTTAATACCCTGACGGGCGATCAGCAGGTCCGGTTTGACCTTCGCCAGCCGGCGCTCCAGTTCGGGATAGAGATTTTCGATAATCGCTTCGCACTCTGACCATTCATGGATATCTTCCGCTAACGTCCGCTCCACTCCCACCGACTTGCGCTGCCGGTCGTTATGGATTTCCCGCTCATCAATCCCGTGGCTGCGCTCCCACAAAATACGGCCGAATTTACCGAAGCGCTTAAGCAGCATGGCCAGATCGCTGTTCTGCACATCGCCGCAGGTACGCAGGCCCATATTTTCCAGCTTCGCCGCCGATACCTTCCCGACGCCGGGTATTTTCGCCAGCGGCAGCGCCCGTACAAACTCAGCCACCTCATGGGGAGCGATAACGAACTGGCCGTTGGGTTTATTCATGTCGGAGGCGATTTTGGCAAGAAACTTTACCGGCGCTACCCCCGCCGAGGCGGTGAGGCGCAGCTCCCGTTCGATGGTTTCGCGGATCTCCTGGGCGATCAGGGTGGCCGACCCGTGACAATGCACGCTGTCGCTGACATCAAGATAGGCTTCATCCAGCGACAGCGGCTCAATGCGCGAGGTATAGCGGGAGAAAATTTCGCGGATATGGTTCGAGGCTTCTTTGTAGGCATCAAAGCGGCCGGGAAGCAGCGTGAGATGCGGGCACAGCTTGAGCGCCGTCGCCGTCGGCATGGCGCTACGCACGCCAAACTTACGCGCAGGATAGTTCGCGGTACTAATCACGCCACGCTGTACCCGACTGCCGCCTATCGCGAGAGGTATATCGCGCAACGCCGGGTTGTCGCGCATCTCCACCGCCGCAAAGAAACAGTCCATATCGACATGGATAATTTTACGCATCGTCAGACTCAACACTGTATACCCATACAGCATAGCAAAACTCGCTGCGAATTTTATGCTTTTTTTATTTCATCGCCCAGAAAAGCGGTTAAAACATAAAACTGCAATAAATTATGTTTATTTTCATAATGTTAACCGATAAATCTGGAAGATATAATCATGAAGAAAATACTTACCGCACTTTGCCTGCTGGCCTCCGCCGGCGCCTGGGCCGCCCCGCAGCTGATTGCCCATCGCGGCGGCACCGGCGATGCGCCAGAAAATACCCTGCCGGCCATTAAGCTGGCGCTGGAGAATAACGCCGAGGCCATCTGGGTCACGGTGCAGTTAAGCCACGACGGCGTGCCGGTGCTCTACCGGTCAAGCGATCTTTCCGCATTGACCAATAGCGAGGGCAACGTTTCCAGTTTGACCGCCGCCGAGCTGGCGAAAGTCGATGCCGGCTGGAAATGGGGTGATGACAGCCACCCCTGGCGCGGCAGGCAGGCCACCATTCCCACGCTGCAAGCCGTTTTGCAGCAATGGCCGCACACGTTCTTCTACATCGACATTAAATCTCCGGATGCCGACCCGACCGTGATGGGCGAGCGCCTGCTTGCGGTGTTAAAAGCTACGCACAGCCTCGATCGCGTGCGGGTCTATTCCACCGAAGACCGCTATATCGCCGCGCTGCCGCCGGCTATTCCCCGCTTCGTCACCCGCAGCGAAACCCGCACCAGACTTGCCAGCATTTCGCTCAGCCATCAGTGCCAGCCTGCCAGCCAGCGCGAAGGCGAGCAGTGGTATGGGCTGGAGCTGAAGCGCAAGGTAGAGGTGGTGGAGAAATTCACCCTTGGGGAAGGGGTCTCCCCGGCGACGCTCACCTGGGATAAAGAGGCGATGGATTGCTTCCGCTCGCAGGGTAAAGCGCACATTATCTTCTTCGGCATCAACAGTGCGGAAGATTACCGCACGGCGAAAGAGCTGGGCGCTGACGGCGTGATGGTCGATTCCCCGGCGCAGGCGAAAAGCTGGCAGTAAGGGAGTCAATGGCTAAAAAAGGCCGCGAAAGCGGCCTCACGTTGCTGGCATGTTGTTGCCGGGTGGCGGCTACGCCTTACCCGGCCTACAAAACCGAAGCAGCAGACCCGGCAAGCGCAGCGCCACCGGGCACGGAGCCGCTTTATGCCGGGTGGCGGCTGCGCCTTACCCGGCCTACAAAACTGAAGCAGCAGGTCCGGCAAGCGCAGCGCCATCAGGCCTAAATGGCCAAAGATTACAAAATGCGCCGCTGGTGGCGCTGCGCCTCGCGGGCGAGACGTTTCTTACGCGCGTCGCAAGGCTCAGGACAGTCGCAGACTTTCTCCAGTCCCAGCGAGGAGATCCCGCCGCAGCTGCCCTGAATGCTCTTGCGCTTCACCAGGTAGCCCAGCGACATCCCGAGGATCACCAGCGCAAAAATCACAAAGGTTGCGACAAACACCGTCAGCATCGTCAGCCTCCAAAGTCGTCGAGCAGAATATTCTCGTCCTCGACGCCCAGATCCTTCAGCATCTTAATCACCGCGGCATTCATTACCGGCGGCCCGCACATGTAGAACTCGCAGTCTTCCGGCGCCGGATGATCGCGCAGATAGTTCTCGTACAGAACGTTATGGATAAAGCCGGTATGCCCCGTCCAGTTATCTTCCGGCAGCGGATCGGAGAGCGCAACGTGGAAGGTAAAGTTCGGGTTATCCCGCGCCAGCTGTTCAAACTCATCATCGTAGAACATCTCGCGCAGCGAGCGCGCTCCGTACCAGAAGCTGATTTTGCGTGTGCTGTGCAGGCGCTTGAGCTGGTCGAAAATATGCGAACGCATCGGCGCCATCCCGGCGCCGCCGCCGATAAACACCATCTCCGCGTCGGTCTCTTTGGCAAAGAACTCGCCGAACGGCCCCGAAATCGTCACCTTATCGCCCGGCTTCAGCGACCAGATATAGGACGACATGATCCCCGGCGGGGCATCCCGCACCTTCGGCGGCGGCGTCGCAATGCGCACGTTGAGCATAATGATGCCCTTCTCTTCCGGATAGTTAGCCATCGAGTAGGCACGCAGGGTCGGCTCTTTCACCTCAGAGACGTAGCGGAACAGGTTGAACTTGTCCCAGTCCGAGCGGTATTCATCCGGGACATCGAAGTCAGCATAGGCCACTTTATGCGGTGGGCATTCGATCTGAATATAGCCCCCGGCGCGGAACGGCACCACCTCCCCCTCGGGGATCCGCAGCTTGAGCTCTTTAATGAAAGTAGCTTTGTTATCATTGGAGATAACTTCGCATTCCCATTTTTTGACGCCGAAGATTTCTTCCGGTAGCTCAATCTTCATGTTTTGCTTCACCGCGACCTGGCAGGCCAGACGGCAGCCGGCTTTGGCTTCGCGTTTGGTAATATGCGAAAGCTCGGTCGGCAGGATATCGCCGCCACCCTCTTTGATAGTCACCCGACACTGGCCGCAGGAGCCGCCGCCGCCGCAGGCGGAGGAGACAAAAATCCCGTTGCTGGACAGCGTGTTCAGCAGCTTATCCCCCGCCGGGGTACGGATCTGCTTATCCGCTTCGTTATTGATCTCAATAACCACGTCGCCCGCGTTCACCAGCTTTGAGCGCGCTGCCAGGATAAGCCCCGACAGCACCAGCACAATCAGCGTGAACATCACGACGCCAAGAATAATTTCCATACTTATTCGCCCTTATAGCTGCACGCCGGAGAAGGACATAAAGCCCAGCGCCATCAACCCGGTAGTGATAAAGGTGATCCCTAACCCGCGCAAACCGGCAGGCACGTTGGCGTACTTCATCTTTTCGCGGATCCCCGCCATCGCCACGATCGCCAGCATCCAGCCGATGCCGGAGCCAAAGCCGTAAACGATGGATTCCGGGAAGTTGTAATCACGCTGCACCATGAACGACACACCGCCGAAAATCGCGCAGTTAACCGCAATCAGCGGCAGGAAGATCCCCAGCGCGTTGTATAGCGCCGGGAAGTACTTATCGAGGATCATCTCGAGGATCTGCACCAGCGCGGCGATCACCCCGATAAAGGTGATGAAGTTCAGGAAGCTGAGGTCTACCCCCTCCACCAGCGCGCCGTCGCGCAGCACCAGGTTATACACCAGGTTGTTGATCGGTACGGCAAGACCCAGCACCACCGTCACCGCAACGCCGAGGCCGAAGGCGGTGGAGACCTTTTTCGACACCGCGAGGAAGGTACACATCCCGAGGAAAAAGGCCAGCGCCATGTTCTCAACAAACACCGCGCGGACAAACAGGCTAATGTAATGAGCCATCATCGATTACTCCTTTTCCTGCTGTTCAGGCTTCCAGCTACGCAGGGCCCAAATCAGTAAACCGATAATGAAGAACGCGCTCGGCGCCAGCAGGAACAGGCCGTTCGGCTGATACCAGCCGCCGTTCTGCACCGTCTCCAGCACCGTGATACCGAACAGCTTGCCGCTGCCGATAAGCTCGCGCAGGAAGCCGACGATAATCAGGATCGCGCCGTAGCCGAGACCGTTGCCTATACCGTCCATAAAGCTGGCCAGCGGCGGCGACTTCATGGCGTAAGCTTCAGCGCGCCCCATCACGATGCAGTTGGTGATGATAAGCCCGACGAATACCGACAGCTGCTTGGAAGTCTCATAGGCGAAAGCCCGCAGTAGCTGATCCACCACGATAACCAGCGAGGCGATGATCGCCATCTGCACGATGATGCGCACGCTGTTGGGAATGTGGTGGCGGATCATCGAGATAAACATGCTGGAGAACGCCGTCACCAGGGTCACCGCAATGGTCATCACGAAGGCGGTTTCCAGTTTAGTGGTGACCGCCAGCGCGGAGCAGACGCCCAGCACCTGCAGGGCGATGGGGTTATTGGCGATGAGCGGCCCCACCAGCACGCGCTTCACCTCTTTCATCTCGCTCTGTTCAGCCATTGTTCAGCCCTCCTTCACGCACCTTTTTCAGGAACGGACCAAAGCCCAGTTCACCCATCCAGAAATCAAAGCTGTGCTGTACGCCATTTGACGTCAGCGTGGCGCCCGATAAGCCATCAACCGCATGCAGGTCACCAGCGCGCGCGCCGCCTTTGACCACTCTCAGCGCCGGCATGCCGTTGTCATCCAGCACCTGCTTGCCAACAAACTGCTGGCGCCAGTTCGGGTTCTCCACTTCGCCGCCCAGCCCCGGGGTCTCCCCCTGGTCATAGTAGGTAATGCCTTTCACCGTGCGGCCATCGACGTCCAGCGCCACGAAGGCGTACATCATCGACCACAGGCCATTGCCATAAATGGGCAACACCACCTGCTCAATCTTCTGCTGCGCGTCGCGCACCAGGTAGATTTCCGCCAGATTGCTGCGGCGTTTAATCCCCGCCGGATCCTGGCTGGCATCCAGCGCCATACTCTGCTGCGGATCCTTCAGCGCCTGGGCCTGATTGAATTTTGCCGGGTCTTTCTCCAGAAGCTCGCCTGTCGCCAGATTCACCAGTCGCGGCGAAATGCGCGCCGCGAAGGTGTCGGCGACCGCATCAGCATCCATGCCGGGCTGCATCAGGCCGGACACCGCCAGGATATTACGCTGCTTATCCAACGCCCGCTGCGCCTGCTGGCGGGATTTCAGCCCCACGGCCGAGCCCGCTACCACGATGGAGCAGACCAGACAAAGCACCAGCACCACCAGCAGCGTTTTGCCGATGCTATCGTTACTTTTCTTCTCAGCCACGCGACTTCCTCCGCTTAATATTGGCCTGCACCACCAGGTAATCGAACAGCGGTGCGAAGAGGTTGGCGAAGAGGATCGCCAGCATCATCCCTTCCGGATAAGCCGGGTTCACCACGCGGATCAGCACGCACATCACGCCGATCAGCACGCCGTAACTCCATTTTCCTTTATCGGTAAACGAGGCGGATACCGGGTCCGTCGCCATAAACATCATGCCGAAGGCGAAGCCGCCGAGTACCAGATGCCAGTACCATGGCATAGCGAACATCGGGTTGGTGTCGGAGCCGATAACGTTAAACAGGGTCGCGGTGGCGACCATGCCGATCATCACCCCGGCGACGATGCGCCAGGACGCGACGCGGCCAAAGAGGATGATCGCGCCGCCGATCAGGATCATTAGCGTGGAGACTTCGCCAATCGAGCCCGGAATATTGCCGAGGAAGGCGTCCATCCAGCTCACCGGGATGCCGGTAGCGACGTTAACCAGCGCTTCACCGCCACCGCTGGCCCACTGGGAGAGCGGCGTAGCGCCGGAAAAACCGTCCGCCGCCGTCCACACCAGGTCGCCGGAGATTTGCGCCGGATAGGCAAAGAACAGGAACGCGCGCCCCGCCAGCGCCGGGTTGAGGAAGTTGCGCCCGGTACCGCCGAAAATCTCTTTAGCGATCACCACCCCGAAGGAGATCCCCAGCGCCGCCTGCCACAGCGGCAGCGTGGGCGGGACGATCAGCGCGAACAGAATCGAGGTGACAAAGAAGCCTTCGTTGATTTCATGCTTGCGCACGATAGCGAACAGCACTTCCCAGAAGCCGCCGACGATAAAGACGGTGATATAGATCGGCAGGAAAAAGACCGCCCCCAGGGTCATCATGCTCAGCCAGCCGGCGTCGGCGCTGAAGCTCACCCCTAACCACTGGGCGACGCTATAGTGCCAGTTGTTGGCGATCGCCTGCTGCAATTGTTCGGCGCCGTAAAGCTTATGCAGCGCCGGTATGGTCTGCAGCCCGACGTTATACATCCCCCAGAACATCGCCGGAAAGACGGCAAACCACACGAGGATCATCAACCGCTTGAGGTCGATGGCGTCGCGCACGTGCGCTGCGCCGCGGGTGACCTGGCCTGGTGTGTAGAAGATGGTCGCCGCCGCTTCATACAGCGGGTAATATTTTTCCAGCTTGCCGCCGTGCGTGAAATGCGGCTCAATTTTTTCAATCAGATGCTTTAAGCCCATCTCTTATCCTTCCTGCTCAATCCGGGTTAATACGCTGCGCAGCGCAGGGCCATATTCATACTTACCGGGGCAGACGTAGGTGCACAGCGCCAGATCTTCTTCATCCAGCTCCAGACAGCCCAGCGCCTGAGCGCTGTCGGTATCCCCGGCCAGCAGATCGCGCAGCAGTATGGTCGGCAGGATATCCAGCGGCATCACCCGCTCGTAGTTGCCGATCGGCACCATCGCCCGCTCGCCGCCGTGGGTATCGGTAGAGAAATGAAAGCGCTTGCGCCTGAAGAAATGGCCCAGCGTGGTGCGGGTAATCGAGAACTTCTCTTTGCCCGGCATCACCCAGCCGAAGAGCTCTTTTTCCCGCCCTTCTTTAACCACGCTCACCTGCAGATGGAAGCGCCCGAGGAAGGCGTGAGGGCCATGGGCGCGGGTGCCGCTGAGCACCGAGCCGGAAATGACCCGGTTTTCCCCCTCCTGCAACTCGCCTGCCAGCAGATCGTCCAGGCTGGCGCCCAGCGTCGTCTTGACCAGTCGCGGCGATATCATCTGCGGGCCGCCGAGCGCGATCACCCGTTCGCAGTAGAGCTCCCCGTCGAGGAAAAGCTTACCAATGGCGATCGCGTCCTGATAATTGAGGTGCCAGACCTGCTTATTCAGGCTCACCGGCTCGAGGAAATGAATATGCGTTCCCGGCAGCCCCGCCGGGTGCGGCCCGCTGAACTGGTTAAAACTGACCTGGCCGACAGGATGACCGCCGAGCTTGCCGCCGCTGGGCTGGCAGACGTGGACTTTCCCGTCGGTCAGACGCGTAAGCACGGTAAGGCCAGCGTCGAAAGCGGCCCGTTCGGCCAGAATAATCGGCTGCGGCTCCGCCGCCAGCGGATTGGTATCCATGGCGTTGACAAAGATGGCGGCCGGCACGCTGCCCGGGAGCGGCGTTTTACTGAATGGCCGTGTGCGCAGCGCGGTCCACTGGCCCGACGCCAGCAGCTGCTGCTGCACGGTGTCGCGCGGCAGTTCAGCCAGCGCGTCCGCGGCGTAACGCGTAAACGCCACCGCGTCATTGCCCTCGATATCAATCACCACCGACTGCAACACGCGCCGTTCACCGCGGTGGATCGCGCTGACGACCCCGCTCGCCGGGGCGGTAAAGCAGACGCCGGGATTCTTTTTATCTTCGAACAGGATCTGACCTTTTTTGACCCGATCGCCTTCTTTGACCGCCATGGCGGGACGCATGCCGACGTACTCTTCGCCGAGTAGCGCGACGCGCTTCACCGCTGGCGCGGGAGAAATCTGCTGTAATGGCATGCCAGCTATGGGCAAATCCAGCCCTTTTGTGATTTTAATCATATCGTTAGCAGGTATCCGTAACCTCAACCCCGACGCAGGCCGGGGCCAGCTTATTGACAGAATGGCAGAGAAGAAAGGGCAAAACGGCGCCAGATGCGCTCAGGACGGAAGAGAAGCATCCTTTCTTACTCTGGTGATGAACCGGCGCAAGTGTAACATTTCGTGAGCGTCGGCTGTAGCGCGAGAGGCAATAAGTGCTTCTAAAATGCGAGCTATTGCGCAAAGTTCTCACTGTGTTTTCGTCGCTGGCGGGGTATAAAGTGAGGCGGAATTGTAAACGCCGCCACGTCGCCCTTGCGAAAAAATGCCGTGATGCTAATGTGAGCGCTCTAAATCCAGAAAACTCTGATTTCGGGTCTCTCTTGCCGTCCTGGCAATGTGGCTATTTTGTTTTATCAAGGAACAAGCAGTATGCGCAAAATCGCATTATTTATTGCGATGCTTCTGCTGCCGTGCATGTCATTTGCCGGGCTGCTCAGCAGCAACAGCCCGACGACGCCGGTTAGCAAAGAATATAAGCAGCAATTAATGGGTTCACCGGTTTACATTGAGATCTTTAAAGAAGAGCGCATGCTCGACCTTTACGTCAAAATGGGTGAGACCTACCAGCTCCTCGACAGCTATCGGATCTGCAACTACTCCGGAGGCCTGGGCCCGAAACAGCGCCAGGGCGATTTCAAGAGTCCGGAAGGGTTCTATAACGTCACCCGCAGCCAGCTCAAACCCGACAGCCGCTTCTATAAAGCGATCAATATCGGCTTCCCGAACGCCTACGATCGCGCCCATGGTTATGAAGGGAAATACCTGATGATCCACGGCGACTGCGTCTCTGTCGGCTGCTACGCCATGACCGACAGCGGGATCGATGAGATCTTCCAGTTCGTGACCGGCGCCTTAGTCTTCGGTCAGCCAAGCGTGCAGGTGAGTATCTATCCGTTCCGCATGACCAACGCCAATATGGAACGCCACAAATACTCCTACTATGCGGATTTCTGGAAACAGCTGAAGCCTGGCTATGATTATTTCCAGCAAACCCACAAACCGCCGGTCGTATCAGTGACCGACGGCCGCTATGTGGTGAGCAAGCCGCTCAGCCACGAGGTTGTCCAGCCGCAGCTGGCCTCAAACTATACGCTCCCCGAGACAAAATAACGCCCACTCGCCTGGCATAATCTTATGCCAGGTCTCATTGGCCGTCAGCGGCTGCGTGGCGATAACCGTGACCACATCGTTGGGTGTGGTCTCGCGTTGAAAGTCGATCTCCACATCCTGGTCCAGCAGTTTTGCCACGCCGAACGGCGCCCGCCGGGTGATCCAGTGCAGGTTGGTCGAGCAGAACGCCATCACATAGCGTCCGTCCGACAGCAGCATGTTGAACACCCCTTTCTCACGCAGTTCCCCCGCAAGGGTGGCGATATACTTAAATACTCCCAGCATATTGCCCGGCGTACGCGGGTAGCGCTCGGTTAAGCGGTGCAGCAGCCAGCAGAAGGCCTTTTCACTGTCGGTTTCACCGACCGGGTGGAAATTGCCGGTTTTCAGCGATTTATAGCCTTTGAGCTGCCCGTTGTGCGCGTAGGTCCAGTTACGCCCCCACAGCTCGCGGGTGAACGGATGCGTATTCTCCAGGGCCACCATCCCGCGATTGGCCTGGCGGATATGCGCGACGACGGAACAGGACTTAATGGGGTAATCCTGGACCAGTTTCGCGATCGGCGACTGAAAGCTCGGCTGCGGATCTTTGAATGTGCGACAGCCTTTGCCTTCATAGAAGGTGATGCCCCAGCCGTCTTTATGCGGCCCCGTCCCGCCTCCGCGCTGTACCAGCCCGGTAAAGCTAAAACAGATATCTGTTGGCACATTGGCGCTCATCCCGAGCAGTTCGCACATAGATCACCTCACCATCACAAATCACGACGGCGCCGAAGCGAGGCCGCCGTCAACAGTACACACTCACCTGCCTGTTAGCCTTTCGCCATCTCTTTTTCGATCAGCATAATCAGGATATGGATCACTTTGATGTGGATCTCCTGAACGCGGTCGGCGTAGCCAAAGTGCGGCACGCGAATTTCCACATCGGCGCTACCGGCCATTTTACCGCCGTCCTTACCGGTCAGGGTGATCACTTTCATCCCCTGCGCCCGCGCGGCCTCAATGGCCTTGATTACGTTGCCAGAGTTGCCGGAGGTGGAGATGCCGAGCAGCACGTCGCCCGCGCGGCCGACGGATTCAACGTAGCGGGAGAAGACATACTCATAGCCAAAATCATTGCTCACGCAGGAGAGATGGCTGACGTCGGAGATCGCAATGGCCGGATATCCCGGGCGGTTTTCGCGATAACGTCCGGTCAGTTCTTCCGCAAAATGCATCGCATCGCAATGGGAACCGCCGTTGCCGCAGGACAGCACTTTACCACCCGCCTTAAAGCTATCCGCCAGCAGGACAGCGGCACGCTGGATAGCATGGATATTGGCTTCGTCCTGCAGAAAGTTAGCCAGCGTTTCCGCGGCTTCGTTCAGTTCGTTACGAATAAGATCCTGGTACATGAGGATAATCCTTCAGTATGAGTGGAATAACCCTGGCAGTGTACCGGATAGCCGCCGAAGCGAGAAGCAGCAGGCTGCGTTATCCCCCGCCCTTTTGATTTTATGTGCCGCTTTTGCATACAACAATGTGAGCAAGGTTGTAATTATTTTGTAAACACATTGCTAAATAAAAAGGCATGCACTACAACCAATACATCACAAGTGGTCAGACCTCCTACAAGCACAGGGAGCATTTCTCTATGATGATTTTGAGTATTGTTGCAACCGTTGTTTTACTCGGTGCGCTCTTCTATCACCGGGTCAGCCTGCTGCTCAGCAGCGTGATCTTGCTCGCCTGGACCGCAGCGCTTGGCGCGGCCGGTCTGTGGAATATCTGGCTGCTGCTGCCGCTGGCGATCATTCTGTTGCCGTTTAACTTTGCGCCTATGCGTAAATCCATGATTTCCGCACCGGCGTTTCGCGCCTTCCGCAAGGTCATGCCGCCGATGTCGCGTACTGAAAAGGAAGCCATCGACGCCGGGACCACCTGGTGGGAGGGGGATCTGTTTCGCGGTAATCCTGACTGGCATAAGCTGCATAACTATCCGCAGCCGCGCCTGACCGCCGAAGAGCAAGCCTTCCTCGACGGCCCGGTGGAAGAAGCCTGCCGGATGGCTAACGACTTCGCCATCACCCACGAAATGGCCGATCTGCCGCCGGAGCTGTGGGCGTATCTGAAAGAACATCGCTTCTTCGCGATGATCATCAAGAAAGAGTATGGCGGGCTTGAATTCTCCGCTTATGCCCAGTCGCGGGTGCTGCAGAAGCTCTCTGGCGTTTCCGGCATTCTGGCGATCACCGTCGGCGTCCCGAACTCACTGGGGCCGGGCGAGCTGCTGCAGCATTACGGTACTGAAGAGCAGAAAAACCATTACCTGCCGCGTCTGGCGCGCGGGCTGGAGATCCCCTGCTTCGCACTCACCAGTCCGGAAGCGGGCTCCGACGCCGGCGCCATCCCGGATACCGGCGTGGTCTGCATGGGCGACTGGCAGGGCCAGCAGGTGCTGGGTATGCGCCTGACATGGAACAAACGCTACATTACGCTGGCGCCTATCGCCACCGTGCTGGGACTGGCCTTTAAACTTTCTGACCCGGATCGTCTGCTGGGCGGGGAAGAAGAGCTGGGCATCACCTGCGCGCTGATCCCGACCTCCACCCCGGGCGTGGAAATTGGCCGTCGCCACTTCCCGCTTAACGTCCCGTTCCAGAACGGCCCAACCCGCGGCAAAGATATCTTCGTGCCGATCGATTACATCATCGGTGGGCCGGGGATGGCCGGTCAGGGCTGGCGCATGCTGGTTGAATGTCTGTCGGTGGGCCGCGGTATTACACTGCCGTCCAACTCCACCGGCGGCCTGAAATCGGTGGCTATGGCGACCGGGGCTTACGCCCATATTCGCCGCCAGTTCAAAATCTCGATCGGTAAAATGGAAGGCATTGAAGAGGCGCTGGCGCGCATTGCCGGTAATGCTTATGTGATGGATGCTGCGGCCTCGCTGATTACCTACGGCATTATGCTCGGCGAGAAACCGGCGGTGCTCTCCGCGATCGTGAAATATCACTGCACCCACCGCGGCCAGCGCTCCATTATCGACGCAATGGATATTACCGGCGGGAAAGGCATTATGCTGGGCGAAGGCAACTTCCTCGCCCGGGCATATCAGGGCGCGCCTATCGCCATCACCGTGGAAGGTGCGAACATTCTGACCCGTAGCATGATGATCTTCGGTCAGGGTGCGATTCGCTGTCATCCGTACGTGCTGGAGGAGATGGCTGCCGCGCAGAACAACGACCTGAACGCCTATGACAAGCTGCTGTTCAAACATATCGGCCATGTCGGCAGTAACAAAGTACGGAGTTTCTGGTTGGGCCTGACCGGCGGACGCACCAGCAGCGCGCCGACCCGCGACGTCACCCGCCGCTACTATCAGCAAATGAACCGTCTGAGCGCTAACCTGGCGCTGCTGTCAGACGTCTCGATGGCGGTGCTGGGGGGCAGTCTTAAGCGTCGCGAACGTATCTCCGCGCGTCTGGGGGATGTGTTAAGCCAGCTGTACCTGGCCTCGGCGGTGCTGAAACGCTATGACGATGAAGGACGCAATGAAGCCGATCTGCCGCTGGTTCACTGGGGGGTGCAGGATGCGCTGCATCAGGCCGAGCAGGCCATCGACGATCTGCTGAAAAACTTCCCCAACCGTCTGGTGGCTGGCGCAATGCGCCTGGTCATCTTCCCGACCGGTCGTCATCATCATGCGCCGTCGGATAAGCTGGACCATAAAGTCGCTAAAATTCTGCAGGTGCCCAGCGCCACCCGCTCCCGCATCGGTCGCGGTCAGTACCTGACGCCGAGCGAGCATAACCCGGTCGGCCTGCTGGAAGAGGCGCTGCTGGAAGTGATGGCGGCCGATCCTATCCACCAGCGTATCTGCAAAGAGTTGGGTAAAAATCTGCCGTTCACCCGTCTCGACGAACTGGCCGCCCATGCCCTGGCGAAAGGCTTAATCAGTCAGGATGAAGCCGCCATTTTGACCCGAGCAGAGCACAGTCGCTTGCGCAGCATTAACGTTGACGACTTTGCGCCAGAGGAGCTGGCAACCCAGCCGGTAAAGCTGCCGGAAAAAGTTCGCAACGTTGAAGCCGCATAATAAAACAACAACCACATCACACGCCGGGCGGGGAATTTTCCCCGCCTTTTTTTCGTCTCTCCTTCCCCCGCCGTTCCTGTTAGTAGCATTTTTTTAACAAAATATTCCGCGGACCGCCGCGAGGCTGATAAGGTGTTACAGTTAACCTAACCCCCTCATGAGAATGGAGTTGACCATTGTGCCTGGCCTGAAAATTACGCTGTTGCAACAACCGCTGGTCTGGATGGACGGCCCTGCTAACCTGCGCCATTTTGATCGCCAACTGGAAGGGATTGTCGGGCGCGATATCATTGTTTTACCTGAGATGTTTACCACCGGCTTTGCGATGGAAGCGGCAAAACAGTCTTTACCCGAGGCCGAGGTGGTGGCGTGGATGCATGCCAGGGCGGCGCAAACCCAGGCGCTGATCGCTGGCAGCGCGGCGCTGCAAACTGAGCGCGGGGCCGTTAACCGCTTCCTGCTGGTCGAGCCTGACGGCACGGTCCATCATTATGATAAACGTCACCTGTTTCGTATGGCGGATGAACACCATCACTATGAGGCCGGAGACAAGCGCGTGGTCTTTGAATGGCAAGGATGGCGGATCCTGCCGCTGGTCTGTTACGACCTGCGCTTTCCGGTATGGTCGCGTAACCTTAACGACTATGATTTGGCGCTGTATGTGGCGAACTGGCCGGCGCCGCGCTCGCTGCACTGGCAGTCGCTGCTGGTCGCCCGCGCGATTGAGAACCAGGCCTACGTCGCCGGCTGTAACCGGGTCGGCACCGACGGCAACGGTCATCATTACCGCGGTGATAGCCGGATTATCAGTCCCCAGGGGGAGATTGTCGCCACCGCCGATCCGCATCAGGCCACTCGTCTTGACGCCGAACTGTCGCTGAGCGCCCTCCAGGAATATCGTGAAAAATTCCCCGCCTGGCGCGATGCCGATCCTTTTACTCTGGATTAATCCCCCTCCGCTTTCTTCCCCCTTCTGCAGGAAAAGAAAGCGGAATTTCCTCTTGCCGCGCCCAACAGAATATTTACAGGGCGCCCTTCATTTCTGTTCTACACTCATTAAAAGGCCCACAACCAAACGGGCGGAGATTATTTTCAATTAACTTCTGCGTTGTAAATCATGACCTTTCTGTTGCCAGCTTGTTTTGGTGAACCCGGCTGAGCGTTGGCGTATACATATTTTATGAGCGTAATGGTAAATGGATAATAATAATCTTCAGTTAATAGAAAAACGGCTGGTCACCCGCTTTCTCGATATGTTTATTCGGTTCAGTCTTATTCTGGCGCTGGCCTCATTCTGTTTTACCGTCTTTTCTCCCTTCGTCAATATGATGCTCTGGGCGTTGATTCTGGCCGTGGCGCTCTATCCTTTACATCAATATTTTGCCGGGCTTTTCGCCGGTAAACAGGGGCTGGCGTCGGTGGTGCTGGTGCTGTTAGGTATTTTACTGATCGTCATCCCCACGGTGCTGATGATCACCTCGCTGGCGGAAAGCGCCAGCGCCATGATAGACAAGATGGGCAGCCAGAGCTTTACCATTCCCCCGCCCTCCTCGCGCATTGCCGCGTTACCGATCATTGGCGAACGGCTTAGCGCCCTGTGGATGAGAGCTTCCGTCGATCTGCCAGGATTGCTCAGTAATTACCGCTCGCAAATCGGCGACATTGCCAAACAGTTTCTCAGTATTTTGGCCAGCATGGGCGGCGGGCTGATTGGCTTTATTATTTCGTTTATCGTCTCGGGAATTATGATGGCCTGGGGCGCAGCGGGCGCCATCAGCGCCCAGCGTATTGCCATCCGTATTACCGATGAAAATAAAGGCGTGACCCTCACCCGCCTGTGCACCAGCACCATCCGCGCGGTCGCCCAGGGCGTCATCGGGGTGGCACTGATCCAGGCGCTGCTGGTCGGGGTGATCATGCTGATGGCCAGCATCCCCGCCGTCGGGATCTTCTTTATACTTGCCCTGATCCTCGGCATTGCACAGGTGCCGGTGATCCTGGTGACGGCCCCGGCCATCGCGCTGATGTGGAGTCTCGGCACCCACAGTACCGGAATGGATATCTTCTACACTGTCCTGCTGATCGTCGCCGGTATGGCCGATAACGTCCTCAAACCACTGCTGCTGGGGCGCGGAGTCGATGCGCCAATGCCGGTAGTGCTGCTGGGCGCCCTCGGCGGAATGGCCTCTAACGGCATTCTCGGTATGTTTCTCGGCGCCACCCTGCTGGCCATCGGTTATCGGATCTTCATGACCTGGGTAAATGAAGGGCAACCCGCCCTGGCGCAGGATAAATAACCTCAAGGGAGCGTTACGCTCCCTTAATTCATTCCATAAACATTCGTACCGCGCACCAGACCAACAGCAGCGCCAGCAGCAGATTTAACCCTCTTCCATGGCGTTCGAACACCGGCTGAAACAGCTGACCGGCCAGCGCCCAGCAAAGATTGCCGGCAACGCCTATTACTGATAGCAACAGGCTTATCATCACCAGCCAGAATGGCTCGCGAGTCACCGGCAGAACAAAGGTCGACAGGGCCGTGATGCCGTACAGGATAATTTTTACATTCACAAACTGCAGCCCCAGGCTGGCCCAGAAGCTGACAGGCCGCTCCTCCTGCCCACCGCTGGCCGGGTCGCTGCGGGCAATATGCCAGGCCAGCCACAGGATATACCCCGCGCCGACCCAGCGTAGCAGGGAGGTTATCCCCTCATCCAGGGTAACGAGAGTGAACGTCAGCCCGGCACAAATCAGCATGATGATCACAAACCCCAGGCTCATGCCGGCCAGAACCCGCATGCTCCGTCGAAAGCCGTGCGCGGTGACGCTGCTCAGCGCCAGAATATTATTCGGCCCGGGCGTCAGAGCGGTGATCAGGGTGTAAGTTAAAAAGGCGCTAATCAGGGTAGGTGTCACGTGTTTTCTCCTCTTGACTGGCAGACAGTACCCGAAGCTGATAATTTAAAAAAATGAATGTTTTTTCATTCTGAATTCGAGAATATCGATATAAAGAGGAAATATGGATCTGCGACGCTTTATCACCTTCAAAACGGTTGTCGAAGAAGGATCCTTTCTGCGCGCCTCGCAGAAACTGTGCTGCACCCAGTCCACCGTAACCTTTCATATCCAGCAGCTTGAGCAGGAGCTTGCCATCCCGCTGTTTGAGAAAATTGGCCGACGAATGTGTCTCACCGCCGCGGGTAAAAATGTCCTGCCGCACGTCTACGATCTGACCAAAGTGATGGCGTCGATTCGCCAGGCGGCGCGCCAGGACGATGAACCCGGCGGCGAACTTCGCGTCGCCACTGGTGAAACCCTGCTGGCGTACAAAATGCCGCCGGTGCTGCAGCGTTTTAAGCAACGCGCCCCGAAGGTCCGCCTGTCACTGCAGTCGCTCAATTGCTACAGCATCCGTGATGCGCTGCTCGCTGACGAAGTCGACCTGGGGGTGTTTTACCGGGTTGGCAACGATGATGCGCTCACCATGATGGAACTTGGCCCGCAGCCGCTGGCGCTGGTCGCGTCAGTCGATCAGGCGCCGGTCGACTTCCTGCGCCCGCGGCAGCATATCCCATTGAGCTTTATCATCAACGAACCCCAGTGCGTGTTCCGGCAGATTTTTGAAAGTACCCTGCGCCAGCGCGGCATTACCATGGAGAACACCATCGAACTGTGGAGTATTGAAAGCATCAAGCAGTGCGTGGCGGGCAATCTGGGGGTGAGTTTTCTGCCGCGCTTTGCGGTAGAGGAGGAACTCAAACGCGGGACGCTGGTCGAGCTGCCGTTCAGCGAGACGCCGCTGACGATCCATGCGCTCTGCGCCCATCACACCGGGAAAGCAATCAGTCCGGCGATGCGGGTATTCATGCAGTGTATGCAGGAGGAACAAGAGGCGCGCTGAAATTCGGCGACGAAAACGACGAAAGCCTGAATCATTGCTGATTCAGGCTTTCTGAATAGTGGCGGAACGGACGGGACTCGAACCCGCGACCCCCTGCGTGACAGGCAGGTATTCTAACCGACTGAACTACCGCTCCGCGTTGTTGTTCCGTTGGGAACGAGGCGAATATTACGGATTCCCCTCTACCCCGTCAACGCTTTTTCTACCGTTTTGAATCGTTTGCTGCAAAAATCGCCCAACCGCCTACTTTTAATCCATTTTAGTGGTTATCAGGCACGCCACAGGCAGCTTCCGCCTTTCTTTTGTACCAGATCGAGGCGGGATTCATGGTTCACCAGCTCTTCATCAGAGGCATAAACCACCCGTAACTGACTGGCGGCGCGAACGACGCGCTGAATCCCCATCTCGCCTGCCTGCTGCTGGCTTTCGCCTTCCATAGAGAACGCCATCGACGTCTGGCCGCCGGTCATCATCAGATAGACATCGGCAAGGATCTGGGCATCGAGCAGTGCCCCGTGCAGCGTACGCTTGCTGTTGTCTATTTCGTAGCGCGAACATAGCGCATCCAGACTGTTGCGCTTGCCGGGAAACATTTTCCGCGCCAGCGCCAGACTGTCGGTGATTTTACAGAAGGTCTCGGTTTTCCCGATCCCGCGGTTCAGCTTACCGAACTCATAATCCATAAAACCGATATCGAACGAGGCGTTATGGATCACCAGCTCCGCGCCGCGGATGTAATCCATAAATTCATCGGCAACGTCGGCAAAGGTGGGTTTATCCAGCAGGAATTCGTCGGCGATCCCGTGCACGCCGAACGCCTCCGGATCCACCAGCCGATCGGGCTTGAGATAGACGTGGAAATTGTTACCGGTCAGGCGACGGTTAATCACCTCCACGGCGCCGATCTCAATGATCTTGTGTCCTTCGTAGTGCGCCCCGATCTGGTTCATACCGGTGGTTTCGGTATCGAGAACAATCTGGCGCGTAATTGCAGTGCTCATCGCGGTCATTTATGTCAGACTTATCGTTTACAAATCGATTTCAATTACAGGAAGTCTACCAGAGATGCTCAAACAGGTAGAAATTTTCACCGACGGCTCTTGCCTGGGAAATCCAGGACCCGGCGGTTACGGCGCCATCATGCGCTACCGCCAGCACGAAAAAACCTTTAGCGCCGGCTACCGTCTGACCACCAATAACCGCATGGAACTGATGGCGGCGATCGTCGCCCTCGAAGCGTTAAAAGAGCATTGCGAGGTGGTGCTCAGCACCGACAGCCAGTATGTCCGCCAGGGGATCACCCAGTGGATCCACAACTGGAAAAAGCGCGGCTGGAAAACGGCAGAGAAAAAACCGGTAAAGAATGTCGACCTCTGGCAGAGGCTGGACGCCGCGCTTGGCCAGCATAAGATCAAATGGGAGTGGGTGAAGGGCCACGCCGGCCATCCAGAAAACGAACGCTGCGACGAGCTGGCCCGCGCGGCGGCCTCCCATCCCACTCAGGACGACATCGGCTACCAGCCGGAGAGCTAATTCTGCCCCTTGCGCCACTGCCGGGTGGCGCCGACTGCCGGCCGTAGCTGGGTTTTCGCTTTCCCTGACTTCATCGGATTAAGGGTGAGCGGAATAGTCCGTTTGCGGGCGACAATCAATTGCAAACAGCCCAGCGCTGGCAGATGGGTGCTCAGCAGTTTGCCGCCATGCCGCGACCAGGGTAAAACCTGATAACGCCCATAATGCAGCACTTCAAAGTTGAGCAGCGACAGCCAGTCCAGCTGGCGCATCAACGTAAACATACGGCTGTTGTACGGCGTGCCTTTGCGCAGCACCGGCACCAGTTTACGCAATCCCATCAGGCTCACCGGATTAAACCCGGTCAGGATCATCCAGCCATCATCGATCAGGACGCGATCGGCCTCCCGTAGCAGGCGATGCGGATCGCTGCACCACGGCAGGGTATGCGCCAGCAGGCAGGCGTCGACGGACTTTTCGGCAAAGGGCAAATGCAGCGGGTCGGCCCGGACCTGCATTGGGTTTCCCGCCAGCGAGACATTCACCTGGTGCGAGATGGCGCAAGCTTCGGTATTGATTTCCGCGCTCAGATTGCCAATCTTAAGCAGATGAAAGCCATATAATTTAGCCAGCCACGGCTTCATCTGCTGCTCCAGCGTTTCGCGATAGTATTCGCCCCACGGCATACTGGACCAATGCTCAGGCGCTGTCACTGTATGAGGTATCCTTGCCGGCTTCATTGCCACCTTCCGCTACGCTTTAGAGGTAATTTATGAATCTTATCAGTATTCCCGCGTTTCAGGACAACTACATCTGGGTTCTCACTGAGAATCACGGCCGCTGCATCATCGTTGACCCGGGCGAGGCCGCGCCGGTTCTGGCGGCAATCGAAGAAAACCAGTGGCAGCCCGAGGCCATTTTACTGACCCATCACCATCAGGATCACGTCGGCGGCGTAAAACAATTACGTGAAAAATTCCCCTCTCTGGTGGTTTACGGGCCGGCAGAAACCCAGGATAAGGGGGTTACTCAGGTAGTAGACGATGGCGATCGGCTGTCAATTCTCGGGGTCGATTTTTCCATTTTCTCCACGCCAGGTCACACATTAGGACATATCTGTTACTACAGCGAACCTTATCTGTTTTGCGGCGACACGATGTTCTCCGGCGGCTGCGGAAGGCTGTTCGAAGGCACTGCAGAGCAGATGTATCAATCATTTATGAAGATTAACGCCCTTCCTGAAGAAACCCTTATATGTTGCGCACATGAATATACGTTAGCGAATATGAAGTTTGCGTTGAGTATCCTGCCTGATGATAGGGACATAAACGATTACTATCATAAAGTTAATGAGTTACGTGCAAAAAAACAAAAGACACTACCAGTAATTCTGAAAAACGAGCGGCGTATAAATTTATTTTTACGGGTAAATGATGTTGATTTAATTGACAAAATTAACAAAGAAACAAAATTGCAACACTCTGTGGCGCGATTTGCGTGGTTAAGGTCAAAGAAAGACGAATTCTGATATTTAATTCTTGTCATCGGCTAACTTCGCCGTTATCCTTGGTCGTCTTTTAAGCAACTATTGACACACACATGAAGGCACGAGCGATATTATTCGCCTCTGTCCTGCTGGTGGGGTGCCAGGCGTCTAAGCACGATGGCACCGTCGAACAGCGAGCACAGAGCCTTTCTGCGGCTGGTCAAGGGGAAGCAGGCAAGTTCACAAGTCAAGCGCGCTGGTTAGATGATGGAACCTTCTACGCGCAAGACCAGGATCTGTGGACTTCCATAGGCGACGAGCTAAAGATGGGAATACCGGATAACCCCCGGATTCGCGAGCAAAAACAGAAGTACTTAAGAAATAAGAGCTATCTCCACGATGTAACTTTACGGGCAGAGCCGTATATGTACTGGATAGCCGGGCAGGTTAAGAAACGTAACATGCCAATGGAACTGGTATTACTACCCATAGTGGAGAGCGCTTTTGACCCACACGCGACGTCTGGCGCCAATGCCGCAGGCATCTGGCAGATCATTCCGAGCACAGGGCGCAATTATGGTTTAAAACAGACCCGCAGTTACGATGCGCGTCGTGACGTTGTCGCATCGACTACCGCGGCGCTGGATATGATGCAACGTCTGAACAAAATGTTCGACGGCGACTGGTTGTTAACGGTCGCGGCATATAACAGCGGCGAAGGTCGGGTCATGAAGGCAGTGAAAGCGAACCGTTCGCGTGGCAAACCCACCGATTTCTGGTCGCTGTCTCTGCCGCATGAAACGAAAGTCTACGTACCGAAAATGCTGGCATTGAGCGACATCCTCAAAAACAGCAAACGTTACGGCGTAAAGTTGCCTACGGCTGATGAAAGCCGTGCGCTGGCGCGCGTTCGCCTCGACAGTCCGGTTGATATTTCTCAGCTCGCGGATATGGCCGGTATGCCGGTCAGCAAGCTGAAGACCTTCAACGCCGGCGTAAAGGGGTCAACGCTGGGCGCTAGCGGGCCAAAGTACGTCATGGTGCCGCAGAAACACGCAGCCCAGCTGCGTGAATCGCTGGCCTCTGGCGACATTGCCGCCGTACAGCCGACGCAGCTCGCGGATAATACGCTGCTGACCAGCCGAAGCTATAAGGTGCGTTCCGGCGATACCATTTCCGGGATTGCTTCCCGTCTCGGCGTCACGACCCGCGATCTGCAGCAGTGGAATAACCTGCGCGGCTCTGGATTGAAGGTTGGACAGAACCTGGTTATCGGCGCCGGCAGCAGCGCGCAGCGTCTGGCGAATAACAGCGATAGCATCACCTATCGCGTTCGCAAAGGTGATTCGCTGTCGAGCATCGCCAAACGTCATGGCGTTAATATTCGCGACGTCATGCGCTGGAACAGCGATACCGACAATCTTCGGCCTGGCGATCAGCTAACGCTGTTTGTGAAAAACAGCGATCGACCAGAGTCCTGATACGTCAGGGTTCGATAAAAAGGCACCGACTTCCCCCGGTGCCTTTTTTGTTGTCCGTATTAAACCGCTTTATGCGCTTCAAACATGATGGTATCGCTGGTAAAGGAACCATCCTGCTGTAACTCAAAGTAGGCTTTCACCTCCGCCGAGGCGCTCTGCTGGTATAAACGAATCGCCTCCACCAGCGGCTCAGGGGTACGCATCCGCGCCACCCACGAACTGAACTCCAGCGGCAGGCGATCGGTCAACAGCTGATTAATCACCAGCCCCGCCTCCGTCGCCAGCGCCAGCCACTCGCCGCTGGAATAATTACGCACGTGCGAGGTATCGCGCAGGGCTTCCACCGTCTGCAGCCAGACATCACGCACCACATGGCCCGGCGACATCACGTCCATCACGATCATCACCCCACCCGGCTTGAGGACACGTTTCACCTCGCGCAGCGCCTGGCCAACGTCATGCCAGTGATGAGCAGAATAGCGGCTGATAACGATATCAAAGCTGGCATCAGCGAACGGCAGCGTTTCGGCATACCCCTGCTGGGTCACGATATTGCTAAAACCTTTCTCCTTTGCCGCGGCGGCAACGACCTCCAGCATCTGGCTCGATAAATCATAGGCGGTCACCTCGGCAACCTGTCCCGCCGCGGTAAAGCTGGCGTGCCCTGCCCCGCAGCCCATATCCAGCACTTTCGCCTGAGGAAAATCAGCCAGTCGTTCCGCCAGCCGCTGCAGATCGCGACCAGAGGCGTGCACGGCGCTGGTCAGATAGGCGCTGGCCTGGGAGCCGAACTGCTTTTCGACGTTGTCATGGTGAGAGCGTGTTGTCATGTTGTCTTGTCCTTACGGTTTTTTGAGTAATAAAAGGCAGCACCATGCATGCGCAGGCCTGCCCCATGGCAGGCCTGACCAACCTTAAATTAATCAGGCTTGCCGGGACTGAATTCGACTAGTAGCGGGTTGTGGTCGGAGGCGCGGGTTACCAGCACGGAAGCATCGTGCACGCTTAACCCACGGTAGAAAACAAAATCGAGCGGGCGACCAAACGCGCGGCGGCGCTGATCGTCCGGGAAACGAACTTCACGCAGCGACATCTCGCGTGCAAAGCGGTACAGGGCGTTCATCCGCGGGCGGCTCCAGGCATTGAAGTCGCCAGCCATGATCACCGGCCCGCTGTGATGGGCGATCTGATCGCCAATCGGCAGCAGCTGTTTGCTGTAGACGTCGACGCCAAGGCTGAAGTTAACGGCATGGATATTGACCACCATTAACAGCCGCGCATCGGGCAGCGGATAGACAGTCACTAATGCTGATTTAGGCAGACGCAAAATAGGTTCACGTTCGCGCAATGGGCAGCAATAGATAGGATGGGCGGAAGCCAGCGTCATCACGCCGGAAGGATGCTGCGGCAGCACCAGCGCAGGCACCTGATCGGCGGCCAGATAGTTGGTGGTCGCGAACCTGACCAGCTCCGGCGTCGTCTGCGCCTCCTGCAACAGGACTAAGTGCGCGTCTTTGCCAAAATTCTTAAGGACCGACTGCCACTCTGCGCGCTGCTGCTTGAAGATATTCCACACCAGCACGCGGATTTTCTCATCGCTGCTTAACGGCGTGCCGGCGGGATAAACCGGACTCACGCCCGCAAACGCCCCCGGAGGCAATATTCTCTCCGCAGGTTGTCCGGCGACATAGCGCATGGCGTAGGTGTTCTTTCGCAATTTGGGCATTAATCCTCGATAACAGAAACCAGCCCGACGACGACTGGTTATTCTGTTATAGGGATTTTCCCATACACTTTCAATGCAAATTGCGAGAAACCCTTAGCCTTCGAGAGAAAGCGCTGCCGAACGGCGTGGCAATTTATCTAAACGTCCGCTCAGGACCACCAACAGCAAAGCGACCAGCACAATCACCGCGCCAATCCACGGCGTCTGCGCCAGACCGTACCGCTCGACCGTCTGTCCACCGACGATCGACCCCAGCGCGATGCCGACGTTGAAGGCGGCAATATTCAGGCCGGATGCGATGTCGACAGCCCCGGGGGTGTACTGCTCTGCTTTTTGCACCACGTACACCTGCAGGCCCGGCACGTTGCCGAAGGCGAAAACGCCCATCACCAGCACCGTTGCCAGCGCGGCATAGTGAATGCTGGCGGTCAGCTGGAACACCAGCAGCAGCACAACCAGCGCGGCGAAGATAAACTTCAGCGCGGAGACGGCGCCATGCCTATCGGCCAGTTTGCCGCCCCATACGTTGCCAATAGCCACCGAGACGCCATAGCCCAGCAGGATCCAGCTCACGGCTGACGGGCTGAAGCCGGCCAGCTCCTGCATCATCGGCGCAAGGAAGGTAAAGGCGGTAAAAACGCCGCCATAGCCCAGCGCGGTAATGGCATAGATCATCAGCAGGCGCGGATGGGTTAAGACTTTCAGCTGATCGCGCAGGCTGGCGCTGGCGCGGCCCGGGATATTATTCGGCACCAGAATCAGACTGCTGATAAGCGCAATCACCCCCAGAATCGATACCGCGAGGAACGTTTCCCGCCAGCCAAAATGCTGACCGATGAAAGTCCCGAATGGCACCCCGGTTACCAGCGCGACCGTCAGGCCGCCGAACATGATGGCGATAGCCGAGGCTGCTTTCTCTTTTGCCACCAGGCTGGTGGCGATTGTCGAGCCAATAGAGAAGAACACGCCGTGTGCCAGACCGGTCAGCAGGCGCGCCAGGATCAGCGTTTCATATCCCGGGGCCTGCCAGGCCAGCACATTACCCGCCGTAAACAGGACCATCAACGCCAGCAGCAGCTGTTTACGCGGCATACGCCCCGTTAACGCCGTCAGCACCGGGGCGCCGATCGCCACGCCCAGCGCGTAGATAGAAACCAGCAGGCCTGCCGACGGCAGCGAAATAGAGAGTTGTTGGGCAATCGTCGGGACCAGGCCGACAATCACGAATTCAGTGGTGCCAATTGCGAAGGCACCGATGGTTAAGGCAAATAGCGCCAGTGGCATAATTTACTCCGTAGCATCAGGATTAAGATGACACGTAGTATGAAGGGTTGTATAAATAACAAAAACCATCAAAGTATCAATAGAATTTTGCTACAGGTGCAATAATGAGAGCTACATCCGAGGAGATCGCCATCTTTGTGGCGGTAGTGGAAAGCGGGAGTTTCAGCCGGGCGGCCGAACAGCTGGGTCAGGCCAACTCTGCCGTCAGCCGGGCAGTCAAAAAGCTCGAGTCCAAGCTTGGTGTTAGCCTGCTCAATCGGACCACCCGTCAGCTCAGTCTGACAGAGGAAGGCGAGCGCTATTTTCGCCGGATGCAGGTGGTATTGCAGGAGATGGCGGCGGCAGAAAACGACCTGCTGGAAACGCGCACGACGCCGCGAGGCCTGCTGCGGGTGGATGCCGCGACGCCGGTGATGCTGCATTTTCTCATGCCGCTGGTGAAGCCATTTCGCGAGCGTTACCCGGAAATGACGCTGTCGCTCGTGTCGTCAGAAACATTTATTAATCTGATTGAACGAAAAGTGGATGTGGCTATTCGGGCCGGAACCTTAACCGATTCCAGCCTGCGCGCCCGACCGCTGTTCACCAGCTATCGGAAGATCGTCGCCTCGCCAGAGTATGTTTCGCGCTACGGCGTGCCGCAGCATCCGTCAGATCTGAAACAACATCAATGTCTGGGCTTCACTGAACCCGTCTCTCTGAACACCTGGCCGGTATCCTGTTGCGATGGTCAGTTGTTAGAGATTGAGGCGGCGGTATCATCGAACAGTGGGGAAACGCTCAAGCAACTGTGTCTGACCGGGAACGGTATTGCCTGCCTGTCGGATTATATGGTGGATAAAGAGATAGCCAGTGGGGAGTTTGTTGAACTACTGGCCGACAAACGTTTGCCGGTGGAGATGCCCTTCAGCGCGGTGTACTACAGCGATAGAGCCGTCAGCACACGTATCAGGGCGTTTATTGATTTTCTGAGCGAATACGTAAAACAGCTCCCGAAGGAGCTGTCGTAGTACCCTCTGATGGGCATACCGGAAGCAGGAGATTAATCCCACTGCGGCGCCAGACCTTCCGGGCTCACCAGCCGATCGTTGCAATCCAGTGCGGCGATCGCCTGGCGATCATCATCATCCAGCTTCAGATCCAGCGCTTTCAGGTTGCTGGCCAGGTTCTCACGCTTCGTCGAGGATGGGATCACCGCGTACCCCTCGCCCATCGCCCATGCCAGGATAACCTGCGCCGGAGTCGCATTATGTTTCGCCGCGATACGGGCAATCACCTCATCTTTCAGCGCCTTACCGTAGGCCAGGGTCATGTAGGAGGTGATATGGATACCGTGCTCACGCGCCCAATCGACGACTTTACGGTTTTGCAGATACGGCGAAAGCTCAATCTGATTGGTAGCAATGTTTTCAGCGCCAACGGCGGCAATCGCACGCTCCATCAGTGGAATAGTGAAGTTGGAGATACCGATCTGACGGGTCAGGCCGAGCGCCTTCGCTTCCATCAGAGCAGCCATAAACTCTTCAACAGCCACCGCATCGTTCGGTGACGGCCAGTGGATCAGCGTCAGATCAACATAGTCAGTGCGTAGCTTCTGCAGGCTCTCTTGCAGGCTGGCGATCAGCTTGTCTTTGCTCAGGTTTTCGATCCAGATTTTGGTTGTGATGAACAGCTCATCACGCGGCACGCCGCTCTCAGCGAGAGCCTGACCCACCGCGGCTTCGTTGTCGTAGATTTGCGCGGTGTCGATAGTACGATAGCCCAGCTCCAGCGCGGTTTTTACGGATGCGATAACAACATCATCTTTCAGACGGAAGGTGCCAAGACCAAATGCAGGGATTGCCATGTTTTTCCTCGTTATTTGTTCATTTCGGTTAACGAGTGAAATTATGGCTGATGGTATGGAGGGGAAAAAGAGCGATTAATGCAGAGGATTTTTGCTGATTTAGCAATAATCGGAAACAGATCAAACAAAAAAGCCCTGAGCAGATGCTCAGGGCTCTTATTAAGTGGCGGAACGGACGGGACTCGAACCCGCGACCCCCTGCGTGACAGGCAGGTATTCTAACCGACTGAACTACCGCTCCACCGAATTTTTTCGCTTTATTACCACCGGTTGTCACCCCGGCTTACTGCA
>NZ_JBMEZK010000014.1:0-83718 GCF_048822715.1 Klebsiella sp. C239 | reverse complement strand
GTTCGCTCGCTTTTCCATCAAGACGCTGTTTAAACGCCCTGTTTGCGGATCATTTGCGCGATTTCTCGGGCAAATCGGGAGACCTGTTGCCAGTCGGTATAGACCACTTCTTTACGGGTATCCGTTTCGCCTCCGGTCATTTTCATAATCAGGCGGATCATAAACCGATCGTACCAGCGGTAACGCGGGTAACGTAGCGCCCCGGCAAACACCGCGCAGCTCTGCGGCTGCCACGGCGAGTTGAGCAGAAACTTGCGCGTATAGCTGTTGGTCTGCGGCGTGCGCTTCTCGGGTTTGCGCGCAACCAGGTTCACCGAAAAGAATGCCCCCGGCAGCGCCTGCAATGCTGCAAGGTGCTTTTTCACAAAGCGGTCCACCGCCGGATGAAAGTGTCCGTAGCGAATCGACGCGCCAATCACCACGCGATCATAATGATGCCATTCCACGTCATCGGTACGGTTCAGATTCAGGGTGTCCGCATCGATACCCAGCTCTTTAAGCTCAGAGGCGAGAAACGAAGCGATTTCACGTGTCTGCCCGTCGCGGGTGGAAAAGAGAATTAAAGTTTTCACGAGCACTCCTGTTATTCGCGCCAGAAAGTGGGAGTAAAGAGCACCAGTAAGGTGAACACTTCCAGACGACCAAACAGCATATTAGCAATCAGGATCCATTTCGCGACCGGGTTCATGGTGGCAAAGTTGTCCGCGACGACGCCGAGCCCAGGCCCGAGGTTGTTCAATGTCGCCACCACGGAGGCGAAAGCGGAGAAGTCATCCACCCCGGTGGCGATAATAGCCAGCATACTAATGATAAAGACCAGCGCATAGGCGGAGAAGAATCCCCATACCGCTTCCAGAATACGTTCCGGCAGCGCGCGGTTACCTAATTTAATGCTATACACCGCATTCGGGTGAACCAGACGCTTAAGCTCACGGTTGCCCTGCTTGAACAGCAACAGGATACGGATAACCTTTAAGCCACCGCCCGTAGAGCCTGCGCAGCCGCCGATAAATGCGGAGCACAGCAGAAGCACCGGCAGGAACAGCGGCCAGCGCGCAATGCTATCGGTGGTGAATCCCGCGGTGGTCGCCATCGACACCACCTGGAAAAACGCCTGATTCAGCGTCGTCAGCACCGAGCCGTACACGTTATGAAGCCATAGCACCAGCGTACAGACGATGACCAGCGTCAACTGGACGCCAATGAACATTCGAAACTCAGGGTCGCGCCAGTACACCTTCAGGCTGCGTCCGCTCAACAACGAAAAATGCAGACCGTAGTTGCAGCCGGAGATCAGCAGGAAGATGGCAATGATGGAGTTGATCATCGGGCTGTTGAAATAGCCGACGCTGGCATCGTGAGTCGAGAAACCGCCGATGGCGATGGTGGCGAAGCTGTGCCCTATCGCATCGAAGGCCGGCATACCGGCAAACCAGAGCGCCAATGCGCAGGCGACCGTCAGTAACACATAGATGAGCCACAATGTCTTTGCCGTCTCGGCGATGCGCGGGCGCATCTTGTTATCTTTCAGCGGGCCGGGCATTTCCGCACGGTAGAGCTGCATCCCCCCGACGCCGAGGATAGGCAGAATCGCCACCGCCAGCACAATGATCCCCATACCGCCGAACCACTGCAGCATCTGCCGATAAAAGAGGATAGCGTGCGGGAGCGAGTCCAGCCCCACCAGGGTGGTCGCCCCGGTCGTCGTCAGGCCGGAAAATGACTCGAAGAAGGCATCCGTCACCGTCAGGTTCGGCTGTTCGGCGAAAATAAAGGGCAAGGCCCCTACGCTACCCAGCACGGTCCAGAACAGCACCACGATCAGAAATCCTTCACGGGATTTCAGTTCCCCCTTTTGCTTACGGTTCGGCCACCACAGCATGGAGCCGATCGCCAGAGCGACAAAAAAAGTTTGAGTGAAGGCCCGTCCCGCGCCATCGCGATATATCAGGGCCACTAATCCCGGGACGATCATCGTCCCCGAAAACAAGATGACCAGCAGTCCAACGATTCGGGTTATGGCGCGAAAATGCATCTCTGGCGCTTCCTTTGATAGGCAAAAAAACAGAGGGGATTATTCGTTAATCTTCAGCAATTGCAATGAACCGCGACTAAAATCAGCCAGTTTTGCTGAAAAAGCCGCCACTTCAGCCTGGGGAAGCGCCACGCGCAGCCGAACCGACGCCAGATATTCGCTTTCAACGACGTTGCCGGAAAATTGGGCGAGCAGCGCTTCGACGCCGGCCAGTTGCCCATATTCACATTGCAAAGTATATGCCGTTAACGGCGTCTTGCGCAGTGTCGTCAACTGCGCCAGCGCCTGATGAACACCGCCGCCATAGGCTTTCACCAGACCGCCGGTGCCCAGCAGGATACCACCGTAGTAACGCACGACGACAGCGGTTATCTCGCCGACGCCGCTTCCCATCAGCTGCGCCAGCATCGGTTTACCCGCCGTTCCCGCCGGTTCGCCATCATCAGAAAACCCAAGCTGTTGCGAATCATCAGGCGGTCCGGCGACCCACGCCACGCAGTGGTGACGGGCATCGGGGTGATCCGCTCTGACGGACTCGACAAAGGCTTTCGCCGCCGCCACGCCGTCGGTATGCGCCAACAACGTGATAAAACGGCTCTTTTTGATCTCCTCAACGACGGAAACGGGCGCCGCCGGGATTAACCAGCTCTCCATTAGGCCAGCTTCAGATCGCGCGTCATATTTTCGATACTGTTTTCGTGAACCACCACGTTATCTTCGATACGGATCCCGCCGAATGGCTTCATGGCGTCAATTTTTTGCCAGTTGAAGTGTTTGCTGAACGGGCCTTCACGCCACGGCGCCAGTAACGACTCGATAAAGTAGATGCCGGGTTCAATGGTCAACACCATACGCGGTTCGATAATACGGGTGCAGCGCAGATACGGGTATTTCGCTGGCGCCGCCAGATGCGTACCGGAGTCGTCTTGCATAAAGCCAGCAACATCATGCACCTGCAGACCCAGCGGATGACCAATCCCGTGCGGCATAAATGGCCCGGTCAGATCATTTTCCACCATCGCCTCTTCGCTGATGTCGGAGACTAACTGATGTTTACGCAGCAGTTTTGCGATGCGCTGATGGAACTGGATATGGTAATCGACGTAGCGAGTCCCGGCTTTCATGGTGCTAATCAGCGCCAGCTGCTCGTCGTTAACGTCTTTAATCAGATGGGCGAAATCGTTATCGCTGTGTGCCGCCCAGGTCCGCGTCAGATCCGCAGCATAGCCGTTATATTCCGCACCGGCGTCGAGCAGGAAACTGCGCATTTCCGCCGGAGCGCGGTGGTCCAGTTTAGTGTAGTGCAGGACAGAAGCATGCTCGTTCAGCGCCACGATATTGCTGTAAGGCACGTCGGTATCGCGGTGTCCGGTTGCGGTAAGATAGGCCTGATTGATATCGAATTCGCTCATCCCGGACTGAAAAGCTTCATAGGCCGCACGATGACCATTCACCGCCGACTTCTGCGCTTCACGCATACAGGCCAGCTCGTAATCGGTTTTGTAAGCCCGGTAGTAATGCAGATAATCGATAACCCCTTTCGGGTTGATCTTATCCGCGGCGATTCCCAGACCCAGCGCGCGCTCCGGAACCGGCCCGATATAACCAATATTTCCGCGAGCGGCAGGCAGTTGGCTGCCGATGCCATCGGCCTTCGGCAGCGCGACTACATCGACCTCTTCGGTCCAGAACGAGGTCGG
Organism: Klebsiella sp. C239; assembly: GCF_048822715.1. Lineage (NCBI taxonomy): Bacteria > Pseudomonadati > Pseudomonadota > Gammaproteobacteria > Enterobacterales > Enterobacteriaceae > Klebsiella > Klebsiella sp. C239. Next base: position 79,983 of record NZ_JBMEZK010000014.1, on the reverse strand, counting down.
CAGCGGCTCAACGTTATGCCAGTAATCAACCGGCAGATAGAACCACAGCTTCGGTTTATTCACACCGTCCACCAGCAACCAGCAGTTAGGCACCTGAGTCACCGGCACCCAGGCTTTGAACTGCGGATTGACCTTGAACGGGTACGGATGGTCATCAAGGAAGACGTTAACCAGCTCGCCGGAGTGAATCAGCAGAGCATCCATCTGAAAACGGGACAGGACGTCGCGGGTACGTTCTTGTAGGGTAACAATATGATTTTTATAGAGCGCGGCCAGGGATTCCATCTTTTGTCCTTTGCTTTTATGGGATCGTGATACTCCGCATCTTAGCACATCGACCTGCGTGCGGGTGATTTCCACCGGATGTGATCCGACCAGCAATTATTTAAAGAGTAATTTGCAATTCTTTAACATAAATTCCACACTCCGTTTCATCTGGTATGACCAGATCATATTGCTGGATTCAGGAGACTGACATGCTCTACAAAGGCGACACCCTGTACCTCGACTGGCTGGAAGATGGCATCGCCGAACTGGTGTTCGATGCCCCAGGTTCGGTCAACAAGCTTGATACCGCAACCGTAGCCAGCCTCGGTCATGCGCTGGACGTACTGGAAAAACAAAACGATCTCAAAGGCCTGATGCTGCGCTCTGAAAAAGCGGCGTTTATCGTCGGCGCGGATATTACGGAATTCCTCTCACTGTTCCTGGTCCCTGAGGAGCAGTTAAGCCAATGGCTGCATTTTGCTAACAGCGTCTTCAACCGTCTGGAAGATCTTCCGGTCCCCACTGTCTCCGCCGTCAACGGTTACGCGCTGGGCGGCGGTTGTGAATGCGTCCTGGCGACCGATTATCGCCTGGCGACGCCGGATCTGCGCATTGGTCTGCCGGAAACCAAACTCGGCATTATGCCAGGCTTCGGCGGCTCAGTCCGTTTGCCGCGCCTGCTCGGCGCCGACAGCGCGCTGGAGATCATTGCTGCCGGGAAAGATGTCGGTGCCGATCAAGCGCTGAAAATCGGCCTGGTGGATGGCGTAGTTGCTGCCGACAAACTGCGCGACGGCGCGCTGGCGATCCTGCGCCAGGCGATTCAGGGCGACCTGGACTGGAAAGCGAAACGTCAACCGAAGCTGGAGCCGCTGAAGCTCAGCAAAATTGAAGCGACGATGAGTTTCACCATCGCCAAAGGCATGGTCGCGCAAACCGCCGGGAAGCATTATCCGGCGCCGATCACCGCGGTGAAAACCATTGAAGCCGCCGCGCGTCTTGGTCGTGAAGAGGCCCTGGTGCTGGAAAATAAAAGCTTTGTCCCGCTGGCTCATACCAATGAGGCCCGCGCGCTGGTCGGTATCTTCCTCAACGACCAGTACGTCAAAGCGAAAGCGAAAAAACTGACCAAAGATGTCGAAACGCCGAAGCAGGCCGCCGTCCTGGGCGCGGGCATTATGGGCGGCGGCATCGCTTATCAGTCGGCGTGGAAAGGCGTGCCGGTCATCATGAAGGACATCAACGATAAATCGCTGACGCTCGGCATGACCGAAGCGGCGAAGCTACTGAATAAACAGCTGGAACGCGGCAAAATCGACGGTCTGAAGCTGGCCGGAGTAATAAGCACCATTCAGCCAACGCTGGAGTATAGCGGTTTTGATCGCGTGGACGTGGTCGTTGAAGCGGTGGTGGAAAACCCGAAAGTGAAGAAAGCGGTGCTGGCGGAAACGGAAGATAAAATCCGCCCGGATACCGTGCTGGCGTCCAACACCTCCACGATCCCCATCAGCGAGCTGGCCAGCGTTCTGCAGCGCCCGGAAAACTTCTGCGGCATGCACTTCTTTAACCCGGTACATCGCATGCCGCTGGTAGAAGTGATCCGCGGCGAAAAAACCTCGGATAATACCATTGCCAAAGTCGTCGCCTGGGCCAGCAAAATGGGCAAGACGCCAATCGTGGTCAATGATTGTCCCGGTTTCTTCGTCAACCGCGTGCTGTTCCCCTACTTCGCCGGCTTCAGCCAGCTGCTGCGCGACGGGGCGGATTTCCGCAAAGTCGACAAAGTGATGGAGAAACAGTTTGGCTGGCCGATGGGCCCGGCCTATCTGCTGGACGTGGTCGGCATCGACACCGCGCACCATGCTCAGGCGGTCATGGCGGCGGGATTCCCGCAGCGGATGCAGAAAGATTATCGCGACGCCATCGACGCCCTGTTTGACGCCAACCGTTTCGGCCAGAAGAACGGCCTCGGCTTCTGGCGCTATAAAGACGACAGCAAAGGTAAGCCGAAGAAAGAAGAAGATGCTGCCGTCGACAGCCTGCTGGCCGACGTCAGCCAGCCGAAGCGCGATTTCAGCGATGAAGAGATTATCGCCCGCATGATGATCCCGATGGTTAACGAAGTCGTCCGCTGCCTGGAAGAAGGCATTATCGCCAGCCCGGCGGAAGCGGATATGGCGCTGGTATACGGCCTCGGCTTCCCTCCGTTCCACGGCGGCGCCTTCCGCTGGCTGGATACCATCGGCAGCGCGAAGTATCTCGATATGGCGCAGCAGTACCAGCACCTTGGGCCGCTGTATGAAGTCCCTGCCGGTCTGCGTGACAAAGCGCGCCATAACGAAGCGTATTATCCCCAGGTAGAGCCAGCCCGTCCGGTTGGCGCTCTGAAAACGGCTTAAGGAGTCACAATGGAACAGGTTGTCATTGTCGATGCTATTCGCACCCCGATGGGCCGTTCAAAGGGCGGCGCATTTCGCCACGTGCGCGCGGAAGACCTCTCCGCGCACCTGATGCGTAGCCTGCTGTCGCGCAACCCGTCGCTTGAGGCAAGCGCGATAGACGATATCTACTGGGGCTGCGTACAGCAAACCCTCGAGCAGGGTTTTAACATCGCCCGTAACGCGGCGCTGCTGGCGGAGATCCCGCATTCGGTACCGGCAAACACGGTTAACCGTCTGTGCGGTTCTTCCATGCAGGCGCTGCACGATGCCGCGCGCATGATCATGACCGGCGATGCCAGCGTTTGCCTGATTGGCGGCGTGGAGCACATGGGCCATGTGCCGATGAGCCACGGCGTCGATTTCCACCCGGGCCTGAGTCGCAACGTGGCGAAGGCGGCAGGGATGATGGGGCTGACCGCTGAAATGCTGGCGCGTCTGCACGGCATTAGCCGGGAAATGCAGGATCAGTTCGCCGCGCGCTCCCACGCCCGCGCCTGGGCTGCGACCCAGTCCGGCGCATTCAAAGCCGAGATTATCCCCACCGGCGGCCACGATGCCGATGGCGTACTGAAGTCCTTTAACTATGACGAAGTGATCCGCCCGGAAACCACCGTCGAGACGCTGTCTACCCTGAGGCCGGCGTTTGACCCGGTGACCGGTACGGTAACGGCGGGTACCTCTTCCGCCCTTTCCGATGGCGCGGCGGCGATGCTGCTGATGAGCGAAAGTCGCGCCCGCGAACTGGGGCTGAAGCCACGCGCCCGCGTCCGTTCGATGGCGGTGGTCGGCTGCGACCCGTCCATTATGGGCTATGGCCCGGTTCCCGCCTCGAAGCTGGCGCTGAAAAAAGCGGGCTTATCCACCAGCGATATCGACGTCTTTGAAATGAATGAGGCCTTTGCCGCGCAGATCCTGCCGTGCATTAAAGATCTGGGCCTGATGGAGCAGATCGATGAGAAGATCAACCTTAACGGCGGGGCGATCGCGCTCGGTCATCCGCTGGGTTGTTCCGGGGCGCGTATTAGCACCACGTTGATCAATCAGATGGAGCGTAAAGATGCCCAGTTCGGCCTCGCCACCATGTGCATTGGCCTGGGACAAGGGATCGCCACCGTGTTTGAGCGGGTGTAAATTTACAAAAGGGTATCTCACAGCCAATGGCGTCAGAACAAGGCGGCAAGCGAGCGAATCCCGATGAGCTTACTGAAGTAAGTGATTCGGGTGAGCGAGCGCAGCCGACGCAGTTATGACGTCATTGGCGAAGAGAGACAGTTTAGTTGCCGTTCTTCCCGCCTGTCAGGGGCGGGTTTTTTATTTGCAGATATCAGATAAAGGCAAACGCGTCGCCAAACAGGCGATCTTCGCGCGCGCCGCGTTCGTTGCAGAACAGGTCGCGAGCAATCTTGGCCATCTCAAAACGCCCGGCAATATAGATATCGTGATCGGCCAGGGTACCGTAATCCTGCAGCACCGCGGTCAGCACGGTGCCGGAACGCCCACGCCAGCCCTCTTCCGGCTGCTCAACCACCGGCTCAATGCGCAGATTCGGATGTTTGACGCTCAAGGCTTCCAGCTCAGCCAGATCGTACAGATGTTTGGTCTCGCGGCCGCCCCAGTAAATCGCGATATCGCGCTGAGGATTGCGTGACAGCGCGGTCAGCAGAATAGAACGCACATAAGAGAAGCCGGTGCCGCCGGCAATCAAAATCAGCGGGCGGTCTTCATCTTCACGCAGCCAGGCTTCGCCATGCGGGATATCAACCTCAATTTCGCGCTCTTTCAGGATGCGATCCATGACCGCCATCGCGTACAGATTGAGCTCCGAGGCGCCGATATGCAGTTCGATAAATTCCTGTTCCGCCGGCGTGGAGGCCATGGAGAATGGGCGTTTGTCGCGCTCATCCATTACCACCATCAGATACTGGCCAGCGCGGAAAGAGAATGCCGCTTCCGGTACTAATCGAACACGATACACGGTATCGGTAATCGCCTCCACCGAGGTCACTTTACAGCTTAAGGTTGTCATGCGTCCCCTCTGTCGGGTCTATAGAGCAAAACAGCGGCGTTAGCCCCGCTTACTGTTGTTTAAAGATGGCCAGATCATCCCAGATGGCGTCAATGCGCGCCGTGACGGCAGGATCTTTTTTGATTGGGCGACCCCATTCACGCTGGGTTTCGCCAGGCCATTTATTGGTGGCATCCAGCCCCATTTTTGAACCCAGGCCGGAAACCGGCGAGGCAAAATCCAGATAATCAATTGGCGTATTCTCTACCAGTACCGTATCACGAGCTGGGTCCATACGGGTAGTGATCGCCCAAATCACATCGTTCCAGTCGCGGGCGTTGACATCGTCATCGCAGACAATCACGAATTTGGTATACATAAACTGGCGCAGGAACGACCAGACGCCCATCATCACGCGCTTGGCATGGCCTGCATACTGTTTTTTCATCGTCACCACTGCCAGGCGGTAGGAGCACCCTTCCGGCGGCAGATAGAAATCGACGATTTCCGGAAACTGTTTTTGCAGGATCGGGACGAAGACTTCATTCAGCGCCACGCCCAGCACCGCAGGCTCATCCGGCGGACGGCCGGTATAGGTCGAATGATAAATCGCGTCTTCACGTTGGGTAATATGGGTGACCGTAAACACCGGGAACTGGTCTACTTCATTGTAGTAGCCGGTATGGTCGCCATACGGACCTTCCGGCGCCATCTCCCCGGCCTCGATATAACCTTCCAGCACAATCTCTGCGCTGGCAGGCACTTCAAGATCGTTCGAGACGCATTTCACCACTTCGGTTTTGGTACCGCGCAGCAGCCCGGCAAAGGCATATTCCGACAAAGTATCCGGCACCGGGGTCACCGCGCCAAGAATGGTCGCTGGGTCGGCGCCGAGCGCCACAGAAACCGGGAAGCGTTCGCCCGGACGCGCCGCGCTCCACTCCTGGAAATCCAGTGCGCCGCCGCGATGAGACAGCCAGCGCATAATCAGTTTGTTTTTGCCAATCAGCTGCTGGCGATAAATCCCCAGGTTCTGCCGCTCTTTGTGCGGCCCGCGGGTCACCGTCAGCCCCCAGGTGATCAGCGGCGCGGCATCGTCTGGCCAGCAGGTCATAATCGGGATTTTCCTCAGGTCGACGTCATCGCCCTGGATGATTTTTTGCTGGCAGGGGGCGCCGCGCAGACGTTTGGTCGGCATATTCAGCACTTGCTTAAACTGCGGCAGCTTATCAAACAGATCGCGGAAACCTTTGGGCGGCTCAGGCTCTTTCAGAAAGGCTAACAGCTTACCCACCTCGCGCAGCGAACTGACGTCCTCCTGACCCATCCCCAGCGCCACGCGCCGCGGCGTGCCGAACAGGTTGCACAGCACCGGCATGGTATAGCCTTTCGGATTCTCAAACAGCAACGCCGGACCGCCAGCGCGCAGGGTGCGGTCGGCAATTTCGGTGATTTCCAGGTGGGGATCGACCGGCAGAGTGATACGTTTTAGTTCGCCCTGTTGTTCCAGGAGTGTCAGAAAGTCGCGAAGATCGTGATATTTCATGAAAGTGTTATTGACCTCTCTACAGGCGGCTAATTATACGGTGTTCAACGGCGAGATGCTGTAATTTTGTTAAATTAGCGTGAAAGAACGCTGAAATTTGGATTTCAATTATAATGGCTTTCGCGATTACACCAGCCATTTGTTATGCTTGCCGTTATTAGAAGTGGAATGAGTCATTATGCAAGCCTGGTACTTACTGTATTGCAAACGTGGGCAGCTACAACGAGCCCAGGAACATCTGGAACGTCAGTCAGTTAACTGCCTGATGCCGACGATTGCGCTGGAAAAAATCATTCGCGGTAAACGCACCATGGTCAGCGAACCGCTGTTTCCGAACTACCTGTTTATTGAGTTCGATCCAGAGGTGATTCATACCACCACCATCAGCGCCACCCGCGGGGTTAACAACTTCGTGCGCTTTGGCGCCCTACCCGCTATCGTCCCTTCGGCGGTCATCCATCAGCTCTCTATCTATAAACCGGAAGGCATCACCGACCCGGAAACGCCGCATGAGGGCGATAGCGTACTGATCACCGACGGCGCGTTCGAAGGCTTACAGGCTATCTTTACCGAGCCGGACGGTGAAGCACGCTCTATGTTGCTGTTAAACCTGCTGAATAAGCAAGTCCTGCAGAGCGTAAAAAACACCGATTTCCAGAAAATCTAAGCGCCGATAACGTCGACGCCAAACAGCGCTCTGACGTTTGCGTCCGTTTGCGCCTCAAGCCACTGCGCCTCCTCGCCGCGCCAGGCCGCGACGCTGGCCAGGATATGCGGCAAATACGCGGGCTCGTTACGACGCGAGGTGGGTTTCGGCTTGAGGTCGCGCGGCAGCAGATAGGGCGCATCGGTCTCCAGCAGCAGACGTTCCGCCGGGATCGCCGGCAGTAGCTCTCGCAGCTCGAGCCCGCGCCGCTCATCGCACACCCAACCGGTAATGCCGATAAACAGCCCCAGATCCAGACATTCCTGCACCTCGCTGCGGCTGCCGGTAAAGCAGTGCAGCACCGCGCCCGGGATCTTCCCAAGCCAGGGTTTAAGTAGCGTCAGAAACCGGTCGTGGGCGTCGCGGCAGTGTAAAAACACCGGCATCGACAGCTCGGCGGCCAGCGCCAGTTGGGCGCTGAATGACGCCTCCTGCTCCTGCGGCGTGGAGAAATTACGATTAAAATCCAGACCACATTCCCCTATCGCCACCACCTGCGGCTCGCGGGCAAGGACATAAATCGCCTCGGCGACCGCTGGCGTCCAGCTGCTGCCGTCATGGGGATGAACCCCCGCCGTGGACCAGCAGCCGGCGTAATGGCTCGCCATTCTCTGCGCCTGCTGGCTCTCCGGCAAATTTGTGCCGGTCAGCAGCATGCCGTGGACACCCGCCGACCGGGCGCGCGCCACCACCTCATCATGGTCGCGGGCAAACTGCGAACTGGTTAGATTAACGCCGATATCAAACATGATCGCTCCATATGACAACCGCCCTGACGGGCGGTTGGCGGTATTACTCTTCTCTGTGCTCAGCGGCTTCAGCTTCAGCCGCGGCATCGTCATCACGCGTCAGACGCTTCCCGGTGTAGAAGCGGGCAAAGAACACCCCGACTTCAAACAGACAGTACATCGGAATGGCCAGCAGCGTCTGCGAGAACACGTCCGGCGGCGTCAGCAGCATGCCCACCACGAAGGCGCCCACCAGCACATACGGCCGTTTTTTGCGCAGCTCTTCCGGCGTAGTGACGCCCATCCAGCAGAGCAGCACAATGGCGACCGGCACCTCAAAAGAGACCCCGAACGCCATAAACAGCGCCATCACGAAGTCGAGATAGCTGCGGATATCGGTCGAGACCAGCACCCCCTCCGGGGCAGCATGGGTCAGAAAGCCAAACGCCAGCGGAAACACGACAAAATACGCGAAAGCCATGCCGATATAGAACAGCAGCGTGCTGGAGACCAGCAAGGGCACCACCAGCCGGCGCTCGTGCTTATACAGCGCCGGCGCGACGAAGGCCCATACCTGATACAGAATAATCGGCACCGACAGGATCACCGACACCATAAAGGTCAGCTTTATCGGCGTAAAGAAAGGTGAAGCGACATCGGTGGCGATCATCGTCGCGCCTACCGGCATCTTGCTGATAAGCGGGGCCGAGACCAGCTGATAGATATCATTGGCGAAATAGACCAGCGCCAGGAAGATCACCAGGATAGCAATGATGCTGTTGAGCAGACGCTTGCGCAGCTCAATCAGATGCGAAATTAGCGGTTGTGTATCGTCTACGCCCATGTTTACGGTTTATCACTCGATGCGGGGGAAGAATGGGGGGCAGCCGCCGTAGCGGATGTTTTCTCTGCCGGTGAAGCGGGTTGCTCGTCGGCCACGGGCTCCGGCGCATGAACCGGAGCGCTGGCCTGATGTTCGGCCGCCGCCGGCGTGACGTCCTGCCGCTGCGCTTCGCTGCCTTTCACCACCGGATTATGGATGGTATTCGCTTCGTCGCTGGCCTTTTCCGGATCGTGGGCGCTATAGGAGCGCTTCATCGACTCCGCGGCCTCGCGCAGCTCGTCCATGGAGGCTTTCAGCTCCGGCGTCAGGTTATTCAGGCTGGCCTTTTCCACCTTCTTGAGGCTCTCCTGGAACTCCTGCAGTTTTAGCTCCTGAGCCAGCTCATTCTGCACCGTGGTCGCCAGCGACCGTAGCGTACGGATCCAGCCAACCACCGTTTTAACCGCGACGGGAAGCCGCTGTGGCCCCAGAACAATGAGGCCAATTACAAACACCAGCAGTAGTTCACTAAAACCAATATCGAACACGAGTTACACCTGCTCTTTGTCGTGGCGTTTTGTCTCGTCTTTTTTTGCATCATCCTGTTTGTCGGCGATAGTTTTCGCCGTGAAATCTGCGTCTGGCGCCGACTTTTCGGGTTTATCATCATCACTCATGGCTTTTTTAAAGCCTTTGATGGATGCCCCTAAGTCTGACCCCAGTGAGCTCAGCTTCTTCGTCCCGAAAAGCAGAACTACGATGACGACAACAATTAATAACTGCCAAATACTGATACCACCCATACACGTTCCCCTATGACAGATGATGAATTATGTGGACGCATTATACACGCCATCCTGCCAGCCGCCTCGCCGTCAGACCACCGGCATGATTTTGCGCAAATAAGCCTGCGTCATGAAGTGGCGAACCGATCAGCGGGTTTTTCGCCAGCCAATCAGCCAGGTCACGACACCGCCGGCCATCAGCCAGCCGGGCATCATTCCCCACTCAGGGCGATGGATAAAGAGCAGCGTACCACTGAGCAATAAAACCGCGCCTATACCAAACAGATAACGGGATTGGCCCTGGCGCACATGACGCACATGCATATCCCGCACGATAGTATCGACGCTGGTCTGCAGCTGTTTGCTCTGCTGCAGGCTCTGATACACCAGCTCAGGTATTTCAGGCATTCTTTCGATCCAGAACGGCGCTTTGTCTTTAAACGCGCGCACCAGCGCCGGAATACCGACCTGATCTTTGATCCACGACTCAAGGAAAGGCTTCGCCGTTTTCCACAAGTCTAACTGAGGATAGAGCTGCCGGCCTACCCCTTCTACGTAAAGTAATGTCTTCTGTAGCAAAACAAGCTGCGGCTGGACTTCCATATTGAAGCGCCGCGCGGTGTTGAACAGATTAAGCAGCACGTGGCCGAAGGAGATCTCCGCCAGCGGCTTCTCAAAGATGGGCTCGCAGACCGTGCGGATCGCGAACTCAAACTCTTCAACATTAGTGTCCGGCGGAACCCAACCGGAGTCGACGTGCAGCTCGGCAACCTTACGATAATCGCGGTTGAAAAAGGCGATAAAGTTTTCCGCCAGATAGCGCTTATCTTCTTTGTTCAGCGAGCCGACAATGCCGCAATCGATACCGATATACTGCGGATCTTCCGGGTGCTCGTAGCTGACGAATATGTTGCCAGGGTGCATATCAGCATGGAAAAAACTGTCGCGGAACACCTGGGTGAAGAAGACCTGCACGCCCCGCTCCGCCAGCAGCTGCAGGTTGGTTCCCTGAGCCTCCAGCGCCTCGACGTCGGACACCGGAATGCCGTAGATGCGCTCCATCACCATCATGCTTTCGCTGCAGTAGTCGGGGTACACTTCCGGCACATACAGCATCGGGCTGTCTTCGAAATTACGCCGCAGCTGAATGGCGTTAGCGGATTCCCGCAGCAGGTTCAGCTCGTCCAGCAGCGTTTTTTCATACTCACGAACCACCTCCTGCGGGCGCAGACGGCGGCCGTCAGGCAGCAGACGCGGCACCCAGCGCGCCAGGCGGTAGATGAGCTTCATGTCCGCTTTAATGATCGGCAAAATATCCGGACGGATAACCTTGATCACCACCTCTTTGCCGTTCTCTTTCAGACGCGCGGTATGCACCTGGGCGATAGACGCCGAGGCTAACGGCTCAACGGAGAAATCATCAAACCAGGCCTCCACCGGCAGGCCACCCATCGCTTTCTCTATCTGCTGCTGCGCGAGCTTCCCGTCAAAGGGCGCCACGCGGTCCTGCAACAGCGCCAGCTGATCGGCAATATGCGGCGGAAAGAGATCCCGCCGCGTGGAAAGCATCTGGCCGAATTTAATCCACACCGGCCCCAGCTCCTGAAGCGCCAGCCGCAGACGGGCGCCAAGGGGTTGATCCTGATGGCGGTTTGGCATCCAGAACAGCATCCGCCGCCAGATACGCAGCGGCAGCGTGATCCGCATTTTGGGGATGAGCTCATCGAGCCCGTAGCTCAAAAAGGTGTGGACGATGAAATACAGGCGCCGTAATTCTCCTGGCGTCATTTGCCCTCCAGCGTTTCCAGCCGTTTTTCCAGTGCGGCCAGCGCGCGTTCAATAGCCGTTGTCTCTTCAGCAAACCAGGCCAGCTCCAGCGGCCCCGGCGCCAGGCGCCACTCTTCAGTGATCGCTTCCGCGACATAGCGCTGCTGGCGCTGCGCCCCTTTCAGTAAAAACTGAGCGCCGCCGCGGAGAACTTTACCGACGCCTTCGGCCACGATGTCGCCGGTGTAAGGCGCCAGCAGTTCAGCGGGATCGAACTCCGCCAGATCGCACAGGGTGACCATGTTCTGCACCACCTGCAGATCGCCCTGCACTTCCAGCTCGCCGCTGCGGATAAGCGCCGTGAGCTGCTGACGGTTGCGCAGTTTTGGCAGTACGCTGAGCCGGGTAATCACGGTGCAGTCGGCCTCTCCCTCCCAGGCGCTCAGGACATCAACCTGGCGTTCGCTGAACACCAGCACCACGGGCGTGGAGAAGTCCTGCAGCTGTACCCGCAATACCTTGCCCAGCAGGCGCTGGCGGGCGGGTTTTAGCGCTTTGTCGCGCCAGAGGAAAGTATTCAGCGCCGTTTCAATGCCAGCGGTCACCAGGGGTGTGAAAGGCATAGCGTCCCTCCTGTCAGAACTTGTAACCGCGATGCAAAGCAACGATACCTGCCGTCAGGTTGTAGTAGTCCACGCTTTCGAAGCCTGCATCCTGCATCATCCCTTTCAGGGATTCCTGGTCCGGATGCATACGGATCGACTCCGCCAGGTAGCGATAGCTGTCGCCGTCTTTTGCCACCAGCTCGCCCACCTTCGGCAGGATATGGAAGGAGTAAGCGTCGTAGGCTTTGCTCAGCGGTTCAATAATGGGTTTAGAAAACTCCAGCACCAGCAGACGTCCGCCCGGCTTCAGCACGCGGTACATCGAACGCAGCGCTTTTTCTTTGTCGGTCACGTTACGCAGACCGAAAGAGATGGTGATGCAGTCAAAGGTATTATCAGCAAACGGCAGGGCTTCCGCGTTGGCCTGAACATACTCAACGTTACCCACGATGCCGATATTGCGCAGCTTTTCGCGGCCCATTTTGAGCATTGAATCATTGATATCAGCAAGCATAACGCGGCCGGTTTCCCCTACCAGACGGGAAAACTTAGCCGTCAAATCACCGGTACCCCCCGCCAGATCCAGCACGGTCTGCCCGCGACGTACACCGCTGCAGTCGATGGTGAAACGCTTCCACAAACGATGGATACCAAACGACATTAAGTCATTCATCACATCATACTTTGCGGCGACAGAATGGAATACATGCGCCACCATGTCCGCTTTCTGCTCTTTAGCGACCGTCTGAAAGCCAAAGTGCGTCGTTTCTTGTGAATCCTCAACCATCTTTATGCCTGCTTGCTTTTCAAGAAAATGTTCACTGAGTGTATCAGACTCAGCGCATTTCCCATACGTTTCAGCGTGGCGGAGCCGCCTCCCGGCTGCGCACCGCCTCGGCAGAGTCGGGCGAAAATGCGTCATTTTCCGGCAGGTTATCCTCCTCTTCGAGACGATATTGATCGTCCTGAGCAGTGGCTTGTTCGACTAAATCAGGATTAATCCCGCGCTTGACCTCCACGCCCAACCCGCGAAAAGCCTCCGCCTGAGCCAGCAGATTACCGCGCCCGGAAGCAAGCTTTTTCATCGCCTGGCGATAGTTCTCTTGCGCTTTATCCAGACTCTGGCCGATAGCGGACATATCGTCCACAAACAGGCGCATTTTGTCGTAAAGGCGCCCCGCCCGCTCGGCGATCTTCTGCGCGTTGCGGCTCTGGTGCTCATAACGCCACAGATTGGCGATGGTGCGCAGGGCCACCAGCAGCGTCGTCGGGCTGACCAGCATAATATTATTTTGCAGCGCCTCGCTGATGAGCTCGGGTTGACGATCAATGGCCAGCAGAAATGCCGGCTCGACGGGAATAAACATCAGCACATAGTCGAGGGAGCGCAGGCCCGGCAGTTGCTGATAATCCTTGCGTCCCAGCAGGCGAATATGATTTCGCACCGAGGCAAGGTGCTCCTGCAGCGCGACTTCGCGGGTGTAGTCGTCCTCGGCGTTGAAATAGCGCTCATAGGCGACAAGGGTCATTTTGGCGTCGATAACCACGTCTTTACCCTGCGGCAGGCGCACGATGACGTCCGGTTGCATCCGCGAGCGGTTGTCGGTCTCGATGCTGACCTGGGTCTGGTACTCATAGCCTTCCCGCAGGCCGGAGGCTTCCAGCACGCGGGTGAGAACCACTTCCCCCCAGTTGCCCTGAGTTTTGTTATCGCCCTTCAGCGCTTTGGTCAGGTTCAGCGCCTCCTGCGCCATCTGCGCGTTCAGCTGCTGCAGGTTGCGGATCTCATGCGCCAGGGTGTGCCTTTCCCGCGCCTCCTGGCCGAAGCTCTCCTGCACCTGGCGGCGGAACCCGTCCAGCTGTTCGCGCAGCGGGGTCAGCAGGCCATGCAGGCTCTGGCGATTTTGCTCATCGACGCGTCGGTTGCTGTGTTCGAAAATGCGGTTGGCGAGGTTTTCAAACTGCTCGCTCAGGCGCTGCTCGCTGTTCACCATCTGGCGGATCTTATCTTCCGCATGCAGCTGGGTGGATTCGAGCCGGGTGGTAACCTCCCGCAGATCGGCCTCCAGCGAGGTATTGATATCCCGCAGGCTGCGCAGCTCGTTGTTCAGCAGCTCGCACTCTTCACGCCAGTGGGCTTCCTGTACCAGCTGCTGACGGGCGGCGCTCAGCTCAATATCCAGCTCTCGCCGCTCCTCGATAAGATCGGCCCGAATTTGATCGGCGCGCGCTTTGGTCGCCAGCCAGCCGACGATTAATCCAGCAGCCAGTGCGATAACCGCGCTGATAATAATGGAGAGATCCACGACGCCCCCTGCGATAACCTGATGACACAAAATAGAATTGTGCTGTACAAACGTCCAGTTTAAAAGGAATTTCCTGCGAGAGGCGACGCAAAAAAAAGGCCGGAGGATCCGGCCTGACAGGGAAAGCGTTGAATTACAGCAGACGGCGCGCCGCTTCCACGACGATTTTCACCGCGTGGCTTTCGGTTTGCTTCATGGTTTCGGCGTTAGGGATCTCTTGCTGGGTACGGTTAACGATAACCCCGGCTACCATCCCGGCGCGCAGACCCTGGCTGGCGCACATGGTCAGCAGCGTAGCGGATTCCATTTCATAGTTCATCACGCCCATCGCCTGCCACTCTTCCATGGAGCCTTTGAAGCGGCTCACTACGCGGCCGGAGAAGGTGTCGTAACGCTCCTGTCCCGGGTAGAAGGTATCCGAGGAAGCAGTCACGCCGATATGGGTGGTGGCGCCAATGGATTTCGCTGCTTCCACCAGCGCGGTGGTGCAGGCGAAATCTGCGACGGCCGGGAATTCCATCGGCGCGAAGTGCAGGCTGGCGCCGTCCAGACGAACGGAAGCGGTAGTCACCAGCACATCGCCAACGTTGATGTGCGGCTGAATGGCGCCGGTGGTGCCAATGCGCAGGAAGGTACGCACGCCAAGCTGCGCCAGCTCTTCCACAGCGATAGACGTAGACGGGCCGCCGATGCCGGTGGAGCAGACGATCACCGGTTTGCCGTCCAGTTCCGCGCGCCAGGAGGTAAATTCGCGGTGAGATGCCAGCTTAACCGGCTTATCCATCAGCGCGGCGATCTTTTCCACACGCTCCGGATCGCCAGGGACGATAGCCAGCGTAGCCCCTTGTAAATCGTTCTTGGTGAGGCCGAGATGAAAAACATCAGACTTGGACATAAAAAACTCCTCTGTGGGTCGAATTATCAGCAGAAGCAAAACGGTACTGTACAGAAGCCCCTGGCAACATTTTGTGATGTTAGTCACCAAGAACAATAATGATTGCAGTTGTTTTTCAGTAAATAGTGATAAACATCACATTAACAAGTTATATTCATCGTCACTGAACAAAAGATAGCCGCTTTCAGGCACTGTGCTTTATTACCGCCCGAACTAAAGGTAAAGGGTCTATAGTTACTGATGCGCTAATAAATAAGGGTACGGAGAATACCATGACCACCACCAAGCAACCTGGATTCGCACCTGCAGCCTCGCCGCACGCCGCAACCGCCGTTCATACGCCGGAAGAGCATATTGTCGCCGGAGAGACCTCTATTCCCTCTCAGGGGGAAAACATGCCGGCTTACCATGCCCGCCCGAAAAACGCCGATGGCCCATTGCCGATCGTCATCGTGGTGCAGGAAATCTTCGGCGTGCATGAGCATATTCGCGATCTTTGTCGTCGCCTGGCGCAGGAAGGCTATCTGGCTATCGCGCCTGAATTGTACTTCCGTCAGGGCGATCCGGATGAGTATCACGATATCCCGACCCTGTTTAAAGAGCTGGTTACGAAGGTGCCGGACGCGCAGGTGCTGGCGGATCTCGACCACGTCGCCAGCTGGGCGGCGCGCCATGGCGGCGATGCCCATCGTCTGCTGATCACCGGCTTCTGCTGGGGCGGACGTATCACCTGGCTATATGCTGCCCATAACCCGCAGTTGAAGGCGGCGGTAGCCTGGTACGGCAAACTGGTAGGAGAAAAATCGCTGAATTCGCCAAAACACCCGGTGGATATCGCCGTCGATCTCAACGCCCCGGTACTCGGCCTGTACGGCGCCAAAGACGCCAGCATTCCACAGGACACCGTCGAAACCATGCGCCAGGCGCTGCGGGCGGCCAACGCCACGGCGGAAATCGTGGTCTATCCTGAAGCCGATCACGCCTTTAACGCCGACTATCGCGCCAGCTATCACGAAGAGTCAGCCAAAGACGGCTGGCAGCGGATGCTCGACTGGTTTGCTCAATATGGCGGTAAAAAAGGGTAATCGTCCGAAGCAGGAAAAAAAGGAGGCAAATGCCTCCTTTTTGATTTTTCGGGTGACGATCAGGCAGATTGACGCAGGTTACGCGCCGCTTGCACCATATTCGCCAGCGCGGCGCGAGTCTCCGGCCAGCCCCGGGTTTTCAGGCCGCAGTCCGGGTTAACCCACAGCCGCTCCGCCGGGATACGCTGCGCGGCTTTTTCCAGCAGCGCTTCGATCCACTCCACGCTCGGTACGTTTGGCGAGTGAATATCATATACCCCCGGCCCGATTTCATTGGGATACTCGAACACTTCGAACGACTCCAGCAGTTCCATGTCGGAACGCGAGGTTTCAATGGTGATCACGTCGGCGTCCAGCGCGGCGATGGAGTCCATGATGTCGTTGAACTCGCAATAGCACATGTGGGTATGGATCTGAGTGTCGTCTTTGGCCACCGCGGCGTTAAGGCGGAAGGCTTCCACACCCCACTGCAGATAGGCATCCCAGTCGCTGCGCTTCAGCGGTAACCCTTCGCGCAAAGCAGGCTCATCAATCTGGATGATGCCGATACCGGCCGCTTCCAGATCCGCCACTTCATCACGCAGGGCCAGCGCAATCTGTTTCGCGATGGTTTCACGGCTGACGTCTTCCCGCGGGAAGGACCAGCACAGAATCGTCACCGGTCCAGTGAGCATCCCTTTCACCGGCTTGTCGGTCAGCGACTGCGCGTACTTCGCCCATTCGACGGTGATCGCCTGTGGACGGCTGACGTCGCCGATCACCACCGGCGGCTTCACGCAGCGGGAGCCATAGCTCTGCACCCAGCCGTTTTGCGTGAAGATGAAACCGTCCAGATGCTCACCGAAGTATTCCACCATATCGTTCCGCTCGGCTTCCCCATGCACCAGTACGTCTAATCCTAACCGCTCCTGCTCGACGATCGCCTGCTTAATATGTTCCGCAATGCCGGTACGATAATGACTGGCGTCCAGATTGCCCTTTTTGAAGTCCAGGCGCAGGCCGCGGATCTCGGTCGTCTGCGGGAATGACCCGATAGTGGTGGTCGGCCACGCCGGCAGGTTAAAGCGTTGACGCTGCGCCTGAGCGCGAACCTCATAGGGGCTGGCGCGCTGGCTGTCCTGAGCGGTGATCGCCGCCAGCCGTTTTTCCACCGCCGGGTTGTGTACGCGCGTCGAATGGCGACGGGCATGGACTGGCGCGCTCCACTCGGTAATCGCCGCGGTATCGCCGCTGTTCAGCGCATCGCGCAGCAGCGCCAGCTCACCGCATTTTTGCAGCGCGAAGGCAAACCAGCTCTTCACTTCCGCATCAAGGCGCGTCTCCACGCTCAGGTCGATCGGGCTGTGCAACAGAGAGCAGGATGTCGCGACCCACAGCTCGCGCTTACCGACGAGGTTTTTAATTTGCGCATATTTTTCGGCGAGATCGGCGCGCCAGACGTTACGCCCGTTGATCAGGCCGGCGGACAGCAGCCAGTCGGCAGGCAGACAATTATGCAGTTCGGCGACATCATCTTTACCGTGGACCAGATCGACGTGCAGCCCCTGGACCGGCAGCGCAGCAATGGTCTCGAGATTGTCGCTAACGCCTTCAAAATAGGTGGTCAGCAGCAGTTTGACCTGGCCCTGCAGGGCGTCATAAGCCGGTTTAAAGGCCTCCAGCCACGCTGGCGGCAGCTCCAGCACCAGCGCCGGTTCATCAATCTGCACCCACTCAATGCCGCGCTTCGCCAGTTCGGCCAGCACCTGCTGATAAACCGGCAGGATGTCATTCAGCAGGCTCAGACGGTCAAACGGTTCGCCTTTCACTTTGCCCAGCCACAGATAGGTCACCGGCCCCAGCAGCACGGGCTTGATCTTGTGGCCCAGCGCCAACGCTTCGTCCACTTCATCCAGCAGTTGGGTCCAGGTCAGTTTGAACTGCTGGCCCTTCACGAACTCTGGCACCATGTAGTGATAGTTGGTGTTGAACCACTTGGTCATTTCCGCAGCGGCCGCTGGCTCGCCGGTGGGAGCGCGGCCGCGGCCAATGCGGAACAGGGTATCGATATCGACAGAGCCGTCTTTGTTCTGATGACGAGCCGGCACGTTGCCAAGCAGCAGGCTGGTGGTCAGAACATGGTCGTACCAGGCGAAATCGCCCACCGGCAGCAGGTCAATACCGGCCTGCTTCTGCTGCTCCCAGTGACGGGCGCGCAGTTCCCGGCCTACCGCCAGCAGCTCCTCGCGAGTGGCATTGCCCGCCCAGTAGCTCTCTTGCGCTTTTTTCAGCTCGCGGCGCAGGCCAACGCGAGGAAAACCGAGGGTGTGGTTAATAATTGTCATTTTTTGAGCCTCATAATTGCAATCCGAAAGATTTCGGATTTAGGGAAGGCGGCAAACTTGCTCATCCCCAGGAGCTTACTGAAGTCAGTGACTGGGGTGAGGAAGTGCAGCCAACGCACCATAAATTCGAAAGATAAAGGATTTAGCCATCCAGATGTTTACACATCCATAATTGGCAGTTACTGTATATTCCTCAAGCGCAAATTGCTCATGGCGAAGTGAAGGACTTTCATGATCGAAATTAAACATCTGAAAACGCTGCAAGCGTTGCGGAACAGCGGTTCACTGGCGGGCGCAGCGGCTGCCCTGCATCAGACCCAGTCCGCCTTGTCTCACCAGTTCAGCGATCTGGAACAGCGCCTCGGCTTTCGTCTCTTTGTGCGTAAGAGCCAGCCGCTGCGTTTTACTCCTCAAGGGGAGATCCTCTTACAGCTGGCCAACCAGGTGCTGCCGCAGATCGCTCGCGCCCTGCAGGACTGTAACGAACCACAACAGACCCGGCTGCGGCTGGCTATCGAATGCCACAGCTGTATTCAGTGGCTCACGCCGGCGCTGGAGAATTTCCGCGCCCGCTGGCCGCACGTGGAAGTCGACTTCCATTCCGGCGTCACCTTCGACCCGCAGCCTGCGCTGCAGCAGGGCGAACTGGATCTGGTCATGACCTCAGATATCCTGCCGCGCAGCGGTCTGCACTACTCGCCAATGTTTGATTATGAGGTGCGCCTGGTGCTGGCGCCTGAGCACCCGTTAGCCATGAAGACGCTGATTACGCCGGAGGATCTGGCCACGGAAACGCTGCTGATTTATCCCGTGCAGCGCGGACGCCTCGACATCTGGCGTCATTTCCTGCAGCCGGCCGGCATCAGTCCCCAGCTGAAAAGCGTCGATAACACGCTGTTGCTGATCCAGATGGTGGCTGCCCGGATGGGTATCGCCGCGCTGCCGCACTGGGTGGTGGAAAGTTTTGAACGCCAGGGTCTGGTGGTGACCAAAACCCTGGGCGAGGGATTATGGAGCCGGCTGTACGCGGCCGTTCGCGATGGCGAACAGCGTCAACCGGTCACCGAAGCGTTTATTCGCTCTGCGCGGAACCACGCGTGCGATCATCTGCCGTTTGTCCGGAGTGCGGAGCGACCCAGCGTCGATGGACCCACAGCGAGGCCAGGATCACCAACGCTCCGCTAATAAAGCTCGGCCAGTGCGGCTGCTCCTGCCAGATGGCAAGGTTAACCAACAGCCCGGCGGGGACATGGACGTTATTCATGATCCCCAGCGTGCCGGCATCCACCTGAGTGGCGCCATAGTTCCACATAAAGTAGCCCAGCCCGGAAGCCACGACGCCAAGCCACACCAGCACGCTCCACTGCAGCCTGGTGGTCGGCAGCTTCTGTGGGTTTCCCAGCATAAACCATGCCGCCACCGCCACGATAAAGGCCCCGACATAGAACCAGGCAAAGGCATTGTGCTGCGGCATCGGTCGCACCTCCATCAGGCGCTTGTAACCCACCATCCCGATGGCGAAGCAGAGGTTTGACAACTGCACCAGTAACAGCCCGGTCCAGAAATGATCGCTGACTTTGTCGTAACGGATAATCGCCGCCCCCAGCACCGCCAGCGCGGCGCTCAGCAGATAGCCCCAGCGTAGTTTACGTCCGCTGAGCAAATCGTAGATCAGCGTGATATACAACGGGGTAAACACGGTAAACAGCAGGAATTCCGAGACCGTCAGATAGAGATAGGCGCGGAAGGCCAGCAGGTACATGATGCCAAGCTGCATCGCGCCCACCAGCATATAGAGCACGATCGTGCGCGGAGACTGGCCGCGCGTCCGCAGGAAAGGCAGGAACACCAGCGCCGCCAGGCCCACGCGCATTAGCACCGAAAAATAGCTGTCGACGCTACCGGCCAGGTACTCGCCAATCAGGCTGAAAGAAAAGGCCCACAGGATAGTGGTGATAATTAACAGCGCCACAATGGTCGTCTCGTTGGATAAAGAACAGGCATTGTAGCGAAGAGTCAGGTTGACGACTGGACAGTTATTCGCCAGTCGTCAATCTTTTTCAGTCGAGGTACAGCTTACGCAGATAGTGCGGGACCGCATCGTCGGCGTTGCTGCCGATCACTTCCAGCTCCGGATGCAGATCCTTCAGCCGCTGGTGGGCGTTGGCCATAATGCAGCCTTTACCGGCCATCGACAGCATCTCGGCGTCGTTCATGCCGTCGCCGAAAGCGATGCAATCGGACAGACTGTAGCCGAGCATTTTCGCCACCGCCTCCAGCGCATGCCCCTTCGATACCCCGCCCGCCATCACCTCCAGGCAGGTTAAGGTGGAGAAGCTGACGTTCACGCGATCGCCCCAGCGGGCGTTCATCGCCTGCTCAAGCGGCAGTAGATGTTCGTGATCCTCACAGGTAAAGAACACCTTGCTGATCCCCTGCGGATCCAGTTCGCCCGGCTCATACAGCTTGTAGTTAAACACCGCCTCTTTGAAAAAGCGCATCTCTTCCGGGCGATGGCGGTTCATATACCACTCATCTTCCCGATAGACGTTAGTGACAATTTTCGGGTCGTTGCGCACGATTTCAAACAGGTCGGCGGCAATATCGCGGTCGAGGTTATGGGCGAAAATTTGCTGGCCATCGCTATCGTGAACGCGGGCGCCGTTAGAGGTGATCATGTACGACCGGATGCCGAGATTATCGCGGATCTGCCCGACGTCGATGTAGTGTCGGCCGGTGGCGAAGACGAAATTGATCCCACGGGCGGTAAGCAGCTTCAGCGTCTCTTTGGCATACGGGGTCAGGAAATGATCGGGGGAAAGCAGCGTGCCGTCTAAATCAGACGCAACAACCTGGTACATAAAAAAGTTAACCTCTAAGCAGGGCGACGAGCGTTATCGTCGGATTAAGTATGTCGATTGAAAAACTCGACGATGGCATTGAGCGCGACTGAGCGCATAGCGTCCTTTTCAAAAAGGATCTCATGGTATGCCCCTTCAATGACGAGCGGCTTTCCGCCCTCACAGGGATGGCCGGCGGCGGCCCGTAATTCACAATAGCGGTCGTGCATCAGATTATCGACCACCCGCTCCTCTTCCGCCTGCAGCAGCAGCGTCGGGGCCGTATCTTTCTCCACATTCGCCAGCACTTCGTCACCGGCCAGCATGCCTTCGCGCACCCAGTGCCAGGTCGGGCCGCCGACCTGCAGTCGCGGCTCGTCGGCATAGAAGCGCAGGTTACGACGATAGCGTTGTCGACTGTGCGTCAGCACGTTAACGGCAAAAGGCAGCGCCCGCCAGCGTCCGGTGCCGATGGCATACTCTTCGCGAATGCGCTGATGGCCCTCAGCCCAGTCGAGAATATGCCGCACCATCCAGTCCGGCAGCCGAATGATAATCCCGAACATCGGCGCGCAGAGCGCAATGGCATCGCAATGCGCCTGGTAGCGTTGCAGAAAAAGCGTGGCAATCGCCCCGCCCATAGAGTGAGCGAGGATAAACCGTTTTCGCCAGTGGCCCGGGACCACCTGCTGCTGCCAGAGCGCAGCCAGGTCATCAACATAATCGCTGAAGTTAACCACGTGCCCGCGGTGGGTATCAGAGAGCAGACGACCCGAGCGTCCCTGGCCGCGATGATCAATGATCATTACGTCAAAGCCGCTGTGAAAGAGATCGTAGGCCACTTCAGCATACTTCACGTAGCTTTCGATGCGCCCGGGGCAAATCAGCACCAGCCGATCGTTATTTTGCGCGCAAAAGCGAACAAAGCGTACCGGTACATCATCGACGCCTTTAAATTCAGCCTCTTCGCGCTGTCGCCAGAAATCCGTCAGCGGCCCCATGCTAAAGGCCGCAAACGCGTTTTCTCGTGTTTCCCAGTCCTTTTTCTGCCCAAACATCGGGTTTACACCCCTGTTAACCGCTGAAAATCGTTTTTTTGCCGTGTATCACACAATGCTGACACAATAGCGTATTGTGGCATAAAAACAGACAATCAGGGAGTTTCTCATGACCATTGAGTGGTGGTTCGCCTACCTGCTGACATCAATCATTCTCAGCCTGTCCCCGGGTTCCGGAGCGATTAATACCATGACCACCTCCATTAACCACGGTTACCGCGGCGCGGCGGCGTCGATTGCCGGTTTGCAGACCGGGCTGGCCATTCATATCGTGCTGGTCGGCGTCGGCCTCGGCACTCTCTTCTCTCGCTCGGTGCTGGCCTTTGAGGTGCTGAAATGGGCCGGCGCAGCCTACCTGATCTGGCTGGGTATCCAGCAATGGCGCGCGGCAGGGGCCATCGACCTGAATACGCTGGCGAAGGCGCAGACCCGCGGCAAACTGTTCCAGCGGGCGGTGTTCGTGAATCTCACCAATCCTAAAAGCATCGTTTTTCTGGCCGCCCTGTTTCCACAGTTTATCCTGCCCCACCAGCCCCAGGTGATGCAGTATCTCGTTTTGGGCGTCACCACCATCGTCGTCGATATCATTGTGATGATTGGCTATGCAACCCTCGCACAGCGCATTTCAGCATGGATTAAGGGGCCAAAGCAGATGAAGGCGCTGAACAAAGTCTTTGGTTCACTGTTTATGCTGGTTGGGGCGCTGCTCGCCTCCGCCCGTCACGCCTGAATGATGGAATCTCGCTCGCAAAGAGAGGTTCGCCTGGCGGGCGAAGCCATCTCTCTGCGCGAGCCGGCGCGCAAAGCGGGAAATTAATCTTTTTGCCCGCTGTCGACGCTGAGCCCGCCGTGCCAGGATGCCGCCAGAGACGTGATTCACGGATGAACGGCGATGGCAGAAACGGCGACCCCACATGATGCGGTATTTAAAACTTTTCTGTCGCGGGCTGAGACAGCGCGCGATTTTATCGAGATCCACCTGCCACCGTCGTTTACAGCGATCTGCAAACTGGATACCCTGCGTCTGGAATCCGGCAGCTTTCTTGAAGACGATCTCAGGCCCTACTACAGCGATATTCTCTATTCGCTGGAAACCACCCGCGGTAAAGGGTATGTCCATGTTCTGATCGAGCACCAGAGCGCCCCCGATAAACTGATGGCCTTTCGCTTAATGCGCTATGCCGTCGCCGCCATGCAGCGCCATCTGGAGAGCGGCCATAAAACGCTGCCTCTGGTTATTCCGGTCCTCTTCTATCAGGGACGACGCAGCCCCTATCCCTGGTCTATGAGCTGGCTGGATAATTTCGCCGATCCCGAGACCGCCCGCCAGCTCTATAGCGGGGCGTTTCCGCTGGTCGATATCACGGTGATCCCCGACGACGACATTATGCAGCACCGCAGCATGGCGGCCCTGACGCTGGTGCAAAAACACATCCGCCAGCGCGATATGGCGCAATTGCTGGATAAGTTGACCCAACTCTTAATGCTGGAGCAGATGAGCGGACAACAAATCACCGTATTGGTAAACTATATGGCTCAGGCAGGGGATGCCGAGGATACTCGGGCACTCTTATACGGGCTGGCACAGCGCGTGCCGCAGCATGGAGGATTACTGATGACGCTGGCGGAAACATGGCTCGCAGAAGGTATGGAAAAAGGCATCAGGAAAGGCGTACAGCAAGGTATAAAGGAAGGCAAACATCAGGCCTTGCTGCAGGTTGCCGAAGCGATGCGCAAACGCGGGATTGATGACGAAGCGATTATGGAAATGACCGGTCTGTCTGAAGACGAGCTGCAGCGGCTTCGCTATTGACACTTTCTCCACCCGGATATAGCCGGGTGGAGCATCGCGCCAGGTTAACGCGAGATAATCAGGTGGATGCCGAAGCCCGCAAACAGCGTGCCGGCGATACCGTCGATCCACTTCGCCATCCGCTGATAGCCGCGGCGCATCCCCGGCAGGGCGAACAGGCTGGCAACCACCAAAAACCAGGCCAGCGTCTCCATGATAATTAGCAGAAAAATGCCCCAGCGCGCGCCGGCGCCAACGCTGTCACCGACGAACAGCGAGAACACCGATCCGAAGTAGATAATCGCTTTCGGGTTCGCCAGATTGGTCAGCAATCCCTTCAGGAAGCTGCGTCCGCTGCGGGCCAGTTCAACCTGCGGTTCTGCCGGGGACACCGCCTCTTTTTTCAACGCGCCGCGCAACATCTGATAGCCCATCCAGCACAGGTACAAGCCACCGCCGATCATAATGATGTTGTGCAGCCATGCCATTCTGGCGAGGATCAGGTTCAGGCCGAGCAGCGCAACCCCCGCCCAGATCATCACGCCGCAGGTGATCCCCAGTACGCCCATCATCGCCTCTCTGCGCGAGCGGCTGATGGCCGTTTGTGAGACAAAGAAAAAATCCGGCCCCGGACTCATTAGCGCAATGATATGCACCAGCGCCACGGTGAGGAAAAGCATCAGCATAGTTAACTCGCAGGAAAATAATGAAGAGGATAACTATTCTGGCACTTTTATAGCCAGCTGACTACTCATCGTCGCCATCGACATGCGACCGGATCAGCGCCATAAACGGCTTGCCGAAACGCTCGAGTTTACGTGTCCCTACGCCGTTGACGCTGAGCATTTCGCCAGCGGTTAGCGGCGACTGCTCCGCCATCTCAATCAGCGTCGCGTCGTTGAAGACCACGTACGGGGGAATGTTTTCTTCATCGGCAATCGCTTTACGTAACTTGCGCAGCTTGGCAAACAGCTTACGATCGTAATTACCGCCGAAGGATTTCTGCATCGCCTTCGGCTTCAGCGCCACGATACGCGGTACGGCAAGCTGCAGCGGAACGTCGCCGCGCAGCACCGGGCGTGCGGCTTCGGTCAGCTGCAGCGCGGAGTGCTGGGCGATATTCTGCGTCACCAGCCCAAGGTGAATCAGTTGGCGGATCACGCTCACCCAGTGCTCGTGACTCTGTTCCCGGCCGATACCGTATACCGGGAGCTTATCGTGGCCCATCTCGCGGATGCGCTGATTGTTGGCGCCACGCAGGACTTCCACCACGTAACCCATCCCGAAGCGCTGATTAACCCGATAAATAGTGGAGAGCGCCTTGCGGGCGTCCATTAAGCCATCGTACTGCTTCGGCGGATCAAGACAGATATCGCAGTTACCGCACGGCTCCTGGCGTCCTTCGCCAAAGTAGTTCAGCAGCACCAGACGACGACAGGTCTGGGCTTCAGCAAACGCCCCCATCGCGTTCAGCTTATGCCGTTCGATATCCTGCAGCGGTCCGGCGGGCTTCTCTTCCAGACAGCGGCGCAGCCACGCCATGTCCGCCGGATCGTAAAACAGCATCGCTTCCGCCGGCAGGCCGTCACGCCCGGCGCGGCCGGTCTCCTGATAGTAGGATTCAATATTGCGCGGGATATCAAAATGCACCACAAAGCGGACGTTCGGCTTGTTGATGCCCATCCCAAAGGCCACTGTCGCCACCACAATCTGCAGATCGTCGCGCTGGAATTTCTCCTGCACGTCGGCGCGCACGTCGTTTTCCAGGCCGGCATGGTAAGCCGCCGCGCTGATGCCGCGGCTCTGCAGACGCGCGGCGGTATCTTCCACTTTCGAACGGCTGTTGCAGTAGATAATGCCCGATTTGCCTCGCTGATCCTGGACGTAGCGCATCAGCTGGTCGAGCGGCTTGAATTTCTCCATCAGCATATAGCGGATGTTCGGCCGGTCGAAGCTGCTGACCTGAATCAGCGGATCGTTAAGTCCCAGCAGACGGACGATATCGCGGCGGGTGGTGTCATCGGCGGTGGCGGTCAACGCCATAAACGGGATCTGCGGCATCCGCTGACGCAGCTGGCCCAGCGCGGCATATTCCGGGCGGAAGTCATGGCCCCACTGAGAGATGCAGTGCGCTTCGTCCACCGCCAGCATCGCCAGATTCCAGTTCGCCAGATGCTCAAGGAAGTTGTCGAGCATCAACCGTTCCGGGGCGATATACAGCAGACGAACCTGCCCGCTGCGGCAGCCGGCCATCACGTCCTGCTGCTGTTCGCGGCTCTGCGTCGAGTTCAGACAGGCCGCCGCCACGCCGTTGGCCAGCAGCTGATCGACCTGATCTTTCATCAGCGAGATCAGCGGCGAGACCACGACCGTCAGGCCGCCCATGACCAGCGCCGGTACCTGATAACACAGCGACTTGCCGCCACCGGTCGGCATAACCACCAGGCAGTCACGGCCCTCGAGCGCCGTCTCGATAATCGTCTCCTGGCCAGGACGGAACTGCTGGTAGCCGAAGGTCTCTTGTAAAACCTGCTTAGCCAGCGATTCCTGATTTAATACTTCCGCCTGTGCCACGTTGACCCCATTTGCCTGAAAAGAAAACAGGCGCTATTTTCAGCGCCTGCGAGCCAGAGTGCAACGATTAAAACAGATCGTTAAGCATTAGCCCGACGCCGACGCGCGTTTGATTAAAGTTGTAGTCGATAAGCGATTCGCCGTAGCCGCTGTAGATCTGGGTGTAAGCGCGAACATGTTTGGTGATGGGATAGCTCACCCCAAGTTCCGCCCCGCCGTAGCCAGTATTCCAGTTGTATTGCCCCTGCGCGCTAAGGATCGCCTCGCCCAGCTGGTAACCCACCTTCAGGCGGTAATAGCCCATATATTTGGTGATATCCGGGTTATCATCGGTGCTGCCCACCACATACCAGGGTTTCACTTCCACCAGCCAGTTGCCATTTTGCGCCATCAGGCGGGCATAAAGCCGGTTCCAGCTGCGCGAGGTGGGATCGGAACGGCCATTCGAGTCGTGGTTATATCCCATTTCGATATCGCGCAACGTCCAGCCGGCAAACTGATAGTCGGTCGCAAAACCAAGAAACAGCTGGGGTTCGTAGTTGGTTTCGCGAAACGGCGCCGACTCTTTGCTGTTGGAGAGCTGCCACCAGGATTTCTGGGTATAGGACGCGCCGAGCAGCGAATTATCCCCCAGGATGCCGCGCCACAGCGGGAAGGCGAGGCTCAGCTGAAACTTCACTTCATCTTTACGGGCATTTTCGGCCCAGTCATAGCTGCGAATCGCCTCTTTATTGAGATCGCTGGTCCACGTGTAGAGCAGATAGTTGCTTTCATAAGGGTAGAGCAGAAAAGGATTATCATGATCCTGTAGCAGGTTGGCGATAATACTGCCGCGCACTGCTGGTTTGTCGTGTACCGACGCATCCTGCGCCATAGCACCAGCCGGTAGCGCGCACAGCGCCGCCAGGCAGGCCAAAGAGATACGCATGCTGGTCTCCTGATAAATAGTTTTTATTTTTGTTTAACCTGAAGACATTCTACCTGTTTATTAATCCCCTGCCCCCTAATCCACTCCGAAAGTGGAAATCAATATTTTAGAAGCATAAAATCAACATTTTATTAACGAATGGAACCGGTGTTATGTCCGAACTTACTGCCGAAGCAGCTCTGAAACTGGTGGGGGAGATTTTCGTCTATCACATGCCGTTTAACCGCGCCCTCGGCCTCGAACTGGAGCGCTATGAAAAAGCGTTTGCCCAGCTCAGCTTTAATAATCAGCCGATGATGGTCGGCAACTGGGCGCAAAGCATTCTGCATGGCGGAGTGATCGCCTCCGCGCTGGACGTCGCCGCAGGGCTGGTCTGCGTTGGCAGCACCCTTACCCGCCATGACACTATCAACGAAGAAGAGCTGCGCCAGCGGCTTTCCCGCATGGGAACCATCGACCTGCGCGTGGACTACCTGCGTCCGGGCCGCGGCGAACGTTTTACCGCGACCAGCACCCTGCTGCGCGCCGGCAATAAAGTGGCGGTAGCCCGTGTGGAACTGCATAACGAAGCGCAGGTATATATTGCCAGCGCAACAGCGACCTATATGGTGGGTTGATTGGCCAAAATCGAGTAACATCACTCTCTTTGGCAATGGATTTTACCGATGGATGCGAAACAGACGCGGTTGGGGATTATTCTGGCCCTCGCCGCCTACTTTATCTGGGGTATCGCGCCGGCGTACTTCA
Source organism: Klebsiella sp. C239 (assembly GCF_048822715.1). Taxonomy (NCBI): domain Bacteria; kingdom Pseudomonadati; phylum Pseudomonadota; class Gammaproteobacteria; order Enterobacterales; family Enterobacteriaceae; genus Klebsiella; species Klebsiella sp. C239. The sequence continues at coordinate 51,761 of NZ_JBMEZK010000014.1, read as the reverse complement.
AACTTATCTACTATGTTCCCGCCGATGAAATTCTGACCCATCGCGTGATCTGGTCTTTCTTCTTCATGGTGGCGCTCATCAGCGTCAGCCGCCAGTGGCCGCAGGTGAAAAAGCTGCTGAAGACGCCGCGCAAGATCTTCCTGCTGGCGCTCTCTGCGGTGCTGGTCGGCGGCAACTGGCTGCTGTTCATCTGGGCGGTGAATAACCACCATATGCTGGAAGCCAGTCTCGGCTACTTTATCAACCCGCTGGTGAACATTCTGTTAGGGATGATTTTCCTTGGCGAACGTTTCCGTCGCCTGCAGTGGCTGGCGATGATCCTCGCCTTTTGCGGCGTGCTGGTACAGCTCTGGACCTTTGGTTCGCTGCCGATTATCGGCCTTGGGCTGGCCTTCAGCTTTGCCTTTTATGGCCTGGTGCGCAAGAAAATCGCTGTCGATGCGCAGACCGGCATGCTGGTGGAAACGCTGTGGCTGTTGCCGGTGGCGGCGATTTGGCTGTTCGGCATCACCGACAGCCCCACCAGCCATATGGGGCAGAACCCCTGGTCGCTCAATCTGCTGCTGATGGCGGCGGGCGTGGTGACCACCATCCCTCTGCTGTGCTTCACCGGGGCGGCAACGCGTCTGCGGCTCTCCACGCTGGGCTTTTTCCAGTACATCGGCCCAACGCTGATGTTCCTGCTGGCGGTGACGTTCTACGGCGAAGTGCCGGGCAAGGATAAAATGGTCACCTTTGGCTTTATCTGGGTGGCGCTGGCGATATTCGTGATGGATGCGGTGTATACGCAAAGACGGGGGCGTCGGAGCCAGTAGATTGCCGGATAGCGTCTATGCCCTATCCGGCTTACAAAAGTCCAGCACCCAGGCCGGATAAGCGAAGCGCATCCGGCACAACAACTACAGCCAGTTTTTACGCTTGAAGTAGAGATACGGCGCCAGGCCGGCCAGCATCATAAAGACGATCGCCCCCGGGTAGCCGAAGCTCCAGTGCAGCTCCGGCATAAATTCAAAGTTCATTCCGTAGCTGGAGGCCACCAGAGTTGGCGGCAGGAACACCACCGACACCACCGAGAAGATCTTAATGATGCGGTTCTGTTCGATATTGATAAAGCCCATCGCCGCCTGCATCAGGAAGTTCACCTTCTGGAACAGCGATTCGTTGTGCGGCAGCAGGGATTCGATATCGCGCAGGATCTCCCGCGCCTGCTCCAGCTGGCCCGCGGGCAGGCGCGCCTTACGCACGAGGAAGTTCAGCGCGCGCTGGGTATCCATCAAACAGAGGCGGACCTTCCAGCCGATATCTTCCAGTTCCGCCAGCGTCGACAGCGCTTCGTCGTACTCATCGCCCTGGTGGCCTTCCATAATCACGCGGCTCAGCTTTTCCAGGTCGCTGTAGATGTTTTCTATCTCATCCGCCAGCTGTTCGATTTTGGTCTCGAACAGATCTAACAACAGCTCGTAAGCGTTGCCGTCCACCAGCGTCTGGTTACGCACGCGCATGCGGTAGAGGCGAAAAGCCGGCAGTTCACGCTCGCGCAGCGTAAACAGGCGCCCTTCGCGGATAGTAAACGCCACGGTAGAGTTACCCGCGTGATCGTCGGCATCTTCGAAAAAGAAGAAGGAGTGGATATGTAACCCGTCTTCATCTTCAAAGAAACGTGCGGAGGCTTCGATATCTTCCAGTTCCGGGCGCGTCGCCAGGTTCTGACCCAGTTCCGTCTGCACGCGGCTTCGCTCGTCATCGTCAGGCTCGACCAGATCGACCCACACCGAGCTGGCGAGGTGCTTGATCTCATCGGCTTCCAGGCGCGTTAAACGATTGTTTTCCAGTTGAAATGCGCTCAGCATGACCGGGACTCCCAATGCAAAAAAATTATCGGACAGTTCGGTGGGCACACAGAAACAAATTGGGTTTCAGACCATTAAGCCTGACTCAGCGCGACGGGAATGGGGCAGGTCGCTGACAACCGCTAAGGCTATCAGCATAAGAGGATAGCCTTAGGAGTTGTTCCTGAATGACAGGAAGTTGAGCCAGCATCTACTGGGTGTGTCCAAGGCGAATGTCCTCTTAGCGTAATCGTGCGCGCATGTTACGCCAGCGCAAAATCGGCGTCAACACGCAACGGAACGCGAAAGCGCAAATCAGGCGCCTTAACGTATAAAGGTAGCAGAATATTACAAAATAATGATATTTTTCTTAAAGTTACACTTCCTCGAGCCGGGCGTAAGCCGCTACCAGCCATTTGATCCCCTGACCCTGAAAAGCCACCTGCAGCCGGCTGTGCTCGCCGCTGCCTTCGAGGTTGACGATGGTGCCTTCGCCAAACTTCGGATGTCGTACGCGCTGGCCTAATTTGTAGCCGGTATCGCTCTCGGCAATCGGCGCGCCCAGTCGCTGATGGTTTACCGGGCGGCTTACCGTGGCCCGCAGACGCACCTCTTCTACGCACTCCTGCGGCAGTTCTCCAATAAAGCGCGACGGGCGATGGTAAACCTCTTTGCCGTACAGACGGCGGGTTTCCGCGTAGGTCAGCGTCAGCTTCTGCATGGCGCGCGTCACGCCAACGTAGGCCAGACGACGCTCTTCTTCCAGGCGGCCGCCTTCATCAAGGGCCATCTGGCTCGGGAACATCCCCTCTTCGACGCCGACGATGAACACCTGCGGGAACTCCAGCCCTTTCGCCGAGTGCAGGGTCATCAGTTGAACCGCATCCTGCCAGGTGTCCGCCTGCCCTTCGCCCGCTTCCAGCGCGGCGTGGGAGAGGAACGCCTGCAGCGGCATCAGATCTTCATCTTCTTCGTTGTAGCTGAACTGGCGCGTCGCCGTCACCAGCTCCTCTAAGTTTTCAATACGGGTCTGGCCCTTCTCGCCTTTCTCCTGCTCGTACATCGCGCGCAGCCCGGAGTCTTTAATCACCCGATCGGTCTGGACGTGCAGCGGCATATCGGTGGTCTCCTGCGCCAGCGCGTCAATCAGCTCCATAAAGCGCTGCAAGGCGCTGGCGGCGCGACCGGCCAGCGCTTTATCTTTCAGCAGCTCGCGGCTGGCCTGCCACAGCGTCAGCTGACGATCGCGCGACGTCTGGCGCACCACGTCCAGCGTGCGGTCGCCGATGCCGCGGGTCGGCGTATTGACTACGCGCTCAAACGCCGCATCGTCGTTACGGTTGGCGATCAGACGCAGGTACGAGAGCGCATCTTTGATTTCCTGGCGCTCGAAGAAGCGCATGCCGCCATAGATGCGGTACGGCATGCTGGCCTGCAGAAGCGCCTCTTCCAGCACGCGCGACTGGGCGTTGCTGCGATAAAGGATGGCGCACTGCTCCAGCGCCCCGCCGTTCTCCTGCCAGGTTTTTATCCGGTTCACCACGAAGCGTGCTTCGTCGAGATCGTTGAAAGCGCAGTACAGCGAGATCGGCTCGCCGTCGGCGCCGTCGGTCCAAAGCTTCTTGCCCAGGCGACCGTTGTTGTTTTCAATCAGGGCGTTGGCGGCGCTGAGGATGTTGCTGGTCGAGCGATAGTTCTGCTCAAGGCGGATGGTTTCCGCACCGGGAAAATCGTTAAGGAAGCGCTGAATGTTCTCGACCTGCGCGCCGCGCCAGCCGTAAATCGACTGATCGTCATCGCCGACGATCATCACCTTGCCGGTATCGCCCGCCAGCAGGCGGATCCAGGCGTATTGAATGTTGTTGGTATCCTGGAATTCGTCGACGAGGATATTGGTGAAACGCTCGCGGTAGTGCTGGAGGATATGCGGCTTATTCAGCCACAGCTCGTGGGCGCGCAGCAGCAGTTCGGCGAAGTCCACCAGCCCGGCGCGATCGCAGGCTTCCTGATAGGCCTGATAGACCTTCTGCCAGGTCTGCTCGACCGGGTTGCCGTAGCTCTGAATATGATGCGGACGCAGCCCTTCATCTTTCTGGCTGTTGATGTACCACATCGCCTGACGCGGCGGCCACTGCTTCTCATCGAGGTTCATCGCTTTAATCAGACGCTTCAGCAGGCGCAACTGGTCTTCGCTATCAAGGATTTGGAAATCCTGCGGCAGGTTGGCGTCCAGATGGTGCGCGCGCAGCAGGCGGTGGGCCAGGCCGTGGAAGGTGCCCACCCACATGCCGCCCTGGGTGGTGCCCATCAGCTGGCCGATACGATGGCGCATCTCTGCCGCCGCTTTGTTGGTAAAGGTCACCGCCATAATAGAATACGGCGAGCAGTTCTCCACGCTCAGCAGCCAGGCGATACGGTGCACCAGAACGCGCGTCTTACCACTGCCCGCCCCTGCCAGCACCAGCATGTTGGTGCGCGAGGCCGCTACGGCTTCACGCTGTTTGTCATTGAGGCTGTCGAGCAGGTAAGAAACATCCATTGGCACCGCCGGAAGAGAAGGGGTTCCACGAACCCCTGTTAATATATACAGAGTGACTGGTGATTATATCAGCGAGGTCAGAGATGCCAACCGTGAAATTTCAATATGCGGCAGCAGGCGGCTGTCCGCGGTGTGCATCAGGTCCGCGCCTTGCGGTTTGATCCAGCATGCCTGCATGCCACAGCGCAGCGATCCGGCGACGTCAGTGGTCAGGTCATCGCCGACGTGCAGAATATGCCCGAGCGGTAAGTTCAGGCGCTCCGCCGCCAGATGGTACATGTCGGCAAACGGCTTGGAGCGGCCATCCGGCCCGGCGCGCAGCACAAAGCGGAAATAGTCGCTCAGGCCGAACAGCTCTGGTCGGGCGTTGCCGTTGGTAATCGCCACCAGCGGCCACTTCTCCGCCAGCTTCGCCAGCGTATCGTGGGTCTCCTGCGGGACATCGACGCGGCTACGCCAGTGGGCGAAGTGTTCCATCGCCGCATCGGCCCCCGCTTTCGCCGCGTCGGCGGAGAGGCCGGCGTTACGCATGCCTAACTCCAGCGCACGGTGGCGCCAGACGGTCACGTCGTGATAGATCTCAGGCTCGGATGCCAGCAGCGTCTGGCGCAGCTGATTAAGCTCATGGGCGTCGAACTGGCTGAGCGACGGATGGTAGCTGCGCACAAAAGCCAGCGACTCGTGCATCGTCCGGTCAATTACCGGGCGGTTATCATAAAGGGTATCGTCCAGGTCAAACGTCAGCGCGGAAATCTGGCCCAGAGGTCGGTAAAAACGCATTATTTCCCCCGTTTTGCGCGCGGATGCGCGGCATCGTACACCGAGGCAAGGTGTTGAAAGTCGAGATGGGTATAAATTTGGGTGGTGGAGAGGTTAGCATGACCCAACAGCTCCTGCACACCGCGCAGATCGCCGCTGGACTCCAGCATATGAGTGGCAAAGGAGTGGCGAAGCTTGTGCGGATGCACATGGCTGTTCAGCCCCTGCTTAATGCCCCACTCGGCGAACCGCTTCTGTACGTTGCGCGCCGAAATGCGCTTGCCCAGTTTCGACAAAAACAGCGCGTCGTCGTCGGTACCGAACAGGCCGCGTAAATCCAGCCAGTGCTCAATCCACATCACGGCGTTGCGACCGATCGGCAAACGGCGCTCTTTGCTGCCTTTGCCCATCACCCAGACCTCGCCGCTTTCGAGATCGAGATGTTTGATATCAAGGTTGACCAGCTCGGACAAACGCAGCCCCGCGCCGTACATCACCTCCAGCATCGCCCGGTCGCGCACCGCCAGCGGATCGTTGAGATCGATATCCAGCAGCCGATTGACGTCATCGACATCGATATTTTTCGGCAGGTGACGGGGAATTTTCGGCGCGGCGATCCCTTTCGCCGGGTTGGCGCTGAGCTCGCCCTGGCCGACCAGCCAGTCGAAGAAACTGCGCAGCGCCGACAGGCGAAGCGCCAGGCTCGCCGGGCCTAACCCCGCGCGGCGACTGCGCACCGCAAAGCTTCGCACCTGAGCGGCATCGCACTGCGACCAGCTTTTCAGACCCGCCTCATCCGCCAGGGCGATCAGCGCGTCCAGCTGTCGCTGGTAATTCAGTAACGTGATCGGGCTGAGCTGGCGTTCAACGCCCAGGTGGCGCAGAAAGCGGGAGACGGCGGAGAAGAGAGGAGAATCGGTCATACGCGTTCAATCCAGCGCTCCAGCAGGCCGGGCAGCATCTGGGCAATCTCCTGCAGCAGCTGCGTCCCCTGTCCTGGCTGATAATGCTGCGCATCGCGGCTGCTAAAGAGCATCACGCCGGGGGCATTATCGCCGCCCAGCAGCGACATCGCCACTGACCCAATGGCTTTCGCCTCCGGCAGCACCACCAGCAGCTCTGGACCGTTGAGCGGCCCAAGGTAGTGGCGCGCCTGGCCCAGACGTTGAATACGGATCGGCTCAAACGCCTGCCGGCTTAACGCCAGATGGGTAAACTTCGAAGGCGCGCCGAGGCGCCAGCTGTCAGGGAACAGGCGCACCGTGGCGCCCGCCAGCCCCAGCTCGCGCGCCCAGCGGTGAAGGCGGTTGAGCATATCGTCGAGGCTCTCCGCCGCCGCCAGCCGCGTTTGCAGCTGCAGCAGGCGCTGGAACAGGCTTTCATTGGCGACCGCCTGCTCCATCAGCAGCGACATATTCTCTTCCAGCACATGAATATGGTTACGCGCCCGCATCATATGCCACTCCACCAGCGAAATCGTACCGCGTACCGGATGCGGGACGCGGAGGTGTTCAACCTGGGCGGCATTACGAATAAAAAATTCAGGATGTTGCAACAGATAGTCCACCACGGCGCGATCGTTCAATGCGCTGGCGACCTCCTGTTGTTCTTCCCCGATTGGTTTCATAAATGAATAAATCCATCATAGACATGGGCCGCCGGGCCGGTCATAAACAGCGGCTGGCCCGGGCCTTTCCAGGCGATATCAAGACGACCGCCGGGTAATTCCACACGTACCGTTTCAGCGAGCAGCCCCTGCTGGATCCCCACCGCCACCGCGGCGCAGGCGCCGCTGCCGCAGGCCTGAGTTTCCCCGGCGCCGCGTTCGTAGACGCGCAGACGGATATGGGACCGGCCGACCACCTGCATAAAGCCGATATTGGCGCGTTCCGGGAAACGCTCATGGCTTTCCATTACCGGGCCGAGGGTTTCCACCGCCGCCGTATCCACATCATCCACCTGGATAACGCAGTGCGGGTTCCCCATGGATACCACGCCACACAATACTGTCTGTTCGGCGGCACGCATGATATAGGTCTTTTCCACTTTGTTGGCGCGGAACGGCACCTGGGAGGGCTCGAAGTTGGGCTCGCCCATGTTCACCCGCACCAGATCGTCTTCCGTTACGCTTAATACCATACGGCCGTTGGCCGTACTCACGCGGATGTCACGTTTATTGGTCAGGCCTTTCAGCCGGACGAAGCGTGCGAAACAGCGCGCGCCGTTGCCGCACTGCGACACTTCGCTGCCGTCGGCATTAAAGATCCGGTAATGGAAATCCAGATCCGGATCGTAGGGCGGCTCCACCACTAACAGCTGATCGAACCCGACGCCATGGTGGCGATCCGCCAGGCGGCGAATCAGCTCCGGCGAGAAAAAAACATTCTGCGTTACCGCGTCAACGACCATAAAATCGTTGCCAAGGCCATGCATTTTAGAGAACTGCATCATCTACTCCAGTTGCGCGGAACAGAACGTTATCGTTAGTAATTGACCTGGCTCGGACCACCGGTATCGCCACGATCGTTACGATCCGGCGTTGAGCTCTGAATGCCCGGGTTAACCGGTTTGGTCGGCGGCGGCGCAGTTTTGTCAGCCGGCGGGAAATAGAGAGGCCCTTTCAGACCGCAGCCGGTCAGGCTGAAGATCGCAAACAAAACGGCAAGCGTAGGAAAAACGTTTTTCATTGATAGTTGCCCGTGATTCATTCTTTCTGCTTTCTATCATCGCAGGAGAAGGCGTAAAAGCAAGCCTTTAGCATCTGACTGCGCGCGCTTTTGTTTCGCGCTATACTGCCGCCAATCTCAAAAATGCGGGACAGAATCATGAATGACAGTGAATTTCATCGCCTTGCCGACAGCCTGTGGATGACCATCGAAGAACGCCTGGACGACTGGGACGGCGATAGCGACATCGACTGCGAAATCAACGGCGGCGTGCTGACCATCAGCTTCGAAAACGGCAGCAAAATCATTATTAACCGTCAGGAGCCGCTGCACCAGGTATGGCTGGCCACCAAACAGGGCGGCTACCATTTCGATCTCAAAGGCGACGAGTGGATCTGCGATCGCAGCGGCGAGACCTTCTGGGATCTGCTGGAGCAGGCGGCAAGTCAGCAGGCCGGTGAGACGGTGAGATTCCGTTAATGACGCGTTTCCCGGATGGCGGCGCATCGCGCCTTATCCGGGCTACCCGACGGCTCAGGTAGTCCCCAGGCCCGTACCGCCGGACGACGAACGCAGGCACGGAGCCGCGACGCCTGACCCGGCCTGGGAAAGCGCGCCCCGATAAGCGTTACGAGTAGCGCTGCTGCAGCACCGGCGAGGCGGTAACGTCCTGGCTGGTGGGTATCGCGGCGGCAATCGCCTGAGTGCGGAAAGGGATCACCTGGGTGCGCCCGTCCACCTCGACAATCTGATAGAACTGCGGCAGGTTGAAGTTGATAAAGCTGGAGCCGTAGGTAAAACGATCGTGCGATGACGAATAGAAGCGGCTGACGTCGCGCACCAGCTCCTCTTTGCTGCCCTCGCAGTGGTGATACACCTCAGCGCGGTTGCTCTCATCGAGAATATAGATGTTAAAGCCGCTGTCGTTGTTATCCGCGTCTTCAAAGAAGAACTGAATAATCCCTTCGCTGGCGAAGCCGTCCACCACCGCAGGCAGCTTAACGTGATTGGTTTCCACCTGCACCGACAGGCCGTGGAGCTTGTTGTGCGAGATAGCGCCGTAGAATTCAATGGCGTTTTCCAGCTTCTGCACCGAAACATTGAGACGCTCGAAGAACAGCCCCCAGGTCTGGCCGGAGACGCGCAGCGCTTTAAAGCGCCCGGTATCCTGGCGGGTACTGGAGAGACGCAGTTCGATGCACTCGGAGATCATCTGCTGTACGCGGGTACGGATCAGGCCGCGCAGATGTTGGCTATAGCAGAACACCTCCACGCTGTCCGGCGGCGCGGCGTCCTGATGCATTTTACCGAGGATCGTTTTCAGCGCTTCGATCATCGCCTGCTCGCCGTTGAAATGCAGGGTACGCACTTCGTTCCACGAGTTGCGATACAGCAGGTCGACGCTGCCGATCAGGCATTTTTGCTCTTCGCCGAAGCTGAAAACATCAAGCTTACGGAAATCAAAGTGCACAACCTGATTGCGGAAGGCCGCCGTCGGGTCATATTCGAGGTTGACGATAATCGCCAGGTGGCGAATTTCGCATGGGCTGTATAGCGCTTTTGGCGTCGGCGCCGGCAGGCGCAGCGGGAAGTGGTGCGACACGTCGGCCACCATCTCCTGCAGCTTCGCCAGATCGACGATGCCGTTGCCCTTAATAAACAGGCGGGTGCGTGAGGTCAGCAGGCCGTTAAACCAGGCCCAGGCCACCAGCTTATTAAGATAACGGTTATATTCCAGCGGCTGATGGCTGATGATCGATTCCATATCCGGCGCGCGGTTGTACAGATACCAACCGGTACGGTTGGCGCGACCCGGCGGCACGTGGATAAAGGTCAGATTCGGTTCCGACAGGTCCGGCGAAATTTGCGGGTTCACCAGCGTCACTTTGCCCGGCAGCGCTTCAAAAGCCGCATACAGCTTACGCGTCAGCACGCCAATATCCTGCGGACTGGCGGAGACGCTGAGGTTATTGCGCCGCGCGAAGCGGATCAGATTACGATAGCTCTGCATCATCGCATCGAGCAGTTCGTTGTGCGCCTTGCGCACTTCATCAATTTTCCAGTTCGCGCGGTTGTCGAGCATCATCAGACGCTTTTCATCCCAGCCCCACGCGTTGACCAGCTGGCTGACGACTTCGCGACGCCAGCCGACGCAGGCGCGTTCGCGGCTGAGTTTTTCACACACTTTCAGATAGAAGCAGCGGCGCACCAGGTCGAGACGGGTTTCATCTTCGATGGCCTGCAGGTAGGTGGTGACGCGCTCCAGCATCATGCAGTACGGGTCGAGGCCGAAGGAGACGATCTCGCCATCGTGCAGGCGCTGTTTGATATCTTTCGCCAGCAGGCGGTTATTGGGGTATTCCCAGGAATAGGCTTCCAGCAGCAGCGTTTTCAGCACCGCTTTATAGGGGGAGTCGATACTCTTATACAGCTGCCACAGGCTGGCGCCGAAGTACTCTTCCGCCGACAGCGAACTGAGGCCGCCGAGATCGAGCCACTCGTTTGGCGTCAGCACGCCCTGGGCATACAGCCCCATGACGTAATCGTCGTAATGCTCTTCTTCATCGCACGGCACCATATTCCACAGAATACGCTTGCCGGCGAGACGGACCGCGGTGCGGTAGAACTCATCGAGCAGTAAAATATGCTGGGTCGAACCGCAGTCTTCGCCGCCGAGGCTGCCGCTTTCGTTATGGCGGAAACGGTTTTCGTCGATCAGGAAGAAGCTGACTTCCACACCGAGCGAGGCCGCCCAGCTCTCAAGCAGGCTGCATTTTCGCTGCAGTAGCTGGCGCTCTTCGCTATCCAGCCAGGCCTGGTGACATACCCAGATGTCCAGATCGGAAGAACAGCTCTGGCCGACGGAGGAGGTACTGCCCATCGAGTAGACGCCGGTGATCGGCAGCTCGCCTTTCGGCGGCTCCTGGGTCTGCATGCCGCGATGCAGTTCCAGTTCTTCAAGATAGTGGCGTTGGGTTTCATCAGGCGTGTAGAGGCAAATGCCACGGGGAACGTTACCGTCAAGGTAACCCGGCATCAGCGGGTGATGATAATGTAATAACGTTGGCAGTAGACTGTAAACCTGCTGGAAAGCGGGTCCCATGGCAGCAAGCGCGCGATCCACGCGCAGTTGGTTGATGGCATCCAGTCTCTGTTTCAGTGTCTCAATATAGAGGTACAAGACATATCGCCTGATGTTCAAAAACCCGAGGTACAATAGTACGGAGGATTTCAGTATTTCAACAAAAACCGTCACCATTCGTCGTCGGTGTGGTTGTGAAGAGCAGCGGACAGACAAATGGTTTAAAACGTGATCAATTTAACACCTTGCTCATTGACCGTAAAGAAAGATGCGCTACATACAAGTGTAGCACCGTTTATTACCTGTAAATTCCTCACTACGCCTCCGGCAACCGCCACGCGCATGAAAGGTTAAAAAAGAGTGGGCCGGAGCTATCTCCCACATAAACCGTGAAAACTAACATCCGTAAGACAACAATGTTAGGATGGTTAGTGGTCGACAATGACGGTAACAAGCATGTTAGACAAAGTTTTGAAAATTGCCACACGGCAAAGCCCGCTTGCGCTATGGCAGGCGCAATATGTTAAAGCGCGCCTGGAACAAGCGCATCCCGGACTGAAGGTCGAGCTGGTGCCGATGGTCACTCGCGGGGATGTCATCCTTGATACTCCCCTGGCAAAGGTGGGTGGCAAGGGCTTATTTGTGAAAGAGTTAGAGCTTGCCATGCTCGAAGGGCGCGCCGATATCGCCGTTCATTCGATGAAAGATGTGCCGGTGGAATTCCCGGAGGGGCTGGGGCTGGTGACTATCTGCGAGCGCGACGATCCGCGCGACGCGTTTGTCTCCAATCGCTATGCCTCGATTGATGAACTCCCGGCCGGCAGCGTCGTTGGCACGTCAAGTTTACGCCGTCAGTGCCAGCTGGCCGCCACCCGTCCGGATCTGGTGATCCGCTCTCTGCGCGGTAACGTCGGTACCCGACTGAGTAAGCTGGATAACGGCGAGTATGACGCCATCATCCTCGCCGCCGCCGGCCTGAAGCGCCTGCAGCTCGAGGCGCGAATTCGCCAGCCGCTGTCGCCTGAGCAATCTCTGCCGGCGGTCGGCCAGGGCGCGGTGGGCATCGAATGCCGTCTCGACGATGCATGGACCCAGGGGCTGTTAGCGCCTCTCAACCATACGGAAACGGCAGTGCGCGTTCGCGCCGAGCGGGCGATGAACACGCGTCTCGAAGGCGGCTGTCAGGTGCCGATTGGTAGCTATGCGGAACTGAAAGACGGTGAACTGTGGCTGCGGGCGCTGGTTGGCGCCCCGGATGGTTCGCAGATGGTACGCGGTGAACGGCGCGGGCCAGCAGAGCAGGCCGAAGCGCTTGGCATCTCGCTGGCGGAAGAGCTCCTGGATAACGGCGCCCGCGATATTCTCGCGGCAGTTTATGATGGAGAAGCCCCACGATGAGCATCCTGGTCACTCGTCCACTACCGCAAGGAGAAGCGCTGGTCAGCCGTCTGCGGGCCATGGGACGCGTGGCCTGGAGCTTTCCGCTGATAGAATTTACGCCCGGCCGGGAGCTTCCCGCGCTGGGCGACGCGCTTGCCCGCCTGGGGCCTGACGATCTGCTGTTCGCGCTGTCCCAGCATGCGGTGGAGTTCGCCCATGCCCGTCTGCAGCAACAGGGTATGCCCTGGCCCACTTCCCCGCGTTATTTTGCCATTGGCCGCACGACGGCGCTGGCCATGCATACGGTCAGCGGGCAGCACATCCATTACCCGTTAGATCGGGAAATTAGCGAAGTCTTGCTACAATTACCTGAATTACAAAACATTGCCGGGAAGAATGCGCTGATCTTACGCGGCAATGGTGGGCGGGAACTCTTAGGCGCGACGCTGACCGAGCGCGGCGCCAGGGTCACATTTTGTGAATGTTATCAACGTAGTGCAAAGCATTACGATGGCGCAGAAGAAGCGATGCGCTGGCAATCTCGCGGGGTCACCACGCTGGTGGTCACCAGCGGCGAGATGCTGCAGCAGCTATGGTCGTTAATACCGCAATGGTATCGCGAACGGTGGCTCCTGCACTGCCGCGTTGTCGTTGTCAGCGAACGTCTGGCCCTTCAGGCCCGGGAGCTGGGCTGGCAGGAGATTCAGGTTGCCGATAGCGCCGACAACGATGCGCTGCTACGCGCATTACAATAACTCTCAACATTGGAAGCCATAATGACGGAACAACAAAATCAATCCGCCGTGGTTGAAGAGACCAGGGAGGCCGTGGAGACCACACCACAGCCAGAGAACACTGATAAGAAGAAGGCTGGCAACAAAACCAGCCTGGCGCTCAGCGCGATCGCTATCGCCATTGCGATAGCCGCCGGTATCGGCCTGTATGGCCTGAACAAACAGCAGGCCTCGCGTCAAAACGAAACCACCTCTGAATTATCAAGCCAGGTCGCGGCGCTGCAAAAAGCGCAGGAAAGCCAAAAAAGCGAACTGGAAGGCATTATCAAACAGCAGGCCGACCAGCTAAACGAAGCCAAACATCAGCAGGAGACGCTGGCCAAACAGCTGGACGAAGTCCAGCAAAAAGTGGCGATCATTTCCGGTAGCGACGCCAAAACCTGGCTGCTGGCCCAGGCCGACTTCCTCGTCAAGCTGGCGGGACGTAAGCTGTGGAGCGATCAGGATGTCACCACCGCCGCCGCGCTGCTGAAAAGCGCCGACGCCAGCCTCGCCGACATGAATGACCCAAGCCTGATCGGCGCCCGCCGGGCGATCACCGACGATATCGCCACCCTCTCCGCGGTGAACCAGGTCGACTACGACGGCATGATCCTCAAGGTTAATCAGCTGGCGAACCAAATCGATAACCTGCGGCTGGCGGATAATAACGATGACGATTCGCCGATGGATTCTGATAGCGATGAGCTCTCCAGCTCCATCAGCGAATGGCGCGTCAATCTGCAGAAAAGCTGGCAGAATTTTATGGACAGTTTTATCACCGTGCGCCGCCGCGATGAAACGGCGGTCCCGCTGCTGGCGCCGAATCAGGATATCTATCTGCGGGAAAATATTCGCTCTCGCCTGCTGGTCGCCGCGCAGGCAGTGCCGCGCCATCAGGAAGAGACCTGGAAACAGTCGCTGGATAACGTCTCGACCTGGGTACGCGCCTATTACGATACCGATGACGCCACCACTAAAGCCTTCCTTGAAGAGGTGGATAAGCTCAGTCAGCAAAGCATTACTATGACGGTGCCGGAAACGCTGCAGAGCCAGGCGTTGCTGGAAAAACTGATGCAGACCCGGGTGCGTAATCTGATGGCGCAGCCTGCCGTTTCCGCAGGCGGCGCGCCCTCGCCTGCACCTGCAGCACCGGCCGCCCCCGCTGCGCCGCAAGGAGAGTAACGCATGCTGAAAATTCTTTTACTCTTCGCATTGTTGATCGCCGGGATCGTGCTTGGCCCGATGATCGCCGGGCATCAGGGCTACGTCCTGATCCAGACCGATAATTACAATATCGAGACCAGCGTGACCGGGCTGGTGATCATCCTGATCCTCGCCATGGTGGTGCTGTTCGCCATTGAATGGCTGCTGCGCCGTATTTTCCGCACCGGGGCGCATACGCGCGGCTGGTTTGTCGGCCGTAAACGCCGTCGCGCGCGTAAGCAAACCGAGCAGGCGCTGCTTAAGCTGGCGGAAGGTGATTACCAGCAGGTTGAGAAGCTGATGGCGAAAAACGCCGATCACGCCGAACAGCCGGTGGTGAACTATCTGCTGGCGGCGGAAGCGGCCCAGCAGCGCGGCGATGAAGCGCGGGCTAACCAGCATCTGGAGCGCGCCACCGACCTGGCGGGCGATGACCTGATCCCGGTGGAAATCACCCGCGTTCGCCTGCAGCTGGCGCGCAATGAAAATCACGCCGCGCGCCATGGCATCGATAAGCTACTGGAAATCACCCCGCGTCATCCGGAAGTGCTGCGCCTCGCCGAACAGGCTTATACCCGTACCGGTGCCTGGCAGTCGCTGCTGGATATCATTCCGTCGATGGCGAAAGCTAACGTCGGCGATGAAGAGCACCGCGCCGCGCTGGAACAGCTGGCATGGGTTGGCCTGATGGACAAAGCGCTGGCCGACGGCGGCAGCGAGGGGCTGCGCGAATGGTGGCGCAACCAGAGCCGTAAAACGCGGGCGCTGGTGCCGCTGCAGGTGGCGATGGCCGAGCGCCTCATCGAGAGCGACGATCACGATACCGCGCAGCAAATTATTATTGATGGTCTGAAGAAACAGTATGACGACCGTCTGGTGATGCCGATCCCGCGCCTGAAGACCAATAACCCGGAACAGCTGGAGAAAGTACTGCGCCAGCAGATCAAAGCCGTTGGCGATCGTCCGCTGCTGTGGAGCACCCTGGGCCAGTCGCTGATGCGGCACGGCGAATGGCAGGAGGCCAGCATCGCCTTCCGCGCCGCGCTTAAGCAGCGTCCGGATGCCTTTGATTACGCCTGGCTGGCGGATGCTCTGGATCGTCTCCATCAACCGGAGGAAGCGGCTACCATGCGCCGCGATGGTCTGCTGCTGACGCTGCAGAATAACCCTCAGCAATAACCTCACCTGGCTGTCGCCTCCTGCGGGGCGATAGCCCTTCTCCCCCGCCTTCCCGTTGACGCTCCCCCTGAAAGAAAAAAACGCCTGCGCTGAAATCAGGGCAGGCGTTAAAACAGGTCTGTTTGACAACAAATTGGGTGCTTCACTCAACGTAATGTCCATGGTGTTTGATGAGGCATAAATGCGACATCTGTCAGTGGACGATAAGCACCGTAAGAACGGCTCTGCATCATTCCGGAGTTTATGAGGCACAAAGGCGAACATAAGAGATGGAATGAGCATCTACCCGATTATTATCGCACAGGATCCAGGGAAATTGCATCTACCACAGTGATGAATTGAGAGTTTTCCTGACGCGTATTCTTAAGCAAAGAGAAGATTTTTTATCAGCAAGATCAGGGGAATAAGTCATGGCAGGAAGTCACAGAAAACAAAAAACCCCGCCGAAGCGGGGTTCAAAATTGGTCGGCGAGAGAGGATTCGAACCTCCGACCCACTGGTCCCAAACCAGTTGCGCTACCAAGCTGCGCTACTCGCCGAAATACTGCTTTTTGAATTTTTAGTTCAATTCGTTAAAGTCGTGGTGCGAGGGGGGGGACTTGAACCCCCACGTCCGTAAGAACACTAACACCTGAAGCTAGCGCGTCTACCAATTCCGCCACCTTCGCAAATTCACAACTCTATCAAATAATGGGGTGGCTAATGGGATTCGAACCCACGACAACTGGAATCACAATCCAGGGCTCTACCAACTGAGCTATAGCCACCACTGCAAACCTTTTACGCGGTATTAAAACCACCGCAGCTCCAGCACCGGGTTAATGGTGCGCCCGACAGGATTCGAACCTGAGACCTCTGCCTCCGGAGGGCAGCGCTCTATCCAGCTGAGCTACGGGCGCTTAGCGCCGTTGCGGGGTCGGATAATACGGACTTCCTCCCCCGCTGTCTAGTGCCTTTTAAAAGAAAATTATCGTTTGCTCATGCTTTGTTCGTTTTGGCGCTTATTCAGCCGTATTATTGACTTGCCCCTGCCTTCCAAGGCCAAACACCTTATAAATCAGGGTAACGGCAGCAAGGAAAATAATGCCGACAAAGAGCGACATCCGGGTTTCATCATTCAGCCCCATCCCGATCAGCACGCAGATCAGGAAAGCCATGGTGAAATAGTTGGCCCACGGAAACAGCAGCGAACGGAACGGATGGCTGGCTATCGCTGCCCGATGTACGCGACGGAAACGCAGCTGACTAATCAGGATCACAAACCAGGGCACCATCCCCGGCAGGACGCTGGCGCTATAGACATAGACAAACACCCGCTGCGGATTAGGAATGATGTAATTCAGGCAGGAGCCTACCAGCAGGATCAGAATAGACAGCGCCACGCCGACGGCCGGAACGCCGTTGCGCGATACCTTACCGATCGCCGCCGGCAGCTGACGGTTCTTCGCCAGGGCGTACAGCATACGTCCGCAGCTGTACATCCCGCTGTTGCAGCCGGAAAGCGCCGCCGTCAGCACCACAAAGTTGATAATCCCCGCCGCGGCGGTAATACCGATTTTGGCAAACGTCAGTACGAACGGGCTGCCGTTGGAGCCGATTTGATCCCATGGGAAGATGGTGACGATAACGAAAATCGCGCCGACGTAGAAAATCAGGATCCGCCACAGCACTTTGCCCACCGCGCTGCGCAGTGTGACCTGCGGATTTTTCGCTTCACCAGCGGTAATGCCGATGAGCTCCACGCCCTGATAGGACGCGACCACGATACACAGCGCCGTCAGGAAGCCCTTCCAGCCGCCGGCAAAGAAGCCGCCATGTTCGGTCAGGTTGCCAAAACCGATGGAGTGGCCGCCGTTGCCAAAGCCGAAGAAAATGACGCCCAGGCCCACGACGATCATCACGATAATGGTGGTCACTTTAATCATGGCGAACCAGAACTCGATTTCACCGTACAGCCGGACCGCCGCGAGGTTAGCCAGCGCCACCAGCCCCACGGCAATTAACGCCGGGATCCACTGCGCCATCTCCGGGAACCAGAACTGCACATAGACGCCGATGGCGGTAATCTCAGAGATGCCCACCGCCATCCACATAAACCAGTACGACCAGGCGGTCAGGTAGCCGAAGAAGGGGCTCATATAGCGATGCGCATACACTGCGAAGGAGCCGGTGACGGGCTCAAGGAACAGCATTTCGCCCATTGAGCGCATAATGAAAAAGACGAACAGGCCAGCGATAATGTACGCCAGCAGCACGGAAGGCCCAGCCCACTTCAGGGTACTGGCCGCCCCCATAAACAACCCCACGCCAATCGTCCCCCCAAGGGCGATCAGTTCAATATGCCGGGCCTCCAGTCCACGCTGGAGCTCCGCTTTTTTCTCAGTCATATATCCTCTTGTGTTTGCCGTATTCCGGGTACTCCCGGTTATTGTTATTAACTGAACTCATAGCCTTGCCGACGCGCAGGTCTCCCCCCGCGCGTATGAAGCCTGCGAATGGTTAATGAATTTTATGGAAATGGCAAATAAAGTATCAGGCGAGTAAAGACATTAAACAGAAAATGGACACAAACTCGCCAGAATGCAGAGGAATATTAGAGTTTATTGGTGTAATGCCAACGTAAATATCGTAGCAGCCGGGCCTGCCTTTTAATCCGGCTCGGCTGGGAAACCAGGCGGTAAAACCACTCCAGCCCCAGATCCTGCCAGAACTTCGGCGCCCGATGAACGTGCCCGGTGAAAACATCGTAAGTGCCGCCGACGCCCATATACAGCGCGTGCGGGTACAGGCGCCGACAGTCGCGCATAAAGATCTCCTGACGCGGGGACCCCATGGCGACGGTGACGATTTTCGCCCCGCTGTCGCGAATGCGTTCGAACAATGCCTGCCGTTGCTCAGGCGCAAAATAGCCGTCCTGGCTGCCGACGATATTCACCTGCCAGCGCTGGCGCAGGCTGGACGCCGTCTGCGCCAGGACTTCAGGTTTACCGCCGACCAAAAACACCGGAGTGCCTTCAGCGCCGGCGCGCTGCATTAACGCTTCCCAGAGATCGGCTCCCGCCACGCGGGACACCTGGGCCTGCGGATATTTTTTACGCAGCGAACGTACCACGCTGATGCCATCCGCATATTTAAACTCCGCCGCCTCAATCAGCGCCCGCACCTCGGGGTTATCCTCTACGGCCAGCATTTTCTCGGCATTAATCGCCACCAGCGTCCCCTCCCGGAGAACGCCATCGGCATACAAATAATCCAGAGCGTGCTGCATATCGCGCCAGCCTATGAGCTGCAGCCCTCTTAACAGGTACAACGGCGCGGAAATGGTCCCAGTCATGTCCATCCTTCTCAGACTTGCGGTTGCGAAAGCGGTTTTACGCGCTTATGAATCAGTCCCACGCTATCCAGGAACCAGTACAGCAGTTTCGCCGCCAGCAAGCAGATACCAAAGATCACGAGGAAAAACACCACGCGGGAGCCGAACGAATCCAGCCCCTCGCGCGCCAGCACTATCATGTTGAAGATAGCGCCGAAACAGAAACTATTCAGGATTGCCGCTTTATAGCGATTGCTCTCCCGGTTGCCGAGCTCGTACAGCCAGTCGAACCATTTAATAATTAACCCGACCGCCACAGCGCCCAGCGGCACAAACCAGACGCCGCCCATCACCACCAGCGAGCCAATCAGCGTCGGCGAAATCGCCAGCCCCGAATGGTTGTTTAACACTTCCCAGGTGAAGTAGTTGGCGGTATTGAGCACCATCGTCGGACGACCGTGCCACATCCAGCTGGGGATAAAGACGTAGAAGTCGCGGATCATCGGCGCCAGCCCCTGGAAATCGATCTTGTCATAGTTTTGCAGCAGCAGCGCCAGGTTCTCCCACGGTGAGAAGGTATCGCGTGTGAGATAGAGGAAGGTATAAAACGCTTCGTCGCCGCTGACGTTCATCCCGTAGCGCTTCAGCGCCAGCCAGAACATGCCGACGATGCCCAGCACGCCCGCCGCAGCCAGCATCCACAAGCTGATCCAGCCGCGAATAATGCCGATAAACAGGAAGATGGCAAAGGCGATGATGATATTGGCGCGAGTCCCGCCGACGATAGCGTAGGTCAGCAGACCAAAGGCCACGGTGCTGACGAGGAAGAAAATCCACGCCTTATAATCCTGGCGCAGGAAATAGACCACCAGCATCGCCGGGATAAAGAAGTAGAAGAAGCGCTTCAACGCCACGCCGGAGACTTCAGCAGAGAAAATCTGGCTGTAGGAGTTGAGCTTAAACAGCAGGAAACCGTTGTGGGCGAAGAAGATGCCGACGCACAGCAGCGCCAGCCCCATCAGTATGCCCCACGCCAGATGGGTTTCCACCCGGTTCATGGTAAACAGCGGCCGACGCGTAACCTCACGCGATGCCGGACGCAGCCGTGTTTTATAGGTCACGTAGTAAATCGCGTAGAAGCACACCGCGATCAGCAGCGTCTGCAGCAAAATCTCCGGCGGCGCCACGCTGACGTCAAAGCGGAACACCAGAATACAGGTCAGCGGGAAACCGAAGAAAAAGGTCAGCAGAAACAGCAACGAGAAAAAGACGTTGAAGTTGAAACGTACCCGACGGAACTCAAACCAGGTGGCGGTGGCGATAAACAGCATCGACAGCAGCCAGACCACCAGCAGCCCGCTAAATTGCATTAACGTCATGCCTGCCCCTCCGCCGCTAACCGTAGCGCCCGCTGCCAGCCCGTCAGATAGTTCGGCCGGAAGAAAGCGATACCCGACTTATCCACGCTCGCCAGCTGGCGCTGCGCTTCGCGCACCACGCTGACGTCCAGCGCATCGCTGGTGAACAGCACCGGCACATGCTGCTCGGTCATATCCTGCCAGAACGGGTTTTCGCGGTTGAGCACGCAGGGAATGCCCGCCTGAATCAACAGGCACAGGGTGCCGATCCCCTGCTGACGCGCAAACAGGAAATAGCCCAGATCGCAGCGGCGCAGCAGCGCCAGATAATCATGAAACTCAAGCTTCTCGCTGAGGATCTGCAGATGCTCGCGACTAAACAGCGCCGCCCCCGCCTCACGAACCTCATTGATATAGGCCTCGTTATTCGCCGGATAGCCCATCGGCACGATGACGTTTACCGTATCGCCAAACTGCTGATGGATAACCTTCAGCGCGGCAATATGTTCATTGCTGCGATCCCCGGAGTTGCCCACCAGAATGGTCAGCGTGTCGCCGCGCGGCGCGTTTTCGGCCAGTGTATTCAGCGCCGGATCCATACGGGTCGGGAAGTAGAGTAGTTCGCCCGGAACGCGCGGATGGCGGTTAGCGAACCAGCTAAGATCGCCGCGGGTGGCGAAAACGCGCCCCACCCGCCCCTGCGCCAGGCGGCGCAGCGGATAGAACAGGCGGAACTTCAGGCTGGTCGCGTTTTCATACAGATCCGCCCCCCAGATATGCCAGTTAAACTGCGATGGGCGGATACCGCCGCTCAACAGCGCCAGCCACAGGCCGGTATTGAACTGGCCGTGGAAGAAAAAGCGCTGCTGACGGTTGGCTTTGGCTTGCGCAATCACCGCCTGCGCCAGCGACTTCTTCCCCGGATAGCAGGTGATGTCCAGCGCCGGATACCCATCACGCACGCTGGCCTCATCACCGACGACCATAAATCTCCTGGCCTGCGGATCGGCGGCCAGTTCGTCGTTAAAGAACCGCAGTACGGTCTGGTTATGATGCGGGATATCCGATCCCAGTACATGTATCAGTGCTGTCATGCCCGTTTACGCCAGAGTAAAAACACGCCACTACAAAGGGCGAAATAAACAATATAAGTGGCCATATACGCCTGCGCCGCGCCAACCGCGCCGTGCGCCGGTATAAGCCAGTGTGAGAATGCGGTCAGCAGCGTGAACTGGCTGATTTCCGTCAGAATATAAAAACGCAGCGACGCTTTAGCGATCACCAGATAGCCATAGACGTAGGCGCCTACTTTTAAAACGTCGCCCACCAGCTGCCAGGCGAACAGGTCACGCATCGCGGTAAAGCGATCGGAAAACAGCAGCCAGATGGCAAAATCGCGCAGCAGCCAGACCGTCAGGCTCGCCGCCGCCACTGCCGGCAGGACGAATTTCAGCGACTTGACTATCTCGCGGGTGATATCCGTTTTGGCGCTCAGCCGCGACAGCGTCGGCAGGAGATAGACGCTGAACGAGGCGGTAATAAACTGCAGATAGGCATCGGAGATACTGCTCACCCCCTGCCAGATACCGACCGCCTCCCAGCCATAATGCGCCGCCAGCAGATTACGCATCATCACATAAGCCACCGGCAGGGTCACTGAGGTTATCAGCGCCATCAGGGTAAATTTCGATAGCTGTCCCGCCAGACCGTTATCCCAGCGCGGACGCAGGGCGCTCAGCGGAATATTACCCCGCCGCCAGAGCATGATGCCCGCCGGGATCACCACCAGCGCCGGCACTAACGCCAACCCCAGCAGCGCCCCCTGGTAACCACCGAAGTAGTAACAGGCATAATAGGCCGCCACGCCAATCAGGCTGCCGGCAATCAGCGAGAAGGCGTTTCCCGCCGCATCGCGAAAGCCTTTCATCAGCGCCAGCAGGAAGTTCGCCCAGGCGATCCCCATCTGCACCAGCGCCACCAGCCGTACCAGATTCTGATAATGAGTATGACCGAACAGCCCCTGGCTTATCGGCGCCGCCGCCAGTAAAAACACCAGCGCCAGCAGCGTGGAAAAGCCAAGCACCATCGCCGACGAGGTGCCCACCACCTGCTTCAGGCGCGGGGGATCGTCGTGATGCTGAGCCACCAGCTTCGTGACGCCGTTAAATATCCCGGCCCCGGCCAGCACGCCGAGCACGGTGACCAGTTGCCGGAAGTTACCGGCCTGGCCAACGCCCGCGGGCCCAAACGAGACGGCCAGCAGCTTGACGACCAACAGCCCGGCGCCGATTTTGACCAGCGTCGAGGCCGCCGTCCACAATGAGGCTTTTGCTAACGACATATCAGGAGAAGTAGCTCAGCAGCGAGTTAATCACCGTCCGCTGGTTCACCACAGACAGATTGTAAAACAGCGGCAGGCGCACCAGGCGCTCGCTCTCCTGGGTGGTATAGCGGTCTTCACCGTGGAATTCGCCGAAGTGTTCGCCTGCCGGACAGCTGTGCAGCGGAATGTAATGGAATACCGCGAGGATCTCCGCCTCTTTCAGCCAGGCGATAAGCCTGCTGCGATCCTCGATATCGCGCAGCTTAATGTAGAACATGTGCGCGTTTTGCCCGCAGTCAGCCGGGACCGTCGGCAGTTCAATACGTCCCGCGCGGGCCAGCGGCAGCAGCGCGTCATAGTAATTCTGCCACAGCGCCAGACGCTGCTGGTTGATGCGCTCCGCTGCTTCCAGCTGCGCCCACAGATAGGCGGCCTGCAGGTCGGACATCAGATAGCTGGAGCCAATGTCCCGCCAGGTATATTTATCCACCAGGCCACGAAAGAACTGGCTGCGGTTGGTGCCTTTTTCGCGAATGATCTCCGCACGTTCCACCAGCGTGCGATCGTTGATCAGCGTCGCCCCGCCCTCACCGCCGGCGGTGTAGTTTTTAGTTTCATGGAAGCTGAAGCAGCCGATATGGCCGATGGTGCCCAGCGCGCGCCCCTTGTAGGTGGACATCACCCCCTGCGCGGCGTCTTCCACCACGAACAGGTTGTACTTGTCGGCGATGGCCATGATGGTATCCATCTCGCAGGCTACGCCGGCATAGTGCACCGGGACGATCGCCCGGGTTTTATCGGTGATAGCGGCTTCGATTAACGTTTCATCGATATTCATCGTATCGCGACGGATATCGACGAAGACGATTTTCGCCCCGCGCAGCACAAAGGCATTGGCGGTGGAGACAAAGGTATAGCTGGGCATAATCACTTCGTCGCCCGGCTGGATATCCAGCAGCAGCGCGGCCATCTCCAGCGAAGCCGTGCAGGAAGGGGTTAGCAGGGCTTTTGCCGTGCCAAAACGCTGCTCCATCCACTGCTGGCAGCGGCGCGTAAAGCCGCCGTCGCCGCACAGCTTGCCGCTGTTCATCGCAGACTGCATGTAATCAAGCTCGGTTCCAACCACCGGCGGCGCGTTAAATGGGATCATGGGGTCACCTGTATAGCCAGTAGGCGGTGCTTTCCACATTAGCACCGCTGAGAATATAACGTTTAAGCGCGGCGGTGTTGCCCATCTGGGTCGCCACCCGCAGTGTAGAAAGTCCGCGCGAAGCGGCCCAGTACCGCGCCGCCTGCATCAGCTGCGCCCCGGCGCCGCGTCCGGCCAGCAGGCCGATACGCGCCTCGGTGGCATTGAGCTGGCGCAGAGAGACAAAGGCGCGAATATCGCCCTCTGGATGGCGGTAAATCAGGCACTGATGATCGAAGGTGCCGCGCACCGCATTTTCAATCCACTGGGCATAGAAGCGGCCGCTGGCGTCGGCAGCATACCAGGGCGCGCGAAAGCGGCTCATCGCAAAGGCCTGCGCCGCCTGCTCGCGCAGTGGCGCAATATCCGCCTCCACGGCGACGTCGGCGCCCGCATCCGCAGGGTTGCCCACCGGTA
Source organism: Klebsiella sp. C239 (assembly GCF_048822715.1). Lineage (NCBI taxonomy): Bacteria > Pseudomonadati > Pseudomonadota > Gammaproteobacteria > Enterobacterales > Enterobacteriaceae > Klebsiella > Klebsiella sp. C239. Next base: position 27,748 of record NZ_JBMEZK010000014.1, on the reverse strand, counting down.
GCGCCAGATCGACCTCGCCTTCCACCAGCTGAAAACCCAGCTGCTGCAGCGCGTCGAGCCGGACGGTGTCGCTGGCGGCTACCTTCGCCTGCACTCGCGACCACCCCGCCAGCGCCTCAGGCGTCAGCCGCGGCGCATGCTCGTCAAAGTGAACGACGGCGCTGTTAACGGCAAAGAAGCGGTTCTCCCACTCCAGGGGATCAATACTGGCGCGGACGGGCACGGAGCAGATCCAGGAGATATTGGCCGTAGCCGGTTTTTTCCAACCGCTTCGCCGCGTGTTTGACGCCGTCGTCGTCCAGCCAGCCGTTGCGCCAGCCGATCTCTTCCAGACAGGCGATTTTGAAGCCCTGACGCTTCTCGACGGTCTGCACGAACATGCTGGCCTCGATCAGGCTATCGTGGGTGCCGGTATCCAGCCACGCAAAGCCGCGTCCAAGCAGTTCGACGGTCAGTGCGCCATCTTCAAGGTACATCTGGTTGATGGAGGTGATTTCCAGTTCGCCGCGCTCGGATGGCTTGACCCGTTTGGCGTACTCCGCCACCTTGCCATCGTAGAAATAGAGACCGGTGACCGCCCAGTTCGACTTCGGCTGCTTCGGCTTCTCTTCCAGCGACAGCGCGCGAAAGTTGTCATCAAACTCCACCACGCCAAAGCGCTCAGGATCCATCACCTGATAGCCAAAAATCGTCGCCCCTTCCGTGCGGGCAGCCACGCTGCGCAGCTTGGGGCTGAAGCTCTGGCCGAAGAAGATATTGTCGCCTAACACCAGGCACGCCGGTTCGCCGTTAAGAAAGGCTTCGCCGATGATAAACGCCTGGGCTAAACCATCCGGCGTCGGCTGTACGGCATAGTGCAGCGCAATGCCAAACTCTGAGCCATCGCCGAGCAGGCGCTGGAAATCGCGCAGATCGTCCGGCGTGGTGATGATCAGGATCTCACGGATCCCGGCCAGCATTAATACCGACAGCGGGTAATAGATCATCGGCTTATCGTAGATCGGCAACAGCTGCTTCGACACGCCGCGGGTGATGGGATGCAGTCGCGTTCCGGAACCCCCCGCCAGAATAATACCTTTCATCATTCCCCCCAGAGATGATTAGCCTTGCAGTCCAAGACGCTCGCCCTGATAGCTTCCGTCCTGAACCTGGCGCCACCATGTCTCGTTCGCCAGATACCACGCCACGGTCTTACGCATACCGGAAGTGAAGGTCTCAGCCGGCGTCCAGCCCAGCTCACGGGCGATCTTCGAGGCATCAATGGCATAGCGCAGATCGTGGCCCGGGCGGTCGGCAACAAAGGCGATCAGGTCGCGATAGTGCGCCACGCCCTGCGGCTTATGCGGCGCCAGCGCTTCGAGCAATTCGCAAATGGTTTCCACCACCTCGATGTTTTTACGCTCGTTATGACCGCCGATATTGTAAGTCTCGCCCGGTTCGCCGCGGGTCGCCACCAGATACAGCGCTCTGGCGTGATCTTCCACGTACAGCCAGTCGCGGATCTGCTGTCCATTGCCATACACCGGCAGCGGCTTGCCTGCCAGCGCGTTGAGGATGGTCAGCGGGATCAGCTTCTCGGGGAAGTGATATGGGCCGTAGTTATTCGAGCAGTTGGTGATAAGCGTCGGCAGGCCATAGGTCCGCAGCCAGGCACGCACCAGGTGGTCGCTGCTGGCTTTCGAGGCCGAATAGGGGCTGCTTGGCGCATAGGGCGTGGTCTCGGTAAAGAAATCATCGCTGCCGTGCAGATCGCCATACACTTCATCGGTGGAGATGTGATGGAAGCGAAACGCCGATTTTTGCGCCGTAGCCAGCGTATTCCACCAGCTACGGGCCGCCTCCAGCAGCGTATAGGTGCCCACGATATTGGTTTCAATAAATGCCGCCGGGCCGTCAATCGACCGATCGACATGGCTTTCCGCCGCCAGGTGCATCACTGTATCCGGTTGATACTGCAAGAAAATACGGTCCAGCTCGCCGCGGTCGCAGATATCCACCTGTTCAAAGGCGAAACGCGCATCCTGCGCCACCGGCGCCAGCGACATTAAATTGCCGGCGTAGGTCAGTTTATCCACTACCACCACGCGATCGGCGGTGTGCTGGATAATCTCCCGCACTACCGCCGAACCAATGAAGCCCGCGCCGCCGGTGACCAGAATGGTTCTCACCGCCACACTCCTTTGGTGTCGATGATATACGCCTGGGTGACGCTGTCGCCGCTAACGGCTTTAAATTCATGGTGATCGACCAGCATCACCAGCACGTCGGCGCTGGCCAGCGCCGCATCGAGGGTCGCCAGCGTACACAGACCGTCGAGTTTCTTCGGCAGCGCGTGAATGTTGGGCTCAACTACCTGCGTCGTGCCGCTGTGCCAGCGGGCAATCTGCGCGGCAATTTCCATTGCCGGGCTTTCGCGCAGGTCGTCAATATTCGGCTTAAAGGCGAGGCCAAAACAGGCAATGGTCAGCTCGCTGGCCCGTTTGTTGGTGGCATTCAGGCAGTCAGCTACCTGCGCCTTCACCTGTTCGATAACCCATTCCGGCTTGTGGTCGTTGACCTCACGAGCCGTGCGGATCAGACGCGCCTGCTGCGGGTTTTGCGCCACGATAAACCACGGGTCGACGGCGATACAGTGGCCGCCGACGCCCGGTCCCGGCTGCAGGATATTCACTCGCGGATGGCGGTTCGCCAGGCGGATCAGTTCCCAGACGTTAATGGCCTGATCGGCGCAAATCAGCGACAGCTCGTTGGCAAAAGCGATGTTGACGTCGCGGAAGCTGTTTTCCGTCAGCTTGCACATCTCGGCGGTACGCGAGTTGGTCACCACACATTCGCCTTCGAGGAAGATTTTATACAGCTCGCTGGCGCGAGCGGAGCAGACCGGCGACATGCCGCCGATAACGCGGTCGTTTTTAATCAGCTCGACCATCACCTGGCCGGGCAATACCCGCTCCGGGCAGTAGGCGATATTCACGTCCGCCGCTTCACCCACCTGCTGGGGAAAGCTGAGGTCCGGGCGCATCTCCGCCAGCCACTCAGCCATCTGTTCGGTCGACCCGACCGGCGAGGTAGACTCAAGGATCACCAGCGAGCCTTTCTTTAACGTCGGCGCAATGGATTTAGCCGCCGACTCGACAAACACCATATCCGGCTCGTGGCGATCTTTAAACGGCGTCGGCACGGCAATCAGGTAGGCATCCGCTGCCACCGGGGTGGTGGTGGCGCTTAAATATCCCTGCTCGACCGCGGTCTTCACCACGCTCGCCAGATCCGGCTCCACGATATGAATCTCTCCACGGTTAATGGTCTCCACGGCATGTTGATTGACATCAACGCCGACCACCCGCTTCTGCCGGGAGGCGAACGCGGCAGCGGTTGGCAGCCCGATATAGCCAAGGCCAATCACTGAAATGGTAGAAAAACTCATAGCGTTACCTGATTATTTTTAAGTGCAGACAAAATTCGACGACATGCTTCGCCATCGCCATAAGGATTATGCGCGCGGCTCATCGCCTGGTATGCGGCATCATCCTCCAGCAGTCGCGTGACTTCCGCCACGATGCGCTGGCTGTCGGTGCCCACCAGACAGACGGTACCGGCGGCCACCGCTTCCGGACGTTCGGTCATATCGCGCATGACCAGCACCGGTTTCCCCAGGGAAGGCGCCTCTTCCTGAATACCACCGGAATCGGTCAGGATGAGCCAGGCCCGATCCATCAACCAGACGAACGGCAGGTAGTCCTGCGGTTCAATCAACATCACGTTGTCGATATGGCCGAGAATACGGTTCACCGGTTCGCTGACGTTAGGATTCAGGTGAACCGGATAGACAATCTGCACCTCAGGGTGGGTATGGGCTATCTCCGCCAGCGCCTGGCAGATCTGCTCAAAGCCGAGCCCAAAGCTTTCCCGCCGATGGCCGGTAACCAGAATCATTTTTTTACCGTGGCTAATGAAAGGATAGCGCTGCAGCAGGGTCTCCCGTAGCGCTTCATCGCCCAGAACGCGATCGCGCACCCAGAATAGGGCATCGATGACCGTATTCCCGGTCACCGTGATGCGACTGTCGGCAATGTTTTCCCGCAGCAGATTCTGCCGCGAGGTTTCCGTAGGGGCGAAATGGTACGTCGCCAGATGCCCGGTCAGCGTACGGTTGCCCTCTTCCGGCCACGGCGAACTTAAATCGCCGGTCCGCAGACCCGCCTCTACATGGCCCACCGGTATGCGCTGGTAAAACGCCGCCAGGCTCGCCGCCATCGTGGTGGTGGTATCGCCATGCACCAGCACCACGTCGGGTTTAAACGACTCCAGAACCGGCTTCAGCCCCTCAAGAATACGGCAGGTGATCTCGGTGAGCCCCTGCCCCGGCTTCATGATGTTGAGATCGTAGTCCGGGGTGATGGAGAATAGTTTCAACACCTGATCGAGCATCTCCCGATGCTGCGCAGTCACGCATACTTTCGCCTCAAAATGAGGATCCTTTGCCAGCGCATGGACCAGAGGAGCCATTTTGATGGCTTCCGGCCTCGTGCCAAATACAGTTAGTACTTTCACATCGATTCTCTTCGATTAGGCGATGAAGGTCATTTGCCCTTCACCACAGGCCGCAATCACAGGACACGACGACGCGATAACGCCACGCCTGCGCCGATGAGCGCACCCACAATCCCCCACATCACCATCAGAAATACACGGCGCGGGCTATCGCGTTTTACAGGTTCTTCCGGCGTTCGCAAATACCGGTAAGTCTGAAAACGCGGATCCAACGTTGGACCGACGTTCAACGTGCTCAGCATGGCGCGATTCTGGTCGTAATCGAGGTCATATTCCGGTCCGACGGCCTGCAGGTTTTCCAGTCTGGCCTGCAGCATCGGCCTGCCCAATAAAAATAGCTCTGAATCCGGCAACTGATCGGCAGGAACATCCGTTTCGCTGCGCGAGATATTATGCTGCTGAGCGACCTTCAGCGCTTGCTCCACGCTGTGGGTCCGGCGGTTGAAAATAGCCTCGGCCACCTCTTCCTGGCGCTTCACCTGCGCCTTCATTTGTACCGTCCGCGCCGCCCAGGCGCCTTTGAGCTCGTCGTTAAGATGGCCGGCCGCCCGCTGGCTGGCGAAAGCCACATACTGGCGCAGCAAATTATTGGCATCCTGCCCGGTCTCGGCGGTCAGTTTGACGCTGTCGTTGACGCTCTTGGCCGCATCGCCTGGCATAAACTGGATATTGTTAATTAAATCATCCAGCATCGCCGCATCGGCGCGAGCATTACCCGACTGTCGCTGCTTGTAGTAGTCCGTTTGCAGCCAGAAATCACGCCGGGTATCCCAGGAGGCCAACTGCATGATGAACTCTTTATACGCTTCATCCATGGCGGAAGGCTGATCCACCGAGGCCAGGTTGGCTTTGATATCCAGATTGCGTAAGAACTGCTGCTGGGAATAGTACCCCCCCAACATGTTGACAGTAGGCCGATCGGTGATCGCCGTGGCGCTCCACTCCTGGCGAGCAAAGAAGGTGTACACCAACACGATAGCGGCGAAGAGTACAGCACCGCCGACTATCCAGCCTTTTCCTGCCCATAAAGCGCGAAACAGCCCGCGAATATCCAGCTCGTTCTCAACGTTCACTGATTGTGCTCCCGGTAATGGTTGAGTCATCACATCCCCAGCTTTACTTGGTTAGTTTCGGATTATTGCCGCTGTGTCGCCGAATTCTGCGTCTGATGCGCTTAACCAGACGCGCCACTTTCCAGGCGCGCTTAATACAGTAGCCATAAAGGAAGAAGGCCACCAAAAAGAGAATTAACATCACCCATTCCGGCACAATGCGGGTATATTCCGCCGCGACGCCAACCAGCGCCAGCAGGGCAGCGGCCAGGGTGATCAGGACGAACGCCTGGCGGGAAGTAAACCCGGCGCGCATGATCAAATGATGAATATGCTGCCGGTCCGGTGAGAAAGGACTCATGCCTTTACGCAGGCGGCGATACATAATCGCCACCATATCCATCAACGGGATAGCGATAATCCACAGCGCGGTGACCGGGCTGATGGGATGCGTTTTACCTTGTGTGGTTTCCAGCAGGATCCAGATGATGGTGAAGCCAATCATGGTGCTGCCGGCGTCACCCATAAAAACTTTATAGCGGCGGCCGAGGGCGCCAAGATTAAGAAGAATATAGGGCAGAATGGCGGCGATCATCGCAAAACACCACATCGCCAGGCTGTACTGACCGTCAAACCAGAGGATGATCCCGGTCGCCGCAAAGGAGACGGATGACAGGCCGCCGAGCAGGCCGTCAATCCCATCGACCATATTAAACGCGTTGATGGCGGCCCAGACGGCAAACAGAGTGAGGAAGAAGCCGAAAGGCCCCAGTACCAGCTCCCACGAGCCAAAAATAAAGCCCAGACTACTCAGATGCAGATTCCCTGCCATCATCATAATCACGGCGATCGCGGCCTGAATGACCGCGCGAATTTTCACGCTGATGTCGAAGCGATCGTCCAGCGCGCCAACCAGCACCAATACCCCCGCACAGGCCAGATACAGCGAGGCGTGAGGAATATAATAATCGGCGATGGCGAAGGTGAAACAGATGCCTGCATAAACTGAGATACCACCGACCAACGGAATCAACCCCTGATGCCGTTTGCGATAGTTTGGTTTATCCACTAACCCAATCTTTTTTGCCACTTTCCGCGCGACAAAAATAAAGAGGGTCGTGAATAAGAAAATACTGATTAATTCAGTAATAGCAGTGAGTAAATTCACAACGCATGTGCTCTCAGCATAGTTAATCCGGGAAGTATAGCGATGATGCCCCAACTCCAGAAGGGGAAAAGCAGAACATTACAAATTTATTGTATAGATTTTAGTCTGTTAAAGCTGTCTCCGCCTGCTGTCCGGCGCCATTATACGACAACTTTCGTCCCGCTTTCTCTGTCTCTGGATCATACAAATCCCAAAATGAAAACGCCACGCAAAGGCGTGGCGTTTTTGGCTTTTTTTACCTTACGAGCGCTTCATCATATCGAAGAAGTCATCATTCGTCTTAGTCATTGCCAGTTTATTAATGAGGAACTCCATCGCGTCGATCTCACCCATCGGATGGATAATTTTGCGCAGGATCCACATTTTCTGCAGCTCTTCCTGAGTGGTGAGCAGCTCTTCTTTACGCGTACCGGAACGGTTGTAATCGATAGCCGGGAAGACGCGTTTTTCGGCAATCTTACGAGAGAGGTGAAGCTCCATGTTACCGGTGCCTTTAAACTCTTCGTAGATAACTTCATCCATTTTGGAGCCGGTGTCGATCAGCGCCGTGGCGATGATGGTCAGGCTGCCGCCCTCTTCGACGTTGCGCGCCGCACCGAAGAAACGCTTCGGACGGTGCAGGGCGTTGGCGTCCACACCACCGGTCAGCACTTTACCGGAAGCCGGGACCACGGTGTTGTAGGCGCGCGCCAGACGGGTAATGGAGTCAAGCAGGATGATAACGTCTTTCTTGTGTTCAACCAGACGTTTCGCTTTCTCGATAACCATCTCAGCAACCTGAACGTGACGGGATGCCGGTTCGTCGAAGGTGGAAGCAACCACTTCACCTTTCACCAGACGCTGCATCTCGGTCACTTCTTCCGGACGTTCGTCGATCAGCAGCACCATCAGCACGCAGTCCGGATGGTTGTAAGCGATGCTCTGCGCGATGTTCTGCAGCAGCATGGTTTTACCGGCTTTCGGCGGCGCGACGATCAGACCACGCTGGCCGCGGCCAATCGGGGAAGCCAGATCCAGTACGCGAGCGGTTAAGTCTTCGGTAGAACCGTTACCACGCTCCATACGCAGACGAGAATTCGCGTGCAGCGGCGTTAAGTTCTCGAACAGGATCTTGTTACGGGCGTTTTCCGGCTTGTCGTAGTTAACTTCGTTAACTTTCAGCAGCGCAAAGTAACGCTCACCCTCTTTCGGAGGACGAATCTTACCGGAAATGGTGTCACCAGTGCGGAGGTTGAAACGGCGGATTTGGCTGGGGGATACGTAGATGTCGTCAGGGCCGGCGAGGTAGGAGCTGTCTGCGGAGCGGAGGAATCCAAATCCATCCTGCAGTATCTCCAGTACGCCGTCGCCAAAGATATCTTCGCCACTCTTCGAATGCTGCTTGAGGATGGCAAAAATAATATCCTGCTTACGCATACGAGCCAGGTTTTCCAGCCCCATATTTTCGCCGAGAGTAATCAGCTCAGAAACCGGCGTATTCTTTAATTCGGTAAGATTCATAGTGGTGTGGGTTCTTAAACTCGGGGTAAATCTCGAACTTAATGTTGTGAATGGTATGGCAGGAACTTCCATGCCTGTTAACGGCCTTCATCTCGTGTCTGTACGTCGCCTGGTCACAGGAAAGAACGCAGAACTGAAACGACTAGACGGAATGAGTGAAAAGCCCGGAATTAATAGCTTCACGCGCATTTTTTGCGGGATGCTTCGGGTAAAACAAGATTCAAACAAGGTATGTTTAAAACGAAGTCTGTGGATTAACTTAGCACGACTCCAGCCGGGCGTCCAGAGTTCCGCAAAAAATAGGAATCTGGACGCCGGAACAGCAATTCGCTTACGCCAGGTTGGCGTCGAGGAACTCTTTCAGCTGACCCTTGGACAGTGCGCCGACTTTGGTGGCCGCCACTTCGCCGTTTTTGAACAGCAGCAGGGTTGGGATGCCGCGAATGCCGTACTTCGGCGCGGTGCCCGGGTTCTGGTCGATGTTCAGCTTAGCTACGGTCAGTTTGCCCTGATACTCTTCAGCGATCTCATCCAGAATCGGGGCGATCATTTTGCACGGACCACACCACTCTGCCCAGAAATCGACGAGGGTCAGCCCGTCAGCCTTGAGTACGTCCGTGTCAAAACTGTCGTCAGTCAGGTGAATAATTTTATCGCTCATATTTAACTCCACAGGAATAAGCCTGGTGTGTTGGTGTCGTAGCCATCAACGACGCGCTGCGGCTACGTTATGCACGCTATTCTTCAGGATACCTCAATTCTCTGGTCTGCCAACTGGCGCGATCCCTCATGGACCCACCCTTTGACGCCAGGGTCACCTGAACGCGCACTGCATATTGCAGATTTATCGCTCCCGGCTCGCTTAGTGGTCTAAGCTATCCTGGATTCGTTCAGTTACCGTAGACGTACCTTGAATAATTTCGTACACCGCCAACGAAAGGTTGACGTTATTTCACCGGATACGCTTTCTTAATGCAATAGTTAGCTGATATTCTACCACACTATGAGCAAAACACATTTAACAGAACAGAAGTTTTCCGACTTCGCCCTGCACCCGGCAGTCATTGAAGCCCTTGAAAAGAAAGGGTTTCATAATTGCACACCTATTCAGGCCCTCGCCCTTCCGCTGACGCTGGAAGGCCGCGATGTCGCCGGGCAGGCGCAAACCGGTACCGGTAAAACGATGGCGTTCCTGACGTCGACGTTTCATTATCTTCTCTCTCACCCGGCTATCGCCGATCGCCAGGTTAACCAGCCGCGCGCGCTGATTATGGCGCCGACGCGCGAACTGGCGGTACAGATCCACGCGGACGCTGAACCGCTGGCGCAGGCCACCGGTCTGAAGCTGGGTCTGGCTTACGGCGGCGACGGCTACGATAAGCAGCTGAAAGTGCTGGAAAGCGGCGTCGATATTCTGATCGGTACCACCGGTCGTCTGATCGATTACGCGAAGCAAAACCACATTAACCTCGGCGCCATTCAGGTCGTCGTGCTGGACGAAGCCGATCGCATGTACGATCTCGGCTTTATTAAAGATATCCGCTGGCTGTTCCGCCGCATGCCGCCGGCCACTCAGCGTCTGAACATGCTGTTCTCCGCGACGCTTTCTTATCGCGTACGCGAACTGGCGTTCGAACAAATGAACAACGCCGAGTACGTTGAAGTCGAGCCGGAACAGAAAACGGGCCACCGTATTAAAGAAGAGCTCTTCTACCCGTCCAACGAAGAAAAAATGCGCCTGCTGCAGACGCTGCTGGAAGAAGAGTGGCCCGATCGCGCCATCGTCTTCGCTAATACCAAGCATCGTTGTGAAGATATCTGGGGCCATCTCGCCGCCGACGGCCATCGCGTAGGTTTGCTGACCGGCGACGTGGCGCAGAAAAAACGTCTGCGGATTCTCGAAGAATTTACCCGCGGCGACCTTGATATTCTGGTCGCGACTGACGTTGCCGCTCGTGGCTTGCACATTCCGGCCGTGACCCACGTCTTTAACTACGATCTGCCGGACGACTGCGAAGATTACGTTCACCGCATTGGCCGTACCGGTCGCGCTGGCGCCAGCGGTCACTCCATCAGCCTCGCCTGCGAAGAGTATGCGCTGAACCTGCCGGCTATCGAAACCTATATTGGTCACTCAATTCCGGTCAGCAAGTACAACCCGGACGCGCTGATGACCGACCTGCCTAAGCCGCTGCGCCTGACCCGTGCGCGTCCAGGCAACGGCCCGCGCCGCAGCGGTCCACCGCGCAATCGTCGTCGTTCAGGTTAAGAACTCTATGCTATACGCTCAATCATTCAGAATCTGCCAGGGCGCGTTTCCCCGGCAACCCGCTCAGTTACACGGATTGGGCACAAGCGCCCCGTCGACGAGGGAGCCTTCTGAACGATGAAGAGCATGAGCTCCACCTCGCTGTATGCCGCCATTGATTTGGGCTCCAACAGTTTCCATATGTTGGTGGTGCGCGAGGTGGCTGGCAGTATCCAAACGCTGAGCCGCATTAAGCGCAAAGTTCGTCTGGCCGCCGGCCTGAATAGCGACAACACGCTATCCGCAGAAGCGATGGAACGCGGCTGGCAGTGCTTACGCCTGTTTGCCGAACGCCTGCAGGATATTCCGCCGGCGCAAATCCGCGTCGTGGCCACCGCCACGCTGCGTCTTGCCGTCAATGCCGGCGAATTTCTGGCGAAAGCGCAGGAGATCCTCGGCAGTCCGGTACAGGTCATTAGCGGTGAAGAAGAAGCGCGCCTGATTTATCAGGGTGTCGCCCACACCACCGGCGGCGCCGATCAGCGTCTGGTGGTCGATATCGGCGGCGCCAGCACCGAACTGGTGACCGGCACCGGCGCGCAAACGACCTCGCTATTTAGCCTGTCGATGGGCTGTGTGACCTGGCTTGAACGCTATTTCGCCGACCGCAGCCTGACGAAAGAGAATTTCGATCTTGCCGAGGCGGCCGCGCGTGAGGTGCTACTGCCCATCGCCGATGTGCTGCGCTATCACGGATGGAAAGTGTGCGTTGGCGCCTCCGGCACCGTTCAGGCTCTGCAGGAAATTATGATGGCGCAGGGGATGGATGAGCGGATCACCCTGACCAAACTCCAGCAGCTTAAACAGCGCGCCATCCAGTGCGGACGCCTGGAAGAGCTGGAGATCGAAGGCTTAACCCTTGAGCGAGCGCTGGTGTTTCCGAGCGGGCTGGCGATCCTTATCGCTATCTTCAGCGAACTGAATATTCAGTGTATGACCCTCGCGGGCGGCGCATTACGGGAAGGGCTGGTGTATGGCATGCTGCATCTCTCCGTTGAACAGGACATCCGCAGCCGCACTCTGCGTAATATTCAGCGTCGTTTTATGATCGACACCGAACAGGCCCAGCGCGTCGCTGGTCTCGCCAGCCACCTGCTCAGCCAGCTGGACGGCTGCTGGGAACTGGATCCGCTGAGCCGCGATTTGCTCCTCAGCGCCTGTGCGTTGCATGAGATTGGCCTGAGCGTGGATTTTAAGCGCGCGCCGCAGCACGCGGCCTATCTGGTCAATAATCTCGACCTGCCCGGCTTTACCCCAGCGCAGAAGAAGCTGATTGCGACGCTGCTGCTTAACCAGACTAACGCCATCGACCTCTCATCGCTTCATCAGCAGAACGCCGTCCCGCCGCGGGTTGCCGAACATCTTTGTCGCCTGCTGCGACTGGCGATCCTCTTTGCCAGCCGGCGGCGTGACGATTTGCTGCCCGCCATCAATCTGGTGGCCGATGATGAAAAACTGTCCCTGACGCTGCCGGAAAACTGGCTGGATAATCACCCGCTTGGGGCTGAGCTGATCGAACAGGAATGCCAGTGGCAAAGCTATGTGCACTGGATGCTTGAGGTGAAGTAATACGCTGAACATTGCCGGGCGGCGGCTTCGCCTTACCCGGCCTGCTTATCGCTATCCTTTCTCTTTAGCTTTTGCCAGCATGGCGCGAATGTTCGCCACGTTAGCCTGTCCTTTATGCATTCGCTCTTCAGCGGTAATCACTTTGCGCGCCTGCTCCCAAATCAGATCGTCCTGGGGTAGCTCGAGCAGGAAACGGCTCGGTTCCGGGCGCACCACCTCACCATACTGCCGGCGCTCCTTACAGAGCGTAAAGGTCAGCTCTTTCTGCGCACGGGTGATGCCCACGTAGGCTAACCGGCGCTCTTCATCGACGTTATCTTCATCAATGCTGCTCTGGTGCGGGAGCAATCCCTCCTCCATGCCCACCAGGTAAACATACGGGAACTCCAGCCCTTTTGAGGCATGGAGGGTCATCAGCTGCACCTGATCCAGCTCTTCATCCGATTCGCCGCGCTCCATCATGTCGCGCAGCGTAAAGCGGGTGACCACCTGCGTCAGGGTCATCGGCTCATCGATTTCGCTGCCTTCCAGCATCTCGGTCATCCAGGTGAACAGCTGGTTGACGTTTTTCATGCGCATTTCCGCGGCTTTCGGGCTGGGCGAGGTTTCATACAACCAGGATTCGTAATCAATCCCGCGGATCAAGTCGCGCACGGCGTTGACCGGCTCGCGTTCGGCCAGTTGCTGGATCTCGCGCAGCCAGTGGGTGAAGCGGGTGAGTGATTCATAGCCGCGCCCGGTCAGCGTCTGGCTAAGACCCATATCAAAGCTGGCGGTGAACAATCCTTTGTTGCGGCCCATCGCCCACTCACCGAGCTTTTGCAGCGTCGCGGGGCCGATCTCGCGCTTCGGCGTGTTGACGATACGCAGGAAGGCGCTGTCGTCGTCCGGGTTGGTCAGCACGCGCAGATAGGCCAGCAGATCTTTAATTTCCGGGCGCGAGAAGAACGACGTGCCGCCGGAGATTTTGTACGGGATGCGATTCTGCATCAGCATCTTTTCAAAGACCCGCGACTGGTGATTGCCGCGATAAAGGATCGCGTAGTCTTTGTAATTGGTTTTATTAATAAAGTGGTGGGCGATCAGTTCCCCGGCCACGCGCTCCGCTTCATGATCTTCATTGTTGGCGGAGAGCACTTTCAGCTCAGCGCCGTATCCCAGTTCGGAGAACAGACGCTTTTCAAAAACGTGCGGGTTGTTGGCGATCAGAATGTTAGCGGCTTTCAGAATACGCCCGGAGGAGCGATAGTTCTGCTCAAGCTTGATAACCTGCAGCGCCGGGAAGTCCTGGCTGAGCAGCACCAGGTTCTGTGGCCGCGCGCCGCGCCACGAATAGATCGACTGGTCATCGTCGCCTACCACGGTAAAACGCGCCCGCTGGCCCACCAGCAGCTTCACCAGCTCATACTGGCTGGTGTTGGTATCCTGATACTCATCCACCAGCAGGTAGCGGATCTTATTCTGCCAGCGTTCGCGCACCTCCTCATTGCGCTGCAGCAGCAGCGTCGGCAGTAGGATCAGATCGTCAAAATCGAGGACATTGCAGGCCTTCATATGCGCATCGTACAGCCCATAGCAGTGGGCGAAGATGCGGTCCCGTTCGCCTTTCGCACCCGCGGCGGCCTGGGCCGGGGTTTTCAGATCGTTTTTCCAGTTGGAGATCGTCGAGATCAACTGCTGGAGCACCACTTTGTCATCTTCGATCAACCCTTCGGTCAGCTCTTTGAGCAACGCCACCTGGTCGGTATCGTCGAATAAGGAGAAGTTAGACTTCATGCCCAGCGCGGCGTATTCCCGCTTGATGATATCCAGCCCCAGGGTGTGGAAGGTGGAAATCATCAGCCCGCGCGCCTCTTTGCGCCCCAGCGTTTGCCCAACGCGCTCTTTCATCTCGCGCGCGGCTTTGTTGGTAAAGGTCACGGCCGCGATATGGCGCGCCTGATAGCCGCAGCCGCGGATCAGGTGGGCGATTTTATTGGTGATCACGCGGGTCTTACCGGAGCCGGCGCCCGCCAGCACCAGGCACGGTCCGGTTACAAATTCGACGGCTTGTTGTTGGCCAGGGTTTAAACGCATGGGAGTCTTGCTCAATCTTCGAACGGGGTGGGGATTGTAGCAGAAAGCGGAGCCGAGATTTACCGACTGATGGTAAAGTGAAGAAATCGCGATTAACCCATAGGGCAGAACCATGAAAAAGACCGCAGCAGCCCTGCATATCCTGGTCAAAGAAGAAAAACTGGCCCAGGAGATCCTCGCCAAACTGGAGCGGGGCGTCAGCTTCGATCATCTGGCGAAGCGCTATTCCCAATGTCCGTCGGGGCGCAACGGCGGCGACCTGGGCGAGTTTCAGCAAGGCGCGATGGTCGGCCCATTCGATCAGGCGGTCTTTAGCTGCCCGCTTCTCAAGCCCTACGGTCCGGTAAAAACCAAGTTTGGCTACCATATCATTAAGGTGCTTTATCGCCGCTGACGCGTGGTATATTGCGCCCCGATTTATCTCAACCTATTCAAGGCACGATCATGGCAAAAACAGCAGCAGCACTGCATATTCTTGTTAAAGAAGAGAAACTGGCTCTGGATCTTCTGGAGCAGATTAAAAACGGCGCCGACTTCGGTAAGCTGGCAAAGAAACACTCTATTTGCCCATCAGGTAAACGCGGCGGTGATTTAGGTGAATTCCGCCAGGGCCAGATGGTCCCGGCGTTCGATAAAGTGGTCTTCTCCTGCCCGGTGCTGGAGCCAACCGGACCGCTGCATACCCAGTTCGGCTACCACATCATCAAAGTCCTGTACCGGAAATAATAAAAAAACCCGGGGATCTTAATCTCCGGGTTTTTGCCTGATGGCGCTTCGCTTATCAGGCCTACTAAACAAATTCATTCCTCTATGGATTTCAGCTTGCCGGAAGGCGGCCAGGAAGTACACCCCCAGGAACATAGATAACTATGTGACTGGGGTGTACGTACCGTAGCCAACGCATCGGCCAGTCGAAAGACGACGAGGAATTAGCCGGCAACCGCAATACGCTTCATATCGGTCATATAGCCACGCAGTTTGTGACCCACTTTCTCGATCTGGTGGCTGCGGATGGCTTCGTTGACATCACGCAGCTGGGCGTTGTCTACCGCGCCTTCGGCAATCGCCGTACCCAAGTCGCCAGTCTGCAGGGTGGTCATGAACTCTTTCAGCAGCGGTACGCAAGCGTAAGAGAACAGGTAGTTACCATATTCAGCGGTATCGGAGATAACCACGTTCATCTCGTACAGACGCTTACGGGCGATGGTGTTGGCGATCAGCGGCAGCTCGTGCAGTGATTCGTAGTAAGCGGACTCTTCGATGATGCCGGAATCGACCATGGTTTCGAACGCCAGCTCAACGCCTGCTTTCACCATCGCGATCATCAGAACGCCTTTATCGAAGTACTCCTGCTCGCCGATTTTACCTTCATACTGCGGCGCGGTTTCGAACGCGGTTTTACCCGTCTCTTCACGCCAGGTCAGCAGTTTCTTATCGTCGTTCGCCCAGTCCGCCATCATACCGGAGGAGAATTCGCCGGAAATGATGTCGTCCATGTGTTTCTGGAACAGCGGCGCCATAATCTCTTTCAGCTGCTCGGAGAGCGCATAAGCGCGCAGTTTCGCCGGGTTAGAGAGGCGATCCATCATCAGGGTGATGCCGCCCTGCTTCAGCGCTTCGGTGATGGTTTCCCAGCCGAACTGAATCAGTTTTTCTGCATACGCCGGGTCGGTACCTTCCGCCACCAGCTTGTCGAAGCACAGCAGAGAACCCGCCTGCAGCATACCGCAGAGGATGGTCTGCTCGCCCATCAGGTCAGATTTCACTTCTGCCACGAAGGAAGACTCCAGGACGCCCGCACGGTGGCCGCCGGTCGCCGCTGCCCATGCTTTCGCAATGGCCATGCCTTCGCCTTTCGGGTCATTTTCCGGGTGTACCGCGATAAGCGTCGGTACGCCGAAACCGCGTTTGTACTCTTCACGCACTTCGGTACCCGGGCACTTCGGCGCCACCATCACCACGGTGATGTCTTTACGGATCTGCTCGCCCACTTCCACGATGTTGAAGCCGTGGGAGTAGCCCAGCGCCGCGCCGTCTTTCATCAGCGGCTGTACGGAGCGCACAACGTCAGAGTGCTGTTTGTCCGGGGTCAGGTTAACCACCAGGTCCGCCTGTGGGATCAGCTCTTCATAAGTGCCGACTTTAAAACCGTTTTCGGTCGCTTTACGCCAGGAGGCGCGCTTCTCGGCGATCGCTTCTTTGCGCAGCGCATAGGAGATATCCAGGCCGGAGTCACGCATGTTCAGACCCTGGTTCAGACCCTGCGCGCCGCAGCCGACGATGACCACTTTTTTACCCTGAAGGTAGCTGGCGCCATCGGCGAATTCGTCGCGCGCCATAAAGCGGCATTTGCCCAGCTGTGCCAGCTGCTGGCGCAGGTTCAGTGTATTAAAGTAGTTAGCCATGTCTGTAACTCCGTGATGTTGTGTCGTGCTTATTGTTCGGTTCGCTTTTGCGAGAATGAACTTACTATATGACAGGAATTTTATTGCGGAAATTGATATATTCACAACGTCACGTTGCATTTTATGAAATACAAAACCGGGGAGTACGCGCCGTGGATTTACGCGATCTGAAAACCTTTCTGCATCTGGCGGAAAGCCGCCATTTTGGCCGCAGCGCGCGGGCCATGCACGTCAGCCCGTCGACGCTTTCGCGCCAGATCCAGCGCCTGGAAGAGGACCTCGGCCAGCCGCTGTTCGTGCGAGATAATCGCACGGTGACCCTGACCGAAGCAGGGGAAGAGTTACGCACCTTTGCCCAGCAGACTTTACTGCAGTATCAGCAGCTTCGCCACGCCATCGATCAGCAGGGCCCTTCGCTCTCCGGCGAGCTTCACATCTTCTGCTCTGTCACCGCCGCCTATAGCCATCTGCCGCCGATCCTCGACCGCTTTCGCGCCGCGCATCCCTCGGTAGAGATCAAGCTGTCGACCGGCGACGCCGCCGACGCCATGGAGAAGGTGGTCACCGGCGAAGCCGACCTGGCGATTGCCGGTAAACCGGAGACCCTGCCAGGGTCGGTGGCGTTTTCGATGCTGGAGAACCTCGCCGTGGTGTTAATTGCCCCGGCCCTTCCCTGCCCGGTGCGCAACCAGGTGACCGTCGAGCGTCCGGACTGGTCGACAGTGCCGTTTATCATGGCTGACCAGGGGCCGGTACGTCGGCGTATCGAGCTGTGGTTTCGGCGGCATAAAATCAGCAATCCGTCGATCTACGCCACCGTCGGGGGCCACGAAGCGATGGTGTCGATGGTCGCCCTGGGATGCGGCGTGGCGCTGCTGCCGGAGGTGGTGCTGGAGAACAGCCCGGAGCCGGTACGCAACAGGGTGATGATTCTGGAGCGCAGCGATGAGCAAACCCCGTTCGAGCTCGGCGTTTGCGCACAAAAAAAGCGGCTGCATGAGCCGCTTATTGATGCTTTCTGGAAAATCCTGCCGAACCACTAGCCCGCGAGGAAAAAGCGGAATGCCGGGTTATGGGTCTCATCGTGACACTCATAGCCCAGCTCATTGAGCCGAGTTTCAAAGTCCGGCTCGTGCTCGCCCAGCTCGAAGGCCGCCAAAACCCGACCATAGTCGGTACCGTGGCTACGGTAGTGGAACAGCGAAATATTCCAGTGGGTGCCAAGGGTGTGCAGGAACTTCAGCAGCGCCCCCGGGGACTCCGGAAATTCGAAGCTGAACAGCCGCTCCTGCAGCGCTTTGGACGGTCGGCCGCCAACCATATAGCGCACATGGAGCTTGGCCATTTCGTCATCGGAAAGGTCAACGACGCTGTAGCCGCCATCGTTCAGTAACTGGAGGATCTCTTTCCGCTCCTCCAGCCCACGACTTAGACGCACCCCCACAAAGATGCAGGCGTCTTTGGCATCGGCAAAGCGGTAGTTGAACTCGGTCACCGAACGCCCCCCCAGCAACTGGCAAAACTTCAGAAAGCTGCCTTTCTCTTCCGGGATCGTCACCGCCAGCAGCGCTTCGCGCTGTTCCCCGAGCTCGCAGCGTTCAGACACGTAGCGCAGACCGTGGAAGTTGACGTTGGCCCCGGACAGAATGTGAGCCAGTCGCTCGCCGCGAATATTGTGCTGGGCGACATATTTCTTCATCCCCGCCAGCGCCAGGGCGCCGGAAGGCTCTGCCACCGCCCGCACATCTTCGAACAAATCCTTCATCGCCGCGCAAATAGCGTCGCTGTCGACGGTGATGATGTCGTCCAGATACTCCTGGCACAGACGGAAGGTTTCATCGCCGATGCGTTTGACCGCCACGCCTTCGGCAAACAAGCCGACGCGCGGCAGATCCACCGGATGACCGGCGTCCAGCGCCGCCTTCAGGCAGGCCGAATCTTCCGCTTCCACCGCTATCACTTTAATCTGCGGCATCAGTTGCTTGATCAACACCGCCACGCCTGCCGCCAGGCCGCCGCCGCCCACCGGGACGAACACGCGGTCGATGTGGGCATCCTGCTGCAGCAGCTCCAGCGCCAGGGTTCCCTGACCGGCGATGACCATCGGGTGATCGAACGGCGGCACCCAGGTAAAGCCCTGCTGCTGCGCCAGCTCGATCGCTCTCGCCTTCGCTTCGTCAAAATTGGCGCCATGCAGCAGCACTTCGCCGCCAAAGCCGCGAACGGCATCCACTTTGATGTCGGCGGTCGCTACCGGCATCACGATCAGCGCCTTAACGCCCAGCCGCGATGCGGAGAACGCCACGCCCTGGGCATGATTGCCCGCCGAGGCGGTGATCACCCCGTGGGATTTCTGTTCCGCGGTCAGGCTGGACATCATCGCGTAGGCGCCGCGCAGCTTAAAGCTGTGTACCGGTTGGCGATCTTCGCGCTTCACCAGAATAACGTTATCCAGGCGAGAAGAGAGTTTGTCCATTTTTTGCAGCGGCGTTTTCTGCACCGCTTCATAAACCGGCGCGCGCAGCACTGCTCTCAGGTATTCGGCGCCCTCGGGGGCGCCGGAGAGGGGTTGTGAATCCGCCATGATTAGCCACCCAGTTTCGATTTATCGCGAACCGCGCCTTTGTCAGCGCTGGTCGCCAGGCTGGCGTAGGCGCGAAGGGCAAAGGAGACCTGACGCTGGCGATGCTTCGGCGTCCACGCCTGGTCGCCACGCGCTTCCTGGGCTTCACGACGCGCCGCAATTTCCGCATCGCTCAGCTGCAGCTGGATACTGCGGTTTGGAATATCAATCGCGATCATGTCGCCATCTTCAATGAGCGCAATGTTGCCGCCGCTCGCCGCTTCCGGTGAGACGTGACCGATAGAGAGCCCTGAGGTGCCGCCGGAGAAACGGCCATCGGTGATCAGCGCGCAGGCTTTGCCCAGCCCCATCGACTTCAGGAAGCTGGTGGGGTAAAGCATCTCCTGCATCCCCGGCCCGCCTTTCGGCCCTTCGTAGCGGATCACGACGACGTCGCCTTCAACGACTTTACCGCCGAGGATGGCCTCTACCGCATCGTCCTGGCTCTCATATACTTTCGCCGGACCGGTAAATTTCAGGATGCTGTCGTCCACGCCGGCGGTTTTCACGATACAACCGTTTTCCGCGAAATTGCCGTACAGCACCGCCAGGCCGCCGTCCTTGCTGTAAGCATGTTCCAGAGAACGGATACAGCCTTCGGCGCGATCGTCATCCAGCGTATCCCAGCGGCAGTCTTGCGAGAACGCCTGGGTGGTACGGATGCCCGCCGGGCCGGCGCGGAACATCTTTTTCACCGCATCGTCCTGGGTCACCATCACATCGTACTGTTCCAGGGTCTGCGGCAGCGTCAGGCCGAGGACGTTTTTAACCTCGCGATTCAGCAGCCCGGCGCGGTCCAGCTCGCCCAGAATGCCCAGCACGCCGCCGGCGCGATGCACATCTTCCATATGGTATTTCTGCGTGCTCGGCGCCACCTTACACAGCTGCGGCACTTTGCGGGAGAGCTTATCGATATCGCTCATGGTGAAATCGATTTCAGCTTCCTGCGCCGCCGCCAGCAGGTGCAGAACGGTGTTGGTGGAACCGCCCATGGCGATATCCAGCGTCATGGCGTTCTCAAAGGCCGCCTTGCTGGCGATATTGCGCGGCAGCGCGGAAGCGTCATCCTGCTCGTAATAGCGTTTGGTCAGCTCAACGATACGTTTCCCGGCGTTAAGGAACAGCTCCTTACGATCGGCGTGGGTCGCCAGCAGAGAGCCGTTACCCGGCTGCGACAGGCCCAGCGCTTCGGTCAGGCAGTTCATGGAGTTGGCGGTAAACATCCCGGAACAGGAGCCGCAGGTCGGACAGGCGGAGCGTTCCACCTGATTACTCTGCTCGTCGGACACTTTCGGATCCGCCCCCTGGATCATCGCATCCACCAGGTCGAGCTTGATGATTTTATCTGACAGCTTGGTTTTCCCGGCTTCCATTGGGCCGCCGGACACAAAGATCACCGGAATGTTCAGGCGCAGGGAAGCCATCAACATCCCCGGGGTGATTTTGTCGCAGTTGGAGATACAGACCATCGCATCCGCACAGTGGGCGTTAACCATGTACTCCACCGAGTCGGCGATCAGCTCGCGGGATGGCAGTGAATAGAGCATACCCCCGTGGCCCATGGCGATCCCATCATCCACTGCGATGGTGTTGAATTCTTTGGCCACGCCACCGGCGGCTTCAATCTGCTCGGCAACCAGTTTGCCGAGATCGCGCAGGTGCACGTGCCCGGGAACAAACTGGGTAAAGGAGTTAACGACGGCGATAATCGGTTTGCCGAAATCGGCATCGGTCATCCCGGTTGCGCGCCACAACGCGCGGGCGCCCGCCATATTGCGGCCATGTGTGGTGGTGGCGGAACGGTACTTAGGCATGCTCTTTTTACTCCCATCTGTGTTTATTAAATGGGACGGTGCGTGCCGTCCCATTTTTAATTACTTACTTACCGGATCCAACCAGCTCCATTTGTCTTCTGTTTCACCGGTGAAGAGGCCAAAGAAGGCTTCCTGAATGCGTTTGGTAACCGGACCGCGACGGCCTGCGCCGACCTGGATGCCATCCACGCTGCGTACCGGGGTGATTTCCGCCGCGGTGCCGGACATGAAGACTTCATCCGCCAGGTACAGGGATTCACGGGACAATACCTGCTCGCGGACTTCAATACCGAGATCTTTCGCCAGCTTGATGATGGCGTCGCGGGTAATGCCCGGCAGCGCGGAAGAGGTAAACGGCGGGGTGAACAGCACGCCGTCCTTCACTTCAAACAGGTTTTCGCCTGCGCCTTCCGAGATATAGCCGTTAACATCGAGGGCGATACCCTCCTGGTAGCCATGGCGACGCGCTTCGCTGCCAACCAGCAGCGAGGAGAGATAGTTGCCGCCGGCTTTCGCCGCCGTCGGGATGGTGTTCGGCGCCGCGCGGTTCCAGGAAGAGACCATTGCATCGATCCCCTGCTCCAGCGCTTCTGCGCCGAGGTAGGCTCCCCACGGGAACGCCGCGATGATCACGTCAGTGTTGTAACCCGGAGGCGGGTTTACCCCCATGCCGACATCGCCAACAAACACCAGCGGGCGGATATAAGCGCTGGTCAGATTATTGGTGCGAATGACTTCACGGCAGGCTTCCATTAGTTCGTCGACGCTCTGGGAGACCGGGAAACGATAAATTTTGGCTGAATCATGCAGACGCTGCATATGTTCGCGATGACGGAACACCACCGGGCCTTTGTGCGAGTCATAGCAACGGATGCCTTCGAATACCGAGGTGCCATAGTGCAGCGCATGGGACATCACATGAACTTTCGCTTCGCCCCACGGAACCATCTCGCCATTGAACCAGATGTAATCAGCTTTTTTCGTCGTCATTTTTCTTCCTTTGCGCTCAGGCGCGGATTTGTTGTGATGTGGGTTGCTGGATCTCGACGCAGGCAACGTCGACCAGTTTGCTTAATTGACTAAACAGTAATTCGACGGGCCGCGGGCTGGCAACGGTCAATTCGATATTTATGTTCTGTGCGTCCGCCGCGGTTTCCATGTTCATTGCGCAGATTTGGAAACCACGGTGGCGGACAACGCGCAGCACGCGCTCTAAGGTTTCCGGGTTGAAACGTGCCTGTAAAGCGACCTGATGTTGCATCATGATAATTTCTCCAGCATTTCAGAGTTACTGGCGCCGGGCGGCACCAACGGCCAGACATTCTCAAGTTCGTCGATTGAGACATGAAGCAGGTATGGCCCCTGGCTCGAAAGCATGGTGTCGAGTGCCGCTTCAACCTGGTCTTTACGGGTGATGTGTTGGCCAGGAATACCGAAGGCGCTGGCCAGCGTGAGGAAATCAGGGTTATCAGTCAGAGTGGTTTCGCTATAACGTTCCTGGAAAAACAGCTGCTGCCATTGTCGAACCATCCCTAACCGCTGGTTGTCGAGTAATACGATCTTAAGCGGTAACTGCTTGCGTTTAACGGTGCCCAGCTCCTGCACATTCATCATGAAGGAGCCGTCACCGGAGATACAGATCACTGTATCGTTAGGGCGCGCCACCTGGGCGCCAACGGCGGCCGGCAGGCCAAAGCCCATGGTGCCTAAGCCGCTGGAGGTGATGAAGTTTTCCGGGCGGGTATAGGTCATATGCTGAGCCGACCACATCTGATGCTGACCAACGTCGGTTGTCACCACGCTGTCCGCCGGCTTGCGGTCGGAAAGCTGTTTCAGCAACAGCGGCGCGTAGATTGCCTCACCGGGATGATCGTAACGCCAGGCGTGATCGGCACGCAGCGCGGCACTCCGCTCGCGCCAGCCATCAATCGCTAACGGCTGCTGCAGCGCCGGCAGCAAGCGGTTCAGGTCGCCGGTCAGACCGATGTGCGCCTGGCGCAGCTTGTTCAGCTCCGCCGGATCGATGTCCATATGGATCACTTTGGCATGCGGCGCGAAGGTGTTGAGCTTGCCGGTCACGCGATCGTCAAAGCGCGCGCCGACGGCAATCAGCAGATCGCACTCCTGTACCGCCAGGTTGGCCGCCCTGGTGCCGTGCATTCCCAGCATGCCGAGATAATACGGGTAATCGGCGTCCACCACGCCCAGCCCTTTCAGAGTGCAGGTCGCCGGCATCCGGGTTACGGCGAGGAATTCACGCAGCGCCGGTACCGCCTGCGCCATGCCGACCCCGCCGCCAACATACAGCATCGGTTGCTGCGATTGAGCCAGCATCTGCAGAGCCTGAGCCACTTCCGCCTGCGGAAATGCCATCTCATCGGCGACCGTAGAGAAATGGGGATCGAGATCGCCCTGCGCCATCTGAATATCCTTAGGGATATCAACCAGCACCGGGCCTGGACGGCCTGAGTTTGCCACCTGGAAAGCTTCAGCAATGACCCGCGGCAGCTCGTCCAGAGACTGCACGAGGAAACTGTGCTTAGTACAGGCCAGTGACAAACCGAGAACGTCTACTTCCTGAAACGCATCCGTGCCGATGAAGGGCGCGGCCACCTGGCCGGTGATGGCGACAATGGGGATGGAGTCAAGCAAAGCGTCCGCCAGGCCGGTGATCAGATTGGTCGCGCCCGGGCCGGAGGTGGCGATACACACTCCGGTTTTACCGGTTGCTCGCGCATAACCAATGGCCGCCATGGCTGCCCCTTGCTCATGCCGGCACAGCAGGTGCTCCACGCCGCCGTCATACAGTGCATCGTAAACCGGCATAATTGCGCCACCCGGATAGCCAAAAACGGTGTCGACCCCCTGTGTCCGCAAAGCATGTACCACCCACTGCGCGCCATTCATAGTTAGTTCCCCGTCATAAATCGGGAGAAACAGAATTTTATGCTAAAAGTCATCATCTGCTCCTCGCTTAGGTTATTTCAGTTATAAAAAAACCCCCGGACCTTTCGGTGCGGGGGTCTTAGTTCGTTAAGGCTTGATTCTTAAGCCTTTCCTCGTCCAAGTGCAGCCCCGCACGGTGGGATAATAATCACCACCACGCTAATCACGACCAGGCTAATCACTCGTAGAAGGGCTGTCATTTTCTGTACTTTCTGGCTTCTTGTTCGAAGGAATACCTAAAGAGGTACCACAGACATCACATAAAACACAAGATTTTTTTATATCTCCGTTGCTGAGCAGCCTAACAGTTTCAGCAAAAATAATTGTTTTATATGAAAAAAATCAGAAATGAAAAAAATTCAGTTTTCTCTCGCCTGGCGCGCGCTTTTGCGCGTGCCTTTCCCATGCCACTCTCTTTTGCGAGCGAAATTCCATTTTCGGCTAAATGTAACGATATAGCGCGAAAAGTATGGATTTATGGTCCTAAATTCTCACTATTACCGCTCCCGTTTTACCACAGATCAGCCATAATCCTGCCTGGTCCAGGAGGTTTTATGTCGCTCGCCATCGTCTATACTCGCGCGGCGCTCGGTATCGAAGCGCCATTGATTACTGTCGAGGTTCATCTCAGCAACGGTCTGCCCGGCCTGACTATGGTCGGACTGCCGGAGACGACCGTGAAAGAGGCCCGTGACCGGGTCCGTAGCGCCCTGATCAACAGCGGCTACGCTTTCCCTGCGAAGAAAATAACCATTAACCTGGCGCCAGCGGATCTGCCTAAAGAGGGCGGACGATACGATCTGCCTATCGCTCTCGCGCTTCTCGTCGCCTCAGAGCAGCTCAATACGACGCGACTGAATCACTATGAGTTTGTGGGCGAACTCGCCCTCACAGGTGGGTTACGCGGCGTTCCAGGGGCGATCCCCAGCGCAATGGAGGCCATCAAAGCCGGCCGGCGTATCGTCGTCTCCGCTGATAATGCGGCTGAGGTCGGCCTGATCGGCGGCAGCGATTGCCTGGTCGCCGACCATCTGCAGGAGGTGTGCGCTTTTCTCGCGGGGCAGACATCGCTTTCACCGCCTCTTGCCGAGGCACCTATTGTTGATGAACGCGACGAAGATTTGCGCGATGTTATCGGCCAGCAGCAGGGAAAACGAGCGCTGGAGATTGTGGCCGCCGGGGGTCACAACCTGCTCCTGATAGGCCCGCCCGGCACCGGGAAAACCATGCTTGCCAGCCGGCTACCCGGTCTCCTGCCGCCATTAAGCAATCAGGAAGCACTGGAGAGCACCGCCATTCAGAGCCTGGTCAATCTGCATACCGCGAAGACCCGGTGGCGTCAGAGGCCGTTTCGCGCGCCTCACCATAGCGCCTCGCTGGCAGCGATGGTGGGCGGCGGTTCAATACCGGTCCCCGGTGAGATTTCCCTGGCCCATAATGGCGTGCTGTTTCTTGATGAACTGCCTGAGTTTGAGCGGCGTGTACTGGATGCGCTGCGCGAACCCATTGAGTCAGGCAAGATCCACATATCACGCTCGCGCGCCAAAATTGACTATCCGGCGCGCTTTCAGCTTATCGCGGCGATGAACCCAAGCCCGACAGGGCATTATCAGGGCAAACATAATCGTACATCGCCTGAGCAGACATTACGTTATCTGGGACGTCTGTCAGGCCCCTTCCTTGACCGCTTCGATCTCTCCTTAGAGATCCCGCTGCCGCCGCCAGGGATACTGAGCCAGGGCACGCAGGGCGAAGAGTCTAGCGCAACGGTCCGGCAGCGGGTGCTGGCGGCGCGCGAACGGCAAATGCTCAGGCAAAATAAGCTCAATGCTCATCTTGAGAATCGTGAAATGAAGAGCTGCTGCCACTTACGGCGGGAGGACGCTGTCTGGCTGGAACAGACACTAACGCAGTTGGGGCTCTCTATTCGAGCCTGGCAGCGTCTGTTAAAGGTGGCGAGAACCATTGCCGATCTGGCAGAGGCTGAAGAGATTGAACGCCGTCATTTGCAGGAGGCGCTCAGCTATCGGGCGATAGACCGGATGCTAAACCATCTGCAGAAAATGATGGCGTAAAAAAAGGGCTTACGCCCTTTTTTCTTAGTCATCGCTTTCGGTGTAATCGTCAGCGCCTTCCATCTGCGGTTTGCCGCCGGAAAGGGTATGGAAACGCTTCGGCCGCTTGATGCGCGCCATATACTTAATCCATACGCGTTCTGCTTCCGTTACCGGCTCACGCTCACCACGGCACACCGAGACAAACTGTTTTTCATCATCGGTAACAGGTTCGCGTTTACCCAGTTCCAGTTCGTTAAAGGCATAACCATGACGTTCCAGCAGTTGCGCCTCTTTGATGGTGAAATCACCGTGACGGGAGAACCCGCGTGGATAATTTTTATTGTCGAAAAAACGATTAGTCGTCGTAAAGCTTTCCGCCATCCTACACGCTCCTGATTCTTTGGCCGAGCTATTTATGGCGCGGAGTATTAGTTACGCTTGACAGAGCGTCAAACAAAACATTTAAATCATCACGACAAATAATTTTGTGGAGAACGGTGTGGATACGGAATTGCTCAAGACTTTCCTGGAAGTGAGCAGAACTCGTCACTTTGGGCGAGCAGCAGAGGCGCTTTACCTGACGCAGTCAGCGGTCAGCTTTCGTATTCGTCAGCTGGAAAATCAACTTGGTGTGAACCTGTTCACCCGACATCGTAATAACATTCGCCTGACGACGGCCGGAGAAAAGCTCCTGCCTTACGCCGAAACGTTAATGAATACCTGGCAGGCTGCGCGCAAGGAGGTCGCACACTCTTCGCGACATAATGAATTCTCCATCGGAGCCAGCGCCTCGCTGTGGGAATGCATGCTTAACGGCTGGCTCGGCACCCTCTACAGCGCACCTTACAATCTCCAGTTTGAAGCGCGTATCGCACAGCGGCAGTCGCTGGTTAAACAGCTTCACGAACGCCAGTTGGATCTGCTGATCACCACCGAATCGCCGAAGATGGATGAATTAAGCAGCCAGCTGTTGGGTAATTTTACCCTTGCCTTGTATTGCGCATCCCCTGCAAAAAACAGAAATGAATTGAATTACTTGCGCCTTGAATGGGGGCCTGATTTTCAGCAAAACGAAGTGGGTCTGATAGGAAGCGATGATGTTCCGCTGCTCACTACCTCTTCAGCTGAATTGATCTACCAGCAATTATCACGCCTGAACGGCTGCTGTTGGCTACCTGTTCGCTGGGCCAAAGAGAAGCATGGGTTACATACGGTCATGGACAGCGCTACGCTTTCCCGCCCACTCTATGCGATCTGGTTACAAAATAGCGATAAGCAGGGGCAGATCCACGAGATCCTGAAAAGCCCTATCCTGGAATAAGCGGTACTCTCCATGGACGGAGAGAAGCAAGGTATTTTGAACAGGGATATTGCAGATGGAGAGTAGAGATAAAAAAAAATCCTTTGCCTGAGCAAAGGATTCTTATAAATGGCAGGGGCGGAGAGACTCGAACTCCCAACACCCGGTTTTGGAGACCGGTGCTCTACCAATTGAACTACGCCCCTAAAGCTTTCTTACCACTAAGCCTGCTATCTGAGCAGGCTTAATGTTAAATAAGTGGCGGAACGGACGGGACTCGAACCCGCGACCCCCTGCGTGACAGGCAGGTATTCTAACCGACTGAACTACCGCTCCACCGAATTTTTTCGCTTTATTACCACCGGTTGTCACCCCG
>NZ_JBMEZK010000013.1:0-99402 GCF_048822715.1 Klebsiella sp. C239 | reverse complement strand
GTGAATTAAACTTCGTAATGAATTACGTGTTCACTCATGAGACTTGGTATTCATTTTTTGTCCGAAGACATTAAGAATCCATGTCACTTTGAGTGCCCACACAGATTGTCTGATAAATTGTTAAAGAGCAGTTGCAACGCGCTTTCAGCTCACCGTTGCGAGGTCCCGTATAATACGTTTTCCTCATTCAGAGTCAAGCCCTTATTTTGCTTTTCTCTGTCGGTTTTCAGCGCTGAACTTCATCGCCGAAACCCTGCTGACCCGGCGGCTTGCTTGCCGTTGTTCCGTGTCAGTGGAGGCGCATTATAGGGAGTTCTGAGACGTTGACAAGCCCTGTTTTCAAAAAATTATTCAACCGTCTCTTTTTTGTGCAAAACGCCGTTAAAGCGGTAATTTTTCCAGCGTCGAGAAGCCATAGCGATGCAAAACGGGTAAAAGTTGTTCCGTTTCTGCCGTCAACGCCATGCAGAATGCTTTATTCTCGTCGCTGGACTTCGCATCCGGCGCTTCATGCTCTAACAGCCAGGCGGTGCGACGGGCAATCGCCGCGCCGGAATCGATCAGCCGCGTGCCCTCGGGCAGGACGCGCTGCAGCTCCTCCTGTAAAAGAGGAAAGTGGGTGCAGCCCAGCACCACCGTATCCGGCGGCTCCTGCATCCGCAGCCACGGGCGCAGGATACGGCGCAGTTCTTCTAACGGCACAGGCTCGCCGTGCAGCTTCGCTTCCGCCAGCTCCACCAGCTCCGCCGACCCCAGCATTTCAATCCGACATTCATTGGCAAAGCGGTCGATCAGCTCACGGGTATAAGGACGCTTTACGGTGCCGCGCGTCGCCAGCAGGCCGACAATGCCGTTCGCCGTTAAGCGGGCGGCGGGCTTAATCGCCGGCACCACGCCGACAACGGGGAAGGCGAACTTTTCACGCAGAGCAGGCAGGGAGACGGTACTGGCGGTATTGCAGGCGATCACCGCCAGCGCCAGGGGATAACGCTGCTGGACAGCGGTGACGATTTCCACAACGCGCTCAACGATAAACGCCTCGCTCTTCTCGCCATAGGGGAAGGCAACGTTATCGAAAGCATAGATGTAATGCAGATTCGGCAGCAGCTGCCGAATCTCATTATAAACCGACAACCCACCGACGCCGGAATCAAACACCAGCACGGTGGGACGTGGATCAGAAGGTGTAGCTGCCAGACAAGGTGTATTCCCGTCCTGCAGATTGGTAGCCATAAACTGTCTCGTAATCTTTATCGAACAGGTTGGCTATTTTACCACGAACTGTCAGGTGTGAGGTGACGGGATACGATAAACCGACATCCCAGAGGCTCAACCCACCCATATTGACGGTACGCGAGTTGTCGTAATCATAATCGTAGCGCTTGCCGATGTAGTGATACGTCACATCCCACCCCAGATCGTAGACCTGGCCGTTCAGCTCGTATTTCACCTGCTGCTTCGCCCGGCGATAGAGGATCTTGTTAGTTTCATCATCGCGAGGGTCAACATACTGCAGCGTCAGATGGTGCTCCACCGGCCCTGTGGTGACATTCCCCGTCCACTCCAGCCCCTTGATCGTCGCAGACTTGACGTTGTAATAGGCGTTGTTGTCGTAATCGATGAGGTTTTGAATCTCATAGCGATACGCGGAGAGACGCCAGTCGACCGGCCCCGTCAACCCTTCGAGGCCCGCTTCCCACTGCTTCGACTCCTCTGGCTTCAGGTTCGGGTTAGAGGCGATGCCAAAACGTTCCGCGCCGTACTGCTGTCCGAGGGAGGGGGCGAGGAATCCTGTACCGTACGAGAGCGTTGTCCGATAACCCTCGATAAATTCCCAGCCTGCCGCCGTCTGCCAGGTACCGTGCCAGCCAAACTGCTCGTCATGATCCTCACGGCCGGAAGCTTCCAGCGTCACGCTGTCAATCTGCTGCTGGCCCGTCAGATAAAGACCGGTGGTATCGCGCTTATACACGTCGGTACTGGTCGTTCCGCTGGATTTCAGCTTCTCCTGTTTCCAGTCTACGCCACCGCTCACTGCGCCATGGCCCACCACAACATTATTTCCCCATTGGATATAGCGTTGTTCCATATCATCCAGGGTGGTGCCCGCGGCATAGCGGCCAGCGTCGCTGCTGTAGTTGTAATCTTTAATACGCTGATAGTTCGCAATCAGCTGGGAGGAGTAAATTCCGGAATGGTAGTGCAGACCGGTGTCCCAGGATTGGGTATAGGACTGATCTTCATCGTTTCCACCTGCGTAGCCCCAGTTACCCTGGTCATAGTCAGCATTGGCGGAATAACCATAGCCGCGGAAGAACCCCGAGAAGTTGTCATCGAACTGATGCTGTACCCCGCCCCATAGCATTTTATTGCGGTAGCCGTCGCGATCGCTGTCGCCGCTATAAGAGGAGTTCGGCTGGACGTTAAACCCTTTGGTGGTCTGATAGGCGCCGGCAGCGGTAACCAGCGTATCGCCAAACCGCTTGTTAAAGGCGCCATCGTAGGACTGATAGCCGTTCGTTCCCGCGCCGGCGTTGATCTGCGAACGCTCAGCATCGGTCATGGTGATGATGTTCACCACCCCGCCGATCGCCCCGGAGCCGTACACCGCGGAGCGCGGGCCGCGAATGTATTCCACCCGCTGGACCAGAGAGATAGGGATCTGACTGATATCCACGCCGTTGGAGATCCCCGGACGCGCCATCGGCACGCCGTCGATCAGCACCAGCACGTGGCGAGCCTCCGTCCCCCGAACATACAGCGAAGCGCTCTGCCCCATGCCGCCGTTGCGGGCAATATCGACGCCGGGAAGACGACGCATGACATCGTTTAAATCTTTGGACTGCCAGCGGTCTATGTCATCGCGCGTCACTATATCGGTCGGCGCCAGCACGGTATTGACCGGCTGTTGAAAACGGTTTGCTGTCACCACCAACGTGTCTGAATTGCTGTCCTGCGCCCAGCCGGAAAATGCCGTGACGGATAAGGCCGTCATCAGCGAAGCTTTTTTAATCATTGTAAAAGCATCCGAAACAGAAAAAGGATGCCGCAGGTTTTATCAGTTGCTCGCGACGATAAAACCCAGTGCGACGTATTCCGGCAGGTCTTCGGGCTTGGAGGCTGTTTCAAGAAATAATGACTTCCCACGGCTAACCGCAGTGTCTGCACCGAGTGCGCTCATTTCTCACCTTCCTTACCGCTGCGCGTCAGCCCCAGATTTCCACTGGGTTCCCTTTTAACTCACAGGACCGGTAGGCGAATGCTACAATCAGAAACATATAGATGTCCAGACTGCTAATTATATTTCCCGCGGCATTCGAGGCTGGACATCCCCGGCGCTTTCCCTACAATCCCCGCGTACTTATTTTATTCAGGATACATCATGACCCCCGAACACCTTCCTACCGAACAATACGAAGCGCAGCTGGCAGAAAAAGTCGTCCGTTTGCAAACCATGATGGCGCCTTTTGCCGCGCCGGTTCCGGAAGTGTTTCGTTCGCCGGTCAGCCACTACCGTATGCGCGCCGAGTTCCGTCTGTGGCACGATGGCGACGACCTGTACCATATTATTTTCGATCAGCAGACCCGGTCGCGGATTCGCGTTGACAGCTTCCCGGCCGCCAGCGCGCTCATCAATCAGCTGATGACCGCCATGCTGGAGGGCGTGCGCAACAATCCCGTGCTGCGCCATAAGCTGTTCCAGATTGACTATCTGACCACCCTCAGCAACCAGGCGGTCGTCTCGCTGCTGTATCATAAAAAGCTCGATGATGCCTGGCGTGAGCAAGCGGAGGCGCTGCGTGACGCCCTGCGAGCCCAGGGGCTCAATGTGCATCTGATTGGTCGGGCGACTAAAACTAAAATCGAGCTCGATCAGGATTATATAGATGAACGCCTGCCGGTTGGCGGTCGGGAGATGATCTACCGTCAGGTGGAAAACAGCTTTACCCAACCGAACGCGGCCATGAACATTCAGATGCTGGAGTGGGCGCTGGATGTCACCAAAGGGGCGACCGGCGACCTGCTGGAATTGTACTGCGGCAACGGTAACTTCTCGCTGGCGCTGGCGCGTAATTTCGATCGCGTACTGGCCACCGAAATCGCCAAACCGTCGGTGGCGGCGGCGCAGTACAACATCGCCGCCAACCATATCGACAACGTGCAGATTATCCGCATGGCGGCTGAAGAGTTTACTCAGGCGATGAACGGCGTGCGTGAGTTCAACCGGCTGCAGGGTATCGATCTGCAAAGCTATCAGTGCGAGACTATTTTCGTCGATCCGCCGCGTAGCGGGCTGGACAGTGAAACGGAGAAAATGGTGCAGGCCTATCCGCGCATACTGTACATTTCGTGCAACCCGGAAACGCTGTGCCGTAATCTGGAAACGCTAAGCCAGACGCACAACGTTACCCGGCTGGCGCTGTTCGACCAGTTCCCGTATACCCATCACATGGAGTGCGGCGTTCTGCTGACCCGGAAATAGGCCAAAAAAAACCGGCAACGTCATATTGCCGGTTTTTTATCACTGGCGGCTTATTCAGCGGCGGTATTTTTGCGGTTACGCATCTTGTAGCCAATCCAGAAGACCATCGCGACGGACAGAACGGCCGGGAAGAAGTTAGAGCCGATATCCGGGTACTCCGCACGCACGACGGTGCTGTACAACAGCACCCCGAGAATAAAAAAGGCGGCGGCCAGGCCCGGTAGCCCGACGGGCATACTGCGATTCTGATAGCGCTGATGCAGACAGTAGACCGTCAGCAGCAGGGATAAGATGGGGAAGACGGAAAACGGAACTATCGAACTGAACAGCGCCGCAAAGGCGCCATTAATAGATAACCCGGCAATCAGCGCCAGCAGCAGCGTACCTTTATCTTGAACTGAGTGTTTCATTGCTCGTCCTTCACGTTATTCGGAATGATGTGACATTTTTTCTTGTTCACGGCGATACCAGTAATACGCGCCTTTAGAGATCATTCTGAGCTGCAGTACCAACCGTTCTTCCAGCTGTCGGCGCTGTTCAGGGCCGACATCCAGCGCTTCCGCGCCAGCGCTAAAAACGATGGTGACCATAGCTTCAGCCTGCGCTTCGGTAAAGGCGCGCGGCATATGGTTTTCGAGTTCTAAATAGTCGGCGAGTTCCGCAATAAAATGCTGGATTTCGCGTGCGACGGCGGCGCGAAACGCCGCAGACGTTCCCGAGCGCTCGCGCAGCAGCAGGCGGAAAGCGTTCGGGTTGTTACCGATAAACTCCATAAAGGTCGAGACCGAGGTGCGGATCACGCTGCCGCCTTTGGCAATCCGCTGGCGCGCCTGGCGCATCAGCTGGCGCAGCATCAGTCCGCTCTCATCGACCATCGTCAGGCCTAACTCATCGACATCGCGAAAATGACGATAGAAGGACGTCGGCGCGATCCCTGCTTCCCGCGCCACTTCACGCAAGCTCAGGCTGGCGAAACTCCGCTCAGCGCTAAGTTGGCTGAATGCCGCTTCCACCAGCGAACGGCGGGTTTTTTCTTTTTGTTGTGCTCTTACGCCCATCACGATGTATGAATCCTTCCAATAGCCCTGCTGGCACTATACCAGAGATTAAAACTAATCGGTTTGCCCTGGATTGTGAATGATTGTTTACGAGCCGTTTCTGCTTTTATGCCGCAAAAAAGCACAACGATAATTGGGTTAAAGCGCAGCGAATGTTATCATCGTGTTTATTTTATGTATAAAACAGGTGAGTAATGCCATGTCACACTCTTGGGATTATGATGCAATAGTGATTGGTTCCGGTCCTGGCGGCGAAGGCGCCGCCATGGGACTGGTGAAACAGGGAGCACGCGTTGCCGTCATCGAGCGCTACCATAATGTCGGCGGCGGTTGCACCCACTGGGGCACCATCCCGTCGAAAGCCCTCCGCCATGCCGTCAGCCGTATTATCGAGTTTAACCAAAACCCCCTCTACAGCGACCACTCCCGCCTTCTTCGCTCTTCTTTCGCCGACATCCTTAACCATGCCGACAGCGTCATCAACCAGCAGACTCATATGCGCCAGGGATTCTATGAGCGCAACCACTGTGAAATTCTGCAGGGCAATGCCCACTTCGTTGATGAGCATACTCTGGCGCTGGAGTGCCATGACGGCACGGTCGAGACGGTGACCGCGGAGAAATTCGTTATCGCCTGCGGATCTCGCCCCTATCATCCGGCGGATGTCGATTTCCACCACCCGCGCATCTATGACAGCGATTCGATTCTCAGCCTGCAGCATGAGCCGCGCCATGTGATCATTTACGGCGCCGGGGTAATCGGTTGTGAATATGCGTCGATCTTCCGCGGCATGGAGGTGAAGGTCGATCTGATCAACACCCGCGATCGTCTGCTGGCCTTCCTCGATCAGGAGATGTCAGATTCGCTCTCCTATCACTTCTGGAACAGCGGCGTGGTCATTCGCCACAACGAGGAGTACGAAAAGATTGAAGGCGTTGATGACGGCGTCATCATGCATCTGAAATCCGGGAAAAAGCTCAAAGCGGACTGCCTGCTGTACGCCAACGGCCGCACCGGCAATACCGACACTCTGGCGCTGGAAAACATCGGACTGCAGACCGACAGTCGCGGCCAGCTGAAGGTCAACAGCATGTACCAGACCGCCCTTCCGCACATCTATGCGGTTGGGGATGTCATCGGCTATCCGAGCCTCGCCTCCGCGGCGTACGATCAAGGACGCATTGCCGCCCAGGCGCTGGTGAAAGGCGAAGCCTCAGCGCATCTGATTGAAGATATCCCGACCGGGATCTACACCATTCCGGAAATCAGCTCCGTCGGGAAAACCGAGCAGCAGCTGACGGCGATGAAAGTGCCGTATGAGGTGGGTCGCGCTCAGTTTAAACACCTGGCGCGGGCGCAAATCGTTGGCATGAGCGTGGGAACCCTGAAGATCCTGTTCCACCGGGAAACCAAGGAGATCCTCGGCATTCACTGCTTTGGCGAACGCGCAGCCGAAATCATTCACATCGGCCAGGCGATCATGGAGCAGAAAGGTGGTGGTAACACCATTGAGTACTTCGTCAACACCACCTTTAACTACCCGACCATGGCGGAAGCGTACCGGGTTGCCGCGCTGAACGGCTTAAACCGCCTGTTTTAACGCCTTGTCGAAATGGCCATCCATCGTGCCGCGGATGGCCTCCGCCAGATGTTCATAGCGGCTGCGCAGCGGTGAGCCCGGACGGTAAACCAGACCGATGGTGCGTCTTGGCTCTGGCTTAATGCACGGCAGGTAGACCACGCCATCGCGTTTTCTTTCTTGCGGCACTGCCAGCGCAGGCAGCAGGGTAATACCGCTGCCTGCCGCCACCATATTGCGCAGCGTTTCCAGGCTGGTCGCGCGGAAGTGGGTATCCTCATCCGCCCCCGCTTCAAAGCAGAAGCCCATCGCCTGATCGCGCAGGCAGTGGCCATCCTCCAGCATCAGCAGCTTTTCACCGGCCAGATCCGACATCGGCACCCGGTCGCGGTTTGCCCACGGATGATCTTCATAGATAGCCAGCATCATCGGCTCATCGAACAGCGGCACCTCGATAAAGGCCTCGCTCTCTTTGACCAGCGCCAGGATGGCGCAGTCGAGCTTACCGCTGTCGAGCTGAGCCAGCAGCTGATGGGTCTGCGCTTCGTGCAGATACATTTCCAGCTTCGGGAAGGTCTGATGCAGCATCGGAATGATGTGCGGTAGCAGGTACGGGCCAATTGTCGGGATCAAGCCGATATGCAGCGGCCCGGACATGGTTTCCCCTTGTTGGCTTGCCATCTCCTTGAGCACTTTTACTTCGCGTAACACGGTACGCGCCTGATCCACCAGCAACAGCCCCGCCTGGGTAAACAGAACCTTACGGCTGGTGCGCTCCAGCAGCATGACGCCAAGCTCATCCTCCAGCTTGCGGATCTGTCCGCTGAGCGTCGGTTGGCTCACATGGCATGAGTCAGCCGCCCGCCGGAAGTGGCGGTGTTCGGCGAGCGCTACCAGGTATTCAAGATCGCGAATATTCATTATTCATCCTCCATCGCCACGATAGTCCATGGCGATAGATAGCATAGCAACGAACGATTATCCCTATCAAGTTTTCTGTTCAATAATACGCCCATAAAGACGGTGAACCTGTGAAAACCACTGACCCGTCACACTGTTTCTCTACCCGAACAACTAAAGCCAACGTGAACTTTTGCGGACCTTGCGTCCGCTTTTTTTTTTGCATAAAAAACCCGGCGTCGCTGGACTCGGCCGGGTCAGGGAAGGCAGATATCTGTGGATTAGCTCAGACGGGCCTTCGCCTCGTCGATAGCCTGCGCCACCTGCTGCGGCGAGACGCCGCCTTTTGCCGCGCGTTTATCAAGGCAGGACTGCAGCGACAGGATCGGATAAACATCGTCCGCAATCACCGGGCTGAATTTCTGCAGGTCGGCCAGGGCCAGCGCTTCCAGCGGTTTCCCTTGCGCAATGGCTTCAACCACCGCTTCACCGACAATATGGTGCGCCTCGCGGAACGGTACGCCTTTCGCCACCAGATAATCCGCCAGCTCAGTGGCGTTGGCATAGCCCTGCTGCGCCGCTTCCGCACAGCGCGGACGTTTCACCTGGATGCCATCCAGCACCAGGGTCGCCATATGCAGGCAGTCGAGCCAGGTATCCAGAGCGTCGAAAAGTCCCTCTTTATCTTCCTGCATATCTTTGTTGTAGGCCAGCGGCAGCCCTTTCAGGGTCATCATCATGCCGGTCAGCGCGCCCTGCACGCGGCCGCATTTGCCACGGATAAGCTCCAGGGCGTCCGGGTTTTTCTTCTGCGGCATCAGCGAGGAGCCTGAGGTTACGCGGTCGGAAAGCTCGACGAAATTCGCTTCGCCAGAGTTAAAGAAAATCAGATCTTCCGCAAAGCGCGACAGATGGACCATGCCGATAGAGGCATCGGAAAGCAGCTCCAGAACATGGTCGCGGTCGGACACGCTGTCGAGGCTGTTGCGGGTGGCGGAGGCAAAGCCCAGCCAGCCGGCCAGCTGCTCGCGGTCGATTTCATACGCCGTTCCCGCCAGCGCGCCGCAGCCCAGCGGGCTAACGTCGAGGCGCTTCAGCGCGTCCTGCAGGCGGCTTTCATCGCGCGCCAGCATTTCGACATAGGCCAGACACCAGTGCGCGAACGTCACCGGTTGGGCGCGCTGCAGGTGGGTGTACCCCGGCATCACCGCGTCCTGGTTCTGCTGGGCCGTCTCCACCAGCGCGCTCTGCAGCTGGCGGTTCGCCGACAGCAGTTCGACAACGGTATCTTTGCACCACAGTTTAAGATCGGTAGCGACCTGGTCGTTACGGCTGCGGCCGGTATGCAGTTTCTTGCCCAACTGACCCACTTTGTCGATCAGTTTGCCTTCCACCCAGCTGTGAATATCTTCAGCATCGCTGGCGAGGATTTGCTGCGGATTGGCGCGCACCTCTTCCAGTAGCACGTTCAGCGCTTCTTCCAGCTGCTGTTGTTCATCGGCACTCAGAACGCCGACCGTTACCAGCGCTTTCGACCAGGCGACAGAGCCAACGATATCCTGCTCCGCCAGACGATAGTCGAAGCGCAACGAGTCGTTGAACTGTTTGAACCGTTGATCTGCTGCCTGTGTAAAACGCCCGCCCCAAAGTGCCATAACATGCTTCCTTTATTCGTTAGTTCCGCCGGTGGCGTTGTGCCTCCCCGGCCTACGGTCTTGTAAGCCCGGCAGACAACGCGCCGCCGGGCATGAAATCTTAAGCCAGAATACGTGTGCCGATAGGCGTGCCGTTAAACAACGCCGGCAGCTGCTCGGCGTGACGCCAGGAGGCGATATCCACCGGACGGCCCAGAGCACGCGCCGCGTCGAGGGCCGCATTCACTTTGACAATCATGCCGTCAGTGATAATCCCCTGCTCGATCAGCTGCTCCGCTTTCTCGGCGGTCATCTCGGCAATACGCTGCCCTTTACCGTCGAGGATACCGCTGACGTCAGACAGCAGGATCAGATCCGCCCCCAGGGTAGCCGCCAGCGCCGTCGCCGCCTGGTCAGCATTGACGTTCATCAGCTGGCCCTCGTCGGTCACGCCGATAGAGCTCACCACCGGCAGGTAACCGCCCGCCAGCAGGGTGTTGATCAGCGTCGGAGAGCCCGGCTGCGCCAGCCCGACATGGCCCAGCTCAGCATCCAGCTGTGTCACCTTCACGCTATCGCCATCGCCGAGGAACAGGCCGACAGAGGCCAGACCGTGCTTTTTCGCCCACGCCAGCAGCGTCTTGTTGGCGGTTCCCGCCAGCGCGCCGGTGATGATGTCGATTTGCTCAGCCGGCGTCACCCGCAGACCATTTTTCTTCTGCACCGGCAGATTGAGCTGCTTCATCAGCTCATCCACCACGCAGCCGCCGCCATGGACGATAATCAGCGGACGCTGGTGCGCTTCACGGTAATTGACCAGCGCGGTAAACAGACGCTCCAGCGCTTCTTCGCTATCGAGTAATACGCCGCCGAGTTTGATAATTAATGGGTTCATCATCACACCTTAAATAAGAGACTGCGTCTCAGCGAAGCCGAAACGAATATTCGCGCACTGCACCGCCTGCGCTGCGGCGCCTTTCAGCAGGTTATCTTCTGCCGCGACGACGATGAGATGGTCGTCCTGCACGGCAAAACCGATATCACAGAATGGCAGACCTTCGACGCTTTTCAATGCGGGCACGCCTTTATCATATAAACGTACCAGCGGTTTATCGGCGTAAGCCTGCTGGTAAACCGCCGCGATCTGCGCATGGCCAACGCCCGGCTTCAGGCGGCAGGTAATGGTTTCCAGAATGCCGCGCTTAAAATTACCCAGATGCGGGGTAAAAATCACCTTCGCTCCGAGGTGGCTGGCAATCTCCGGCTGATGACGATGGTTAAAGATGCCGTATGGCTGCAGGCTGACTTCACAGAAGCTGTTGCCGATCGCGGCTTTGCGTCCCGCGCCGCTCACCCCGCTGGTGGCGTTGATCACTGGCCACTGGTTGAGATCCAGCAGACTGGCATCAATCAGCGGCTTCAGCGACAGCTGCGCCGCCGTCGGGTAGCAGCCAGGCACCGCAATTAACTGCGCTCCTTTAAGCGCATCCGCGCTCCACTCCGCCAGACCATACACCGCCTGTTTGAGCAGGTCGGGATGCTGATGAGTGAAACCATAATATTTTTCGTAGAACGCCCCATCGTTAACGCGGAAGGCACCGGAGAGATCGAACACCACGCAGCCGGCGGCAAGGAACTGCGGCGCCAGATCGTGACTCACTTCGTGCGCGGTGGCGAGAAACACCACGTCCACGCCAGCGCTGAATTCGCTGATATCGGACATCGGCTGCAGCGGCATATCGACAATGCCTTTGAGCTGCGGATGCAGGTCGGAAATTAATTTTCCCGCATCATTGCTTTGCGCGGAGACCGTCAAAGCGGTTATGTTCATATGCGGATGACGATTGATATAGGTCACCAGTTCTGCGCCGGCATAACCACTGGCACCCACAATCAGCGTATTTAACATTGGAAGCGCATCTCCTTACATTCGATGGGTTTTCTTACGCTCAACGATATTGTATTTTTATTCACAATAAATGCATGAATATTGATACTATCACGACCCAAGGTGTGTCAACAATGAAAAACAATTTACCGCCCTTTATCGAGATTTACCGCGCGTTGATCGCCACACCGTCCATCAGCGCGACCGAAGAGGCTCTCGATCAGAGCAATGAGTCTTTAATCAATTTGCTGGCCGGCTGGTTCCGCGATCTCGGCTTTAATGTCGAGGTACAGCCGGTGCCGGATACGCGCCATAAATTCAACCTGCTGGCCAGCACCGGACACGGAGCCGGCGGCCTGCTTCTCGCCGGGCATACCGATACCGTGCCGTTCGATGACGGCCGCTGGACGCGCGATCCGTTCACCCTTACCGAACACGATAACAAGCTCTACGGCCTCGGCACGGCCGATATGAAAGGCTTCTTCGCCTTTATTCTCGACGCCCTGCGCGATGTCGACGTCACCACGCTGAAAAAACCGCTGTATATTCTGGCCACCGCCGACGAAGAGACCAGCATGGCCGGCGCGCGCTATTTTGCCGAAACCACCCGGCTGCGCCCCGACTGCGCCATCATCGGCGAGCCCACCTCCCTGCAGCCGATCCGCGCCCATAAAGGACATATGTCCAACGCGATCCGTATTCAGGGCCAGTCCGGCCACTCCAGCGATCCGGCGCGCGGGGTCAACGCGATCGAGCTGATGCACGACGCCATCGGTCGGATTATGCAGCTGCGCGATTTGCTAAAAGAGCGCTACCACTTCGAGGCGTTCACGGTCCCTTACCCGACCCTCAACCTCGGCGCCATCCATGGCGGCGATGCCTCAAACCGTATCTGCGCCTGCTGTGAACTGCATATGGACATCCGCCCGTTGCCGGGGATGACCCTCAACGACCTCAATGGTCTGCTGGACGAGGCGCTGGCCCCGGTCAGCGAACGCTGGCCGGGCCGCCTGACGGTCTCGGAGCTGCATCCGCCGATCCCCGGCTACGAGTGCCCGCCGGACCATAAGCTGGTGCAGGTGGTTGAGAAACTGCTTGGCGCCCAGACCGACGTGGTGAACTACTGTACCGAAGCGCCGTTTATCCAGACGCTGTGCCCAACGCTGGTTCTCGGCCCGGGCTCGATCAATCAGGCCCATCAGCCTGACGAGTTTCTGGAGACGCGCTTTATCAAGCCGACGCGGGAGCTGATTAGCCAGGTGGTTCACCACTTCTGCTGGCACTAAAATCGCCCTCTTTTTCCGCCCCGCTCTCCCGGGGCGGAACGGTGACGATCGTCACATTTCCATAAGCGATGCTTATCCAGCGCCCCCTGAGTTAAATTTCGCAAATTACGGGTATTTACTCGTTTGCTGAAGCGATTTCGCAGTAATTGACGTGGGGGTATTTACGTGGCTTTATAAAAGACGGGTTGCTTATCCGTTGCTCACGTTCCAGCGCAGCGGATATAACAAAATAAAATGAGATGGGGTGTCTGGGGTAACATGAACGAACAATATTCCGCATTGCGTAGTAATGTCAGTATGCTCGGCAAGGTGCTGGGCGATACCATCAAGGATGCATTGGGAGAAAATATTCTTGATCGTGTCGAAACTATCCGTAAGTTGTCCAAATCTTCACGCGCCGGCAACGAAGCTAACCGCCAGGAGCTGCTGACCACGCTGCAGAATTTGTCTAACGACGAACTGCTGCCGGTGGCCCGTGCCTTCAGCCAGTTCCTGAATCTGGCCAACACCGCTGAGCAGTACCACAGCATTTCGCCGAATGGCGAAGCGGCCAGCAATCCGGAAGTCATTGCGCGCACCCTGAGAAAGCTCAAAGACCAACCCAATCTCAACGAAGACACCATCAAAAAAGCGGTGGAATCTCTGTCCCTGGAGCTGGTGTTAACCGCCCACCCGACCGAGATCACCCGCCGGACGCTGATCCATAAAATGGTGGAAGTGAACAACTGCCTCAAGCAGCTGGATAACAAAGATATCGCGGACTACGAGCACCACCAGCTGATGCGCCGCCTGCGCCAGCTGATCGCCCAGTCCTGGCATACCGATGAAATTCGTAAGCACCGCCCTTCCCCGGTCGATGAAGCCAAATGGGGCTTCGCGGTGGTGGAAAATAGCCTGTGGGAAGGGGTGCCTAACTACCTGCGCGAGCTGAACGAACAGCTGGAAGCCAACCTCGGCTATCAGCTGCCGGTGGACTTTGTCCCGGTGCGTTTCACTTCGTGGATGGGCGGCGACCGCGACGGCAACCCGAACGTGACCGCCGATATCACCCGCCACGTGCTGCTGCTCAGCCGCTGGAAAGCGACCGATCTGTTCCTCAAAGATGTGCAGGTGCTGATCTCCGAGCTGTCGATGGTGGAGTGTACTGACGAATTGCGCGCCCTGGCCGGCGCCGAGGGCGCTCAGGAACCGTACCGTTACCTGATGAAAAAACTGCGCACTCAGCTGATGGAAACCCAGGCCTGGCTGGAAGCGCGTCTGAAAGGTCAGAAGCTGCCGAAACCGGCGGGACTGATCACTCAGAACGAGCAGCTGTGGGAGCCGCTATACGCCTGTTATAAATCGCTGCAGGCCTGCGGCATGGGCATTATCGCCAACGGCGAGCTGCTCGACACCCTGCGCCGCGTGAAGTCTTTCGGCGTACCGCTGGTGCGTATTGATATCCGTCAGGAAAGCACCCGCCACACCGAAGCGCTGGGCGAAATGACCCGTTACCTCGGGATCGGCGATTACGAAAGCTGGTCAGAAGCCGACAAACAGGCTTTCCTGATCCGCGAACTAAATTCCAAACGTCCGCTGCTGCCGCGCCAGTGGGAGCCAAGCGAAGAGACCCGCGAAGTTCTCGACACCTGTAGAGTGATCGCCGAGGCGCCGCGCGGATCGATCGCCGCCTACGTGATCTCGATGGCCAAAACGCCGTCCGACGTGCTGGCGGTTCATCTGCTGCTGAAGGAGGCCGGGATTGGCTTTGCCCTGCCGGTGGCCCCGCTGTTCGAAACGCTGGATGACCTGAACAACGCCAACGACGTCATGACCCAGCTGCTGAATATCGACTGGTACCGCGGCTTTATCCAGGGCAAACAGATGGTCATGATCGGCTACTCTGATTCCGCGAAAGACGCAGGCGTGATGGCCGCCTCCTGGGCGCAGTACCAGGCGCAGGACGCGTTGATCAAAACCTGTGAGAAAGCCGGGATCGAACTGACGCTGTTCCACGGTCGCGGCGGCTCCATTGGCCGCGGCGGCGCGCCGGCCCACGCCGCGCTCCTCTCACAGCCGCCGGGAAGCCTGAAGGGCGGCCTGCGCGTTACCGAGCAGGGTGAGATGATCCGCTTTAAGTACGGCCTGCCGGAAGTCACCATCAGCAGCCTGTCGCTCTATACCAGCGCGATCCTCGAAGCCAACCTGCTGCCGCCGCCGGAACCAAAACCGCAGTGGCGCGACATCATGGCCGAGCTGTCCGACGTGTCGTGCAAGATGTATCGCGGCTACGTGCGTGAAAACAAAGATTTCGTGCCTTATTTCCGCTCCGCCACTCCGGAGCAGGAGCTGGGCAAACTGCCGCTGGGTTCGCGTCCGGCAAAACGTCGTCCGACCGGCGGCGTCGAGTCGCTACGCGCCATTCCGTGGATCTTCGCCTGGACCCAGAACCGCCTGATGCTTCCAGCCTGGCTGGGCGCTGGCGCTGCGCTGCAGAAGGTGGTTGAAGGCGGAAAACAGAGTGAACTGGAAGCGATGTGTCGCGATTGGCCGTTCTTCTCCACCCGCCTCGGCATGCTGGAGATGGTTTACTCGAAGGCCGACCTGTGGCTGGCGGAGTACTACGATCAGCGCCTGGTGAAACCAGAGCTGTGGGCGCTGGGTACCGAGCTGCGCAAGCTGCTGGCTGCCGATATCAACGTCGTGCTGGCCATCGCCAACGACTCTCATCTGATGGCTGACCTGCCGTGGATCGCCGAGTCTATCCAGCTGCGTAATATCTATACCGACCCGCTGAACGTCCTGCAGGCGGAACTGCTGCACCGTTCGCGCCAGGCTGAAGAAGAGGGCAAAGACCCGGATCCGCGCGTTGAACAAGCGCTGATGGTCACCATCGCCGGCGTCGCCGCCGGTATGCGTAACACCGGCTAATCGCTATCTTTCCCCCGGCCGCCCGGCCGGGGGATTTTTCACCCGTTCTAGTGGTGCAGCATCTCATCAACGATCTGCTCTTTATGCAGCGCATACGGATAATAGGTCGGCCAGTTATCCATCTCTTTCAGCAACGCTTCCTGTGATTCATTGCCCATGAAAATATGGAAATGCTGCGATTTACGCGGGCCAATGATGTGGTCGCTGAACTGGACATATTTTGGCGCGCTGGCATCGCCCTGCTGGCACTCGAACAGATAACGTACGCCCTTCTTACCGGAGGCGTAATGCAGGATTTTGTAGCCTGAATAGCGGTATTTGCAGCTGTTGACGGTCTCGCCAATGTGGAACTCAATCACGTCATCTTCAATGCCAATCTGTTCCACATCGGTGGCGTAGCCCTTCTTATAATAGGCGCGATACTCCTCCACGCTCTTGCCGCCGGGCTTTTTCGCCTTCTGCTCCAGCACCGGATCGAGATCGCCGTTGAGCAGATACGGGTTCACCGACTGCCAGACGCCCTCCCAGTCGCTCAGCGCGCGGTCCTGCACATCTTTATCCGCAAAAATGCCTTCGCTGGCCTGACGCTCCACTTCGGTTAGCGCCGGCCCATGGCTATGGTTGCCGTGGGCGAACGCCTGGGCGCTGGCTAGCGCCATGCCGAGTCCCAAGGCCAGCAGGGGGATCTTTCTGGTCATTACTCTCTCCTGAGTTTGCTATCAATGGTGACAAATTGTTACGATATAACATATCGTAACTGAGAAGCAATAGCGACAGGCTGGCGCTTTTACCGCTGGAATAATGTCCGGTATGATGAAAAGGGTGATGCGCGGGGCGGAACAATGATGGACAACGATATCAATCAACTTATTGATGCATTGCTAAAAAAGCAGACCAGCCTCGGACGGGTTTATTTCGCCGGCGAGACGCGCTCGCCTGCTGAACCGGTGGTGCAGGTTGATTTTCCCCGTCTGAATATCCTCCTCGATGGGCAGCTGCGCGACCAGGCGCTCGGCGATAACGCCCCGCTCCTGGAGGCCCATGACGTGCTCTATATTCCTGGCGATAGCTGGAACTGCCCACAGTGGCAGGCGCCCTGCCTGCTGTTAAGCATCCTGTTCGCTAAGCAGCAGCTGGAGT
This sequence comes from Klebsiella sp. C239, assembly GCF_048822715.1. Taxonomy (NCBI): domain Bacteria; kingdom Pseudomonadati; phylum Pseudomonadota; class Gammaproteobacteria; order Enterobacterales; family Enterobacteriaceae; genus Klebsiella; species Klebsiella sp. C239. The sequence goes on along the minus strand of NZ_JBMEZK010000013.1, from coordinate 82,524 downwards.
GCTCGCTGCAGCGCTGGAATGGCAAGACGATCGCCGTTGTTGAAAAGCTACAGGCGCTGCGTCGCGGGCCGCGCGTCGGTTCCTTCCTGCTGCAGGCGCTCAACGAGATCCGGATGCAGCCGCAGGAGCAGCAAACCGCCCGCAGCATCGTCATCAGCCTGCTCAGCCACTGCCATGATCTTCTCGGCAGCCAGGCGCAAACCTCCTCGCGCAGCCAGGCGCTGTTCGAGGCAATCCGTCAGTACATCGAGGTCCATTACGCGGAGCCGCTGAGCCGGGAATCGGTCGCCCAGGCGTTCTATCTCTCTCCCAACTATCTTTCCCATCTGTTCCAGAAATGTGGGCCAATGGGCTTCAATGAATATCTAAACCACATTCGTCTCGAACAGGCCCGTATGCTGCTGAAGGGCCACGATATGAAAGTGAAAGACATTGCCCACGCCTGCGGCTTCGCCGACAGCAACTACTTCTGCCGCCTGTTCCGCAAAACCACGGAACGCTCGCCGTCTGAATACCGCCGCCAGTACCATAGCCAGCTGACGGAAAAATCGTCCGCGGCAAAGAACTAGATTTTTGTGTGTTAAACCTGACTTTTGTGCGCGCTATAGTTTCCTGCCATCCCAGCCAGCGTCGATAAATGTGATCTAAATCATCCTTAATCGCGATGCGTACATTTATCCAGTTTTTGGCAAATTTGTCATCTGGCGATCCTTCGAACGAAAGCCGTATGCTTACCTCAACGACAGCACCGAATTAAGCATTGAGGAAAACGCTATGGAACTCTATCTGGATACCGCCAACGTCGCCGAAGTGGAACGCCTGGCCCGCATCTACCCGCTGGCCGGGGTGACCACCAACCCGAGCATTATCGCCGCCGGTAAAACCCCGGTGTGGGATGTACTGCCGCGCCTGCAAAAAGCCGTTGGTCCGGAAGGGATTCTGTTCGCGCAGACCATGAGCCGCGATGCGCAGGGCATGGTGGCAGAAGCCAAACGCCTGAGCAACGCCGTGCCGGGCATCGTGGTCAAAATCCCGGTCACCGCCGAAGGCCTCGCCGCTATCAAGATGCTGAAGAAAGAAGGCATCCCGACCCTTGGCACCGCCGTCTACAGCGCTTCACAGGGTCTGCTGGCCGCGCTGGCTGGCGCAAAGTACGTCGCGCCTTACGTTAACCGCGTCGACGCTCAGGGCGGAGACGGCATCCGCATGGTGCAGGAACTGCAATCCCTGCTGGAAATGCATGCGCCCGAAAGCAAAGTGCTGGCGGCAAGCTTCAAAACGCCCCGTCAGGCGCTGGATTGCCTGCTGGCTGGCTGCGAAGCAATCACCCTTCCACTAGATGTAGCGCAACAAATGCTCGGCACCCCTGCGGTAGAGTCAGCTATAGAGAAGTTTGAACAGGACTGGAATAACGCCTTTGGCACGCTGAACCTGTAACCGGACCCGCGCGCCGCCTGCGGGCGGCATCACGGTCATCGAGGAGGAATCGAAATGGATCGCATTATTCAATCACCAGGCAAATACATCCAAGGCGCAGGCGCCATCAAGCGCCTTGGCGACTACCTGAAACCGCTGGCCGAACGCTGGCTGGTCGTTGGCGATAAATTCGTGCTGGGATTCGCGGAAGAAATGCTACGCAAAAGCCTGGCTGACGCCGGCCTGGCGGCGGAAATCGCGCCGTTTGGCGGTGAATGTTCGCATAATGAAATCAATCGCCTGCGCGATATCGCCGGCAGTGCGAAATGCACCGCCGTGCTGGGGATCGGCGGTGGTAAAACCCTGGATACCGCGAAAGCGCTGGCCCATTTTATGAAGGTGCCGGTGGCGATCGCCCCCACCATCGCCTCCACCGATGCGCCGTGCAGCGCGCTGTCGGTGATTTACACCGACGAAGGCGAGTTCGACAGCTATCTGATGCTGCCGCACAACCCTAACATGGTCATTGTCGATACGCAGATCGTTGCTGGCGCGCCGGCTCGCCTGCTGGCCGCCGGGATTGGCGATGCGCTGGCCACCTGGTTCGAAGCCCGCGCCTGCTCACGCAGCGGCGCCACCACCATGGCGGGCGGGAAATGCACCCAGGCGGCGCTGGCGCTGGCCGAGCTGTGCTACAACACCTTACTCGAAGAGGGTGAAAAAGCGATGCTGGCCGCCGAACAGCACGTGGTCACTCCGGCGCTGGAGCGGGTGGTGGAAGCCAACACCTATCTGAGCGGCGTCGGTTTTGAAAGCGGTGGCCTGGCGGCAGCCCACGCGATTCATAACGGCATGACGGCCATCCCTGACGCCCACCACTATTATCACGGTGAAAAAGTGGCGTTCGGCACCCTGACGCAGTTGGTGCTGGAAAACGCGCCGGTGGAAGAGATCGAGACTGTCGCCGCGCTGTGCCACAGCGTTGGGCTGCCGATCACGCTGGCGCAGCTGGATATCAAAGGCGACATCCCGACCAAAATGCGCCTGGTGGCGGAAGCCGCCTGCGCTGAAGGCGAAACCATCCACAATATGCCGGGCGGCGTCGACGCCGACCAGGTCTACGCCGCGCTGCTGGTCGCCGACCAATATGGCCAGCGCTTCCTGCAGGAATGGGAATAATCCAGAGCAAAACACCCGGCGTCAGCCGGGTGTTTTTTTATGTTTATCAGCCGGACGCGTCGCCCACTGACGGCGGAAACGGCAAGCACTCAGGCCGGACGCACGCCCAGCGTATGACAGATGGCGTAGCTCATTTCGGCGCGGTTAAGGGTGTAGAAGTGGAAATCTTTTACCCCTTCCCGACTTAAGATCTTCACCATGTCCATGGCGATATTCGCCCCCACCAGCTGCCGGGTTTCGGCGTCATTATCCAGCCCTTCGAACATTTTCGACATCCACACCGGGATACGAACGTTGGTCATATCCGCAAACTTTTTCGCCTGTTTAAAGTTGGAAACCGGCAGGATACCCGGAATAATTTCCACGTCGATGCCCGCCGAGACGCAGCGATCGCGAAAACGCAGGTAGCTTTCCACATCGAAGAAGAACTGGGTGATCGCGCGGTTGGCGCCTGCCTCGACTTTGCGTTTCAGGTTGAGCAAATCCGCCTGCGCGCTTTTCGCTTCCGGATGCACTTCCGGATACGCGGCGACGGAGATATCAAAATCCCCCACCTCTTTCAGCAGAGTGACCAGATCGGCGGCGTACATCTCCGGTTTACCGCTGCCCGGCGGCAGGTCGCCGCGCAGAGCGACGATATGGCGGATGCCGTTGTTCCAGTAATCCTGGGCGATAGTGCGCAGCTCATCGCGAGTAGCATCGATACAGGTCAGGTGCGGCGCCGCTTCCAGACCGGTTCGCTCTTTAATACCTTTGATGATGCTGTGGGTGCGATCGCGCTCGCCGGAGTTCGCGCCATAGGTCACCGAGACAAACTTCGGTTTCAGACTGCTCAGGCGATCGATGGATTTCCACAGGGTTTGCTCCATTTCACTGGTGCGCGGCGGAAAGAATTCAAAGGACACATTAATCTGGCCCTGGACTTCCGCCAGGCTCTGATTCAGGGCTTCCCGCTGATTGGCGTGAAAAAAGCTCATACCTTACCTCATCAATCGCATGTAATGGCTGTTGTATTGCGAACTTCTATACGTTTAGACGTCCAGATGTAAAAATGACGGAAAAGCGCCCGGGCGTCAATAGAAAAATCTGCGTAAAGAGTGAGGAAAAGGCTGCCAACATGAAAAAACTTCATCTACCGGCGCTTTGCCAGCCGAAAGAGCCCGCTCTGCGGTCAACATGGGGTAGAACGATATTCAGCATGAGACGAGCGAGTCGTCAGGTGATCATCCAGCAGTGAGAGCCATTGCTGCACGGCTCCTGCCTGGTGAGGCGCATAGATCACCCCAAGGCTTAACGGCATGCTGTCGCCTTCAGCGACAGGACAGAACACTACCCCCTGACGCTGGATCGCGGAAAAGGACGCCGGCAGGAGGATCATGCCTTCCCCACGCGCGATTCGCGCCAGCAGCACATCATGTTCGGCGGGCTCTTCCACATAAGCGGGGGTATAGCCAGCCCGGTCGAAAATGCGCCGCGTGTAGTCAAAGAAATCGGGGTTACGCTCGCGTTTAAACCAGAACAGCGGCCGATGATTGAGCGCGCTTAGCGTTAACGCTGGTATGACGGCTTCCGGCCAGGAGGCTGGCACTGCCGCGATGAGCGGCTCCTGATACGGCAATGGATGCAGGTGCAGCCCTTCAGTATTGAGCGGCAGCGCGACCAGCGCCGCATCGAGTTTGCCTTTGCGCACCTGCTGCGCCAGCGCCGGTGAGGCGTGGCGGGTGATATGCAACCCGCGGGTATGTTCGCTCAGCTCAGATTCAACAGCAGCGAAAATGCCTTGTTCGAAGGCGGTGGTCACGCCCAGACGCAGAGACGGCGGCGAGTGAACGGAGAGCTCACTCAATGCCGCCAGCGTGCGTTCCTGGAGCGCCAGCATGGGCCGAATGATCGCCAGCACCTCTCTGCCCGCGTCGGTAAGGATCAGGCCTTTGCTATGGCGCTGAAACAGCGTCACCCCCAGCTGCGCTTCCAGATAGCGCATATGGCGACTCAGCGGCGGCTGCGAGATAAATAACCGCTGCGCCGCCCGGCTGATGTTATTTTCCTCCGCCACCACGGCAAAGGCACGCAGCAGGCGGATATCAAGAGAATGTAATCGCGAAGTTGTCATACTGAAAAGGTATCACGAAAAGGGTATTACTCAAGTCCGGTAAACTTCCCTACCCTTCCTCTCAACGCATCATCACAGAGAGGAAAAAACGATGTCCAGCGAACGTTATACCACCGGTCAGGAAATGCTTCAGCGCGTGGACGGTAGCGGCGGGGAGGCCGTCGTCAACAGCCTGCGGGATATCGCCCCCGACTTCGCCCGCTATCTGATTGAGTTCCCCTTCGGCGATATTTACGCCCGGCCAGGGCTTGATTTGCGTAGCCGGGAAATCGCCACCATCGCCGCGCTCACCGCGCTGGGTAACGCCGAGCCGCAGCTGAAAGTGCATATTGCTGCGGGATTAAATGTCGGTCTGACGCAAGAGGAAATTACGGAAGTGATCATGCAGATGGCGGTCTACGCCGGATTCCCGGCGGCGCTAAACGGCCTGTTTGCCGCTAAAGCAGTTTTTGCGGCGCACTAACAAAAAAGACCAGGCCGCGCCTGGTCTTTTTCCCGGGACTACAGCAGCTGCGCCAGACGGTTAATATCCGACTGGATCGCCCCGGCGGTCACATCGCGCCCGGCGCCGGGCCCGCGGATCACCAGCGGATTATCGCGATACCAGCGGCTTTCGATAGCGAACACGTTATCGCACGGCAGCAGCGCCGCCAGCGGGTGCTCTTCGCGTACCGCTTCCACGCCGACGCGTGCTTTGCCGTTGGCATCAAAACGCGCCACGTAGCGGAGCACCAGCCCCATCTCGCGGGCCGCCTCCAGGCGCTGCAGCATCTGCTCGTTCAGCTCTTCGCCATTCTCAAAGAAGTGATCGACCGAACCCTCTTCACAGTGCGCCGGGACCAGTGATTCCACGCGCACCTGATCCGGCTCGATGTCGTAACCCGCTTCCCGCGCGAGGATCACCAGCTTGCGCATCACATCTTTACCGGACAGATCGACGCGCGGATCCGGCTCGGTCAGACCCTGCTGCCACGCCTGATCCACCAGGTCGGTGAACGGCACGGTGCCATCAAACTGCAGGAACAGCCAGGAGAGCGTTCCCGAGAAGATACCGCTCAGGCCGAGGATGGTATCGCCGCTGTCGATCAGGTCGCGCACCGTATGGTTCACCGGCAAGCCGGCGCCCACGGTGGCGTTATACAGCCAGTGGCGCCCTGTCTTCTCAAACGCGTCGTGGATCTGGCGATACTTATCGCTGCTGCTGGCCCCCGCCAGCTTGTTGGCGCTGATCACGTGGAAGCCATGGCTGGCGAAATCAAGATACTGGTCTGCCAGCCGCTCGCTGGCGGTGACGTCCAGCACCACTAAATCATCATACGGGTGCGCGCGCATCCACAGGAACAGCGACTCTTCATCTTGCTCCACCGCTTCATCGTTGAAGAAAGCCAGCGCCCGGCTGGCGTCCAGCCCGTCGTAGTTCAGCAGACTGCGTTTACTGTCGACCACGCCAGCGAGCACAAACTCAAAGCCGGTGCGCGCCGAGAGCGTGGTTTGTTCACGGGCGAACAGCTCCAGCCAGCGGGAACCGATGTTCCCTTTGCCGAACAGCATCAGGCCGATACGCTTTTCGGCACGAAACAAGGACTGGTGCAGCCCCTGGATCAGGCTTTCCGTCGGCCCGGCGCGCAGGACGGCCACCAGGCTGATCCCCTCTTCCGACTGCCAGGTGAACTCCACCGGCTGCCCTTTCAGCTGCTGCCAGAAACGGTGGCAGTGCAGTGGGTTGCGGGTGACGCCCGCGCCCACCATCGCCACCAGCGCCAGCTTCTGACGCAGACGCAGCTCGCCCGGCAGACCTGCCTCATCGAGCAGCTTCAGCGCGCTGTCGGCCACCTCGGAGGTATAGCAGAACTGCAGCAGTTTGCGGTCGGCATGGACGCCAACGGCTAACGGGCGCAGCTGGGCGCGTTTGAGCAGGGCGTCCAGCTCTTTATGCGCCAGTTTGAAATCGTGACCGGCCGGCACCTGAAACTCCACCAGGCAGACATCGTCATGGCTGGTGACAATCCGGGCGCCAGTACCGGAGGCCAGCACGCGCTCAATGCGCGTGGAACCCTGTTCCGGCGTATAGCTGCAGCGTAACTGCAGATCGATATCGCTGGCGGAAACCGGCTGTAGCGTGCGGGCATGGAGCACCGGCGCGGCCAGACGCGCCAGCTCGCTGGCTTCGTCCAGACGCAGCAGCGGCAGCAGACAGGCGTCTTTCACCTTGCGCGGATCCGCGCTGTACACCCCGGCGACATCGCTCCAGATAGTGACGCGGGAAGCGCCCGCCAGCGCGCCGATCTGGGTGGCAGAGTAGTCAGACCCGTTACGGCCCAGCAGGACGGTTTCACCGGCCTGGTTGCGGGAGATAAAGCCGGTCACCACCAGACGCTTGTTAGGATGCTGCGCCATCAGCTGCTGCAGCAGTGGATAGGATAACCCTTCATCCACCTGCGGCTGCGCGGCGCGTTCCGCGCGCAGGAACGCGCGCGCGTCCAGCCAGGCGGCTTCCATTCCCAGCTGGTTGAGAACCGCCGCCATCAGGCGCGCGGACCACACTTCCCCATGGCCGACCACTTCCGCATAGACCGCTTCGGAAACCCCGCCGTCCAGCAGACCAGCCAGACGCTCAAGGTCGTGGATAAAGGCGGCGATCAACGTATCCGCCGCCGCAGGTTCCACCAGACCGCCAATCAGCTCGGTGTGATAGCGGCGAAGCGACTGCTGAACCTGATGCGCAGCAAGGCGATCGCTCTGGCTAAGCTTAAGCCAGCTGATCAGCTGGTTGGTGGTGCTGCCAGCGGCGGAGACGACCATCATGTCCCCCGCCTGCGAATACTCCTTCATGATCCCCGCGACGCGCAGGTAACATTTCGCATCCGCTAAACTACTCCCACCAAATTTGTGCAGCTGACGACCCTTCGCCCCTGCCTGCGCAATCACACTCATCTTTATTCCTCGTTTGCTGCCCGGAAGCCATTTTCCAGGTCGGCAATTAAATCTTCACCATCTTCGATACCGGTCGAAATACGCAGGAGCGTTTCTGAAATTCCGGCGGCGGCACGCGCTTCAGGCGCCATGCCGGCATGCGTCATCGTTGCCGCATGGGAAATCAGGCTTTCAACGCCCCCCAGCGATTCCGCCAGTGTAAACAGCGACAGCCCGCTCAGGAAGCGGCGCAGCGTCTGCTCGTCACCGTCCAGCTCGAAGCTTAACATTGCGCCAAAACCTTTTTGCTGACGCGCCGCAATTTCATGCCCCTGGTTTTCCGGCAGCGACGGATGATACAGCTTTTTCACCAGCGGCTGGGTTTTCAGATACTCGACGATCGCCAGGGCATTACGTTGCGCCACTTCCATGCGTGGAGAAAGCGTCCGCAGCCCGCGCAACAGCAGATAGCTGTCGAAGGCGCTGCCGGTGACGCCAATGTTATTCGCCCACCATGCCAGTTCGGTGACAGTCGCCGGATCGTTGGCAATCACCACCCCGGCCACCACATCAGAGTGACCATTAAGGTATTTAGTACAGGAGTGCAACACCAGATCGGCGCCCAGCGCCAGCGGGTTTTGCAGCGCCGGACTCAGGAAGGTGTTATCGACCACGCTGATCGCCCCGGCTTCGCGCGCCAGACCACAGATTTTCGCAATATCCACCACCCGCAGCAATGGATTACTTGGGCTTTCGACCAGCACCAGCTTCGGTTTTTCCGCCAGCGCCGCCCGCAGCGCCTGCTCATCGTTTTGATCGACGAACTGAACGCGATAGCAGCCGCGCTTCGCCAGGCTATCGAACAGACGGTAGCTGCCGCCGTAGCAGTCGTGCGGCGCCACCAGCAGATCGCCAGGCTTAAGGAACACCGTCGTCACCAGCAGGATCGCCGACATACCGGTATTGGTCAGCACCGCGCCAGCGCCGCCCTCCAGCTCCGCTAAAGCGCGCTGCACCACATCACGCGTCGGGTTGCCGCGGCGTGAATAGTCGTGAGCACGAGGTTCATTAAAGTCGGTGAAGTTATAGGTACTGGAGAGGTGGATCGGCGGGACAACGCAACCGTACTGCTCGTCGTCATTTAAACCGCTACGCACTGCGATGGTGGCCTGTTTACGCGTCATGTTGGGAAGTTCCTGGGCTGAATCGGTGAAAAGTCAGGCTTCAGAGTAAACATTGTCACAATAGACGTCAATACATCTGGACATCTAAACTTCTTTGCGTATAGATTGAGCAAAGTGCAAATAGCCGTTAAAATTATATGCATTAGCGCACGTCGGCGGCGGCTTATCTCATGTCAGAAAGCCCGCGCATACGGTAAACTACGCGCGATTATAGCCCGGGCGGAATATTCTGGCCCTTCACTAATAAACAGAGGATTAAGGTATCTCATGGCTGAATGGAGCGGCGAATATATCAGCCCATACGCTGAGCACGGTAAGAAGAGTGAGCAAGTAAAGAAAATTACGGTTTCCATTCCTCTGAAGGTGTTAAAAATCCTCACCGATGAACGCACGCGTCGTCAGGTGAATAACCTGCGTCACGCGACCAACAGCGAACTGCTGTGCGAAGCGTTCCTGCATGCCTTTACCGGACAACCGTTGCCTAACGATGAAGACCTGCGTAAAGAGCGCAGCGATGAGATCCCGGAAGCGGCGAAAGCGATTATGCGTGAACTGGGTATCGACCCGGATACGTGGGAATACTGAGACGATAAAAAGGGCGGAAGCACGCTTCCGCCCTTTTTCTTTCCCGCCCAGGCAGGCGAGAGACACAAAAAAGCCGCCCTGAGGCGGCTTCTTCTGGCAACTTACTTGCTGCCCGGGATGCTGAAGCGCTTGTTGAAGCGGTCAACACGGCCACCGGTAGCAACATCACGCTGTTTGCCGGTGAAGAACGGGTGGCATTTGCCGCACACGTCGAGGTTCAGGTCGTGACCTACGGTGGAGCGGATTTTCATGACATTACCGCAAGAACAGGTAGCAGTAATTTCGTCGTAATTTGGGTGAATACCTTTTTTCATGGGAGAACCTCAGTTAAGGCCGCGTCGCTCTTCCAGCCCTAACGCCAGACACCACGCGATATTAGTAATTTCCCGTCGCCCTCTACGCTGTTGACAGCGTGAAGCACGCGGTAATGGTCAATCTTCAATGCGATATAAAGCGCATCAAAGGCGGCGAATCATACAGAATTTGACCAGCATATGCAAACTGATCCGCGCCGCCTTATCGTAATGTGTATACTATCCCGCCAGATTTCAAGTCAGGAAGATGACATGCCCGTCGCCCACGTTGCCCTACCCGTTCCGCTACCGCGCACTTTTGACTATCTGCTGCCTGAAGGCATGGCGGTCAAAGCGGGCTGTCGGGTGCGGGTGCCGTTCGGCAAACAGGAGCGGATCGGTATTGTCGCGGCGGTCAGCGAACGCAGCGAGCTGCCGCTGGACGAGCTAAAACCGGTCGCGGAAGCGCTGGACGACGAACCGGTCTTCTCCGGTACCATCTGGCGGCTGCTGATGTGGGCGGCTGAGTATTACCATCATCCGATTGGCGATGTGCTGTTCCATGCGCTGCCCATTCTGCTGCGCCAGGGCAAACCCGCCAGCGCGACGCCGCTGTGGTACTGGTTCGCCACCGAGCAGGGGCAGGCCGTCGACCTTAACGGTCTGAAACGCTCGCCGAAGCAGCAGCAGGCGCTGGCGGCGCTGCGCCAGGGAAAAATCTGGCGTCATCAGGTTGGCGAACTGGAATTTAATGAAGCGGCGCTGCAGGCGCTGCGCGGCAAAGGGCTGGCGGAGCTGGCCTGCGAAGCGCCCGCCCTCATCGACTGGCGCAGCGCGTATTCGGTTGCCGGCGAACGCCTGCGTCTTAATACCGAGCAAGCCACCGCCGTCGGGGCGATCCACAGCGCCGCCGATCGCTTCTCCGCCTGGCTGCTGGCGGGTATTACCGGCTCAGGGAAAACGGAAGTCTATTTGAGCGTGCTGGAGAATGTGCTGGCGCAGGGGCGCCAGGCGCTGGTGATGGTGCCGGAGATCGGTCTGACGCCGCAGACCATCGCCCGCTTCCGCCAGCGCTTTAACGCGCCGGTGGAAGTGCTGCACTCCGGACTCAATGACAGCGAACGTCTTTCGGCCTGGCTGAAGGCGAAAAACGGCGAAGCGGCCATTGTGATCGGCACCCGCTCCTCGCTGTTTACCCCGTTTAAAGACCTCGGCGTCATCGTTATCGACGAAGAGCATGACAGCTCCTACAAGCAGCAGGAGGGCTGGCGCTACCATGCCCGCGACCTGGCGGTATGGCGCGCCCACAGCGAACAGATCCCGATTATTCTCGGCTCGGCGACGCCGGCGCTGGAGACCCTGCATAACGTCCGCCAGGGCAAATACCGCCAGTTAACCTTAAGCAAACGCGCGGGCAATGCGCGCCCTGCCCAGCAGCACGTGCTCGATCTCAAAGGGCAACCGCTGCAGGCGGGTCTGTCTCCCGCGCTGATTAACCGTATGCGCCAGCATCTGCAGGCGGATAACCAGGTGATCCTGTTTCTTAACCGCCGCGGCTTTGCGCCAGCGCTGCTGTGCCACGACTGCGGCTGGATAGCGGAATGTCCGCGCTGCGACAGCTACTACACGTTGCACCAGGCGCAGCACCATCTGCGCTGCCACCATTGCGACAGTCAGCGCCCTATCCCGCGCCAATGTCCCTCCTGCGGCTCCACGCACCTGGTGCCGGTGGGTATCGGCACCGAACAGCTGGAGCAGGCCCTGGCGCCGCTGTTCCCTGACGTGCCTATCTCGCGTATCGACCGCGATACCACCAGCCGCAAAGGGGCGCTGGAGGAGCATCTCGCCGCCGTCCATCGCGGCGGGGCGCGTATTTTAATTGGCACCCAGATGCTGGCCAAAGGCCACCACTTCCCGGACGTCACCCTCGTCTCCCTGCTGGACGTCGACGGGGCGCTGTTTTCCGCGGATTTCCGCTCCGCCGAGCGTTTCGCTCAGCTCTATACCCAGGTCTCCGGGCGAGCGGGACGGGCAGGAAAACAGGGCGAAGTGATCCTGCAAACCCACCATCCTGAACACCCTCTGCTGCAGACCCTGCTGTATAAAGGCTACGACGCCTTCGCCGAACAGGCGCTGGCAGAGCGGCAGACAATGCAGCTACCGCCGTGGACCAGCCATGTGCTGATTCGTGCGGAAGACCATAACAACCAGCAGGCGCCGCTGTTTTTACAACAGCTGCGCAATCTGCTGCAGGCCAGTCCGCTGGCCGACGACAAGCTATGGGTGCTCGGTCCGGTTCCGGCGCTGGCGCCGAAGCGCGGCGGCCGCTGGCGGTGGCAGATATTGCTGCAGCATCCTTCGCGGGTACGCCTGCAGCATATCGTCAGCGGTACGCTGGCGCTGATCAATACGCTGCCGGAGGCGAAAAAAGTGAAGTGGGTGCTGGATGTCGATCCTATTGAAGGGTAAGCCTTCTCTTGCGAGCCGGATCGAAAAATTTAACAAGCATCACGTTTTTCATGAAAATTCTGTAACTCACTGCCGCGACTATCTGATAAAAATGATGCAGCAGTTAGCGCGCAAGGGAAATGCCAGCGCCATTCAGCGAGGAGAAACCAGGTGAAGCCCAAAAAACAAGTGGTTGCCGCCACCATGAAAGACGTCGCCTTAAAGGCAAACGTTTCCACGGCAACCGTGTCCCGAGCGTTGATGAACCCTGATAAGGTGTCGCAAGCCACCCGTAACCGGGTCGAGCAGGCGGCGCTGGAAGTCGGCTATTTACCGCAGTCGCTCGGACGCAATATGAAGCGCAACGAATCGCGGACGATCCTCGTGATCGTCCCGGATATCTGCGATCCCTTTTTTAGCGAAGTGATCCGCGGTATTGAAGTCACTGCCGCCGAGCACGGATATCTGGTGTTAATCGGCGATTGCGCCCACCAGAATCAGAAAGAAAAAACCTTTATCGACCTTATCATCACCAAGCAGATTGACGGCATGGTGCTGCTCAGCTCGCGCCTGCCGTTTGACGCCAGCGTGGAAGAGCAGCGTAATTTGCCGCCGATGGTCATGTCGAACGAGTTCGCGCCGGAGCTGGAGCTGCCCACCGTCCACATCGATAACCTGACGGCGGCTTTTAACGCGGTAAACTATCTTCACGAGCTGGGACACCAGCGTATCGGCTGCATCGCCGGCCCGGAAGATATGCCGCTGTGCCATTATCGCCTGCAGGGTTACGTGCAGGCGCTGCGCCGCAGCGGTATCACCGTTGATCCGCACTATATCGCTCGCGGCAACTTTACCTTCGAAGCTGGCGCCAATGCGCTGGAGCAGCTGCTGTCGCAGCCGGTACCGCCCACCGCGGTCTTTTGCCATAGCGATGTGATGGCGCTGGGCGCCTTATCGCTGGCGAAACGCCGCGGTCTGAAAGTGCCGGACGACCTGTCGATTGTCGGCTTCGATAACATCGCGTTGTCTGAATTTTGCGATCCGCCATTGACCACCGTGTCACAGCCGCGTTTTGATATCGGCCGTGAAGGAATGCTGCTATTACTTGAGCAAATGCAGGGTCATAACGTGAACAGCGGCTCGCGCCTGCTCGATTGCGAACTGATTGTTCGCGGCAGTACGCAAAAAATCAGACGATAACCATCAGGCTTTCGGGCCTGCTCTTCTGGTCAAAGGCCCGCCGCTTAAGTAACATGGCGGGCTGACGAACGAATATAAGACAGCGAAACGATAGTGGCACAACGAGATTATGTACGCCGCAGCCAACCGGCTTCTTCGCGGCGCAAAAAGAGCACTACCCGAAGCTCAAGGAATAAGCAAAGCAGCCTCCCGGCAATTTCACCGGCTATGGTGGCGATCGCGGCGGCTGTGCTGGTGGCCTTTATCGGTGGACTCTATTTCATTACGCACCATAAGAAAGAAGAAGCGGAAGCGATGCAAAATCGCCAGGCCGCCGGCAACGGCTTGCCGCCAAAACCGGAAGAGCGCTGGCGTTATATTAAAGAGCTGGAAAGCCGCCAGCCGGGCGTTCGCGCGCCGACCGAACCGACCGCCGGCGGCGAAGTGATGAAACCGGAGCAACTGACCGACGAACAGCGTCAGCTGCTGGCCCAGATGCAGGCCGATATGCGTCAACAGCCGACTCAGCTGACCGAAGTGCCGTGGAACGAACAAACGCCGGCCCAGCGCCAGCAGACGCTGCAGCGCCAGCGTTTAGCGCAGCAACAGCAGCAGGCGCAACAGCAACAGTGGGCGCAAACTCAGCAGCAGACCGTGCAGCAGCCGCCGCGCGTTCAGCAGCCGAAGCCGGTCCAGCAGCAACAGCCGAAGCAGACCGCGTCAAACCAGCAGCCGTACCAGGATCTGCTGCAGACGCCGGCGCACACTACGACTACGCAGCCGCGCGCGCAGGCCGCCGCGCCGGTGACTCGAGTGGAGGAAGCGCCGAAAACGACCGCCGAGAAAAAAGACGATCGTAGCTGGATGATCCAGTGCGGCTCCTTTAAAGGCGCCGAGCAGGCCGAAACCGTCCGCGCTCAGCTGGCTTTCGAAGGGTTTGCCTCGCACATCACCACCAACAACGGCTGGAACCGCGTGGTCATTGGCCCGCTGAAAGGCAAAGAAAGCGCCAACGAGATGATCACCCGCCTGAAGATGGCTGGACACGCGAACTGCATTCGTCTCGCCGCCAGGGGTTGAAACCCTCAAAATCCCCCCCATCTATAATTGCATTCGGCCCCGCGGACAGCGCGGGGCCCCTGTTCCGCTTTTGCAACCAAGGGGTCTGCTCGTGACTACAATTGTAAGTGTTCGCCGTAACGGCCATGTTGTTATTGCCGGTGATGGCCAGGCCACGCTGGGCAACACCGTAATGAAGGGCAACGTGAAAAAAGTGCGTCGTCTGTACAACGACAAAGTGATTGCCGGTTTCGCTGGCGGCACCGCCGACGCCTTCACGCTGTTCGAACTGTTTGAACGCAAACTGGAAATGCACCAGGGCCATCTGGTGAAGGCCGCCGTTGAGCTGGCTAAAGACTGGCGAACCGATCGGATGTTGCGCAAGCTGGAAGCGCTGCTGGCCGTCGCGGACGAAAACGCGTCGCTTATCATCACCGGTAACGGTGACGTGGTACAGCCGGAAAACGATTTGATTGCTATCGGCTCCGGCGGTCCTTACGCCCAGGCCGCGGCCCGCGCGCTGCTGGAAAACACCGATATGGGCGCGCGCGATATCGCCGAGAAAGCGTTGGATATTGCAGGCGATATTTGCATCTATACCAACCATTTCCACACCATCGAAGAATTACCTTCTAAAGCGTAAGGATCTCCCATGTCTGAAATGACCCCACGCGAAATTGTCAGCGAACTGGACAAACACATTATCGGCCAGGACGCCGCCAAGCGTTCTGTTGCTATCGCCCTGCGTAACCGCTGGCGCCGGATGCAGCTTAACGAAGAGCTGCGTCATGAAGTCACGCCGAAAAACATTCTGATGATCGGCCCAACCGGCGTCGGTAAAACCGAAATCGCTCGTCGTCTGGCGAAACTGGCCAACGCGCCGTTTATTAAAGTTGAAGCGACGAAGTTCACCGAAGTGGGCTATGTCGGTAAAGAAGTGGACTCTATCATCCGCGATCTGACCGATGCGGCGATCAAAATGGTTCGTATGCAGTCCATCGATAAGAACCGTTACCGCGCGGAAGAGCTGGCGGAAGAGCGCGTGCTTGACGTGCTGATCCCACCGGCGAAGAACAACTGGGGCCAGACTGAGCCGTCGCAGGAACCGTCTGCGGCGCGCCAGGCGTTCCGTAAGAAACTGCGTGAAGGCCAGCTGGACGATAAAGAGATTGAAATCGATCTCGCTGCGGCGCCGATGGGCGTTGAAATCATGTCCCCTCCGGGCATGGAAGAGATGACCAGCCAGCTGCAGTCCATGTTCCAGAACCTCGGCGGCCAGAAGCAGAAACCGCGTAAGCTGAAAATCAAAGACGCGATGAAGCTGCTGATTGAAGAAGAAGCGGCCAAACTGGTCAATCCGGAAGAGCTGAAGCAGGAAGCCATCGACGCTGTTGAGCAGCACGGTATCGTCTTTATCGACGAAATCGACAAAATCTGTAAGCGCGGCGGCAACACCTCCGGCCCGGACGTCTCCCGTGAAGGCGTACAGCGCGACCTGCTGCCGCTGGTGGAAGGCTGCACCGTCTCCACCAAGCACGGGATGGTCAAGACCGACCACATCCTGTTTATCGCCTCCGGCGCGTTCCAGGTGGCCAGCCCGTCCGATCTGATCCCGGAACTGCAGGGGCGTCTGCCGATCCGCGTTGAGCTGAAGGCTCTGACCACCCATGACTTCGAGCGCATCCTGACCGAACCGAACGCCTCCATCACCGTGCAGTACAAGGCGCTGATGGCGACCGAAGGGGTGAATATCGAATTCACCGAAGACGGTATCAAGCGTATCGCTCAGGCCGCATGGCAGGTAAACGAAACCACCGAGAACATCGGCGCGCGCCGTCTGCACACCGTGCTGGAGCGCCTGGTGGAAGATATCTCCTATGATGCCAGCGAGATGAACGGCCAGACCGTCACTATCGATGCCGAATATGTGAGTAAGCACCTGGATGTTCTGGTGGCAGATGAAGATCTGAGCCGTTTTATCCTATAATCCGGTGCAATGCATTTTCATCACTGTTGATGGGGGCTATCGCCCCCATTTTTATTGGCTAAAATAACTATGACTGATATCAGCCGTTCTCAGGCGTGGCTGGAAAGCCTGCGTCCTAAAACGTTACCGCTGGCGTTTGCCGCGATTATTGTTGGCACCGTCCTTGCCTGGGAGCAGGGGCATTTTGATCCCTGGGTCGCCCTGCTGGCGCTGATCACCGCCGGCTTGCTGCAAATTCTTTCCAACCTCGCCAATGACTACGGCGACGCGGTCAAGGGGAGTGATAAACCGGACCGCATCGGGCCGCTGCGCGGGATGCAGAAAGGGATGATTACCCCCCAGCAGATGAAACGCGCCTTGATTGTCACCGTCGCGCTGATCTGTCTGTTTGGTCTGGCGCTACTGTGCGTCGCCTGGCAGAGCGTCGGCGATTTCATCGGTTTCCTCGCGCTGGGTGGCCTGTCGATCGTGGCCGCCATCACCTACACAGTGGGCACCCGCCCGTATGGTTATATTGGCCTCGGTGATATTTCGGTACTCGTTTTCTTCGGCTGGCTGAGCGTCCTCGGCAGCTGGTATCTGCAAGCCCACAATGTGGAAGCGGCCATTTTTCTGCCGGCAACGGCCTGCGGTCTGCTGGCGACCGCCGTACTGAACATCAATAACCTGCGTGATATCGACAGCGACCGGCAGAACGGGAAGAACACCCTCGCCGTGCGCCTGGGGCCGGTCAATGCCCGCCGCTATCATGCCTGCCTGCTGCTCGGCGCCCTGCTGTGTCTGGCGCTGTTTAACCTGCTGGCGCTGCATTCTGCCTGGGGCTGGCTGTTTATTCTCGCCACGCCGCTGCTGGTCAAACAGGCGCGTTACGTCCTGCGCGAATCCGATCCGCTGGCGATGCGGCCGATGCTCGAAAAGACGGTCAAAGGGGCTTTACTGACCAACCTGCTGTTTGTTATCGGGATTATTGCCAGTAAGCTGGCGGCTTAACTGACAAATATCAATTAACAATTGATGATTTTGCCAACAATGCGATTCGCGGGATATACTAAAAACTCTCGCAGCAACTGAACGTTAAGCCTATGAAATACGATACTTCCGAGCTTTGTGACATCTACCAGGAAGATGTCAACGTCGTGGAACCGCTGTTCTCTAACTTTGGAGGACGGTCGTCGTTTGGTGGACAGATCATTACGGTAAAATGTTTCGAGGATAACGGGTTGCTCTACGATCTGCTCGAGCAGAATGGCCGTGGTCATATTCTCCTGATCGACGGCGGCGGCTCAGTACGACGCGCGTTAATTGACGCTGACCTGGCGCGTCTGGCCGTACAGAATGAATGGGAAGGGTTGGTGGTCTATGGCGCGGTGCGCCAGGTTGACGACCTTGAGGAACTGGATATCGGCATCCAGGCGCTGGCGGCCATTCCGGTCGGCGCGGCTGGCGAAGGCATCGGCGAAAGCGACGTGCGCGTCAATTTCGGCGGCGTGACCTTCTTCAGCGGCGACCATCTGTATGCCGATAACACCGGGATGATTCTGTCGGAAGACCCGCTGGATATCGAATAAACCTTGCGCCATAAAAAAGGCCTTCTCCATGAGAAGGCCTTTTGTTTATCCGGCGCGCAACTTAGTACAGTTTCTTCGCGCAATCCAGCCAGTCGTTCTTGAACGGACGCTTCATGTTCTCGATGGCATCGATGATGTCGTGGTGCACCAGCTTCTCGTTCTGGATGCCGACGCAACGGCCGCCATGGCCCTGCAGCAGCAGCTCAATCGCATAGGCGCCCATGCGGGAAGCCAGGATACGGTCGTAAGGGACCGGGGAACCGCCGCGCTGAATGTGGCCGAGGACGGTAGCACGGGTTTCACGGCCGGTCTCTTTCTCGATGTAGCTTGCCAGCTCGTCAACGTCGCACATGTGCTCGGTGATCGCCACGATAGCGTGTTTCTTCCCTTTCGCGATGCCGGCTTTGATTTCCGCTACCAGATCGTCACGGGTATATTCCACTTCCGGCACCATGATGAACTCACAGCCGCCGGCAATCGCCGCCGCCAGAGTCAGGTCGCCACAGTAACGGCCCATCACTTCCACCACGGAGATACGTTGGTGCGAAGAGGAGGTGTCGCGCAGACGGTCAATCGCTTCCACCACGGTGCTCAGAGCGGTGAAGAAGCCGATGGTGTAGTCAGTGCCTTTGATATCGTTGTCGATGGTGCCCGGCAGGCCGATGCACGGGAAGCCCATCTCGGTCAGGCGCATCGCCCCCATATAGGACCCGTCACCACCGATAACCACCAGCGCGTCCAGGCCACGCTTCTTCATGTTTTCGATAGCCACTGCGCGGATGTGTTCTTCGCGGAATTCCGGGAAGCGAGCGGAGCCCAGGAAGGTGCCGCCGCGGTTGATCATGTCGGAAACGCTGTAACGGTCGAGCTGAACCATACGGTCTTCGTACAAGCCGAGGTAACCGTCATAGATTCCAAAAACTTCCAGACCTTCCGTTAATGCCGCGCGCACAACGCCACGAATTGCTGCGTTCATGCCCGGCGCATCACCGCCACTTGTCAACACACCGATTTTCTTAATCATGACTACCTCTGAACTTAGGAAGCAAAAAATAATTCTGTTGCCTGAAGCGCTCCCTCACCAGGAGTGCACGACGCTAATGACAATAGTATATCAAACGCCTCAAGCTGAATTGATTCAGGTCAGACCAAACGGCGGTAATTTATACAAAAAATGCCGAGCTGACCCACATTTTTACATCGAGTTTACAGACTATAACCTAACGCTCAAAAAAGCCCTGCTGCGCCGCCGGCACCACAGAACTGGGATCCTGATGGATAATGACATCGGAACCCGGGAAACGGCGCAGAATCGCCTGCTCCACCTGGTCTGCAATCACGTGGGCTTGCACCAGCGGGAGGTTATCTTCCATTTCCAAATGAATCTGAATAAAGCGGGTCGGCCCTGACTGCCGCGTTCGTAGATCGTGCGCCCCGCGGATGCCGGGCCATGCGGTCACGATGGTGATAATGTCCTGACGCTCCTCGTCAGGCAAAGCGCGGTCGAGTAACGACTGAACCGCCTCATAGCCCATCCGCAGCGCGCTATATAAAATATAGATGCCAATTCCTAAGGCAAACAACGCATCGGCGCGATGCCAGCCGTACCAGGAGAGGCCCAGCGCCACCAGAATGGCGCCGTTCATCATAACATCAGACTGATAATGAAGCATATCCGCCCGCACCGCCTGGCTTTGGGTTTTTCGCACCACCCAGCGCTGGAAGGTCACCAGCGCCAGCGTGCTGAACAGGGCAATCAACGTGACGACAACCCCGACGCCGGCGGCCTGTAGCGGCTCCGGACGCACCAGGTGCTGAATACCGGTAAGAAACAGAAACAGCGCCGAGCCGGAGATAAACATGCTTTGCGCCAGCGCCGCCAGCGACTCCGCTTTGCCGTGGCCAAAGGTATGTTCTTCATCAGCAGGCTGCAGCGAATAGCGCACCACCAGCAGGTTGGTCAGCGAGGCGGCAATATCCACCAGCGAATCCACCAGCGCGGCCAGAATACTGACTGAACCGGTATACCACCACGCAAAAATTTTGATCAAAAGTAACGCGGAGGCCATCGCCGTCGCAGCGATAGCGGCGCGGCTGACCAACCGGCCATAAGATTGATTCATATAGGCTCCTTCTCCTGCACTGCGCTTAGTATAACCTGAACTGGTGACGCTCACGGGATAGGCGAAGAAGTTGATTTGCCGAAAAAAGGACAAAAAAAACCCCCACATCATGTGGGGGAAGACAGGGATGGTGTCTATGGCAAGGAAAACAGGGTTTGTTACTGGGGTTGCAGGGTGTTGCTACTACTCGAAAGCATCATCGCTGAGCCTTTCTGCGTCCTTGCAACCTCACGCAACTGATCCATACGTTGCTGGTGCTTAGCATTTAAAACCGCTTGCTGCTCTGGCGTAAGCAGGTGGTACATCTGGTTGCGGACCTTAGCCATCTCGACCTGGCGAGCAACCTGTTCCTGCGCCATCTTTTCTGCCTGAGCGCGCACAGCGTTTTCATCAAAATTTTCTGCGGTGACAAGGCGATGCATTGTCTCCATTTCGCTAACATTAACGGGGAGCCTGTCGTGGCGTGCCCGTTGCATAAGATCCCGTAACTGCTGACGTTGCTGCTCGGTTAAACTTATGCCGTCAAACATATGGCTCTGGCTACCGCGCTGTCCCCCTTCGTCTCCGGGGAGCCAGTTAACGCTGGTAACGACTTCAGCGGCCTGGCTATATGCACTTAGCGCCAGCGTTGAGGCCATGACGGCAGCGATAACATTGCGCATCACATACTCCCAAAACGTTTGTGTCGCGATTCAACGAGAGACAGTCTACGATTCAGGCTGCAAACATGCGTCAGGGGGTGTAAAACAACGTAAAGTCATGGATTAGCGGGCCTTGATGACGTAATTTCTGCCTCGGAGGTATTTAAACAATGAATAAAATCCTGTTAGTTGATGATGACCGGGAGCTCACCTCCCTGTTAAAAGAGCTGCTCGATATGGAAGGTTTTAACGTGCTGGTGGCCCATGATGGGGAACAGGCGCTGGCCCTTCTGGACGACAGCATTGATTTATTGCTGCTCGACGTAATGATGCCGAAGAAAAACGGTATCGATACGCTTAAAGAGCTGCGTCAGACACACCAGACTCCGGTTATCATGCTAACAGCGCGCGGGAGCGAGCTGGATCGCGTTCTCGGCCTCGAGCTGGGCGCAGATGACTATTTGCCTAAGCCGTTCAACGATCGCGAACTGGTGGCGCGTATACGCGCGATTCTGCGCCGTTCCCACTGGAGCGAACAGCAGCAGACGACCGAAGCCGGCTCGCCGACCCTGGAAGTGGATGCCTTAAGCCTCAATCCGGGCCGCCAGGAAGCCAATTTCGATGGCCAGACGCTGGAGCTCACCGGCACCGAGTTCACCCTGCTCTATCTGTTAGCGCAGCATCTCGGCCAGGTGGTGTCACGCGAACATTTAAGCCAGGAAGTGTTAGGCAAGCGCCTGACGCCGTTCGACCGCGCCATCGATATGCATATTTCCAACCTGCGGCGTAAGCTGCCGGAGCGCAAAGATGGCCATCCGTGGTTTAAAACGCTGCGTGGCCGCGGGTATCTGATGGTTTCCGCTTCATGATTGGAAGTTTGACTGCACGCATCTTCGCCATCTTCTGGCTCACGCTGGCGCTGGTGTTGATGCTGGTGCTGATGCTGCCCAAACTGGACTCCCGGCAGATGACCGAGCTGCTGGAAAGCGAGCAGCGTCAAGGCATCATGATCGAGCAGCACGTCGAGGCCGAGCTGGCCAACGATCCGCCAAACGACCTGATGTGGTGGCGTCGTCTGTTTCGCGCCATCGATAAATGGGCGCCTCCGGGTCAGCGCCTGCTGCTGGTCACCAGTGAAGGCCGCGTGATCGGCGCAGAACGCAACGAGATGCAGATCATTCGCAACTTTATCGGCCAGGCCGATAACGCCGATCATCCGCAGAAAAAACGCTATGGCCGCCTGGAAATGGTGGGCCCGTTCTCCGTCAGGGATGGGGAGGATAACTATCAGCTGTATCTGATCCGTCCCGCCAGCACCTCACAATCCGACTTTATCAACCTGCTGTTTGACCGGCCGCTGCTGCTGCTGATCGTCACAATGCTGGTTAGCGCCCCGCTGCTGCTGTGGCTGGCGTGGAGCCTGGCGAAACCGGCGCGTAAGCTGAAAAATGCCGCTGACGAGGTCGCCCAGGGCAACCTGCGGCAGCATCCGGAGCTGGAAGCCGGACCGCAGGAGTTTTTAGCCGCTGGCGCCAGCTTTAACCAGATGGTGACGGCCCTGGAGCGGATGATGACCAGCCAGCAACGGCTGCTGTCCGATATCTCGCACGAACTGCGCACGCCGCTCACGCGCCTGCAGCTGGGCACCGCCCTGCTGCGCCGCCGCAGCGGTGAGAGCAAAGAGCTGGAGCGTATCGAAACTGAAGCGCACCGGCTGGACAGCATGATCAACGACCTGCTGGTGATGTCGCGCAATCAGGCGAAAAACGCCCTGGTGAGCGAGACGGTCAAAGCCAATCAGCTGTGGGGCGAAGTGCTGGACAACGCGGCGTTTGAAGCCGAGCAGATGGGTAAATCGTTCACCGTTGAGTATCCGCCGGGTCCGTGGCCGCTGTACGGTAACCCCAATGCGCTGGAAAGCGCGCTGGAGAATATCGTCCGCAACGCCTTGCGCTACTCGCACACGAAGATTTCCGTCAGCTTCTCAGTGGATAAAGACGGGATTACGGTTAACGTCGATGACGACGGCCCGGGAGTCAGCCCGGAGGATCGCGAGCAGATTTTCCGGCCATTCTACCGGACCGACGAGGCGCGCGACCGCGAGTCCGGCGGCACCGGCCTGGGGCTGGCGATTGTCGAAACCGCTATTCAGCAGCACCGTGGCTGGGTGAAGGCCGACGACAGCCCGCTGGGCGGTCTGCGCTTAACCCTCTGGCTGCCGCTGTATAAACGGACCTGACGCTGACCCGGCCTGCGTTGCGCCGGGTTACCGCCAGGAACGGTCAGGTCGCCCGGGTAAGGCGCTTGCGCCGCTACCCGGGAGACGCTGCGGAAAGCGCCAATATGGGGGAATTATTTCCCCCACAATCGCCGTGAATTATCCTCGATCTTGCCGCTTAAACGGCGCTTCTGCATGGTTCGACTCCAGCTTACCGACAGGCCCGCTGCCGACAATAAGCGGTGGTACTGATCGTCATCAAACGGCATCTGCCAGGCAATCGCCCCGGCCTCATGGACGCTGACATCGCTCAGGCGAGAGACCAGTTCGAGCGGCGCATCGCTGGAGACTTGCCCCCCGGCGATCACCCGGTACAACCAGCCGGTCTTCCCGCTGTTTTGCATCAGCTGCGCCATATCACCGATCGCAAAATGAAAGTTGAGCTTGAAGCACGGAGAGCGCGGCTGGGTGACCTGGATCAGCGCCTCGCCCCAGCGAAAGATATCGCCAATGTAGACGTTTTGTTCGGTGAGGCCGGTGGTGGAGAGGTTTTCGCCGAACGCCGGGGCGCAGAACCGATCGGCCTGCTGGGGAAATTCACGGATCCAGTCGGCATAGTGTTCGCGCGGATAGTGACACAGCGCGCGGTCCGGCCCGCCGTGTATTTTCTTCTCTGCCTGCTCATCCCCTTCGAGACCGAGATCGCCGAGCTGCAACTCGCCGTCAACCTGGATTTTGCCGATCGCGCTGGGACGACTGCCCGTGTAGTCCCTGATTTTGCCGACAAAGACATTCACCGGATAATGCATGTCTGCTCTCCTTGCTACCGATATAAAAAAAGCGAGCCATCAGACTCGCTTCTCTCTTAGCACATTGCAACCTTATTTTTTGGCGGCAAAACGCGCTGCAGCTTCGTCCCAGTTCACCACGTCCCAGAAGGCTTTGATGTAGTCCGGGCGACGGTTCTGGAATTTCAGGTAGTAAGCGTGTTCCCACACGTCCAGACCCAGGATCGGGAAGCCGGAAGCGCCGGAAATGGCTTCGCCCATCAGCGGGGAATCCTGGTTTGCGGTGGAGACAACGGCCAGTTTGTCACCTTTCAGGACCAGCCACGCCCAGCCGGAACCGAAACGGGTCGCAGCGGCTTTTTCGAATTCCGCTTTGAAGTTGTCCACAGAGCCGAAATCGCGCTCGATAGCCGCTTTCAGGTCGCCCTGCAGGGTGGTACCGGTTTTCAGGCCTTTCCAGAACAGGCTGTGGTTCGCGTGGCCGCCGGCGTTGTTACGCAGTACGGTTTTTTTGTCAGCCGGCAGCTGATCCAGCTTGGTGATCAGCTCTTCAGCGGACAGGTTAGCGAACTCCGGCAGGCTTTCCAGCGCGGCGTTGGCATTGTTCACGTAGGTCTGGTGGTGTTTGGTGTGATGGATCTCCATCGTCTGCTTGTCGAAGTGCGGTTCCAGAGCATCGTAAGCGTACGGCAGGGATGGCAGGGTATAGCTCATAATCATCTCCATTATTGTCGAGCGGCTCAAGTGTTAACGCCGCGTAAGCAGTTTGTCCATTATAGTTAATTAAATGGTATTGAAAATGCTTATCAATGCCGTATTTTTCATATGGATATAACCAGAAGAAATACCCGTCGTTTTGTGATGTAGAACAACTAATTAAGCCCATGGTTGCCAGAGTTCGCCATCCTGTGGCAACGTCCTGAAGGCGGCCAAAGCGGCTAATTTTTACACTCATCGCATCGGAAGCCGCCGTCTCCGATAAAAAAAGATGAGGATAAAATCAATGAACCACGCGATTACGATGGGTATTTTTTGGCATTTGATAGGGGCCGCCAGTGCCGCCTGTTTCTATGCCCCGTTCAAGAAAGTAAAACACTGGTCGTGGGAAACCATGTGGTCGGTCGGGGGGATCGTCTCCTGGCTGATCCTGCCCTGGGCCATCAGCGCCACCCTGTTACCCGATTTCTGGGCCTACTACCGCTCCTTTAACGCCTCCACGCTGCTGCCGGTCTTTCTGTTCGGCGCCATGTGGGGCATCGGTAATATCAACTATGGCCTGACCATGCGCTATCTCGGCATGTCGATGGGGATTGGCATCGCCATTGGCATCACGCTGATTGTCGGTACGCTGATGACGCCGATTATTAACGGTCAGTTTTCGGTGCTGATGCACACCCAGGGCGGTCAAATGACGCTGCTCGGCGTGCTGGTGGCGGTGGTTGGCGTTGGCATCGTCACCCGCGCGGGCCAGCTGAAAGAGCGCAAAATGGGCATCAAAGCCGAAGAGTTCAATCTGAAGAAAGGGCTTCTGCTGGCGGTGATGTGCGGTATCTTCTCGGCAGGGATGTCGTTCGCGATGAACGCCGCCAAACCGATGCATGATGCCGCCGCGGCGCTCGGCGTCGACCCGTTATATGCGGCGCTGCCAAGCTACGTGGTGATTATGGGCGGCGGGGCGCTGGTCAACCTTGGCTTCTGCTTTATTCGTCTGGCGAAAGTGAAGACCCTGTCAGTCAAAGCCGATTTCTCACTGGCCAAACCGCTCATCATCAGCAACCTGCTGCTTTCCGCCCTCGGCGGCCTGATGTGGTATCTCCAGTTCTTCTTCTATGCCTGGGGCCACGCCAGCATTCCGGCGCAGTACGACTATATGAGCTGGATGCTGCACATGAGTTTCTACGTACTGTGCGGCGGTCTGGTGGGTCTGGTGCTGAAAGAGTGGAACAACGCCGGTCGTCGTCCGGTGAGCGTCCTGAGCCTCGGCTGCGTGGTGATCATCATCGCCGCCAACATCGTCGGTCTGGGAATGGCCAGTTAAGCACCGGATCATCTGCCTGACAAAGACGCTCTTCAGGCGGCGGCGCGACTGCGCTGCCGCCACTGCCCCGGCGACATGCCGATTTCCCGGCTGAACACCACCGAAAAGTAGTTACTGTCCTCAAAGCCGCACTGCATGGCGATATCGCCGATTAAGCGCTCGGTATGCTGCAACAGATACTGCGCATGGCAGATCCGTAGCTGGCGTAAATAGTGATTGATGGTCATGCCGGTTTGCTGGCGAAATTGCTGCCGTAGCGCCCGCTCGCTGCCGCCCTCCTGCTCGCAGAAACGCTCCAGGACAAAGGGTCGGCTCAGGCTGGCCGCCAGCGCGGCCAGCAGTTTGTCCAACAGCGCTTCGCGCTGCGTCGCCGCCAGATTATCCGTCGCGTAGCGATGGCGCTGGAGGGTCAGCGCCAGCTGAGCAAACAGCAGCTCGGCCATCGCATTCCCCTGCGCATCGTGCCGGGAACACTCATGCTCAAGCTGGCTAATTACCTGGCGCGCCTGGGCCATACCGGTGCTGCCCATGCGCCAGTGGGGCTTCCACGGGGTGCCAAAGAGGCCAGGGATCGCCCCCGCCCAGTCGAAATTGAGCTGCAGCCGCTCCGGGCAATAGATGATGTTCTGCAGAACCAGATCGTTAACGGAAGCATAGGAGTGTTTATCTTCGGCGCGAATATAGAACAGATCGCCGCGGGTAATGCGCCAGGGACGGTCGTTGAGAACGTGCAGCCCGTTGCCCCGCCACACCAGCACCAGCTCGCAGAACTCATGGGTGTGTTCAGCGAAGACGTTTTGCGGATAGCGGTCGGCCACCGCCACCGCCTGCGTGGCGGAAGGGAAAAACTCCTCTTTACGTAGAATCAGACCGGCCACGGCTCACACTCCCAACGCGGATAACGGCGCATTATTCGCGTTTTTGGTCCGCAATACGTTGACTCCTCTCGCGTTACTGAAGAATAGCGTCGCGCCCCTGGCGGATATCGCGCGGCGACCAGGAAAACTCGCGGCGAAAAAGCGTCGAAAAGTGGTTACTGTCGCCGAATCCGCAGCGATAGGCGATATCAGTCACGCTTTCATCGCTGTGGCGCAGCAGGTGGCGGGCTTTCATCAGGCGCACCCGGTTGAGATAGCGCTGCGGCGTCAGGCCAGTCTGCTGCTTCAGCTGGCGGTGTAGAGTACGCA
Organism: Klebsiella sp. C239; assembly: GCF_048822715.1. NCBI lineage: Bacteria > Pseudomonadati > Pseudomonadota > Gammaproteobacteria > Enterobacterales > Enterobacteriaceae > Klebsiella > Klebsiella sp. C239. The sequence continues at coordinate 55,605 of NZ_JBMEZK010000013.1, read as the reverse complement.
GCGACAGCGAAAACTGCGCCGCCACCTCCTCCCAGCAGATCTCCTGCGCAAAATGGTCTTCCAGCCAGGCCAGCAGCTGATTCAGCCGCGCATCGTTGTTGGTGGCCTCTTCCGCAAGGCTGCTTTTCCGCAGCAGCACCAGCAGCTGCATAAACAGGATCTCACGGCTGGCGACGGCATGGGTATCCGTTTCGCTCCCCATGGCCTCCATCTGCGCCACGATATGCCGCACCTGCTGCAGGACCGTCTGGTTCACCCGCCAGTGCGATGGGTAGTTGCCCTCCTGCTCCTGGGGCAGCAGCTGGCTGACCCCGGCGAGAAAACGAAACGCATCCGGCGCGCGATAGAGCACGTTGGTCAGACACAGATTGTCCGTGTGCTCGTAAAGATGCCGGTCGTGATCGCGAATAAAGCAGACCGAGCCGCCGCCGATGGTATAGGGCTGGCCATTGAAGACGTGAATGCCCGTGCCCTGCTCCACGATGACAATTTCATGGAAATCATGGTGATGCTCCGGAAAGGCCGACTGAGGGAGGCGGGGTTCAATAGCCACCGTCGAGATCCCGGCCTTAAAGAAATCCGTACTGTGCAATATGGTCATGATGCCACCCTCGTAATGAGAAAAATTATCAGTCACCGGCTGATAGTAATGAAGGGTTGGCTATCCGGCCTTCAATTTTTGACCGCGAAATTCGTAAATCCTGCCGCTTTTTCAAGAATCAGCCGGAAAGATGCGGAACTGCGGACCCCATCACATCCTCCTCACCACCGCCCAAAACCGCAATTTGTGATTTTCCTCACGGTCACCTTTGCTTTCTTGCCAGCGGCCAGTTTCGGCTGTCCGTAGCGAGAAGGTGTTAGTCAGCGCCCTTTTTTAGACTGCGGACAATGATTTTAAGAAGGGTCGTTCCATGAGTATTCGTCATTGTGTCGCCGTCGATTTAGGCGCCTCCAGCGGGCGGGTCATGCTCGCCAGCTATCAGTCCGGGCCGCGCGCCCTGACGCTGCGTGAAATTCATCGCTTCACCAACAGCCTGCAGAAGGTGGATGGCTTCGACTGCTGGGATCTCGATAGCCTCGAAGGCGAGATCCGCCGCGGGCTGGAGAAAGTGTGTGAGCAGGGCATCCTGATCGACAGCATCGGCATCGATACCTGGGGCGTGGATTATGTCCTGCTGGATAAGCAGGGTCAGCGCGTCGGGCTGCCGGTCTCCTATCGTGACGACCGCACCCAGGGCCTGCTACGTCACGCTGAAGAACAGCTGGGCCGGGCGGAGATCTATCGCCGCAGCGGCATTCAGTTTCTGCCGTTTAACACCCTTTATCAGCTGCGCGCCCTGGTGGAGCAGCAGCCGGAGCTGGTCAGTCAGGCCGCCCATGCCCTGCTGATCCCCGACTATTTCAGCTTCCGCCTGACCGGCAATCTGAACTGGGAATATACCAACGCCACCACCACCCAGCTGGTCAACATCCACAGCGATAGCTGGGATGAGACGCTGCTGAACTGGACCGGCGCGCCGCGCGAATGGTTCGGTGCGCCGACGCATCCCGGCAACGTTATCGGCCACTGGATTTGTCCGCAGGGCAATAACATCCCGGTGGTCGCCGTCGCCAGCCACGACACCGCCAGCGCGGTGATCGCCTCCCCGCTGGCCGACCGCCACGCCGCCTACCTCTCCTCCGGGACCTGGTCGCTGATGGGGTTTGAAAGCCTGACCCCGTACACCTGCGACGCGGCGCTGCAGGCCAATATCACCAACGAAGGCGGGGCCGAAGGCCGCTATCGGGTGCTGAAAAATATTATGGGCCTGTGGCTGCTGCAGCGGGTGCTGAAAGAGCAAAACGTCAGCGACCTGCAGGGGCTAATCGCGCGCACCGCCGCGCTGCCGGCGTGCCGCTTCATCATTGACTGCAATGACGACCGCTTTATCAACCCGGCCAGTATGAGCGCCGAGATCCAGGCCGCCTGCCGCGGATCCGGTCAGCCGGTTCCTGACAGCGACGCCGAACTGGCGCGCTGCATTTTCGACAGCCTGGCGCTGCTCTACGCCCGGGTGCTTAATGAGCTGGCGGCGCTGCGCGGCCAGCCCTTCAGCCAGCTGCATATCGTCGGCGGCGGCTGCCAGAACGAACTGCTCAACCAGCTGTGCGCCGACGCCTGCGGGATCGTCGTCGTGGCCGGCCCGACAGAGGCCTCCACCCTCGGCAATATCGGCATCCAGCTAATGACCCTCGACGAGCTGGCCAGCGTCGATGAGTTTCGTCAGGTGGTGCGCGGCAACGCGTCCCTCACCACCTTTACCCCCAATCCTGATAGTGAAATTGCCCGTTTCGTGGCGCAGTTTCAGCCACAACAGACCAAGGAGCTTTGCGCATGACCACTCAACTTGAACAAGCCTGGGAAATTGCTAAGCAGCGCTACGCCGCCGTCGGCGTGGATGTCGAGGAGGCCCTGCGCCAGCTGGACCGTCTGCCCGTATCCATGCACTGCTGGCAGGGTGACGACGTCGCCGGGTTCGAAAATCCGGCGGGAAGCCTGACCGGCGGCATCCAGGCCACCGGCAACTACCCGGGCAAAGCGCGCAATGCTCAGGAGCTACGCGCCGACCTTGAGCAGGCGCTGAGCCTGATCCCGGGGCCAAAGCGTCTCAACCTGCACGCTATTTATCTGGAATCCGACGCGCCGGTGGCGCGCAATGAGATTAAGCCGGAGCACTTTAAAAACTGGGTTGAGTGGGCGAAAGCCAACAAACTGGGGCTGGATTTCAACCCCTCCTGCTTCTCGCATCCGCTGAGCGCCGACGGCTTTACCCTATCGCATGCCAACGATGAGATCCGCCAGTTCTGGATCGACCATTGCAAAGCCAGCCGCCGCGTATCCGCTTATTTTGGCGAACAGCTGGGCACCCCGTCGGTGATGAATATCTGGGTGCCGGACGGCATGAAGGATATTACCGTTGACCGCTTCGCGCCGCGCCAGCGGCTGCTGAACGCGCTGGATGAAGTCATCAGCGAAAAATTCGACCCGGCGCATCACATTGACGCTGTGGAGAGCAAGCTGTTCGGTATCGGCGCCGAAAGCTACACCGTCGGCTCCAACGAGTTCTATATGGGCTACGCCACCAGCCGCCAGACGGCGCTGTGCCTGGATGCCGGCCACTTCCACCCGACGGAGGTCATCTCCGACAAGATCTCCGCCGCCATGCTCTACATCCCGCGTCTGCTACTGCACGTCAGCCGCCCGGTGCGCTGGGACAGCGACCACGTGGTGCTGCTGGATGATGAGACCCAGGCCATCGCCAGCGAAATCATTCGCCATAACCTGTTTGACCGCGTGCACATCGGCCTCGACTTCTTCGATGCCTCCATCAACCGCATCGCGGCCTGGGTGATTGGTACCCGCAATATGAAAAAAGCGCTGCTGCGCGCCCTGCTGGAACCGACCGATCAGCTGCGCCAGCTGGAGAACGACGGCGATTACACCGCCCGCCTGGCGCTGCTCGAAGAGCAAAAATCCCTGCCGTGGCAGGCCATCTGGGAGATGTACTGCCAGCGTCACGACACGCCGGCGGGCAGCCAGTGGCTGGACAACGTGCGGGCTTATGAGAATGCGGTTCTGAGCCAGCGCGGGTAATGCACGGGCTTCCCCGGGTCGCGGCTGACGCCTTACCCGGGCTACGAACCGGTAGCCCGGATAAGCCGTTTACGGCGCAATCCGGGGGCACGCACATATTTAGGGTGAGGGGGTCAACCCCTCACCGAATCAACAGGAAAGACAAGACTATGCAGAACATAATCGACGCCTGGTTCGTCCAGGGCATGATCAAAGCCACCTCCGACGCCTGGCTGAAAGGCTGGGACGAGCGCAACGGCGGCAACCTGACGCTGCGTCTGGATGAGGCGGATATCGAACCTTACGTGGCGGATTTCCACGCTAAACCGCGCTATATCGCCCTCAGCCAGCCGATGCCAACCCTGGCTAACCAGCCGTTTATCGTCACCGGCTCCGGCAAATTCTTCCGTAATGTCCAGCTCGACCCGGCCGCTAACCTTGGCGTGGTGAAAGTCGACAGCGACGGCGCGGGATACCATATCCTGTGGGGTCTGACGGAGGATGCAGTGCCGACCTCCGAGCTGCCGGCACACTTCCTGTCGCACAGCGAGCGCATCAAACTGACCGACGGCAAGGACCGGGTGATCATGCACTGTCATGCCACCAACCTGATCGCCCTGACCTACGTCCTGGAGAACCACAGCGATCTGTTCACTCGCAAGCTGTGGGAAGGCAGCACCGAATGTCTGGTGGTCTTCCCGGACGGCGTCGGCATTCTGCCGTGGATGGTGCCAGGCACCGATGAAATCGGCCAGGCGACTGCGGAAACCATGCAAAAACACTCGCTGGTGCTGTGGCCGTTCCACGGCGTCTTCGGCAGCGGCCCAACCCTGGATGAGACCTTCGGTCTGATCGACACCGCCGAGAAGTCCGCCGAAGTGCTGGTGAAAGTCTTGTCCATGGGCGGTATGAAGCAGACCATCACTCGCGAAGAGCTTATCGCCCTTGGCAAACGCTTCAACGTGCAGCCGCTGCAGTCCGCGTTAGATCTTTATCCATAACAACATCGCGCCCCGCTCACCGAGACGGGGCGAAGCCTCACCTGCAAACCCTACAAAACTGACTCATGTGGAGTAAAAGCAATGAAAACAAAGACAAGCTTGATCCTCACCGTTGCCGCCCTGGCGTTGTCCGGTTCCGCCTTAGCAGAAGTCAAAATCGCCCTCGTGGCGAAATCGCTGGGAAATGGCTTCTTCGAAGCCGCCAACGTTGGCGCCCAACAGGCAGCCAAAGAGTTAGGTGATGTCAAAGTGATCTACACCGGCCCGACCACCACTACCGCCGAAGCGCAGATCGACGTGCTGAACGGGTTGATCGCCCAGGGGGTGGATGCGATCGCCATTTCCGCTAACGATCCGGACGCGGTGGTGCCGGTGCTGAAAAAAGCGATGCAGCGCGGCATCAAGGTGGTCTCGTGGGACTCCGGCGTGGCGCCGGCAGGCCGCCAAATCCATCTTAATCCCTCCAATAACGCCTTAATTGGCGAGACCAACGTCAAGCTCGCCGCCGATGCGCTGAAGGCGCTGAACGTGGAGAAGGGGGATGTGGCAGTGTTAAGCGCCACTCCGACCTCCACTAACCAGAATATCTGGATTGAGGAGATGAAAAAGGTGCTGCCGCAGTATCCGTCCGTACACCTTGTCACGGTCGCCTACGGTGACGATCTGTCGGATAAAAGCTACCGCGAAGCGGTGGGCCTGCTGAAATCATATCCGGACCTGAAAGTCATTGTTTCGCCTTCGTCGGTGGGGATCGTTGCCGCCGCGCAGGCGGTGAAGGACCAGGGCAAAATCGGCAAAGTGTATGTCACCGGGCTGGGGCTGCCGTCGGAAATGGCCGGCGCGATCAAGTCTGGCGCCAGCAAAAGTTTCGCCATCTGGAACCCGATTGACCTGGGCTACGCCGCCACCTATCTGGCCGACGATTTAGTCAAAGGCACCGCGACCAAAACCGAAGCCAGTATGGGCAAGCTGGGCAAAGTGAAGCTGGATGCCGAGGGGAACGGCGCGATGGCCGAGCCGTTTGTCTACGATGCGAGCAACATCGATAAGTTCTCGAAGATTTTCTAACCCTTGTTCCCTCACCCCGGCCCTCTGCGCGATGCGGCCAGCGGGCGCCGGACCGTTCCCTCTCCCCTTTGGGGAGAGAGTTAGGGTGAGGGGCGATTTTACGGAGAACTATCATGTCAGCATCAACGCCACTGCTGTCGCTGAAGGGCATCACCAAGATTTTTCCCGGTGTGCGTGCCCTTGAGAACGTACAGCTTGATCTCTGGCCCGGCAAAGTGACCGCCCTCATCGGCGAAAACGGCGCGGGGAAATCCACGCTGGTCAAAGTCATGACCGGTATTTATCAGCCCGAAGAGGGGGAGATCCTCTATAAAGCGATCCCCATTCATCTGCCGACGCCGGAATCGGCGCACAAGGTGGGGATCACCGCCATTCACCAGGAAACCGTGCTGTTTGACGAACTCTCGGTCAGCGAAAACATTTTCGTCGGCCAGTATCTGTATAAGGGGCTGCTCAAAACGCTCGACTGGCCTGCGATGCATCGCCGGGCTGGCGAGATCCTCGCCCGGCTTGAAGTTCTGATCGACCCGCGCGCCACGCTGAAAACGCTCAGCATCGCCCAACGGCACATGGTGGCGATTGCCCGGGCGCTGGCTTTCGACGCCCAGGTGGTGATCCTGGATGAGCCGACCGCCGCGCTCTCGCAACATGAAATTCTGGAGTTTTATCAGATCGTTGAGCGTCTGAAGCAGGATGGCAAAGCGATCCTGTTTATCTCGCATAAGTTTGATGAGATTTTCGAGCTGGCGGACTACTACACCATTCTGCGCGACGGCGTTTACGTCAGCTCCGGAGCGATAAACGACATCACCGAAGAGCGGATGGTGGCGATGATGGTGGGCCGCGCGATTACCCAAACCTACCCGAAAGTTGACTGTACCCCAGGGGAAACGGTGCTGGAGGTGCAAGACCTCTGTCACCCCACCGAGTTTGCCCATATCAGCTTCAGCCTGCGCAAGGGAGAAATTCTCGGCTTTTACGGCCTGGTGGGCGCCGGACGCACCGAGCTGATGCAGGCTCTCTCCGGCGTAACGCATCCCTCCTCCGGCGAGATCCGGCTGAACGGCAGCCCCATGCGCTTTCGCCAGCCCGCCGACGCCATCCGCGCGGGCATCGTCTGCGTACCGGAAGAGCGGCAGAAACAGGGGGCGATCATCGCCCTGCCCATCGCCCAAAACATCAGTCTGCCGCAGCTCAGTAAGCTCAACCCTAACGGCGTCCTGAACGACGCCCGGGAATGGCGGCTGGCGGACGAGTACGCCTCGCGCCTGCAGGTTAAAGCCTTCAGCTGGCGGCAGCCGGTGGAGACCCTCTCCGGCGGCAACCAGCAGAAAGTGGTGATCGGCAAATGGCTGGCGACCCATCCCGAGGTGATTATCCTCGACGAGCCGACCAAAGGCATCGATATCGGCTCTAAAGCCGCCGTGCATCAGTTTATGTCCGAGCTGGTCAGCCAGGGGCTGGCGGTGATTATGGTCTCGTCAGAGTTGCCCGAAGTGATGGGCATGGCCGACCGGATTATCGTGATGCACGAAGGGCTGATGGTCGCCGAGTACCGGGCCGGGGAAGCGACGGCGGAAACCATCGTTAGCGCCGCCAGCGGCATTGGCCAGGAGGCAGCATGATGGGACACGCATGGCTGAAGCATCGCGAAGCGCTGCTGGCGGTGGTCATCATTTTGATGATCGGCGCCATTGGCAGCCGGGCGCCATCGTTCGTTTCACCGGGCAATCTGGTGGAGATGTTTAACGATACCGCCATCCTTATCATCCTCGCCCTCGGGCAGATGATGGTGCTGCTCACCAAAGGCATCGATCTGTCGATGGCCGCCAACCTGGCGCTGACCGGGATGATCGTCGCCCTGCTTAACGCCCACTATCCGGGTATTCCGGTGGTGGCGCTGCTGGCGCTGGCAACCCTGCTGGGCCTGCTGATGGGGGTGATTAACGGCCTGCTGGTCTGGCGCCTCGGCATTCCCGCCATCGTGGTGACCCTGGGCACCATGAGTATCTATCGCGGCATTATCTTTCTGCTGACCGACGGCGGCTGGGTTAACTCACATCAGATGAGCGCTGATTTCCTCAGTCTGCCGCGCAGCGCCCTCCTGGGATTGCCGCTGCTGAGCTGGTGCGCCATCGCCGCGCTGCTGCTGGTGGGTTATTTCCTGCGCTACAGCCGCACCGGCCGGGCTTTATACACCGCAGGCGGCAACGCGACGGCGGCGTACTACACCGGTATTAACGCCGGGAAAATGCAGTTCGTCAGCTTCTGTCTCTCCGGCGCGCTGGCCGGCTTCTGCGGCTATCTGTGGATCTCGCGCTTCGCCGTCGCCTATGTCGACGTAGCGAACGGCTTTGAGCTGCAGGTGGTCGCCGCCTGCGTGATCGGCGGTATCAGCACCATGGGCGGAAGCGGACGGGTGCTGGGCTGCCTGTGCGGCGCGCTGTTCCTCGGCGTCATCAATAATGCCCTGCCGGTGATCGGCATCTCACCGTTCTGGCAAATGGCGATTTCCGGGGCGGTGATCGTCATGGCGGTGCTGCTTAACGAGCGCGGCAATCGCGGTCACGGGCGGTTAATCCTGCGTAACGCGGCGCTAGCCCGGCAGAAACAGGGGGTGAAATCATGAGCAAGATGATGGTATCTGAAGAGATGAAAAACGCCCCGGCCGCGCCGTCGCCGCTGCGCCGCCTGCTGTGCTGGGAAGGGTTTTTACTGGCGGTCACCCTGGCGGTATTTATCGGCAACGCCCTGGCTTCCCCTTATTTCCTTAATATCTGGAACCTGTCGGACGCCACCTTCACCTTTACCGAGAAAGCGATCGTCGTCCTGCCGATGGCGATGCTGATTATCGCCCGGGAAATCGATCTGTCGGTAGCCTCGACGATGGCGCTCAGCTCAACGGTGATGGGCTTCTGCGCGGCGGCGGGGATGGATACGCCGCTGCTGGTATTGGTCGGGTTGGGCGTGGGTCTGCTGTGCGGCCTGTTCAACGGTATCCTGGTGACGCGTTTTAACCTGTCGTCGATCGTGATCACCATCGGCACCATGAGCCTGTATCGCGGCATCACCTATATCCTGCTGGGCGATCAGGCGCTCAACCACTACCCGGAGAGCTTTGCCTGGTTCGGCCAGGGGTACGTGTGGGGCGCGCTCTCTTTTGAGTTTGCGCTGTTTATCCTCCTCGCGGCCGCCTTCACCTTCCTGCTGCATAAAACCAACTTTGGTCGCCGGACCTACGCCATCGGCAATAATCCGACCGGCGCCTGGTACTCCGGGATCAACGTGAAGCGCCATAACCTGGCGCTGTTCGCGCTGGTCGGGCTGATGGCCGGACTGGCGGCGGTCCTGCTGACCTCACGGCTCGGCAGTACCCGCCCTACCCTGGCGATGGGCTGGGAGCTGGCGGTTGTCACCATGGCGGTGCTCGGCGGCGTCAATATTCTCGGCGGCTCCGGCAGCATGCCCGGGGTGATCATCGCCGCCTTTCTGATGGGGCTGGTGACCTTCGGCCTGAGCCTGCTCAACGTCCCCGGCATCGTGATGTCGGTGATTATCGGCGCGATGCTGATCGTGGTTATCTCCCTGCCGATTATGACCCGGCGGATGCTGCAGCGAAGACGATGTTAATTTCCCCTTCACCCTAAATCCCGGAGGCGGTGCTACGCACCTGTCCTGGCTACCGGCCTGCAGACGCCAGTGAACCTGTAGCCCGGGGAAGGCGCCAGCCGCGACCCGGGAGCGGGTGAAGGGAAACGGATTTCCCAAAATCAACATTAAGGAGAATTATCATGAGTTTTATGTTGGCACTACCTAAAATCAGCCTCCACGGCGCAGGCGCTATCGGCGATATGGTCAAGCTGGTAGCGAGCAAACAGTGGGGCAAGGCGCTGATCGTCACCGACGGGCAGCTGGTGAAGCTGGGCCTGCTGGACAGTCTGTTTTCCGCGATGGATGAACAGCAGATGGCATATCAGCTGTTTGACGACGTGTTCCCCAACCCTACCGAAGCGTTGGTGCAGCAAGGCTATGCGGCGTACCAGGCGGCCCGCTGCGATTACCTGATCGCCTTCGGCGGCGGCAGCCCGATTGATACCGCCAAGGCGATAAAAATCCTCACCGCCAACCCTGGCCCCTCCACAGCCTATTCCGGCGTCGGCAAAGTGAAAAACGCTGGCGTGCCGCTGGTGGCCATCAACACCACTGCCGGCACGGCGGCGGAGATGACCAGCAACGCAGTGATTATCGATAGCGAGCGTCAGGTAAAAGAGGTGATTATCGACCCGAACCTGATCCCGGATATCGCCGTCGACGACGCCAGCGTGATGCTCGACATCCCGCCAGCCGTTACCGCCGCCACCGGCATGGACGCCCTGACCCACGCCATTGAGGCCTTTGTCTCCGTTGGCGCCCATCCCCTGACCGACGCCAACGCCCTCGAGGCCATCCGCCTGATCAACCTGTGGCTGCCGAAAGCGGTAGACGATGGACACGATCTGCAGGCCCGCGAGCAGATGGCGTTTGGCCAGTATCTGGCGGGCATGGCGTTCAACAGCGCCGGCCTCGGGCTGGTACACGCCCTGGCCCATCAGCCTGGCGCCACCCACAACCTGCCGCACGGGGTGTGCAACGCCATCCTGCTGCCGATCATCGAAAACTTTAACCGCCCGAACGCCGTGGCGCGCTTCGCCCGCGTGGCGCAGGCGATGGGTGTCGATACCCGCGGCATGAGCGATGAAGCCGCCAGCATGGAGGCCATTAACGCCATTCGCGCGCTGAGCAAACGCGTGGGGATCCCCCAGGGCTTCAGCCAGCTTGGCGTCAGCAAAGCCGATATCGAAGGCTGGCTGGACAAAGCGCTGGCCGACCCGTGCGCGCCATGTAACCCGCGCCCCGCCAGCCGCGATGAGGTCCGCGAGCTCTATCTGGAGGCATTATGATCCGTAAAGCCTTTGTCATGCAGGTGAACCCCGACGCGCACGAGGAGTACCAGCGCCGTCATAACCCCATCTGGCCGGAGCTGGAGGCTACGCTGAAAGCCCACGGCGCGCACCACTACGCCATCTATCTCGATAAAGAACGCCACCTGCTGTTCGCCACGGTGGAGATTGAGTCGGAAGCCCGCTGGGAGGCGGTCGCCAGCACGGAAGTGTGCCAGCGCTGGTGGAAATACATGCGCGAGGTGATGCCCAGCAACCCGGACAACAGCCCGCTGAGCGCGGAGCTCAAAGAAGTGTTTTATCTGGCGTGAACCCACGATTGCCCCGCTGTGCTGAGCGGGGCAGCTGTTTGCGACGCTGGGAAGGACGACTGACCGTGCGCCGTCGCGTCTCCTGCCGGTTTATTCCATCTATATATTGCCGGGAGCTGGCGTAGCCCTGAAGGCATTCGTCGCTCTGTCCATCATCACCTGTTGACTATTGCCGCAATCAAGTATCGTGTTTAGAGACGACGCTTTTTCTACCAGCACCGCGACCGCATCAAGGGCTTTTAATCTATCCGTCATCAGCAAAGCGCTGACCTGAGCCGCAAAGCAAGCGTCCTCTTCAGAGGATTGCGCCTGCTGCGCTGACGCTTCCGTGGTCGCAACAATATGATTATTCGCAAGGTAGTTCCCTTTACCGGAAACCAGTCGGATGATGACCGGCTTTGTTCCCTGCGGCCGAAGGTACTGGATATCAATCGTTTCGGAAATATGATTGGCAATCACCGAATTATGACTACCATTGATATGCAGCAGACCATAGGCATCATCCAGGCCATTGTCATAGGCCTGCATCGGCGGCCAGGGTTCGCGATCGCGGAAAAAATGATTTGCCGCGATGAGATTCTCCGCACAGTTATTCTCCAGAACCAACATTCCTGGATAAAATGAGTGCAACCGATTACCGGTCACAGTGGAACGAACAACGCCAGATAAATGAACGCTGCTGGCGCCACGCGGAAAGATATTGTTGCCGGAAATTAATAACCCACCGAAGTTTTGGGCATAAATCGAATAGCCTTTATAGCCTGCGCCAATCAGGTTATCGGTTATTTTAGAAGCCTGGCCGGCGCCACGAAGCTCGATGCAGTTACCGCATTCGGCGATAAAGTTATTATGGATCGCCATAGCATCACTATTATATGTCGTGAGACCATGCTCAAGGTAGATAAATCCCATGCCTGTAATCCGAAAAGCATCCTGAGCGCTGGCGATATAAATCCCGGTTTTGCCGTTTGTATAGCTATTTTCCGGATCGTTTTTTCCCAGCCCATCATCAATAAAGTGCAGGCCATCAATACAGAAGTTTTCAAACGCTACAGAACTAATTCGCGGCGCTCCGCTGCGTTTCACGTAAAATGCAGCACCAGCGTGTTCTTCATCACGGGGGTGCGCACAAATATCGACCAGAATACGGCTGCCACCCGGCCAAATATCATGCAAATTCGCCCAGTCATCAGCTGGCGTATTGAAACGAATACTTGAGGAGACAAAACCGTGTCCGGCACCCATTATTTTTAAATAACTGATATCGATCAAAACCTGCGTCTTCAGATGATAGTCGCCTGGTGGGATATAGATGATGGCACCGGGTTTTCCGCCATTATTAATATCGGTTGCAGTTTGCCCTTTTTTAATATCGAGGATAATACTGTTGATAACTTCGCCGATATCCTTGTTAGGATTACCGATATGCCACTGCGTCACGTCATAATAATTATCATGCGTCATGAAGAACCTCCTCTGCTATGAACAGAAAATCAATTAAAAAAATTCTGATTTGATTAATACTGATATTTAATGATAAATAGTACGGATAGCCTGATCCGCTGGCGATTAATCGCGACCTTTTTCCAGCTCACGTTTTGCAAGATCCGTTTTGATTTTCTCAAGGAACGCGTTATTCAGCTTGAAGTAGCGCACCAGATACGCGCTGATGAAATAACTCACCATCGGCAACAGTGAGAACATCATAATAATCCCTTGAATAGTCTGAGAATTCTGCTGCGGCTCATTCGCGACATAGCCGGTAAACGCCAGAATCCAGGCGACGATTGCGCCAGCGACCGCCAGCCCCATTTTGAGCATAAACAGGTTTCCCGCAAAGGAGATGCCGGTCAGGCGTTTACCAAATTTCCAGTCACCGTAGTCATCGACGTCGGACATCATCGCCCACAGGATGGGGCCAGACTGAATTAAATGCAGAATGTTAATGACGATAAATAGCGCCATCAGCGGGGTCAGTGATTGCGGATCGATAAACCACAGCGCAAATGACAGAATACCGAGAATAATGTTAATAATGCGGAATAGCGCCAGCTTATCAAAGCGATCGGTAAGCGGTTTGGCAAGCACGCTGCCCAGCATATTACAGGCCACGCCCAGCGCCATAAAGAAGGTAATAAATCCGACAGACGCCTTCATGACATAAGTCGCATAATAAATAGTGACGCCACCGCGGATAAATGCCGGAAAAACGTTCAGGAAAGTAATAGAGATCATTAAGAGCCACTGATCGTTTTTAATAATGTCCCGCAGGTCTTTTTTCAACGACTCGTTTTGCTTAACCGATACCACCCGCTCTTTAATGCTGGAAAAGCAGAACAGGAACATCAGCGTTGCCGCACCACCCATAATGACCATGGTCAGCTGGAAACCGGAGGCGCGGTCGCCATTACCCAGCCAGTCCGTTAACGGCAGAATAGAGGAGGAGATAATTAATGTTGCCAGGCCATTCAGGAAAAAGCGCCATGACAAACAGCCCATACGCTCTTTCTGATTGAGGGTAATGACGCCGCCGATCGAGCAATAGGGAATATTAATCGCGGTATAAATCAGCGACATAACCAGATAGGTAACCCAGGCATAAATAATCTTGCCGTTCATGCTGAGCTCTGGGGTCGTGAACATCAGTACCGCCCCCAGACCAAACGGAAATGCCATCCATAATAGCCATGGACGGAATTTTCCCCAGCGCGACACGGTGCGGTCGCAGATTGCCCCCATCAGCGGATCGCTAAACGCGTCGAAGATGCGAATCACCAGGAATAATGTGCCCACCACTCCGGCATTGAGGCCATAGACATCGGTATAGAACCACGTCAGATAGAGCGCCAGTACGCTCCATATCATTCCTGAACCGGCGTCACCCATGCCGTAGCCGATCTTCTCCCTCAGCCCCAGCTTTTCATAAGCGCTTGGCTTTTCCATTGCGGTAGCAGACATAAATACACCTATTTTTTGTTAAAAGGAGCCCATGGCGCCAAATTTCGCGCCATTTCTAAACATAAATCCCTTACAGGGAAGTAATATTAATTTTTACGCTGCTCTCACGAATAATTAACCGAGAGACAATTTCGTGCATTTCAATACTGTCCGGCTGCTGTTGATGTTTCACCATCTGAAACGCGAGGTGAGCAATTTCATTTACCGGCTGTGCAACGCTGGTGATTTTTTTTGTTTGCGCCAGTAGGGTATTATCAAAGCTGGCAATCGCAATATCTTCAGGAGCGGAGATGCCTTTTTCTTTTAGTCCATCGATAATATAGTTTGCCGCAATATCATTATACACTAAGAGGCATGTACAGGTTCGCGTCGGCTCGCTGAGTTTCTCGATAACATCATCAAGAATACTAATATGGCCTGATATCTTTTCACCCTCGCCTTTGGCTATCCAGAACGAATTATCTTTAGCAAGCTTTAAACCGTGACTCGCTATTTTTTTGCTGTACGACGAAACCTTACGGCTATCCACCCCTTCCTGGGCCACAAAGCCAAATGAAAGATGGCCTGTATGAATAAAATGTTCCGCAATACTTTCTGCGCCCCGGTCCTGATTAATCGATACGGAATTAAAGAACCGGGATACCTGGGTGACGACGGCGACCGGGATCCGGGTAATGCTTAACCATTCTGAAAGTTCGGCTTCTGCTTCTGTCGGCACCCATAGCAAACTGTCAATGCCCATCCCCACTAAGGCCTGAATAATATGTTTATCCTGCTGCGGCTGATTCTGATGCGTTTTAACGATCACCGATTTGCCGATATACCGGGCCTCTTCTTCCACCGTCGCCAGCAGTTCACAGAAGTGAGGATTCACCAGATTAGGCAAAACCACACCAATCAGCCCTGAACATTTCCCGCTAAGCTGAAACGAACTTTTGCTGGGAACATAGCAAAGATAATCCATCGCCTCCCGCACCGCCTTACGCGTTTCCGCGACTACGCTGGGGTGATTATTCAGGACTCGTGATACGGTCGCCGTCGAGACCCCAGCTCTTTTCGCTACGTCTTTAATCGATGCCATGGTGATTGATCATACCCTCTAACAATGGTGTTCACTATAAATTGTGAACTCTGCCAGGAATGTAATCCAGTTCACATGTTGCTGCGTTACATAGATCCATACTCTGGCCTCGCATTTTTATTTTACTGGTCATCTTTATTAAGATACGTTAATTGAGAAAAATAAAATAATAAAAAGATATCAAGCTTTCCAGACAGGAAATACAGAGGTGTGATGATATCATTACAGCTCATCACGAGTATGAGGGAGTTAACTTTTATTGACCGAAAGGATTATCTCTTTTTTACAAAAAGAAGAATAAGTTATAGCCCTTATATAGGGTAAAGCCTGGTACAATTCTGGCGGTTATTGTTCATTCCTTATATTTTAATGCCTACCGCTGCTTATCCGCTCTTTCATTTTCACCATAAAAATATCCTTATCTTTCAGTCACATCCATGTGATCTTACCTTCCAATGATTAAACCGTCATCGCATTATCGCGCAGCGGCTCAGTTTTCGTCTTACCCGCTAACGTAAACGCCGATATTAAAGTGATGGTGAGGGCAATACCGCCGAGGATCATATAGGTCTCCTGGAAACCGATCCGATCATACATATTGCCGGCGAAGGCGGAGAGGAAGATCGCCGCCACCTGCTTGGCGAACTGGAAGCCCACCAGGTAAATGGTCGCCGACAGCCGGACGTCAAACACGCCGGTAATATATTTAAAGGCGCCCACCAGCAGGAACGGCACCTCCAGCGCATGGAGCATTTTCAGCGCCACCACTTCCGCGGCGGTGGTGGCGAAGGAAGAGCCAATCATTCTTGCCGCCATCACCATCCCGGCAATCAGCAAGGTATTCTTCGCCCCGATGCGGTTAATAATCCACGGCGAGCTGAACATAATGATGGCGTTACAAATTTCTCCCGCGGTGGTGGCGAAACCAAAGGCACGGGTGCCTGCTTCCGGGGTCGCGAAGAACGATTTGAAGAAGGTGGCGAACTGCTGATCGAAAACGTCATACACGCAGGCTACGCCGATGACGTACAGAATAAACATCCACATCTTCCGCTGGCGGAACATGCGCACCGCCGTTTTTAAATCGATCGCCGGGCGATTGGCGCCGAGCGAGTCCATTACCTGCGCGGACTGACTGGCCTGCGGTTTGGCGATAGCCACCAGCACCACCAGCAGCAGCGCGGCGGCCGAGCCCATCCAGAACACCCACTCCGGGTTAACGCTGAACAGCATCCCCGCCGTGGTGGCGCACAGCGCCCAGCCCAGGCAACCAAAGGTGCGCGCCTTGCCGTATTCAAACCCGCTGTTGCGGCTTACCCGTTCGATATAGGCCTCCATCGCGCCGGCGCCGGCGGAGAACACAAAGCCAATGTAAGCGCCGCCGCTCAGCGCCCCGAGCCAGATATTGGTTTTTAGCAGCGGAGCGAAAACATAGAGGAAGAAGGGAGCAATCAGCACCAGCAGCACGGTCACGATCCACATCAGGTGTTTTTTCAGCCCCAGCTTGTCAGAGATCACACCGAGGATCGGCTGGAAACAGATGGCGAACAGCGACAGGCTGGAGAAAACGAGGCCGGTTTCGGTTTTATTCAGGCCGATGACGTCCGACAGCCAGATCGGCAGAAACGGAAAGCAGGTGGCCATGATGAAGAAGTAGAGAAAGAAGAACAGCCCGAAAATCCAGAAGTTGGGGTTGTTTTTGTGGGTACAGACGGTCGGGTTCATTATATTTTCCTCAAGAAGGGCCGCGGCGCGGCCCGGTACCATCACACGCGTTGCAGGCCAATCAGAATGGCGCTTTCCGGGTCGAGGATGGGCAGCGCCAACCCCGCCTGCTGTAGCCACTCACCGCTTACGGTCTGCGGCGTCGTCATCCATGCCGGCAGCTTCCGCATGGTGTGGCCGCCCTCGCCGGTGATCTGTATGTTCGGATGATCGAGGAGCGTCACCTGATAGCGGGCGCTCGCCTCCAGCCCCGCCAGGCGCAGCGGCGCCATCAGGGTGTAGTCCGGCATCGCCAGCTGGCTGACGAGGAAAATCGCCTGCGCTTTATCCGGGCTGACGACGCCATGGGCAAGGGTGGTGGCGTCCGGCATATCCATCCGCCACTGCACGCCGTGATGGATCACGTCGCGCCATTGCTTATGCAGGGCCGCGTATTTCCGGTACCCGGCGCGTTCTTCTTCATCGGCGCTCACCGGATCCAGCTCAAGCCCCATATGACCGAACAGCGCCGTCAGGCCGCGGAAGGCGATACTGTGCTGGCGGAAGGTGGCATGACAGTGGCGATTACCGATGTGCGCGCCCATCACCTCCGGCGGGAAGAAGTAGCTCATGCCGCGCTGGATGGTATTGCGTTCAAGGGCGTCATTGTTGTCAGAAGCCCAGAAGCGATGGCTGCGCTTGAGGACTTCATAATCGATACGACCGCCGCCGGAGGAGCAGGATTCAAATTCAATATGCGGGAAGCGGGCCACCAGCGTATCGAGCAGGCGATAGAACTGGCGGGTTTGCGCATCGGCGGCAGCTTTACCGTTATGCCCGGGCTGCACCAGCTCGCGGTTCATATCCCACTTCACATAATCCACCGCGTGCTCGCCCAGCAGCCAGCTCATCCGCTCCAGCAGATAATCAAAAGCTTCCGGAATATTCAGGTTCAGGACAAACTGATGACGCCCGGGAAGCGGCGTATAGCCCGGCAGCGCCAGCACCCAGTCGGGATGGGCGCGGTAGAGATCGGAGTTCGGGTTAATCATCTCAGGCTCCACCCAGATGCCGAACTCCATCCCCAGCGACTTCACGTGGTCGATAACCGGCGTCAGGCCGTGGGGATATTTGTCCTCATCGAGATACCAGTCGCCGAGCGCCGCCCAGTCGTCGTTGCGTCCTTTAAACCAGCCGTCGTCAATGATAAAACGCTCCACGCCCAGCGCCGCTGCTTCATCCGCCATGCGCATGATGTAGTCCGGATCGTGGTCGAAATAGATCCCCTCCCAGGTGTTGAGATGCACCGGGCGCGGCTTGTTGCCCGGGAAGCGAATAATCCGTTCGCGCAGATAACGATGGAACTGCTGGCTCATGCCGTTCAGCCCGTTCGCCGAATAGCTGGCATACAGGTACGGCGTCCATAAGGTTTCCCCTTCCGCCAGCGCCATTTCGCCAGGCAGATAGAGCGCCTCGGCCTGCAGATAGCGGCGGCCATCGGTTTTCACCTCCGCCCGCAGGCGATGGTTGCCGCTCCAGCCCAGATGCACGCCCCAGACTTCACCCTGCATCTCGCTAAAGGCGTGGCTGCCGGTGATCAGGGCCGGGAAATGTTCGTGAGAGGTACGCCCGCGGCGGTTCTCCAGCACAAAGCTGTCATGTTCAAGGAGCAGACGATGGGGCTGAAACTCGCGGATCCAGCGGCCATGGAAAGCCATGACCTCGCGAGCGCGCTCGGCGACCGGCAGCGTGACCGCCAGGCGATCCACCTGCCATGGGCTGGCGCGCAGATTGGTCACGCCATGGCGCACGCTCAGCACGCCGCTGCTATCAAGCTGGATTTCACTGCACAACCGCAGACCGGCCTGCGGGTCTTCGCTGACCAGGGTCAGCGTCTGGCCCTCGTGCCGCACTTCGCTGGTGGCGAAAATCGGCGAGGCATCCAGCCCCTGGCGATGGCCTTCAATGCCCGGAGCGCCAAACAGACCATGGCCCAGCTCCGCCATTAAGGTGACCGGGGAATCGACGTCGAGGCGGCCATTGGCGACCGGCCGCGTCAGGCTGTCGGCATCCTGCGGCGAAAAGTGGCTTAAATGCGGCCCCCAGTAGATAATTTCGGCGAAAGGGTGGGTTTTGATCACCACGTCAGCCGCTGCGCTTTGCAGGCGTATAATCGAATCAGACATTAGACATCTCCACTTCAAGGAATGCCTTACTGTTGATCCGAAACGTTTCGGACGCCAACCAAAACGTTTCGGATCCGTGATCGAGTTCAGGAAATTAATCTGTGGAGAGCGGTATCAGGCGGTTTCGCCGGGGATGAATTCGGGCTGCCAGAGCACCTGGAGCGAGGCCAGATCCTCGCCGGCGATTAAGCGGCGGACCATCGTGGCTATCTGGCGGCCCACTCCCTGTCGGGTGGACTGAACCACTGCGCCTACCGGGGTGTCGATGATGCTGTCCTGCGGCAAACCGTCGTAGACCACCAGTGAGACGCGATCGGCGCCGGTAAGACGCCCAAGCTGAGCCAGGGCCATCGCCGCGCCGTCGCCATGGGTGTTGCAGTCGGTGACAATCGCCGTTGGCGGTTCAGGCAAGCGCAGCAGCTCCATCGTTGCCTGAAACCCGCCGCGGCGGGTGGGCGGCACGCTGCGCAGCCAGGTTTCCGCCAGGCCCGCTTCGCGCAGGGCTTCCAGGTAACCGTTGCGCCGTTGGGTAATAAACGCCTGATTATTATTTTCACTCAGCAGCGCGATGCGCCGATGCCCCTGGCTAATCAGATGGCGGGTGGCGCGGTAGGTGCCCGCCTGGTTATCGAAATCAAACCAGGCGTAGGGCTGCGGCAGGCGGCTACGGCCCAGCGCGAGGAAAGGAAAGCCGGAAGAGAGCAGCTGAATCAGGCGCGGGTCGTCGTCCAGGGTATGCGCGACGATCAGCGCATCGACGCGACGGCTCTGCACCATGCGCATATACCCGTGCTTATCGGCCTGTTCATCATCGGCGATCAGCAGTAAATCAATCTCATAGCGCGCCAGTTCGTGGCTGATTTCTCCCACCATTTCGAGAAAGACGTTGTTATTCAGCGGCGCGGGGCGCACGGGGAACACGAGGCCAACGGCGTCGATTTTGCCCATTTTCAGGCGACGCGCGAACGTGTTTGGCCGATATCCGCGACGCTGCGCTTCAGCCTCGACGCGAGCACGGGTCTCCTGCGACACATCATCATAGCCGTTTAACGCGCGGCTGACGGTCGTAACCGAGATCCCAAGTTCTTTAGCAATGGCTTTCAGCGACATAGGTATGCCTGTCTTCGCGGAAGAATGCGGCTAGTGTCCCGCAATACGGCTATGGCGTCCAGCGAGAGCGCGACGCCCGCCGGTGCGATGTCAGTTTTGCTCAGCGATCAGCAGCGCCTGCGTATCCGGCTCCAGGGCCTGAAACACATGCTCCTGATCCGCCGGGTAGCAGATATAGTCGCCCTCGCCGAGCTCTTCCGGCGCCGACGTCAATCCTACCCGCGCGCGCCCCTGAGTGACGATAATATGTTCCACTGACCCTGGCGGATGCGGATGCGAAATGCGGTCGGCGCCGGGCTGGGTGAGCAGCAAATAGATGTCCCGACGCGCGCCGGGCGGGCAGGCGGCCAGCAAAATAGCCTGATAGTTCGCCTGCTCCGCCACCACTTTTGTCCCCTCGCCGCGGCGGATCACCTGCGTTTTGTTCACCTGCGGCTCAAGAAGCCGGGCAAATGGAATATCCAGCGCCACGCAGAGCGACCACAGCGTTTCCAGACTAGGATTACCGTTGCCGGACTCCAGTTGCGATAGCGTGGATTTGGCGATACCCGCCCGACGCGCGACTTCCGCCAGCGAAAGCCCGGTCCGCGCCCGCTCCCGCACCAGACTTTTGGCGATAACGCTGATTGGCTGTGTCATACCCGCCCCTTTGTTTTTTATATCGAACGATTCGTTCGCCTTGAAAAACGATCATTATGTGTTCATTATAATGGAAATTCGTTCGATATGGCTAAGTGATATGAAACAAACTCTCTCCAGTCTCAGCGGAGACACGATAAAAGCGATTGCTTTAGTTTGCCTCGCCGTCGGGGTGGTGGGCATGTCCTATGGGTCGCTGGCGGTGGCTTACGGCTTCCCCTTATGGGTGCCGCTCGTGCTTTCGGTGTCCGTGCTGGCGGGCGCCTCTGAATTTATGTTTATCGGCATTGTCGCCAGCGGCGGTAGCCCACTGGCCGCCGCCGCCGCTGGCCTGTTAGTCAACGCGCGTCATATCCCTTTCGGGGTGACCGTGCGTGAACTGGTGGGTCAGCGCGCCTTAAGCTTTATCGGGTGCCACATTATGAACGACGAGAGTGTGGTCTTTGGCTTGTCGCAGCCCACCCCCGCGCAGCGCAAAGCGGCCTACTGGCTGTGCGGCGCCGGCGTGGCGCTGATCTGGCCTTTGGGTACGCTCACCGGCGCCGCCGTCGGCAAACTGCTGCCGGCGCCGGAGACCATCGGGCTTGATGCGGTCTTCCCGGCAATCCTGCTGGCGCTGGTGATCCCGGCCTTTAAAAACCGTACCACGCTGATCCGCGCCGCCAGCGGCGCCGCGCTGGCGCTTGCCGCCGTGCCGTTTGCGCCTACCGGGCTGCCGGTGCTGCTCTCGCTGTTTGGTTTACTGTCGAGGAAAAAATAATGGGCAATATGACGCTGTTTATCGCCGGTATCGCCATCCTGTCGCTGGGAACCTATCTGATGCGTCTTGGCGGCGCGAAGCTTGGTAATCGGCTGGCCTTTTCCGAGCGCTCGCAGGCGCTGCTTTCCGATGCGGCGACGGTGCTGCTTTTTTCCGTCGCCCTGGCCACCACTTTCTATGAAGGCGCGCATTTCGCCGGCATGGCGCGCGTTCTGGGCGTTGCCGTCGCGGTGTTCCTCGCCTGGCGCAAGGTGCCGCTGATCGGCGTAATTATCGCCGCGGCGGTGGTGACGGCGCTGCTGCGGCTGGCGGGTATGCCCTAGGACGGGTATGCGAAATTCGCCAGACCGGTGCGTTGTCCGCTAATTGTGCCTTCAAGCCATTGAATAACCGGCGTTATCTCCAGCGGGCGCCGCTGGTCTATCGTCAGAAGGGGCCCTAAAGACATGGGCTGCGCACGCCCGGCCAGTTGGGCCAGCTCCGGCAGATACTCTTCGCCGGGGTGGCCCGGCGACCGCGTCGCCAGCCGCGAGGCATAGCGCGCGACCGCCAGCTCGGGGGAGATATGGTTCCAGATCTCAATCACCTGCTCCACGCCCGCCTGCTGCAGCAATTTTTGCAAGGTCTCCCGGGGCTGGAAGCCGAACCAGGCGTCGATCAACCAGACCATGCTGGCAGGCGATGCGCCGACAATCGACCAGATCACCTCATACGCCGCGCAGCCCAGTTGGCGATTCATTGGCCGGTCGACCGGGGCCAGACGCGCCATAAACGGCTCTTTGATGCCGTCGATCGTCAATACCGGCAGGCTGAAGGTCTCCGCCAGCAAACGGGTGATGGTACTCTTCCCCGAAGCCGGAATGCCGTTGATTAAAATAGCCGTTTTGCAGACTGGGGTCAGATGTCTGTTCATAGTAATGCGACAACCTCCTCCCGGCTGCGGGCCATCCGCAGTTTGGCCATCGTGTCATTGTTATCCAGCAGCGCGACGATGGAGCGGATCCCCTCCTCGATATGCGCATTGCTATCCCGGGCGCCAAACATAATGACGATGTCGGCCTTTTCACTGTCTGCAAAGGGAATCGGCTTTTCCAACAGCACCAGGCTAAAGCAGTTGCGTCTGACGCCGCACTCGGGTCGGGCATGGGGGATAGCAATACCTTCATCGAAAACGTAATAGGCGCCATGGTTCAGGGTATTGTCGATCACCGCCTGGCTATATTCGGTCGAAATAAAGCCTTTTGCCTCCAGCGGGCGGGCAGCCAGCTTTATTACCCGCTGCCAGTCGGACTCCACAACGCCAACCTGAATGGCATCGGCCTCAATAAGCAGTTCTTTTATGGTCATTCTGTATTCCTAAATATTGCGGCGAATAATATTGCGTAAATTATCAATCTGCAGAAACAGCGTATCAATATCCTGCCGGTGGGTGGTGCTTTTGGCATATATGGATAGCGCCCGGTTGTAAGTCAGCATCAATGTTTTTTGCACCTCGCTATTGCCAGGCTGGCGCTGTAGTTCGCCTTCCAGCCTGGCAATCTCCTCCGCCAACTGACGGGACTGTTGATCATAATCCTGCAGCGGGGTTTGCTCTTTTTTCCACAACGTTTTCAATGATTCAAACATAGCAAGTTCCCTCCCTGGCGGAAGACAGGGCAACGAAATAGAGAGTGACGGAGAAAACGTTATTTAAATAACGCCATTTTTTCCATTAAGACATCAGTGACAGCCTGGTTGGCGGGAATTAAGAATTTCCGTACGCTGTCATTCACTTTCCCTTTCTCAAACGTCGTCTTACAGCGGTCAACCCACTGCACGTTCATTTCCGTCCCGACGTTCACTTTATTAATCCCTTCGGTGACGGCCAGCCGCATATCCTCATCGCTGACGCCGGTACCGCCATGCAGCACCAGCGGCACGCCGGTCGCCGCGCTAATCTGTTTCAGCCGCTGGTGCTGTATCTGCGCTTTACCGGTGTAGAGGCCATGCACAGTGCCCACCGAGACGGCCAGCATATCGACCTGGGTCTCCTCCACAAAGCGTTTCGCGTCTTCGACGGTGGTAAAACAGATATCTTCCGCCGCCACCGCTTTTCCATCCTCTGACCCACCGATCGCCCCCAGTTCGCCTTCTACCGTAATATTGCGCGGGCGGGCCATCTCCACCACTATTCGCGTATTACCGATATTTTCCTCAAGGCTTAAATGTGAGCCGTCGTACATCACCGACGAAAAGCCCGCGTTCATTGCCGTCTCGATGGCCTTAATATCTGAGCAGTGGTCAAGATGCAGACAGGTTGGAATATTTTCACTGTCCGCTAATGAACGCACGGCGTCGACCAGCAAACGATAGCCGAGGTACTCCGCGGTCCCGGTTGAAATTTGGATCATTAACGGGCTGTGGCTGTTTTGCGCGGCTTTGAAAAATGCCGGTAGCATCTCAATACAGTGCAAGTTAAACGAGCCAATCGCTTTAAAATTTCTCTCTTGGGCGATTTTTAAAATCTCATTGAAATTATACAGACTCATGAACATTTTCCCCTTTCGGCTTAGCGGATTTCCCGTTGACAAACCATGCCAGTGCGGCGACAAACACAATAAATAAGGCGACAAAGAGCCAGTTATTCTGGAAGGCGTGGCCTAATACCAGACCCGAGCTGATGACGTCAGAGTCGCTGAAGGTGACGCCCGTAAAGCCGTAACTCTCCAGCATGGGCATCAGAATGGCCGGCAGAAACGTGATAAACAGACCGTGAATAACCCCGCCGATCATTGCCCCGCGGCGTCCGCCCAGCGCGTTGCCAAATACCCCTGCCGTACCGCCGGCGAAAAAGTTGGTTAACAGCCCGGGGAGGATCATCGCCAGACCGAACATTGGGAAGACCAGCATGCCGATAATCGAGCCGACGGTCGTCGCCAGAAATCCGACAATCACCGCATTCGGCGCATAAGGAAACAGTACCGGGCAATCGAGAGCCGGCTTCGCATCCGGAACAATACGCATCGCGATACCGCGAAAGGCCGGCACCAGCTCATTGAGCAATAAACGCACGCCGCTATAGAGGACAAAAACCCCGGCGACAAACTGAATGGACTGCATAAAGGCATACATCAGGTAGTTAATCCCGCCGGAGAACTGCGCGATGTACTGCGGACCCGCCGCGATAGCCGGGATGAGATACATCGGCACCATCACCACCGCCATGGCCAGATAGGTATCCTGCAGAAACTTAAAGTTATCAGGCAGCTCGAGATCTTCCGTGGAGCGGGAACCTTTGCCGACGACCTTCGCGACGGCGGCCTGCACCAGATAACCGATGGTACAAAAGTGCCCCAAGGCTACGTCGTCAGACCCGGTTATGCGCCTGACCACCGGCTGCGCCAGGGCCGGCATTAACACCGCCATCACGCCGCCGAAGATGCCCCCGGTTAAAATCAGCGGTACGCCGGTGAGCCCGGATTTATAGCCAATCACGGCGCCGATCGTCGCCATCCACAGCAGCGCCTGACCGGTCAGGAAAATATATTTTAGCGGCGTCAGACGGGCGATAATAATATTGACGGCAAAGATCACCAGCAGCGTCAGCGCCACTTCCGAACCTAATTCCCGATTCGCTAACCCGGCGATGGCGGCCACATCGGTAATGTAGCCCTTCATGCCAAACCCCTGGGTGAAGATATCGTTGAGGAAGGTTAGCGTGGCGACAATGATGTTGATCCCGGCCATCATAATTAAGAAGCCGAGCAGCGTTTTAAACGTCCCTTCCGCGGTTTTGCCCGGGGATTTCTTTTGCAGGATCAGGCCAAGCATGGCAATAAAAGCAATAAGAATAGATGCCTGACCAAGTAAATCCTTAACGATAAACGCAACGAAGCTATTCATAATCAGCCACCTTCAGATGACGTTCTTTTAAGAATGCGACGATTTTGGTTTCAATTTCCTCTTTATCCGTAAGTTTATTGAGCACCACGACGCGTTTAATTTCCTCTTCAGTGGCATCAGCGGTTAAGATGTCGGCAAAGGTTTTTTGCGTCAAAATCATATCCGATTTAAAGGCTCCAGCTTCGGATACGGTGGTGTGTTCAATATGAGCGGGAATTTCCAGCTTTTTTAAAACTGCCTTCGCCGTCATTTCAATGGCAAAGCTTGAACCGAGGCCGCAGCCACATACGCATAAAATTTTCAGCATGGGGGGTCTCCTCAAATAATATTGAGTTGCTTGGCAAGTTTATAATGATGTCCTTCAGTATCGACCAGACGTTTTTTCATACTGACTAAATCAATCGGAATAGGTTTATTACTGGAATTAATTATTATGGCTTTATTTTTCATACCTGACTGAATACAGCGAACCACCTCACTGGCCATAATGGTGCCCTGATAAATCTCTTCACAGGTCGGGTCACCGCTGCGTAAGCCATAGCCGACAATCGTTTTACGGATACGGACGCCAATTTGCGGTTCCAGCTGTTTGATCATGGTATCAATCGCTCCCTGAAAGCCGGGAGAGTACTCTTTGGTGTAGCCTTCTGAGCAGAGGATAACGACGCTGTTCTGCATGCTCAGCTTCCGGGTAATCCGTTCCGCAAGCATGGCCAGCGGCATCTGCGCCTCCGGGATCAGGGCAATATCCGCATTGCATTTAATGGCGGACTGTAACGTTAGTTCTCCACAATAACCTCCTAATATCTCAACCATAAAAACCCGCCCCGGCAGCGCTCTTCCGGTATTTCTTAAACGGGAGACTTCTTTAATAATCTGCTCGCAGGCCGTGGAAAAACCAATCGTATAATCACTGCCATACACATCATTATCGATAGTCATTCCCACGCCAAAGCAATTAATATCAAATTCACTTAGGGTATTGAGAAACTGCAGGCTGCCATCCCCCCCGGCCATAATAAGCACATCAATACGCAACGATTTAAGTTTTTTAGCAATCATTTCATATTCGCTGCGCTGCAGTTTGCGACTGGTGCGTCCGGAGGTAATGATCGGCACAGCGGTAATAGAGAAATCAACCAGATCGCGCCACGCGATATCCTGATGATTTTTCTCCAGCAGGCCAGGAATACCGCCATTAAACAGGGTGATCTCGGCATCAGCCTGCCTGGCAATCTGGAATATAAAATTATTCATTCCCGAAACATCCCCGCCGCTAATAACGATGCCAATTTTCATGACGCTTCCTCGCTCATTTGCCTGACGACATTTTTCCCTGACTGCAAGACTTCTATTTGCAATGGAGATCACATAATGCGTATTAAATTAGGTCCGTGAATAGTTGACAGGAGTGATATCGCACTTATTTTTGTGATAAACATCTCATTAAAAGAGAGTGATCTTCATCGCTTTCTGGTTTTAATATCTTTATATTTCATAGAGTTAAAACATCGAGATATTCAGCATTGAAGATGTTTTATTTGCGGTAATAATGGGGATTTAAGAAAAGAACGGAAACGTGAGTACTGCCACATTTTTTTCGCGGCGGTGGGAAATAGTGGCTGTTTTTTGCCAAAGCGGAAACAAAAAAAGCGCCCTGAGGCGCTCTTTCGACAGTAGCGTTACGCTTATTTGTTCAGTTCCGCAGTCATATGCACGCGGTTGCCGGTAAACGCTTCGGTAATTTTGTAAGACGAAGCGCCTGCTGCCTGGGCCTGTGCGGCGATTTTCGCTTCCGCGCCGTCCATCGTTGTCGCGGTAGCGGTGACGGTTTCAGCAGCGAAGGAAGCAAAAGAGGCGGCCATAGCGATTACTGCGACAAAAGTTTTGATGCTTTTCATGAGATAAACCCTTTCATTTAGTTGTTTAGATAAGGCGTTGTGCCTTGATGTGTTAAATAGTAGCCCGCACATCGCTAAACAAAAAGCGGAAGGATTTGCTGTCATTGTTCAAATTTACTGATCAACTTTTAACCCGCATTCAAACGCTGCGGGTGGGTGTAGATCGTCGCCCTGCCCGGCTTGCAAAAGCCCACCAGCGTCAGGTTGCAGCGCTCGGCGACTTCCACCGCTAAGGTGGTAGCTGCTGATACCGCGAACAGGATCTCGACGCCGCACATCGCGGCTTTCTGCACCATTTCATAGCTGGCGCGGCTGGATACCAGCGCGGCGCCAGGCAGCCAGCCCTCGCCGATTTCCGCCCGCCGGCCGAGCAGTTTATCCAGCGCCACATGCCGGCCGACGTCTTCAAAACCGCCCGCCAGTTCGCCCGTCGACCGGACCCAGGCGGCCGCGTGGGTGCAGCCGGTGAGTCGGCCGATCGGTTGAAAGTCGTTAAGATGCGCCAGAGCCTGGTCGAGGTTGGCGAGATCGAACGTCTGGGTGAACGGCAGCGGCTGGACCGGCTTACCAATATCATTGAGCTGCTCGACGCCGCATACCCCGCAGCCGGTGCGCCCGGCCAGCGCGCGTCGCCGGGCTTTGAGCCCCATAAAACGCCGGCTGGAGAGTTCAATCTGCACCTCAAGGCCGTTGCACATCGACACCACGTCCATGCCGAAAATCTCCCGCCGATGCTCAATAATCCCTTCGGATAAGGAGAAGCCGACGGCGAATTGCTCGAGGTCTTTCGGCGTGGCCATCATCACTACGTGGGAGATACCGTTGTAGACCAGCGCGACGGGGACCTCTTCCGCTAACTCATCTGGCTGAGGGTGTTGCAGATCCTCGCGCTTCCAGAGGGAGACCCGGCGATATCCTGTGATGTTCGTCACATTTTCGATTTGTTCGAGAGGCTTCTTGTTCACTTTGCTTTAACCGTATTGGAACAGGCATACACACAATGTGGTATTCTGTTTTTATCCCTTCAGGAATGAGGGAAATATGCCCTAATTCTGAACCTTTGCGGCTTTCACCGCAAAGCAAATAACTACATGTGACAATGTCGAAACAAGGAGCGAACCATGCAGGTCAGCAGAAGGCAGTTCTTTAAGATCTGCGCTGGCGGTATGGCGGGAACCACGGCAGCAGCGCTGGGCTTTGCCCCGGCAACTGCGCTCGCGGAGACACGGCAGTACAAATTGCTGCGCACACGCGAAACCCGTAACACCTGCACATACTGTTCTGTCGGCTGTGGGCTGTTGATGTATAGCCTCGGCGACGGCGCAAAAAACGCCAAAGCATCCATTTTCCATATCGAAGGCGATCCGGATCATCCGGTTAACCGTGGTGCGCTCTGTCCGAAAGGGGCCGGTCTGGTGGACTTTATCCATTCTGAAAGCCGCCTGAAATTCCC
The DNA here is from genome assembly GCF_048822715.1 of Klebsiella sp. C239. Classification (NCBI taxonomy): domain Bacteria; kingdom Pseudomonadati; phylum Pseudomonadota; class Gammaproteobacteria; order Enterobacterales; family Enterobacteriaceae; genus Klebsiella; species Klebsiella sp. C239. The sequence continues at coordinate 26,998 of NZ_JBMEZK010000013.1, read as the reverse complement.
GGAATATCGCGCGCCAGGCTCCGATAAATGGCAGCAAATCAGCTGGGACGAAGCCTTCGATCGCATCGCGAAGCTGATGAAAGAGGACCGCGACGCCAACTTTATCGCGCAAAACGACGCCGGCACCACCGTCAACCGCTGGTTGACCACCGGGATGCTGTGCGCCTCCGCTTCCAGTAACGAAACCGGCTATTTAACGCAAAAATTCACCCGCGCCCTCGGGATGCTGGCGGTGGATAACCAGGCGCGTGTCTGACACGGACCAACGGTAGCAAGTCTTGCTCCAACATTTGGTCGCGGTGCGATGACCAACCACTGGGTGGATATTAAGAACGCCAACCTGGTCGTGGTGATGGGCGGTAACGCCGCTGAAGCGCATCCGGTGGGATTCCGCTGGGCGATGGAAGCCAAAATCCATAACGGTGCCAAACTCATCGTTATCGATCCGCGCTTCACGCGTACGGCGTCGGTGGCTGATTTCTATACCCCGATTCGTTCCGGTACCGACATTACCTTCCTGTCGGGCGTGATCCTGTACCTGCTGAATAACGAAAAATTCAACCGCGAATACACCGAAGCCTACACCAACGCCAGCCTGATCGTGCGTGAGGACTACAGCTTCGACGACGGGCTGTTCAGCGGCTATAACGCAGAAAAACGCCAGTACGACAAAACCAGCTGGAACTATGAGCTGGACGAAAACGGCTTCGCCAAACGCGATACCACGCTGCAACATCCGCGCTGCGTCTGGAACCTGCTGAAGCAGCACGTTTCCCGTTATACCCCGGATGTGGTCGAAAACATCTGCGGTACGCCGAAGGCCGACTTCCTCAAAGTCTGTGAATACATTGCCGAAACCAGCGCGCCGGATAAAACCGCGTCGTTCCTGTACGCTCTCGGCTGGACCCAGCACTCCATCGGCGCGCAGAACATCCGCACCATGGCGATGATCCAGCTGCTGCTCGGCAACATGGGGATGGCAGGCGGCGGCGTCAACGCCCTGCGCGGCCACTCCAATATCCAGGGTCTGACCGACCTCGGCCTGCTCTCTACCAGCCTGCCGGGCTACATGTCGCTGCCTAACGAAAAACAGGCCGACCTGCAGACCTACCTGACGGCTAACACGCCGAAGCCGCTGCTGAAAGACCAGGTCAACTACTGGGGCAACTATCCGAAGTTTTTCGTCTCCATGATGAAAGCCTTCTTCGGCGATAAAGCGACAGCAGAAAACAGCTGGGGCTTTGACTGGCTGCCGAAGTGGGATAAGAGCTACGACGTTCTGCAGTACTTCGAGATGATGAATCAGGGCAAAGTGAATGGCTATATTTGCCAGGGCTTTAACCCGGTCGCCTCGTTCCCGAACAAAAACAAGGTCGTCGCTTCCCTGTCGAAGCTGAAGTTCCTCGTGACCATCGACCCGCTCAATACCGAAACGTCCACCTTCTGGCAAAACCACGGTGAGTCGAACGATGTTGACCCGTCGACAATCCAGACCGAAGTATTCCGTCTGCCGTCCACCTGCTTCGCCGAAGAGAACGGGTCTATCGTCAACTCCGGCCGCTGGCTGCAGTGGCACTGGAAAGGCGCGGACGCCCCGGGGATCGCTGTCACCGATGGCGAAATCCTCGCCGGTATCTTCACTCGCCTGCGTAAGATGTATGCCGAAGAGGGTGGCCCGGCGCCGGATCCGGTGCTCAACATGACGTGGAATTACTCCACACCGCATGAGCCGGCGTCGGAAGAAGTGGCGATGGAAAGCAACGGTAAAGCGCTGGCGGATATTACCGACCCGGCGACCGGCGCGGTGATCGTCAAGAAAGGGCAGCAGCTGAGCTCCTTCGCACAGCTACGCGACGACGGCACGACCTCCAGCGGCTGCTGGATCTTCGCCGGAAGCTGGACGCCGGAAGGCAACCAGATGGCGCGCCGCGATAACGCCGATCCGTCCGGTCTGGGCAATACGCTGGGCTGGGCCTGGGCATGGCCGCTCAACCGCCGCATCCTGTATAACCGCGCCTCCGCGGACCCACAGGGTAAACCGTGGGATCCTAAACGTCAGTTGCTGAAGTGGGACGGCGCGAAATGGGGCGGCGTGGATATTCCGGACTACAGCGCCGCCGCGCCTGGCAGCGACGTCGGTCCGTTTATCATGCAGCCGGAAGGGATGGGCCGTCTGTTCGCTATCGATAAGATGGCGGAAGGACCGTTCCCGGAACACTACGAGCCGTTTGAAACGCCGCTCGGGACTAACCCGCTGCACCCGAACGTGGTCTCTAACCCGGCCGCTCGCGTCTTCAAAGGCGATCTCGAGCAGATGGGCAAAGCGGAGAAATTCCCGTACGTCGGCACCACTTACCGCCTGACCGAACACTTCCACTACTGGACCAAGCACGCGCTGCTTAACGCCATCGCGCAGCCGGAGCAGTTTGTGGAGATCGGTGAAAAACTGGCGAATAAGCTTGGCATCAGCCATGGCGATACCGTCAAGGTCTCCTCCAACCGCGGCTACATCAAGGCCAAGGCGGTGGTGACCAAACGTATTCGCACGCTGAAAGTGGACGGTAAGGATATCGATACCATCGGCATTCCTATTCACTGGGGCTATGAGGGCGTGGCGAAAAAAGGCTTTATTGCCAATACCCTGACGCCGTTCGTCGGTGATGCGAACACGCAGACGCCGGAGTTCAAAGCTTTCCTCGTGAACGTGGAAAAGGTGTAACGGAGACGACTTATGGCTTATCAATCGCAAGATATTATTCGTCGTTCCGCGACTAACGGTTTCACTCCCGCGCCTCAGGCGCGGGACCACCAGCAGGAGGTGGCGAAGCTTATCGACGTCACCACCTGTATCGGCTGCAAAGCCTGTCAGGTGGCCTGCTCCGAATGGAACGATATTCGTGATGAAGTCGGTCACAACGTCGGGGTGTATGACAACCCGGCGGACCTGACCGCCAAGTCATGGACGGTAATGCGCTTCTCGGAAGTGGAGCAAAACGACAAGCTGGAATGGCTCATCCGCAAAGATGGCTGCATGCACTGCGCCGATCCGGGCTGCCTGAAGGCCTGCCCGTCAGAAGGCGCGATCATTCAGTACGCCAACGGCATCGTCGATTTCCAGTCCGAGCAGTGCATCGGCTGCGGTTACTGTATCGCCGGCTGTCCTTTCGATGTGCCGCGTCTGAACCCGGAAGACAACCGCGTCTACAAATGTACCCTGTGCGTAGACCGCGTCACCGTCGGCCAGGAACCGGCCTGCGTGAAAACCTGCCCAACCGGCGCCATCCACTTTGGCTCCAAAGAGGATATGAAAACGCTGGCCGGCGAGCGCGTGGCTGAGCTGAAAACCCGCGGTTACGACAATGCGGGCCTGTACGATCCGGCCGGCGTCGGCGGCACCCACGTCATGTACGTGCTGCACCATGCCGACAAGCCGAATCTGTACCACGGCCTGCCGGAAAACCCGGAGATCAGCCAGACCGTCAAGTTCTGGAAAGGCATCTGGAAACCGCTGGCGGCCGTCGGCTTCGCCGCGACCTTCGCAGCCAGTATCTTCCACTACGTCGGCGTCGGTCCGAACCGCGCGGAAGAGGAAGAGGACAACCTGCATGAAGAGAAAGACGAGGTGCGCAAATGAAACGACGTGACACCATCGTGCGCTACACGGCGCCGGAACGCATCAACCACTGGGTCACCGCCTTCTGCTTCATCCTGGCGGCGGTAAGCGGGTTAGGCTTTTTCTTCCCGTCCTTTAACTGGCTGATGCATATCCTCGGCACGCCGCAGCTGGCGCGAATTCTCCACCCATTCGTCGGGGTGGTGATGTTCGCGTCGTTCATCATCATGTTTTTCCGTTACTGGCACCACAACCTAATCAATCGGGATGATATCTTTTGGGCGAAGAATATTCGTAAGATCGTCGTCAACGAGGAGGTGGGCGATACCGGGCGCTATAACTTCGGCCAGAAATGCGTATTCTGGGCGGCGATTATCTTCCTGGTACTGCTGCTGGTGAGCGGTGTGATCATCTGGCGTCCGTATTTTGCGCCGGCTTTCTCAATCCCGGTGATCCGATTTGCGCTGATGCTGCATTCATTTGCCGCAGTGGCGTTAATTGTGGTTATCATGGTGCATATCTACGCCGCCCTCTGGGTGAAAGGCACCATTACCGCGATGGTGGAAGGCTGGGTCACCAGTACGTGGGCGAAGAAACATCACCCGCGCTGGTACCGAGAGGTCCGCCAGAAACAGGAAAAGTCATCTGAATGAGTATTCGCATAATCCCGCAAGACGAGCTGGGTTCGAGCGAGAAACGCACGGCGGAAGCCATTCCGCCGCTACTGTTCCCCAGACTGAAAAATTTGTATAACCGCCGCGCTGAACGCCTGCGCGAGCTGGCCGCCAACAACCCGCTGGGCGATTATCTGCGCTTTGCCGCGCTGATCGCCCATGCCCAGGAAGTGGTGCTGTACGACCATCCGCTGCAGATGGATCTCACCGCCCGCATTAAAGCGGCCAGCGAACAGGGCAAGCCGCCGCTGGATATCCACGTCCTGCCGCGCGACAAACACTGGCACAAGCTGCTGCACTCGCTGATTGCCGAGCTGAAGCCGGAGATGAGCGGCCCGGCGCTGGCGGTGATTGAAAATCTGGAAAAAGCCTCTGAGCAGGAGCTGGAGCAGATGGCCAGCGCGCTGTTTGCTTCCGACTTCGCCTCGGTCAGCAGCGATAAAGCGCCGTTCATCTGGGCCGCGCTGTCGCTCTACTGGGCGCAGATGGCCAGTCTGATCCCCGGGAAAGCGCGCGCCGAATACGGCGAACAGCGCCAGTTCTGCCCGGTGTGCGGCTCGATGCCGGTCTCCAGCATCGTGCAGATCGGTACCACCCAGGGGCTGCGCTATCTGCACTGCAATCTGTGCGAAACCGAGTGGCACGTGGTACGCGTCAAATGTAGCAATTGCGAACAGAGCCGCGATCTGCACTACTGGTCGCTGGACAACGAGCAGGCTGCGGTGAAAGCTGAAAGCTGTGGCGACTGCGGAACCTACCTGAAGATTATGTATCAGGAGAAGGATCCGAAAGTCGAAGCCGTCGCCGACGATTTGGCATCCCTGGTGCTCGACGCCCGCATGGAGCAGGAAGGCTTCGCCAGAAGCTCAATTAACCCGTTCATGTTCCCCGGCGAAGGGGAGTAAGTTCTCATCAAACCGGGAAGCACTTGCGACCCGGTCTTTCAATGCGTTTCTATAAAGATCATCTTGCTACGCCATTGGCTTACAGTAATCGAATCAGGCTCGTACAGCTACCAGTCACACATTACAAGTGCCAAACCGCAGTATCCAGCACCTCGGCCGGCGTACACGCATTTTTGCGAGCCGCTTTCCAGAACGTAAAGGCGATCTCATCAAGTCTGTCTTTTCGCCATAACCCAGGCTATAACACTGGATATTAAAACAGTATAAGGAACTTCACATGGCGCTGGAAAAAGGGATTGCTTCGCTGGTTGAGGCGTTTATTGCGGCAGAGCGTCCGTCATCACGCGAGCAACATATTGATGATCGGAGAGCCGGCTATATCGCCAGCGCGGTGCTCGCCGGGGAGATGGAAACGAGAGTGCGGGTGGTGGATATCACGCTGGAGGGGATGAACTTCCGCATCGTTTCACCGCCCACCGCCAGCGGCTTGTTGCCGACACTTATCTACTACCACGGCGGCTGTTTTGTCAGCGGCGGCTTTGCCACCCACGACAATCAGCTCCGTCAGCTAGCCTGGTTCAGCGGCTGCCGGGTGATCGCCGTGCAGTACCGCCTGGCGCCGGAGCATACCTTTCCGGCGGCGCACGATGACGCAGAACAAGGTGTCGTGATTATCCACCGACACGCGGAGCAGCTTGGCGTTGACGCATCACGCATCACCCTGGCTGGCGACAGCGCCGGCGGGCACCTCGCTCTGGTAACGGCCCTGCGCCTGAAAGCGAATACGGCGTGGCAACCCGCGCAACTGATTCTGATTTATCCCATGCTTGACCCCACCGCCAGCATGGCGAGCTACGTCAGCAACGGCGCTGACTATGTGATTACCCGGGACACGCTGCTGAGCGGCTATGAAATGTACCTCGCCTCGACGCCGGCGAACCATCCGGATGCCAGTCCGCTCTGGCGCGACGATTTTCACGGTTTGCCGCCGGTGCATATTCTGACGGCGGAGTTCGATCCTTTACGCGACGAGGGCGAAGCGCTGCATCGAAGGCTGATGGCGCAAGGGGTGGAGAGTTCCTGTCAGCGCTATCTGGGGGTGATCCACGGCTTCTTTCAGCTGGGGGGGATCAGCCGCGCCGCGCGAGAGGCCATGCGGGATATCGCCTGGCGCGTAGCATCGCCAGGACGATAACCGCCCGGGGCTACTCTTCCTCGTTGCCGCCCTCTTCGTAAGAGCCAAAGGGCTTCGCCGGCAGCACGATGTAGATCCCCTCGAATACGGCGCCCTGTTTATCGTCGCCAAAAAGCTCCACCTGCATTTGCACGCGGGCTTTACGCCCACGCGCCAGACGGTCAAGATCGCCGCTCAGAGAACCGAGGTCGGCAATGGCGCTGGGGCGGCCGCTAATGGGCTGACTGTAGCGGATGTGCGCATCCGCCAGAATGATGGTGCCCCCCAGGTGCCGCTCGCGCAGCATCAGCCAGATAAGCCCCCATCCGGTTAAGGTGGCGAGCGAGAACAAGCTGCCGGCAAATAGCGTGTGGTGCGGATTCTGATTCCCCGCTTCCGGCATGGTAGTAATAAATTTCTGCCCGGTGTACTGCTGAATGCGCACGCCCATCTTTTCACTCAGCGGGATATGCTGATACCACGCCTGCTGTAGCTGCGCGCACCAGTCGCCGCGGTGGAGAATATCGTCCAGCGACGCGACCGGTTTAATCATCAGGAAATGACGGATCGGCGTGGTGGTCGGGGTAGTAATCTCCCCCTGATTGACAAAGCCGAGCTTGGCGAAAAACTCTACCGCATCTTCGCGAGCGCTACAGGTGACCCGCTTAACCCCTTCCTGACGCGCGACGGACTCGAGGGTCATCGCCATCAGCGTACCCAGCCCTTTATCCTGCACCGAGGGATGAACGGCCATAAAGCGAATGGAAGCTTCATTCTCCGCATTGATATATAGCCGGCCGACGGCCACCAGGTTGCCCTCTTCATCCACCACCATCTGATGATGCGCCATCGCATCCCAGGCGTCACGTTCCGAACCCTTAGGCTGATGCAGCGGCTTACGCAGCATTTCCCAACGGAACTGATAGTAGCTCTCTAACTCTTCTGCTGTTTGCGGTACACGAAGGTGATACATAGTCGTACTCTCTTTTGTTACCCGCAGCCTGCCCGGAAGCTGGGTCATACCTGCAACCAAAAGGTCACGGGACCATCATTGACCAAAGAAACCTGCATATCCGCAGCGAATCTTCCGGTCTGGGTGTTCATTTGCTGCTGGCGACAGCGGGCGACGAAATACTCATACAGCGCCTCAGCGCGGTCCGGAGCAGCGCCTTTCGAGAAGCTCGGCCGCATCCCCCGCTCGGTATCGGCCGCCAGCGTAAATTGCGAAACCACCAGCACGCTGCCGCCCGCCTGCTGAACATTCAGGTTCATTTTCCCCTCCGCATCGCTGAAGATGCGGTAGCCCAGCACGCGCTCGCAGAGGCGATTCGCTTTTTGTTCATCATCGTCTTTTTCGACCCCCAGCAGCACCAGAAGCCCCGGGCCAATTTCGCCCGTCACTTCGTCCGCCACGGTAACGCTTGCACGGGATACGCGTTGAATTAATGCAATCATGGTTGTTCTGTTTCTTCTGTTTTAAGTTTGCGGTATTCACCGAGAGTGACAGTAATTTCAGCGCCAAGCAAGACGATACACCAGGTCCAGTACACCCAGACGAACAAAATCGGCACCACCGAAATCACGCCATAAATGAGCTGATAGGACGGAAAGGTGGTGATATAGAGGGCAAACGCTTTTTTACCTGCCTCGAACAGCAGCGCCGCCACCAGCGCCCCGATCACCGCGTCGCGGTTACGCACCTGGGTGGTGGGTACAATACTGTAGAGCAGCCAGAATGCTGCCCAGGAGAGGATCAGCGGGAAAAGGCGGAGCAGATTATCAATTACGCCGTCCAGGTCGCTTGCCCAGCGCAGCGACAGCAGATAGGAACTGATCGCCAGGCTGGCGCCCGCCAGCAGCGGACCAAGGGTCAGGATCATCCAGTAGACGGCAAAGGAGTAAACTTTGGGCCGGCTGCGCGTGCTGCGCCAGATGGTGTTTAGCGCGCTGTCGATCGAGTACATCAGCAGCAGCGAGGTCACGATCAGGCCAAAGGCGCCTACGGCGGTCATGCGGCTGGAATTGGCGACGAACTGCTCGATATATCCCTGGATCACATCCCCGGTCGCCGGAATAAAATTGGCGAAGATAAAATGGCGGATCTGCACGCTGACTTCGGAGAACATGGGGAAGGCCGCAAACAGCGCGAACACGACGGCAATCAGCGGCACCAGGGACAGTAATGACACATAGGCGAGGTTCCCCGCCAGGGTGGTCATATGGTCTTCATCAATACGCCGCCACAGCAGCTTAAGCCACGCCAGCAGCGGCCGGGTATGGTGGAGTAATTTTTGATGAACGGTTCTTAGCATAGCTGTTTCGCGAAATAGTCAGGGATGGTCTTCTTCCCGGTCACCAGAATACTGGTGATCCCCAACCGGTTAGCCCCTGCTATATTATCGATGTTATCATCAAAAAAGACCGTATCTGCGGCGGAAAAACCCTCTTCTTCCAGTACTCGCTGATAAATTTGCGCTTCAGGCTTACGCATTCCCATCTCCTGAGACAGATAGATGCGATCGGCGGCAGCGCGCACTTCCGGGTATTCATCCGGCCAGAACGTGGTGTGAAGACGATTGGTATTGGAGAGCACCACCACGCGATGGCCCTGGGCACGCAGTTTTTGCATGATCGCAATCACTTCCGGACGCAGCGCGACAAACACCGCCTGCCAGCCGTGAGCAAACTGCTCATAGCTGAGGGACATATTCATTTCATGGCACATGGCGGCGGCAAAATCTTCATCGCTGAGCTCGCCGCGCTCATGCTGATGGAATGCCTCTCCCATGGTGAAATGCTGCTTCAGCGTCGCAAGAGGGATGCGGGTTAAATCGCTCCAGGCCCCCAATACCCGGTTGAAGTCAATGTCGACAATCACATTACCTAAATCAAAGATATAGAGCATTTTCGTCTCCTTCCGCGCCGTGGAAAATTAACTTTAGCGGGAAAGGCAGGATTTGACTATTGGCGTGTGATGCAGGAATCAAAAAAAGAAACCCCGCCGGAGAGGCGGGGTTTTACGAACAACAAGAAGAATAAATTACTCTTCTTTTGCACCGCGCATTGCGCGTTTACGGTCGTTCTCGGTCAGGTGACGTTTACGGATACGGATAGAGGTCGGAGTGACTTCTACCAGTTCGTCGTCATCGATGAACTCCAGAGCCTGCTCCAGGGTCATCTTAACCGGCGGAACCAGAACCGTGGCTTCGTCAGTACCGGACGCACGCATGTTGGTCAGTTTCTTACCGGTCAGGCAGTTTACCGTCAGGTCGTTAGAACGGCTGTGAATACCGATGATCTGGCCTTCGTAAACTTCCGCACCGTGACCGAGGAACAGCTTACCGCGATCCTGCAGACCGAACAGGGCGAACGCTACCGCTTTACCCTGACCGTTGGAGATCAGCACGCCGTTGTTACGCTGGCCCACTTCGCCCGGACGAACGTCGTCGTAGTGGCTGAAGGTGGAGTACAGCAGACCGGTACCGGAGGTCATGGTCATGAACTCTGAACGGAAGCCGATCAGACCGCGGCTTGGGATCACGTAGTCGAGACGTACGCGGCCTTTTCCGTCCGGATTCATGTTTTTCAGGTCGCCTTTACGCTCGCCCAGCGCCTGCATAACAGAACCCTGGTGCTGCTCTTCGACGTCCAGCGTCACGTTCTCGAACGGCTCTTGTTTACGGCCGTCGATTTCACGGAAGATAACTTTCGGACGGGAAACCGCCATCTCGAAACCTTCACGACGCATGTTTTCAATCAGAACGGACAGGTGCAGTTCACCACGGCCGGAAACGCGGAACGCATCAGCGTCTTCGGTTTCTTCAACGCGCAGCGCCACGTTGTGCACCAGCTCTTTGTTCAGGCGGTCCAGAATCTGGCGAGAGGTAACGAACTTACCTTCTTTACCGCAGAACGGAGAGGTGTTGACGTTGAAGAACATGGAAACGGTCGGTTCATCGACGGACAGGGCCGGCAGCGCTTCGACATTCTGCGGGTCGCAGATGGTGTCGGAGATGTTCAGCTCGCCCAGACCGGTGATCGCGATGATGTCGCCAGCTTCAGCTACGTCGCTCTCGATACGCTCAAGACCCAGGTGGGTCAGTACTTTACCGACTTTACCGTTACGGGTTTTGCCTTCGCTATCGATGATAGTGACCTGCTGGTTCGGCTTCACTTTACCGCGTTTGATGCGGCCGATGCCGATGACGCCAACGTAGTTGTTGTAGTCCAGCTGGGAGATCTGCATCTGCAGCGGACCGTCAAGGTCAACGTCCGGCGCCGGCACGCGATCGACAATCGCCTGGTACAGCGGGGTCATGTCTTCAGCCATGTCTTCGTGGTCCAGACCCGCGATACCGTTCAGCGCGGACGCGTAAACGATCGGGAAGTCCAGCTGTTCGTCGGTCGCGTCGAGGTTAACGAACAGGTCGAACACCTGATCGACAACCCAGTCCGGACGCGCGCCCGGGCGGTCAACTTTGTTGATGACCACGATCGGCTTCAGACCGTGGGCAAAAGCTTTTTTGGTCACGAAGCGCGTTTGCGGCATCGGGCCATCAAAGGCATCTACCACCAGCAGCACAGAGTCAACCATGGACATAACACGCTCAACTTCACCTCCGAAGTCGGCGTGCCCTGGGGTATCAACGATGTTGATACGGTAATCATTCCATTTGATTGCGGTGTTTTTCGCGAGGATGGTAATCCCACGCTCTTTCTCCAAATCGTTGGAGTCCATCACACGTTCTTGTGCTTCAGTACGTGCGTCGAACGTACCGGATTGCTGTAGCAGCTTGTCAACCAGGGTAGTTTTACCATGGTCAACGTGCGCGATGATGGCGATATTACGCAGATTTTCGATCACAACTTTGCCTCAGGCATTAGAAATAGCGCGTTATTGTACACGTATTAAGCGAAGGACTGAACAGGATCACAAACATCCTCCGCAAACAAGTATTGCAGAGTTTCTTTGTGACCGCTTTCACGGAGCGATAAAAGGGCACCGTAACAAAAATTGCACCAAAATGGTGCTCAATGTTCACACTGAGGCACTATTTTGGTGCATTATCTCCATCATGGTGCAGTCCTTTTGCACTATGGTGCGCATGATACAGCGTTTTATAGGGCATTTAAAAGTTGGCACAGATTTCGCTTTATATTTTTTAAGGCAACAACGCCACTTTTAAGCAGTATGAAGTTTTCGTTACCACGACGACAATGACCAATCCGGGAGAGTTTAAGTATGTCCGCTGAACACGTTTTGACGATGCTGAACGAGCACGAAGTGAAGTTTGTCGATCTGCGCTTCACCGATACCAAAGGTAAAGAACAGCACGTCACGATTCCGTCTCATCAGGTAAATGCCGAATTCTTCGAAGAAGGCAAAATGTTTGATGGCTCCTCGATTGGTGGCTGGAAAGGTATCAACGAATCTGACATGGTCCTGATGCCGGACGCTTCCACCGCGGTCATTGACCCGTTCTACGAAGAACCGACCCTGATCATCCGCTGCGATATCCTCGAGCCAGGCACCCTGCAGGGCTATGACCGTGACCCGCGCTCCATCGCGAAACGCGCTGAAGAGTACCTGCGCGCCACCGGCATCGCTGACACCGTCCTGTTTGGGCCAGAACCAGAATTCTTCCTGTTCGACGACATCCGTTTCGGCGCCTCTATCTCCGGCTCCCATGTCGCGATCGATGACATCGAAGGTGCGTGGAACTCCTCCACCAAATACGAAGGCGGTAACAAAGGTCACCGTCCGGGCGTGAAAGGGGGTTACTTCCCGGTTCCGCCAGTAGACTCTTCTCAGGATATCCGTTCCACCATGTGTATGATCATGGAAGAGATGGGCCTGGTTGTTGAAGCTCACCACCACGAAGTGGCTACCGCAGGTCAGAACGAAGTGGCAACCCGCTTCAACACCATGACCAAAAAAGCGGACGAAATTCAGATTTACAAATACGTTGTTCACAACGTCGCTCACCGCTTTGGTAAAACCGCGACCTTTATGCCGAAACCGATGTTCGGCGACAACGGCTCCGGCATGCACTGCCATATGTCTCTGGCGAAGAATGGCACCAACCTGTTCTCCGGCGACAAATACGCAGGTCTGTCTGAGCAGGCGCTGTTCTACATCGGCGGCGTAATCAAACACGCTAAAGCCATCAACGCCCTGGCGAACCCGACCACCAACTCCTACAAGCGTCTGGTCCCGGGTTACGAAGCGCCGGTTATGCTGGCTTACTCTGCCCGTAACCGCTCTGCCTCCATCCGTATTCCGGTGGTGACCTCTCCGAAAGCGCGTCGTATCGAAGTGCGCTTCCCGGACCCGGCTGCCAACCCGTACCTGTGCTTTGCGGCGCTGCTGATGGCTGGCCTCGATGGTATCAAGAACAAAATCCATCCGGGCGAAGCAATGGACAAAAACCTGTACGACCTGCCGCCGGAAGAAGCGAAAGAGATCCCGCAGGTTGCCGGTTCTCTGGAAGAAGCCCTGCAGGCCCTGGATGCTGACCGCGAGTTCCTGACAGCTGGCGGCGTATTCACTAATGACGCTATCGATGCTTACATCGCCCTGCGTCTGGAAGAGAACGACCGCGTACGCATGACTCCGCATCCGGTTGAGTTCGAACTGTACTACAGCGTCTAATTTTGCTGTAAATCCAGGGTATGTCGTGTTGTGGCGCGGGATGCCCGGGATATTTTGTTGCCGTGGAAACTTTCAGCCCATCTCAGGATGGGCTTTTTTCTCCACCAACACGCTGATCTCGCGAGCTTTTTACCGATAAAAAGCTATACTGCACTAAATTGGTGCACTCTTTTTCAGGAGACTGTCGAATGGCAACAGGCACACTGCCCGATGCTGGGCAGATCCTTAACTCTCTTATCAACAGTATCTTACTGGTCGATGACGACCTGGCGGTGCACTTTGCCAATCCTGCGGCCCAGCAGCTGCTGGCGCAGAGTTCGCGCAAACTGTTTGGCACCCCGTTACCTGAGCTGTTGAGCTATTTCTCATTGAATATCGGGCTGATGCAGGAGAGTCTGCAGGCGGGCCAGGGTTTTACCGATAACGAAGTGACGCTGGTTATCGATGGCCGCTCGCATATCCTGTCGCTGACCGCCCAGCGGCTGCCGGAAGGCTTTATTCTGCTGGAAATGGCGCCAATGGATAACCAGCGCCGCCTGAGCCAGGAGCAGCTGCAGCACGCGCAGCAGGTCGCCGCCCGCGATCTGGTCCGCGGCCTGGCGCACGAGATTAAAAACCCGTTAGGCGGCCTGCGCGGCGCGGCACAGCTGCTCAGCAAAGCCCTGCCCGACCCGGCGCTAACGGAATATACCAAAGTGATCATCGAGCAGGCCGACCGGCTGAGAAATCTGGTCGATCGCCTGCTCGGGCCACAGCATCCGGGCATGCACGTTACCGAAAGCATCCACAAGGTCGCCGAACGGGTAGTGAAACTGGTCTCGATGGAGTTGCCGGACAACGTGAAGTTGATCCGTGATTACGACCCCAGCCTGCCGGAGCTCCCCCACGACCCAGATCAAATTGAACAGGTGTTGCTGAACATCGTCCGTAATGCGCTGCAGGCGCTGGGGCCGGAAGGGGGCGAAATTGTTCTCCGTACCCGGACCGCTTTCCAGCTGACGCTGCACGGGGTGCGTTATCGCCTCGCCGCCCGTATTGACGTCGAAGATAATGGCCCGGGTATTCCGCCCCAGCTCCAGGATACGTTGTTTTATCCGATGGTCAGCGGCCGCGAAGGCGGTACCGGCCTGGGCTTATCTATCGCCCGCAGCCTTATCGATCAGCACTCCGGCAAAATTGAATTCACCAGCTGGCCGGGTCATACCGAATTTTCGGTATACCTGCCTATTCGGAAGTAGAGGTGTTTATGCAACGAGGGATAGCCTGGATCGTTGATGACGATAGCTCCATCCGCTGGGTGCTTGAACGCGCGCTCACCGGAGCCGGCTTGAGCTGCACAACGTTCGAAAGCGGCAATGAGGTGCTAGATGCCCTCACCACCAAAACCCCGGATGTACTGCTGTCAGATATCCGTATGCCGGGAATGGATGGTCTGGCGCTGCTCAAACAGATTAAGCAGCGTCATCCAATGCTTCCGGTCATCATAATGACCGCGCATTCCGATCTGGACGCCGCGGTCAGCGCTTATCAACAAGGCGCGTTTGATTATCTGCCCAAACCTTTTGATATCGATGAAGCCGTCGCCCTCGTCGACCGGGCGATTAGCCACTATCAGGAGCAGCAGCAGCCGCGAAATGCGCCGATAAGCAGCCCCACCGCCGATATCATTGGCGAGGCGCCGGCCATGCAGGATGTCTTTCGCATTATTGGCCGTCTGTCGCGCTCATCCATCAGCGTGCTGATCAATGGCGAATCCGGTACCGGTAAAGAGCTTGTCGCTCATGCCCTGCATCGTCATAGCCCGCGCTCAAAAGCGCCATTTATCGCGCTGAATATGGCGGCGATCCCCAAGGACCTGATCGAATCGGAACTGTTTGGGCATGAAAAAGGGGCCTTTACCGGCGCCAATACCGTCCGTCAGGGTCGCTTTGAACAGGCTGACGGCGGTACGCTGTTCCTGGATGAAATTGGCGATATGCCGCTGGATGTCCAGACTCGCCTGCTGCGCGTTCTGGCGGATGGCCAGTTTTATCGCGTGGGCGGTTACGCGCCGGTGAAGGTCGATGTGCGGATCATCGCCGCCACCCACCAGAATCTGGAGCAGCGGGTGCAGGAGGGGAAATTCCGTGAAGATTTATTCCACCGCCTGAACGTGATCCGGGTGCATTTGCCGCCGCTGCGCGAGCGTCGGGAAGATATTCCTCGTCTGGCCCGCCATTTTCTGCAGATTGCCGCCCGCGAGCTAGGTGTTGAAGCCAAACAGCTGCATCCGGAAACGGAGACAGCGCTGACCCGCCTGGCGTGGCCGGGCAACGTTCGCCAGCTGGAAAACACCTGTCGCTGGCTCACCGTCATGGCCGCCGGCCAGGAGGTGCTGACGCAGGATCTGCCGAGCGAACTGTTTGAGACCACCATTCCTGATAGCCCGACGCAGATGCAGCCAGACAGCTGGGCGACGCTGCTGGGTCAGTGGGCCGATCGGGCGCTGCGCTCCGGTCATCAAAACCTGCTCTCAGAAGCGCAACCCGAAATGGAACGCACGCTGCTGACAACCGCCCTGCGTCATACTCAAGGACATAAACAGGAGGCTGCGCGCCTGCTGGGATGGGGTCGTAATACCCTGACGCGTAAGCTAAAAGAGTTGGGTATGGAGTAGGGTTTGACGGCGTGATGAAAAATAGCCGATCAGCGCAAAGTGCTGCTATTTTGTACTTTACTGTTCCGATGAGTTGAGTATGATCGTGCCCGGCATTAGGGGAGAGCATCATGTTTGAATCACTGGTGAGTATGATATCGAGCGGCGCCGCTGCGAGTCACACGCCGCAAACGGCAGTCGCTGCCGTGCTGTGCGCTGCGCTGGTCGGGCTGTTCAGCTAATTGTTCCCCCTCTCCTGCGGGAGAGGGGGAAAACATTAAATCACCCGTGAGAACTGCTGCATCCGAGCCTTTTGCCGGAGATAGGCATCAAAGCACATGCAGATGTTGCGGATCAGCAGGCGGCCTTTCGCCGTTACCTGGATAGCCTTACTCTCCACCACCACCAGCCCGTCATGCGCCAGCGGCGCCAGCAGTTTCAGGTCCTCGGCAAAATAAGTCTGAAAATCCACGGCCCACTGCGCTTCGACGGCATCAATATCCAGACGGAAGTTACAGATCAACGCCTTAATCACGTCGCGACGCAAACAGTCGTCACGGGTTAACGCTATCCCGCGCCACAGGGCGTTCCCTTGCTCCGCCACCTGCTGGTAGTACTGCTTCAGCTCTTTTTGGTTCTGAGCGTAGCTGTCGCCAATCATGCTGATCGCAGACACGCCCATCCCCAGCAAATCGGTATCGCCCTGAGTGGTGTAGCCCTGGAAGTTGCGATGCAGTACGCCGTGACGTTGCGCGACCGCTAATTCATCATCAGGACGCGCGAAGTGGTCCATGCCGATAAACTGATAGCCCGCCGCCGTCAGCGAGCCGATGGTCTCCTGGAGGATCTCCAGCTTCTGTTCAGCGGAGGGCAGATCGGCATCTTTAATTTTGCGCTGTGCGGCAAAGAGCGTAGGCAGATGCGCGTAGTTAAACACGCTCAGGCGGTCAGGGTTGAGCTCGGCGACCTTTTGAAGGGTGAAGGCAAAGCTCTCCGGCGTTTGCTTCGGCAGGCCGTAGATGAGGTCGATATTGGTCGAAGTAAATCCAATCTCCCGCGCATGGCGAAGCAAGTCAAAGATGAACGCTTCGTCCTGCTCGCGGTTAACCAGACGCTGAACCTCTTTATTGAAGTCCTGCACGCCCATACTCAGGCGGTTGAAACCCTCAGCGCGTAAATGATCGAGGACATCCAGCTCGATTTCACGCGGATCGACCTCGATAGAGATCTCGGCTTCGGCGCTGAAATGAAAATGGGTACGCAACAGATCCATCAGGCGACTGATTTGCGCCTTATTGAGATAGGTCGGCGTGCCGCCTCCCCAGTGCAGTTGCTTAACCTGACGGTTGGCAAACAGCGGCGCGCGGTGGATGATCTCCTGTTCAAGGAGATCGAGATACTGATCGGCCTTATGCTGCTGGCGGGTGACGATCTTATTGCATCCGCAGAAATAACACAGCTTATGGCAAAACGGGATATGCACATACAGCGACAGGGGGCGCTGTGGGTAACGGGCCACAGCGGCATCGAATTCCGCCGCGCCGAATTGTGGTGAAAACTCCAGCGCGGTGGGATACGAGGTATAACGCGGCCCGGAATAGTTATATTTCTGGATCAGGGCCAGATCCCAGTCGATTATCTGCTCAGACATGCTCACTCCTTCCGATGGTGCCGCCGACGGGTACGCCGTCCCGGCCCCACCGCACCGCGGGTCATGAGCCGGTTGCGCAGCCATTTCTGACGCCGCGACAACCGTCGTAGTTTAACGAATAACCACAGCAGATAACATATAACCAGAAGGGTTATAAGCAGTACCGGGGATCCGATGGGATGCAAATGTTAGTTTCCACCCTTCAGCAGACGCATCATATCTTCCTGACGCTCTTCCTCTTCTTCATCTTCGTCATCGTAAGAGAGGCCGAGCTGCTGCATCAGCTCATCAATACGATCCAGTTTGGCATCCACCCAGCTCTGCTCTTCAGCATTCAGGGTACCGCCCTCTTCCAGACGTTCCAGCAGCGCGTCCAGGCGCTCATCATTCTCCAGCAACTCCAGCTCAGCCTGCGGTGAAAGCATAGGTTTCTCGCTCTTTGGTTTATGCTGCTTGGGAGCTGGAGCGCTGCTTTCGCTCACGCCCAGCGGGATTGGTTTTTTGCTGCCCACGCGCGGATCTTGCGCCTGGCGCTGTTTTTTACCCGCTGAAGCCGCATCGCCGCCGTTCGCGCGACTTCCTGCCGCGTGGCCACGATGTTTCTTCTGCCGTTTGCGATCGCGAGCTTCCTGATTTAACTCTTCACGCGACTTGCGGCCGGATTTGCCACGGGTGGCGGATGTCGGTTTTTTCATGGTGTGTAATCTTCAGACAGTATTATTCAGTATAGAATTGAGGCGGAATCTAGCAGAAAGCAAGCAAAGAAAAAAGGCGACAGATTACTCTGTCGCCTTTTTCCTCACTGACCACCCTTAACGGGCTCTTCTTTCCCTGTTCGCTAACGACTTACCCTGTCTTTCCCTTAGCGTCCAACGGTCCCTGTTTCTTCCTTTTCCCTTTGAAACGTTTCCAAAACGCGTGTCATCCTGACAATCCTGTGGTCTTCGCCTCCTGGCGCTTCCTGACCCCTCGTCCTGAGTCCTCATCCTTTTCAGCATCCTCGCCGTTGTGTATTACTTTACCGTGTTGACAAAAATCGACAACCAGTCTGGCCGTTAAAAATCTACTTTCAGATTCCTCTATTTTTATAATTTATTTAGTTTCATATGGTTATGATTTATTGGCCTTATTTTTCTCAGGCATGTCCTATACGAAGAATAGCCAATGTCTCACAAAGTGCAGGGTTTTTACTTACAGAACCGGCGTGCGGTAAAAACAGCCTTTTTCTGCTGTTCAGGTATAATCCCTGCCATAGCCTGTTTTAACGGAGACGACCGTCTTGACCAACTGGAATTATCAACTGACGCACTTTGTCACCAGCGCGCCAGATATCCGCCATCTTCCTGCCGATACTGGTATTGAAGTGGCATTCGCCGGCCGCTCCAATGCGGGAAAATCCAGCGCACTGAATACGCTGACCAACCAGAAAAGCCTGGCGCGGACCTCCAAAACGCCCGGACGTACACAGCTGATTAACCTGTTCGAAGTTGCCGAAGGCAAACGCCTGGTCGACCTGCCCGGCTATGGTTATGCGCAAGTCCCGGAAGAGATGAAGATCAAGTGGCAGCGCGCGCTGGGAGAATACCTGGAAAAACGTCTGTGCCTGAAGGGCCTGGTGGTTCTGATGGACATTCGCCACCCGCTTAAAGATCTCGATCAGCAGATGATCCAATGGGCGGTAGAAAGCGATATTCAGGTGCTGGTGCTGCTGACCAAAGCCGATAAGCTCGCCAGCGGCGCGCGTAAAGCGCAAGTGAATATGGTGCGTGAAGCGGTACTGGCCTTCAATGGCGATGTCCAGGTTGAACCCTTCTCCTCGCTGAAAAAATCTGGCGTGGATAAGCTGCGACAGAAGCTGGATAGCTGGTTTAACGAAATCCCACCGCAGGAAGAAGAGCGCGCCGCAGACGAGTAATCGTCACGAACAGCCGGATAAGAGCGTACCGCGCCTTATCCGAGTTCCTCTCCAGAATCAAGCACAAGCGTGTCCTGTTCCTTTGCCACTTTTCTTTCGCGCAATAAAAAACGCCCCGGTCATAAATGACCGGGGCGGCTAAAATATTCAGCCAAATCCGATTACGTGAAGTAAAAGGTCTGAAAGATAGAACATCTTACCTCTGTACCCTACGCGAATAACTCTACTCTTCTTTCGCTCACGGATAAAGCATTTTTTGTAGTTTTTTTTCACTATTTACATAGCAAATTCAAATGATCCTCACAAAACTCTATAAGTTATGTTGCTTACTTACAGAAAATCGCGTTGCGCTTTGTATACTTAGTGCGCTTGATCCCAGTTTTCTCCGCTGCCCACTTCCACCAGCAACGGTACCGCCAGCGTAGTGCTGTTCTCCATCAGTTCGTGGATCTTTTTCGATACGGCATCAAGCTCATCTTTATGCACTTCAAAGACCAGTTCATCGTGAACCTGCATGATCATCCGCACGCGAGGCTTCTCGCTGCGCAGCCATTCATCAACGGCAATCATCGCCCGCTTGATGATATCCGCAGCCGTCCCCTGCATCGGGGCGTTAATCGCCGCACGTTCCGCACCGGCGCGACGAGCGCCATTGCTGGACTTGATATCCGGTAAATAGAGTCGACGGCCATCCAGCGTTTCAACATAACCTTGCTCCTTCGCCTGTGCGCGGGTGCGCTCCATATACTCCAGCACGCCCGGATAACGCTCGAAATAAAGATCCATGTACTTCTGCGCTTCTTTACGCGGGATGTTCAGCTGGCGGGCCAGGCCAAAGGCGCTCATGCCATAGATCAGACCGAAGTTGATAGCTTTCGCACTGCGCCGCTGTTCGCTGCTGACGCTGTCCAGCGGTAAGCCAAACACTTCAGCCGCCGTCGCCCGGTGAATATCCTTCCCTTCCGCGAAGGCGGTCAGCAGGCCTTTATCCCGCGACAGGTGCGCCATAATGCGCAGCTCGATTTGCGAGTAGTCCGCCGAGACAATGACGTAATCTTCCGGCGCGATAAACGCCTGGCGAATACGGCGCCCTTCTTCGTTACGCACCGGAATATTTTGCAGGTTTGGATCGGTAGACGACAAACGGCCAGTGGCGGTAACCGCCTGATGATAGGAGGTATGCACGCGGCCCGTTTTGGGGTTAATCATCAGCGGCAGCTTATCGGTATAGGTCGACTTCAGCTTCGCCAGCCCACGGTACTCCAGAATCACCTTCGGCAACGGGTAATCGAGCGCCAGCTCTTCCAGTACCTCTTCAGAGGTTGACGGCGCGCCGCCCGGCGTCTTCTTCAGCGGTTTGATACCCTGTTTTTCAAACAGGATCGTTTGCAGCTGTTTGGTGGAGGAGAGATTAAACGCTTCCCCGGCGATCTCATGCGCCCGCTGCTCCAGCTCAACCAGGCGCTGGGCAATTTCCTGCGAGTGCGCATGCAGCACGGCGGGGTCGATTTTAACGCCATTGCGCTCAACGCGAGACAGCACCGGCACCAGCGGCATTTCAATGTGCTGGAAGATATTCAGCGGACCTTCATGCTGCTGCAGCTTCGGCCACATTTTCAGATGCAACTGAAGCGTGACGTCGGCGTCTTCCGCCGCGTAGCGACCAGCCTCTTCCAGCGCAATCTGGTTAAAGGTGAGCTGATTCTTACCCTTGCCAGCGATCTCTTCGAAGGTAATCGTTTTATGCTTCAGCCAGCGGTCGGAAAGACTGTCCATATCGTGGCGGCCCGCCACGCTGTCGAGAATGTAAGATTCCAGCATGGTATCGAACGCAATCCCGCGCAGCTCAATGTCGTAATTAGCCAAAATGCCGCGATCGTATTTGAGATTTTGCCCAACCTTGAGCAGCTTCTCATCCTCCAGCAGCGGTTTAAGCAGCGCCAGCACGCGCTCACGCGGGATCTGGTCCGGCGCATCAAGGTAATCATGCGCTACCGGGACATAGGCGGCCACGCCCGGCTCAACAGCGAATGAAAGGCCGACCATGTTGGCGGAGATGTTATCCAGGCTGTCGGTTTCCGTATCAAAGGCAAAGAGCGGCGCCTGCTTCAGCTTATCGATCCAGGTGAGCAGCGTGGCCTCATCAAGGATAGTGACATAGTGTTCTGCTGAAAGTGCAGTAGCGGCTTCAACCTCTTCTTCGACTTCTGCTGCTGCTGCGGGCACTGCAGGTTTCGCAGCCGGTTTGCCCCCCTTCGCCTGCAGCCATTTCCCGGCTTCAACGTCGGTGGTCCAGCGCTTAAACTCATACTGTCTGAACAGCGCCAGCAGATCGTCTGCCGCCGGCGGCTGCACCTCAAGCTCTTCACAAGTGAGCTCCAGCTCGACGTCGGTTTTGATGGTCGCCAGCTGATAAGAGAGATAAGCCACCTCCTTGTTCTGCTCCAGCTTCGCCGCCATCGTTTTCGCGCCGCGGAAGCTCAGTTCAGCGATTTTCTCCGGTTCCGCATACAGCGTATCGAGGCCGCCAAGGCCTTGCAGCAGCGCCTGGGCGGTCTTTTCGCCCACACCCGGCACGCCAGGAATGTTATCCGAGGAGTCGCCCATCAGCGCCAGGAAATCAATAATCAGCTCCGGCGGGACGCCGTATTTGGTAACCACCTCATCCGGCCCGAGGATAGTGTTGGTCATGGTATTGATCAGGGTGATCCCCGGCGTCACCAGCTGGGCCATGTCTTTATCGCCGGTACTGATCAGCACCGGACGTCCGGCCCTTTCCGCTTCCCGCGCCAGGGTGCCAATCACATCGTCAGCTTCGACGCCCGGGACCGCCATCAGCGGCAGCCCCATCGCTTTCACCATCTTATGCAACGGCTCAATCTGCGCGCGCAGATCGTCCGGCATCGGCGGGCGATGAGATTTGTAATGTTCGAACAATTCATCACGGAAGGTTTTCCCTTTCGCATCAAAGACCACGACGGCATGAGTCGGTTGATACTGCAGAATCAAACTGCGCAGCATATTCAGTACGCCGTACATAGCCCCGGTGGGCTCCCCTGCGCTGTTAGTCAGCGGCGGAAACGCATGATACGCCCGATAAAGATAGGAGGAGCCGTCAACGAGGATGAGAGGGTTTTCTGGGATCTGAACCATAATTTCCGTGCCTGTTTATCAGATTATGGATAAAGGATGCCACAGACGGGCATGAAATCCTGAATTTTTCCCGCATTTCGCGGAAAAGATTCAACGATCGTCGCGATCGCGCGACAACTTAGCTTGTGGATAACTTTGTGCATAGTTTTACAACGTCAGCTTATCCGCCCCGGGAAATAAATGAATAAATAGTATTAATCACTATTTATCAATCACTTAAAAACAGATCAACGATCCAGGCATTAATTTGATGACCTAATCTTCCATGTGGATAGAAGATCCTTGTTTTTTTCTGTTCTGGTAAGACCCGTCATTTGCCGCGTTTTCTGGTAAAATCAGCCCCTTGCGCAGCTTAAAGGCGCTCTTTGTCAGCCTAACTTTCTGAATAAACTAACTATGTCGAGATTACTCGCTGCGATAACACTTCCGCTGAGTATCGCCTTAACCATCTTAGTCACCGTTATCTGCTCTGTACCGATCATCGTCGCCGGGCTGATTAAACTGCTGGTCCCCATTCCAGCGGTATGGCGCTCTATATCCGTTTTTTGCAATTTTATGATGTACTGCTGGTGCGAAGGGCTGGCGCTGCTGTTGCATCTCAATCCCTGGCTAAAATGGGACGTCCAGGGTCTGGAAGGCCTGAACAAAAAGAACTGGTATCTGCTGATCAGCAACCACCACAGCTGGGCAGATATCGTGGTGCTGTGCGTACTGTTCCGCAAGCATATTCCGATGAATAAGTACTTCCTTAAACAACAGCTGGCGTGGGTACCGTTCATCGGTCTCGCCTGCTGGGCGCTGGATATGCCTTTTATGCGCCGCTATTCGCGTAGCTATCTTATTCGTCACCCGGAACGCCGTGGTAAAGATGTCGAAACCACCCGCCGTTCATGTGAGAAATTCCGCTCACATCCGACGACTATCGTCAATTTCGTGGAAGGCTCGCGTTTTACCGACGCAAAAAAGCGCGAGACGCGCTCCCCTTACCACAATCTTTTACCACCGAAAGCGGCAGGTATTGCCATGGCGCTCAATGTTCTCGGTTCGCAGTTCGATAAACTGCTGAACGTTACGCTGTGCTACCCGGAAAATAATGCAAGGCCGTTTTACGACATGTTAAGCGGCCGACTGACGCGCATTGTGGTTCGTATCAATCTGGTACCGATTGGCGAGGAGCTACACGGCGATTACGTCAACGATAAGAACTTTAAGCGTGGCTTCCAGCGCTGGCTGAATGGGCTGTGGGAAGAGAAAGACCGTCAGTTAACTGACATCATGCGGGACAAAGAAAGGACGCCACGGTAAAACAGATAGAGTAACGCCGGTCAGTGACCGGCGTTTTTTTTATTTCTTCTCAACCAGCTGCTTCACGGTATCCGCATACTGAGCGACGAAGACATCCATATTGCTGGTGTCCATCCCCTGCGGGTTCAGCTGGTACTTACCATTGACGTACATAGCCGGTACCCCCTGCAGCTGCAGATCGGCTGCCGCTTTCTCCTGCTGAGCGACCAGAGATTTCACCACGAAGCTGTTCCATGCGGCATCGTAGTCTTCCCCTTTCACGCCAGCGTCGACGAACACTTTACGAATGTCAGCCAGGCTCTGCACGGTCTGGTTTTTCTGCACCGCTTCGAACATCGGCGCCGTAATTTTATCTTCAACGCCCAGCGCGATGGCAACAGCCCATGCCTGCGTCAGCTCCTTGCCCAGCGGCCCCAGGAACTCGACGTGGTATTTGGTCATTTTGGTGCCTTCTGGCAGTTTCTGGCGCACGCTGTCAGAGACATGCAGCACTTCTTCAAACTGATAGCAGTGCGGGCAGTAGAATGAAAAGAACTCAAGCACCTGTGGCTCGCCAGCAACCGGCTTATCAAGGGTGATGTACTGCTTGCCGTCGGTGATCTGGGCAGCGGATGCACTAAAAGCCAGAATCATACCAGCCAGCGCCAGCCAAACTTTTTTCATGATTTACTCTCTCCTGGATATATCACATTAATACATTGGCGTTAACTGAAGCGGGGGTTCCTGTAGAACCTTCACCTGCTCGAGAAAAGTAGACGTCTGCCCTCGCCAGTAATCCTCCCCGGTTAACCAGGGGAAATTAACCGGGAAAGCCGGATCGTCCCAGCGTCTGAGCAACCACGCCAGATAATAAACCAGTCGCATGGCGCGTAAAGGTTCAATAAGCGCGATTTCATCGCTGTTAAAGGGGCTGAATTCCTCATAGGCCTCGACGATGGTCTCCAGCTGCATACGCTGTTCAGCCTTATCGCCATTGAGCAGCATCCACAGATCCTGAATCGCCGGGCCGGTTCGCGCATCGTCTAAGTCAACAAACAGCGGCCCATCGCGCCAGAGGATATTGCCTGCATGGCAGTCACCATGCAGGCGCAAAGTAGTCCCGCCGCCGTGCCATTGGGTCATGACGGCAGCGATGAGTTTATCGGTCGCCTTCAGGAAATCGGCCTTCAGGCCTGACGGGATAAGCGTCGACTGTTCAAATACCTGGCGCGGTTCCAGCAGATACTCCTGCACGCCAATCTCCGGACGCACAGAAAAGCGCTGTTTGCGCCCGGTCTGGTGCAGGCGCCCAAGATAACGGCCAACCCACTCCATCTGATCAAGGTTATCCGCCTCGAACTGTCGGCCGCCAAGGCTTGGGAAAACGGCAAAATAAAATCCCTGATGCTGATGAAGCGTACTGTCGTTAAATAACAGCGGCGCAGCAACAGGCACTTCATCTTCTACAAGCTGAAGCGCAAACTGGTGTTCTTCAAGGATCTGCGCTGCCGACCAGCGCTCAGGACGATAGAACTTCACCACATAGCGATGACGCTCTTCGTCCTGGAACTGATAAACGCGGTTCTCATAGCTGTTCAGCGGGGTAAGACCGGAGTCCACCCGCATACCCAGATCGAATAATCCATCGATAATGGTATCCGGGCGAAGCGTCTGAAAAGTAAAAGCCTTATCGTGCATCCTGACATCCGATAATCGTACGAATAGTTCAGGATATCATCTCATTGCGCTTTACGCGGCAGCGCTTACAACCTTTTACTCTTTTATTACGCCGCGGGCGCGCAACAGCGCGGTTTTAAAGTCCTCTTCATAATCCTTCTGAATACCCGGGATGACAGCATCTTTTGAAGAGTCACGCATCTTCAGGTGATAGATCAGAATATCGTCGGAAAGATCGCTCAGTTCGCCATCATAGCCGGCCTCTTTCGCCAGCTTCTGCAAAAATTGCATCAGGTTCAGTTCAGGCTCTTTCTGCCAGGCGGGCTGGAGGAGTTCAATTACTTCATTCAGACGTTTACATTTCATGGTCATGCTCCTTACTCTTGATAGGGACAAGTTAACAGGGTCAATCCCACAATGAAAGAGGCGATATTCATATGCAAAGCGAGGCGATAACCGGCGTCGTGCTGGCGGGCGGCAGGGCCACGCGAATGGGCGGCATTGATAAAGGATTACAGTTGCTCAATGGACGTCCTCTCTGGCGACACGTCGCGGAGGCATTAGCTCCGCAGGTAGATGAGTTAGTGATTAGCGCCAACCGTCACCTTACGCAGTGGCAAGCCAGTGGATATCCGGTGTTTCGTGATACGCAGGCGGGGTACCCGGGTCCTTTAGCCGGTATGCTTGCTGTGATGCAGCAGGTCGCGAGTCCATGGTTTGTTTTTTGCCCCTGCGACACGCCCTTCATTCCGTCATTTTTAGTTGAGCGCTTTATCCAGCAAAAAAGCGCTGCGCCGGTGGTTTGGGCCCATGACGGCGAACGGGATCATCCCGCCGTTGCGCTGGCGCATCGGCAAATTATTCCGCATCTGGAGGCCTATCTTGCTAGCGGCGAACGCCGGGTAATGGTGTTCATGCGCCAGATGGGCGGCCATCCGGTTAGCTTCAGCGAGGTAAAATCGGCTTTTATGAATGTGAATACGCTCGAGGATTTGCAACGTATGCAGGAGCCATCATGATCCCGCTATTAGCGATTGCCGCCTGGAGCGGTACAGGGAAAACGACATTATTAAAGTGTCTCATTCCTGAGCTGTGCGCTCAAGGATTACGCCCTGGTCTGATCAAGCATACCCATCATGATATGGACGTGGATAAGCCGGGCAAAGATAGCTATGAATTGCGCAAGGCGGGCGCTGCGCAAACCATTGTCGCCAGCGAACAGCGGTGGGCGCTGATGACCGAAACACCCGAGAAGCCGGAATTAGATCTCACATGGCTGGTCAGTCGAATGGATGCCAGCAGACTGGACCTTGTTTTGGTCGAGGGTTTCAAGCATGAAGCAGTGCCTAAGATCCTGCTTTTTCGGCAAAACAGCGGCCATCGTGTGGAAGAGTTAACGATGGATGATCATACCATCGCCGTGGCCAGCGATGTATCGATCGCGACCTCACTTCCGCTGTTGGATTTAAATAATATTCCGCAGATTGCGACATTTATTGTCGGCTGGTTAGCGAAGCAGTAGCAGAACTTCAGGCGATATTTTTCCCTGAGTCAGTGCTGCTTAGCTTGTCCGCGACACAGGGGCGTAGCCCCATGTCAGATCCGTAGCCCCGGTAAGCGCAGCGCCACCGGGGGAAGCATGTCGGCACCCTCGCCGGAGGACAA